>CAZAEI010000001.1:0-106839 GCA_964484305.1 uncultured archaeon
ATAAACATATAACAGGCCCATGTTACTGGTGGGAATATCTCTCAAACCAATTAAGCAAGAGTTCTGCATACCACCAGTCTTTGACTGGTGATAATGAGCTCAACAACTAACCGTTTGAGATTGGTTATGGACCGGCCGGGACTCCCTAGGAAGTGCCCCGGAGTTTCGGAGGGGCACTCCTTTTTGCTCCAGTTTTTTCTTAAAAAAGCTGGTTGAACCCGGAGCCTCTGCCTTGCGAAGGCAGTGATCTGCCGTTGATCTACCGGCCCATAACCAATATTCGTATATCAAGAAATAAAAATGGGCCGGGAGAGATTTCCGCGGAGGCGTTCTTTCCGTGTTTCGAACTCTCGATCTCCCGATTATCAGTCGGGTGCCCTTTCTGGGTCAGCCCTGCCATGCGGCAGGGAAACTAACCAACTAGGCCACCGGCCCAAATGGCAAGAGACAGCCTTCGGCTGTCAATCACCGGATGCTCCCGGCGGGATTTCCTGAACCAACCGTTTTCGCGGCAGCGTTCTTTCCGCAAACGCTTTTGGACGTTTACCTGTCCAAAAGGGTTCATTTGAACCCGCGTCTTTGGCTTTCCCCTTGGAAGTTGCCCCGAACATCAGTGAGCAGGTAACTCCTTTTGACTCCAGACTTTTCTTGAAAAAGTCTGGTCGAGAGGCCAATATCCTTGACCGGGCTAGACGACGGGAGCACGTGCTTTCTTCCTGCCTCAATATAACCGAGGAAAGCAGGCAAGTGATTCGGTTATGTTAGTTGTAGTTTTATTTAAATATATTGCCGAGCGTGATAGATATATAAGCCCCGGGGCAAATAATTAACGTAAGCAGGGGATTTTTATGACTGTGATAAAGGTGTTTGAGAGGCCCAAGCTCAAGAACCCCATCCTTATCGAGGGCCTGCCTGGTGTTGGGAATATTGGCAGGGTGGCTGTGGGCTATCTTATAGAGGAGCTGGGGGCCAAGAGGTTCGCCAAGCTCTATTCAGAGCACTTCTTTCCCTTTGTCATGCTTCACGAGAACTACCAGGTTCACCTTCTGAAGAACGACTTCTACTACTGGAAGGCCAAGAAGGCCGGCCAGAGGGATCTGATTCTCCTGGTGGGGGACTGCCAGAGCCTCTCCACTCACGGGCACTATGAGATAATCGAGAAGATCCTGGACTTTGTGGAGAAGTTCGGAGTAAAGGAGATGTTCACAGTGGGCGGTCTGGCCACCGGGGAAATCGAGGACAAACCCAAGATATACGGCGCTGTCTCGGACAAGGACCTCGTGAAGAGGTTCAGAAAATACGGCATAAACTTCTCAGCAGGAGAGAAGGTCGGCTACATAGTGGGCGCCTCAGGACTCTTCCTCGGGCTTGGTAAGGAGCGCGGCATGAAGGGTGTGTGCATACTGGGTGAGACGTCAGGGTTCCCCATAGTAACAGACCCCAAGGCAGCCGAGGCTGTCCTGGACAGCCTCACCGAGATTCTGAAAATAAAGATAGATATGAGCAAGCTTGAGCAGCGGGTAAGTGAGATGGAGAAGTTTATGAAGAAGATCGAGAGCCTCCAGAAGAAGGCCCTGATGCAGATATCCAAGGAAGAGAAGGCCCCTGTGGAGGGCAAGGAGCAGCTCAGGTACATAGGATAGCTATTTAAATAGCATCCACCACTAAGGTTTTAGGTGTCCAAATGGCAAACGATAAGAAGTACAAGACCAGATATGAGAAGACAAGGATAGTCTCGGCCAGGGCGCTTCAGATATCCCAGGGCTCCCCTGTTCTGGTGAGCGTGCCCGGGGGGGTCACCAAGCCCCTTGAGATAGCAGAGCTTGAGTGGAAGGCCGGGCTCATACCCATAAAGATAAAGGAACAGGCGAAAAGGGAAGGTGATTAATCCCGCCTTATAGTGGGAGGGGTTTTTTAAGAAGCCTCCCAATAATTCTACATGATTCGCAACCTCAGGATGTACCCTGTTTTTACCTCCAAGGGAACGCCCTCTGTCAAGGTAAAGGTCTTCACTGATTCCGGATCATACTCTGCATCTGTACCGTCAGGGACATCCAGGGGGAGGCATGAGGCAACAGAGCTCCCTGTCTCCAGGGTCCTTAAGTTCTTCTCCAAGGTGAGGCCCCATTTCATGGGGCGCGACGAGAGCAACTGGGAATCCATAGACAGGACCCTGGAGGAGCTGGACGGGACCAAGGACTTCAGCAACATGGGAGAGAACCTCGCCCTGGCAGTCTCCCTGGCAGTGGCAAGGGCCGCAAGGAAGGGTGAGCTCTGGAAGCTTGAGGGCCCGGGGCTCTCAGCGGCCTTTCCCATACCAGTGGGCAATGTGATTGGCGGCGGGGCGCATGGAGGTGGGGCGGACTGGCAGGAGTTCCTGCTCATACCCCACAGGGCCAGGAACCCGTATGAGGCAGTCGAGAGCCTCACAGCGGCCTGGCTCAGCATCGCCGAGGGGCTGCGGGAGAAGAGGCTCCTCTCTGGAAGGAACATCGAGAATGCCTGGATGGCCAGGCTTGATAATGAGAAGACCCTTGAGCTGCTCTCGGATTATGCCAAGGACTGGGACATGAAGACTGGGGTGGACTTCGCTGCGTCAGAGCTCTGGAACGGCAGGGTCTACAGGTACGGGAGGGCCGGGAAGGAGTTCAAGCCCGGGAAGCACCTCGAGTACATAGAGGAGCTGGTAAAGGCCTACAAGCTCTATTACCTAGAGGACCCGCTCCATGAGGACGACTTCAGGCAGCACACCGTCCTCACGCACTCCCTCGGGGGGAAATGCCTCATTGTGGGTGATGACCTCTACTGCACCGACAGTGTGAGGCTTGGCCAGGGAATCAAGCACAAGTCAACCAATGGCATACTGGTCAAGCCGAACCAGACAGGAACCCTGAGCAGGGCCAGGAAGGTCGTGAACATGGCCAGGAAGGCTGGCCTTGAGGTCATCCCGTCGCACCGCTCAGGTGAGACCGATGACGACTGGCTGGCTGACCTCGCAATAGCCTGGGAGGCCCCTCTCATAAAGGCCGGAGTGTCTGGCCTGGACGTGCCCAAGCTGAACAGGCTCCTGGAGCTCTGGGAGGAGATACCCAAAACAAGGATGGCAGGGCTGCCCTGATAGGTTTATAAGATTTGCACCAATATGCTATTCATGTCAAAATATCAGACAGAAATATTAGAGATTAAAGGAACAGACCAGTTTGATGTCCTGCAGGCGACTGCATACCTAGCTGGTTTTGATGGCCGTACCAGATTCTGTAAAAGATCTTCAAGATTCAGCAGCAGAGAATACCCGCTTTGTAAAAGCACCTTATTTGCAATTCGTGGGGACTCCTGCCAGGGCAAGGATATGCCTCTGCTTTCAGAACCAGCTATATTGGTTGACAGAATTTATGACCAAGAAAAAGAAAAACCTTCAGATAAATTCATTCTTGAGTTTGATACAGAACTGGTGAATCCTAAATTTATGAAGAAGCTTCCTGAGAAGATAAAACACCCGGGTTCGCAACGGTAGGCTGCGGCTGGTTTCTTGCAGTATATTTAAATACCTATCACTTTAATCTATTAACTGTTAAAATCGGCTAGGGGAGAAAATGGCAGAGGAGATGCTGGTTAAGAAGACCGAATACCTGACTGCGGGGATGCACATAGGCATGAAGTCCTGCACGCCATATATGAGGCAGTTCGTCTACAAGATAAGGGACGACGGCCTGGCTGTGTTCAACCTGCAGAAGGTGGATGAGAGGATAAGGACAGCCGTCGAATTCCTCTCCAGGTTCAAGAAGATTCTGGTGGTCTCAAGAAAGGAGAACGCAGCCCCTGCCATAAAGGCATTTGCAGAGGCCGTGGATGCCAAGGCCATAGCAGGGAGGTTCTCCCCAGGGACCCTGACCAATCCGTCCTATAGGGGGTTCTATGAGCCGGGCGTTGTGTTCGTGGTGGACCCACTCATAGATGACCAGGCCATAAGGGAGGCAAGGAAGAGGAGGGTACCCATTGTGGCGCTGTGCGACACCTTCAATATATCCGAGGACATAGACCTCTGCATACCTACAAACAACAACGGCAGGAAGAGCCTTGCCCTCATGTTCTGGCTCATGGCCAGGGAGCTGCTCAAGAAGCGCGGGGATCTCAAGAAGGACTCTGATTTTAAGTACACCCTGAAGGACTTTGGAGGCGAGTGATATGGACATGGGTTCCCAGAAGAGGATTGCCGCAAGAATCATGAAGTGTGGGGTCTCCAGGGTCAGGATAAAGCCAAGCGAGGAGGTGGAGGAGGCCCTGACCAGGGAGGACATAAGGGGGCTCATCCAGAAGGGGCTGATATGGAGAGTCCAGAAGAAGGGGACGAGCAAGTTTGCTTCCAAGAAAAAGCTCGAGCAGAAGGGGAAGGGCAGGATGCGCGGGCCCGGAAGGAGAAAGGGGACAAAGGGGGCCAGGAAGAATGACAAGACCAAATGGATAGAGAAGGTAAGGCCCCTGAGAAGGCTCCTGGCCGAGCTCAGGGAGAACGGCCAGATAGAAAGGCAGGATTATGAGGTTCTCTATAGAAGGGTCAAGGGGGGATTCTTCAGGAACAGGAAGCACCTTCTCTACTATCTCAGGGAGCACGACATGCTCAAGAAGGCCAGGAAAGGGGCTCCTGGGAAGGCCCGGGCTGTCAAGAGTGTAGTGAAGGGGATTCTGTCAGGGAAGCCTGAAAGGGAGGCCCCTCCAGAGAAGGCGGTGGCCAAGAGGGCCGGGAAGACAGCAAAGCCCAAGAAGACGGTGGGCAAGAAACCAGCGGCCAAGAAGGCCAAGACAAAACCTAGAAAAGGTAAGTGATTCTTATGACTCGGGGAAAGGTCAGGGTGATTGGCCACAGGAGGAGGAGGCAGGGCCGGACAGACTACAGGCACAGGCTCGGGCTGCTCAAGTCAGGGAGACCCAGGCTTGTTGTCAGGAGAAGCCTGAACAGCATATCCTGCCAGCTCATGGAGCATTCTCCCGAGGGGGACAAATCCATCGTGACAGTGACCTCGAGGCAGCTTGACAGGTTCGGGTGGAGGGGCCCCAAGGGGAACATTCCCGGGGCATACCTCACCGGGCTGCTCTGCGGAGTGATGGCCAGGAAGGCCGGAGTCAAGTCAGCTGTACTGGACACAGGCCTCCAATCATCGACCAGGGGTTCCAGGATATACGGGGCGCTGAAGGGCGCCCTGGATGCGGGGCTTGAGATACCGCATTCCCCTGACGTACTTCCCCCTGAGGAGAGGATAAGGGGAACCCATATAGAGGGGTATGCAGAGTCCCGGGGAAAGAAGCCCGAAATATCCAGGCTCTTTGACATGGTGAGGGTCAATATCCTGAAGGGCAAGACGGTGAAGGCTGCCGGGAAGGGGACTGCTAAGAAGGTAGTAGTTAAGAAGGCTGTAAACAAGAAGGCTTCTGCAGAGCCTGTCCAGAAAGAACCAGTGGTTAAGAAGACAGCGAGCAGGAAGGTCCCTGCGAAAAAATCCGGGAAGGCCAGGGTGGGCAAGAGATAAAGTCGGGCGCGGGCCCACATAGCAGGGTATTATTCCATTATACCTGGATTGTTCTTGGTAATTCTCCTGATGAAGAAAGGAAAGGTTATTGTAGTGAATAATATCATAACAATCAGAGCGGAGTAGATGCTGATGTTCAGGAGGCCGACCTTAAATGCAACGAAAGCGATGGCCAATCCTACTGCTCCCCTGGAATTCATTCCCCAGCCAACCAGATAGAGCTGCTTCAGGCCTAATCCGGTGAGGGGCTTGGTAAGCAGAACGCCAAATATCTTCCCAACTATTGCGATCACGATAATTACAGATAACGGCAAAAGACTCAAACTCAGGGATTCTAGACTGAAATGAATTCCCATGGCAATGAAGAAAAAGGGGATGGCAAAGAGCAACAGGAATCTCTCTAAATGGGGTATCACATGCTTCTCCCTTCCTATGAATTTGTGCGCGGCTATGCCTGAGAAGAATGCCAGGATGGCACCGACAAGCAATATGAGCTCCCTTGTCATAAAGGACTCTGTGAAACAGTAGCCAACAAGAACGAACAAGCCCATCCCTATTATGTCATCAATAATACCTGAGCCCATCATCAGGGAACCGAGCCTTGTCTTAATCTTCTTCAGCTCCAGCAGCACCTCGGCTGTGGTGGCCTCGGCTGTTATGCTCATGCATATCCCGATGGTCAGGGAGACCAGCAGGGGAAACCCCAGGGCCAGGAAGGCGACAAGGCCCATCAGGAACGGTGTCATGGCTGCGGAGACAGAGACAATCGCAGCATCCCTCTCTTCCTTGCAGAACTTCCTCCATGAGATTTCCATTCCCGCCAGGAACATCAGGGATATAAGGCCAGCATCGCCCAGGCCCATGACAAACCCTGTGTTGGGCTCAAGGACCAGGTCTCTTAACGCAGAGGAGCCTATCACAATCCCTGCGATAATAAGACCGACTACAGAAGATATCCTCAATCTCTTGGCTAGTGCGGTGAAGAGATAGGAGACCAGTACACAGATTGCCAGGGTAATCACAAGGTGCATGAATTCTATTTATGTTTCCTGTCTTATAATGTTGCCTCTCTGCAACCCCTGACTGAAGTCAGGGGTTTTATTGGTTCGGCAACAGCTATTGAAAACAAACTATGCATCCATCATCTGTTTGAAAACAGATGTTTTTTGTTTTCAATATAATATTAAGTCATGTAGCTGGTTTCCGTGAGGCCGTGTTATCTCAATTACCACCGCTCACTGTCTTGCGGCTTTGCCGCGAGAGTGCTCTGCCTTCGGCAGGCACTGCCTGACGCTTTGCGTCAGAGCAGATGTGCCGCATCTCTTGTGCTGATGCACAAGAACCGGTGGGATGTTATCGGTTGGTTAAGATATTGTAATTGAGGGTTATTCCCCGATATAAGATTACCTTATGAAACCACTGGTCAAAGGCCAGTGGAATTCCTATTTAAATAAACCCTGACCAATTCTCTAGCATGAGGAGCAAGGAGTTTCCCGCAGCCCCGCTTGAGAGGATTGCCAAGGAGGCCTCCAGGAAGAGGATATCCAGGGAGGCCATGAAGATAATCAGGAGCTATATTCTTAACGATGCCCAGGAGCGGGCCGGGGAGATTGCCGAGCTTGCCAGGCACGCGGGAAGGAAGACCGTTCTCAGGGAGGACGTTGAGTTCATAACCAAGAGACAGCTTCCCATATAAAAACAGTTCTGAACGCTTATTAGAGGTGTTAGGCCATGCTGTATCTGAGAAAGACCTTCTGCTATGAGCATCCGCTTGAGGAAGCCCGGGTCTGCCTGGTGGGCATACCCTGGGACGGGACAGAGACAGGCATGCCTGTGAGGTTCGGGCCGTTGTTCATAAGGGGGGCCATAAGGGAGCTTCCGGGGTTCGACCCCGGGACAGGGAAGAACCCGTTCAGGGAAGTGAAGCTCACGGACCTCGGGGATGTGGAGGTTGTTCCGGGGAGCTGGGACCTTACCGGAAGGGCCATAGCGGATACTGTAAAACACATCATGGAGGCCAGTCCCGGGGTCCTGCCTGTCTTCCTTGGGGGGGAGCACCTGATAACCCTTCCCGTGGTCGAGGGTCTTGCGGGGTTCCATAAAGGTCTTACCGTGGTCCAGGTGGATGCGCACAGGGACCTCATGCCAGAGTGGATGGGCAACCCATATTCTCACATAACGTGGGCGCATCATGCTGTAAGTAACAAAATGGTCAGGCTGGTCCAGATGGGGGTCAGGTCCTGGAACAAGGAGGAGGAGCCGCTGATAAGCAGGGTCAGGGAGAGCCTTGAGGGTGTTGAGGGGCCGGTCTACCTGAGCGTGGACATGGATGTGCTCGACCCGAGCCATGCCCCGGAGGTAGGGACGCCGGAGCCCGGGGGCATGAACCCCGAGGAACTCTTCAGGATTGTGAGGAGGGTCTCTGGGATGGGCCTCGTGGGAATGGACATTGTGGAGTGCGCCAGCCAGAGGGTCGGGACGCAGACTGCAAATCTCGCGGCCAGGGTGTTCAGGGAGATGCTGCTGGGCCTAGGGGCTGGCAAGGACCGAGAAGGTGGTGAGTATGAGAAGGGTTAAGGACATAAAATGGAGGGAGGGAATGCCTGCGTCAGAGCTTGTTGAGAGGCTCGGAAGCGTGGGCTTCCAGGGAGTCCTGCTCAGCAGGGCCGCTGACATAATAGCTGACATGAAGAGGAACAGGGCAAGGATATACCTGAGCTTCACCTCCAACATGGTGACCTCGGGGCTGAGGGGCCTGTTTGCACAAATCATAAGGCTGGGCCTGGCGGATGTCGTGGTCACGACAACGGGTGGAATCGAGGAGGACATGATGAAGGCCATGGGGGAGGACTTCCTGATAGGCAGCTACAGGTCGGATGATGTTGGCCTCCATGAGAAGGGTATGAACAGGATAGGCAATCTCATGATAACCAATGAGAGCTATGCAAGGTTCGAGGACTATATCCAGCCAAGGCTTAGGAAGATATATGAAAAGAAGAAGAGGCTCTCTGTATCAGAGCTGCTCCGCGAGATTGGCCTCATGCTGGATGACGAGGATTCGATACTCTGCCAGGCAGCCAGGAAGGACGTGCCTGTTTTCTGTCCTGCCATAACAGACGGCTCCCTGGGCTTCCACCTGCATATGTTCCAGCAGGAGCATCCCGATTTCATGGTGGATGTCGTCAGGGACTTCTCGAGCCTGCTTGCCAGCAGCAGCTTTGATGACAAGAAGGGGGTGATAGCCCTGGGGGGTGGGGTCTCCAAGCACCACGCAATATTCGGGATACTGCTCAATGGGGGGTGCGACTATGCTGTATACATGACGACATCCCGCTCATACTCGGGCAGCATGGGAGGGGCCACCCCGAGCGAGGGCAAGACTTGGGGGAAGGTCAAGGTCGATGCCAATGAGGTGAGTGTTACAGGTGATGTCAGCATCACATTCCCGCTGGCCATGGCGCGGGCCATGGATGTCATGAAGGGGGAGGGACTTATAGATGGATAAGGCAAGATTCGTCCTGAGCAGGTCCGGGGTCCTGGAGAGGTATGAATTTCTGAAGGGAATCTGCCCCAGGATATCATACAGCATCAAGACCAACCCGGAGGTCGGGAGGGTCCTGGAGGAGGAGACAGACTGCTTCTTCAGCATCCACACGCCCGAGGGCCTCGAGTGGGTGAAGGACTATAAAAGGGTGTGGTTCCTGGCAGAGGCCCTTGACACGGAGGGCTTCTCCGGGCTTCTCGAGAGGGGCATAGAGAACTTTGTGATTGACAGCGAGCCTGACCTGGACATGTTCCTCAAGGCCATAGCGGGGGCCGGCGCAAGGGTGAACCTGCTCCTCAGGATGAGGTTCCAGGAGACCACTGTCTACAAGGGGAGGTATTTCCTGTTCGGAATGAACGCGGGGGCCATAAACAGACTCATACCCGAATTGAGAAGGAATGAAGGTATCAAAAAGCTGGGAATACACTTCCACAGAAAGAGCCAGAACACGGGGAACTGGTCGCTCAGGTACATGCTGGAGGAGATGCTCTCAGGGGAGACCCTGGAGGCAATCGATGTGGTTAATATAGGCGGGGGAATCCCTGTAGCGTACAGGAACACGAATGACAGCAACCTTGATTACATTTTGAAAAAGATATCTGAGGTAAGGGAATGGATCGAGTCCAAGGGTATAGAGATGATGATTGAGCCCGGAAGGCCGCTCTCTGCCCCGGGCGTCAGGCTCGAGACGTTCATCACGTCTGTAGACAGCAGGAACATAACAGTGAACTGCTCTGTCTACAATTCCTCCATGGACACCATAATCGTTCCCCACAAGCTCCTGGTGGATGGCGAGGGAGAGGGAGAGTCCTATGTCATCAAGGGGTGCACCCCCTGCTCCATGGACATCTTCAGGTATGACGTCAAGCTCAAGAATCCGAGGGTCGGCGACAGGCTGGTCTTTCTCAATGCAGGGGCCTATAATTTCGCGAGCAGCTTCTGCAACCTCGAGAGGCCGGAGACGGTCATTGTGGACTGACAGCATTTAAATGTCGGGGTTCCTATTATCTTGTAATGGCAACCACGACGAGCACCATGAGGAACGCGAAGCCTGGTTCTTACATTGTAGTGGACGGCGAGGCCTGCAAGGTCAGCTCCATGACCAAGTCCAAGCCCGGAAAGCACGGGGCAGCCAAGGTCAGGCTCGAGGCCGTGGGCCTCTTTGATGGCAAGAAGAGGGCTGTCATGAAGCCCGCTGACGCCCCGGTGGACATGCCCATAATAGACAAGAGGAAGGCCCAGGTCATCTCCATATCAGGGAGCATCGTCCAGCTCATGGACCTCGAGAGCTACGATACCTTTGAGACGAGCATACCCGAGGAGTTCAAATCAAGGCTCACCCCGGGCTCAGAGGGAACGGAAGTCGTGTACTGGACGTTCGAGAGGCACATCCTGATAAAGGAAGTCAGGTAGGCCTAGCTTTTCTTTAGGAGCCTGTCAATCTTCTCTTCTATCCTGTCCATTCTTTCGCTCAGGTCCTTCCAGGCATCCATGACTATCTCATGCGGGGGTTTCGGGTGCATCCCCAACGGGAGCGGCTTCCTTTCCCTGAGGAACCTGAGGATCTCCCTGTTCTTGAGGAAGTAATACTTCTTGCCCCCCATCAACTTACCTTCAACCAGGCCTATCTCGGCCAGGAGTGTCAGGTGGAAGTCAATGGTCTGGGGTTTCTTGTCAAGCTCCTGCGCAATCTCTGTCAGATACTTTTCCTTCTCGCCGATGCTGAGCAGTATGCTGCGCCTGATTTCGCTGGCAAGTGCCTTATGCACGATATCCTCGAATAGCGGCATGCTTAATTTTCGGTTTTTATATTAAAATGTTTACTTTCTTCTTTTCTAGAATAACAGAAACATTTAAATACCTTCGTGTTTAATAATTTCATAGGAAACTAGAAACAGGAGGTGAGAACATGCCACCGCACGAGAGAAGGGGATTCAGTGCCCTTGTAATCGGCCTCACTACATCATCACTGATAACGGTATTTATTGCAAGCTTCATGAACTCGGCAGAAATACCAATAACTACCATACTGCCGACATCCGCTCCCATATGGATGGGTCTTGCCACGATGTTGTTCATGCTCTTAAAGGAATAAGGAGGTGATATAATGGGGGAAAGGCCTTCTGTGAGGGAATACTATGCAACGTATTATGCAGAGTATCTTCCTGTGCCTTGCCCGGGATGCAGTCCTCTCTACAGGGCAGGACACGAAAAACTGATAAGAGACATGCACGAAGAGAACTGGGGAGAGGCCTATGACCTGGGTATAGAACTCTATGAAATGTGGGGAAGAGGACTTCTGCGATAGTTGGATAAGGGGCCCCTTATCCATTCTTTACCTCCACAGTTCGCAGGCCTTGCAGAGCTCCCTGGAGGAGGGCTCGCCGCATTTCCTGCACATCAAAATCCTCCCGCCCGAGGCCTTCTGTGCGTACTGCTTCTCGGCAACCCTCTTGATGCAGGGATTGAGTTTGTCAAAGGTCTCCAGAATGTTGAACTTTATCCCCGGGTGATTCAGCTCGAGCCTGTTTATGAAACCCCTGGCCTCGAAGCGGATTCCCCCCGCATGGGGGCAGTGGCCTTCGAGTATGTCAAAACCCCTGAGGTAGGCATAAAGGGCTGACTCCCGCTCAGGTATCACCCTGAGGGGTTTTATCCTGGGGATGAAGAGCCGGCCACGCCTCTTCTGGGTGGACCAAGCTGTCACGGCCTCCATGCGGCCTGCCCTGGCCAAATCCCCGCGGATGTAGTTGAGCATGGCTGCCTGGACCTCGTCATCGAGGTTGTGCCCCAGGCATATCCTGGTGGCCCCGAGCTCCCTGGCCTTCTTGTTGAGAAGGTATCGGCGGCCAACGCCGCAGTAGGTGCATACCTCCTGTATGGGCTGGCCGGGCTTACTTCCAAAGAACTTGATTCTTTTGGCTATCTGGTCGGTTGTCTTTCCGAACTCCTCCCTGAAGGAGAAGACATGGTGGGGGATTCCCAGCTTTTTGGCAAAGGCCCTGGCCCTCCTGATGTTCTCGGTCCTGTAGGGCCTCACTCCCTCGTCGATGGTTATGGCCAGCAACTTCACGTCAGGCCACTTGCCAAAGACCTTGTGGATCAGGTATGCAGCATTGGTGGAGTCCTTGCCGCCTGACATGGCCAGGGCGACGACGTCACCCTTCCTGACCATGTTGTGTTTCCTCACGGTCCTCTTGACCCTGCTCTCTATGGAGCGGATGAAGCACTCCCTGCAGAGGGAGGTTCCCTCATACTTCCTGAAGTAGACAGCCCTGCGGCCACACCTGCACTTAACGGGGCTTTCCCTGTTCATGCTAACCCCTTGATGTTATCTCCAGGAGCTCGAGCCTGTCTCCCTTCCTGACCCTCTCGGTGTCCGGCACGAACTCGCTGTTGAGCTTTACAAGGACTTCCTGTGGGTTCATGTTCATTTCAGTGATTATCCCCTCGATGGTGGAGGCCCTGGCCTTGAAGGTCTTTGTTGTTGGTTTGTTTCTTCCCCTGAGGGTCACCCTAATATGGGGCATGCTTTTAAATTGCCCCATCAACTTAAAAACAATCGGTACATGCTGACCGAGCTGATATATCCGTGGTCAGATTGTGCAAGAGCACATGCTGGCTCAACCAATATAACAGTAGCCAGATGTTACAGGAAATGCCGGGGTGGCGGAACGGCTAGCACAGCGACCCAAGAGTACATGCAGGCGGTGAAGCCGCCTGATTGAAGGTCCGTGCCCGGAGAACGCGCCAGCCTCGAGAGCTGGTGTCCGAAAGGACTTGCAGGTTCAAATAAACCCTTTTCAAAAAAGGTTTAAGCCAAAAGGAGCTGCCCACTCGAGTACATGCCGACCCGTCCTGTCGCAAGGGGGGTCGGACGGGAAAGTACTCTCGGGGCAGCTTCCACGAAAGAGGTTTGGTAAGTCCTGTCCCCGGCGCTTATTTTTCTGCTAATATGCAGAATTTGCATGTTGCTCCCCCGCTTGCGACCTGCGGAAGCGTCTGTAAGCGGGGAAGTCCTGTCCCCGGCGCTTTCAGAAACAGTTATCTGAGAATTCTGGGTTTCTTCCCTGTTAAATCGATTACACTGGAGAGCGGTCTGTTGAGGATGTCGTCATGAATGGCTATCTCGACATTGCGCTCTATGCCTGAGGGCACGCCTTGGGTGCTCCAGACAGGGACCTCGCCGGACATGTTTGCCGAGGTTGTGACAAAGGGGATTCCCGCCTCCTGGACAACCCCTGTAAAGGGATGCCTTGGAATCCTTATCCCCAGGGTGCGCACAGAGACCTGCTCGCACACTGCCTTTTCCTTCATCCTGAATATAAGTGTGTAGGGCCCTGGAAGCCTTCTGAGGTATCCGGGCCGCGTCACCCTGAGTTTCTCCCTTATCCATTCCTTGGATGGGGCTATGACAGAGAATGGGTGGCTGGTGGTCTTGATTGTCCTTATCCTCTTGACAGCGACAGGGTTGGATGCGTCGCAGCCCAGGCCGTAGACTGTGTCAGTGGGGTAGAGGAAGACCCTACCCTCAAGCATCGAAACCACGACCTCGCGCCTCGTCCTATCATTCTCCAGGACATCTTGAAGCTGGATGGTCTTCATGATTATTCTTCTCCCTCATTGAATATAAATGGTCAAGCCTGTTCAGGTCCTGCATGTCTTTTATTTGGGGAACGGTAAATATTAACCATGAAGAAACCTGACTATGGGAGGAGACTGGCAGGCCTCAGGCAGGCCCTTGCGGGGAGGGGCCTGGACGGGGCCCTGGTAAGCAGCCTCAATGACATCTATTATTACACAGGGAAGGCCCTCTCCAGGGGAGACCTGGGATTCCTCCTGGTGACCCGGATGTCCAGGACCCTGTTTGTGTCAGGGCTTGATAATGAGCTTGAGGGGCCCGGTGTCAGGGTTATGGAGGGCCTGAAATCCCTGAGGAGGGAGCTCAGGGGTGCTGGGAGGCTCGGGTATGATGAAGGGAACCTCAGCGTGTCCCTTTTCAGGAAGATAAGGACGGGTTCCTGGAAGCCGTTTTCAGGGGGTATCAAGTCCCAGAGGATGGTCAAGGACAGGTATGAGATAGGTCAGATGAGGGAGGCGGCCAGGGCAACCCTGAAGGTTGTGGGTTCCCTCAGGGTTGGGGGGAAGAGCGAGTTCCAGGTCGAGACCGAGATTATCCATAAGATGCGGCTTCTTGGAAAGACCCCTGCTTTTGACCCGCTGGTGGCAGGGGGAAGGAACTCTGCCTTTGTCCACCACATCCCGGGCCAGGCAAGGATACCCAGGGGCCTTGTCATTGTTGATTCAGGTGCCTGCCACGGGCACTATAATGCTGACATCACCAGGATGTTCCCTATAAGGCCCAATCCCAGGGAGGAGAGGATGCTCGAGGAATGCAGGGGCGTGCAGGAGGAGCTCATTGATATGGCAAGGCCTGGGGTGTCCTTCAGCAGCATCCAGGAGGGGTACCAGAAGGCCCTGAAGTCCCTCGGATACCCTGTCATGCATTCATTCGGCCATGGATTGGGCCTGAACGTTCACGAGGGGCCCTCGGGCAGGGATGTGCTGGAGAAGGGAATGGTCATTACAGTGGAACCGGGATTGTACAAGAAGGGGTTGGGTGGCTGCAGGGTCGAGGACATGGTCCTCGTTGATGAAAGGCCTGTTGTGCTTTCCATATAGCTAGGCTGCCTCGGGCAATTCAGCTGCTTCAGAAGGCCTCCCCGCCTCTTTCTCCTCAATGGCAGGGCCTGAGATGTGCCTTATGATTATTATGTCGCCTATGGCCTGGACCATGGGAAAGGGTATAATCAGGCCGCGCTTGCTCCCGAGCATATTCACCATGTAGGAGCCCTTCTGGGCGCGGATTATCAGGGACCGGACCTTGAACCTCTTGAGGTCGCACTCTACATCCTCCACCTTGCCGCAGTAAAGACCCTTGTCAGTGAAAACATCCTTTTGCCATGTCTTTGAAACACTTGTGACTCTTATTCCCATTACAACCACCCCATTAAAACTTATTAAGCCTGTTCTGAAATACAGGATATAGAACTAATTTAAACCTAAGGTTTAAAAGGCTTTGGGGTGCAGAATGCATGCCGGCCCCTGGGCCGGATTGTGCAGAGTGCATGCCGGCCGAACCAATAGGACTGTGGTCAGATTGTACCTGCCTCCCGAAGGGAGGATTGGAAGTGCTTGCCGGGATGGCCGAGCGGTTTAAGGCGCAGAACCCCTCCAGAGTCTGAAGGGGTGCGCAAGTTTGCTAAACCTGTGTGCGTCAGCACTCGGGGGTTCGAATGAACCCTTTTGGACAGATAACGCCCAAAAGCGTTCGCGGAAAAACCGCTTCCGCGAAGAGGCTGGTTCAGATAATCCCCCTCCCGGCGCTTATTATTTTTTAAGCCTGAAAGTAATTATTGAATATGCTCTCCCTAAAGGTCAAGGTCATAAGCACAATCCTGATGGTGTCATTCGGGTATTTTATCCTGTCCGCGTTTCTCAACCTCCTTGGCCCGTTATACCAGAGCCCGGCCCTCCTGCTATCACCCATGAAGCTCTGGGAGCTGGTCATAATGACCCTTATAGTATCCCTGTGGGCATATGTCGTATTGAGGTCCTTTCAGTCAATCCATATGCATCTGAAGTACGGCTCTGTGGATGAACAGACATTAAAGAGGCTTGACAGGAAGATGAAGAGCCTTGATGTCTTCCTGGATGTCGCGCAGAAGGAGTTCATGAGAAGGAAGATAAGCAAGAAGACCTTTGAGGACATCCAGAGGCTGGCAGGCAAGAAGATTGTGGAGATAAAGGCCAAGAAGAGGGAGATGGCTGAGCCAGAAGAGAAGGGCAAATAGCTATTTTTAAATGCTTCATGTAAGATATAGATGGGGTTTGCGCCGATAGTCTAGTGGCAGGACACTGACCCTGCAAGTTCCGGTGCTCAAGTACCAGCAGATAACAGGGGGTGGAAGCTTCCCATTAGATACAGGAAAAAGCCAGTAACCCGGGTTCAAATCCCGGTCGGCGCATGGGTCCGTGGTCTAGCTGGTTATGTATCTGATATCTCAGATATCAGGTTAACAAACGTCGCCCTTACAAGGCGAAGATCGGCGGTTCGAAGTGCATGCCGTTCCCTCTGGGAACGGGGTTCGAAATTCCGCCCGGACCCATATATGGATAAGGGTATACTTGCGGCTAGCCTGTCAACGATATTCATAGGTTTCAGTATAGTTATTGCCTCTGTAGCATCGAAGCTTGTTCACCCGTTTGTGCTGATTACGATTGGTTGTGCGTTTTCAATCCTCTTCCTTTTCCTCTTAAACAAAACCCTAAAGGAGGGTCTCCAGTTGCGGGAAATCCTGAAAAATCACAGAAGACATTTTCTATTGATTCTTGTTTCGAGGTCGATAATGGGCCAGGTCATCCTCATAACAGGGTTCAGTATGACGCTCGCCATAAGGGCTGTTTTTATGTTGAGATTTGAGCCTGTTTTCGTGCTGCTATACAGCTCTCTTCTACTCAGAGAAAGAATAATGATGAAAAAGATTTTGCTCGTGCTTGTCTTGCTTTTTGGAGGCTATCTTGTTGCCACCAACGGCAGTCTGGATATTTTCACGGGTTTTAATTTGGGAGATGTCTTGATAGTAATAGCCCTTGCATTCCTTGCCTACAGCTATATTCCCTCTTCCAGGATAATGAAAAAAGTGAATGCAATCTCCCTTACAATTGTTCTCAATGCGATATCATTGCTCTTCTTTTTACCATTAGTCCTTATTTTCTTTCCGGTGCAGATGGTTTCGGTTGATTTAGCCGTTTTGTATCTTATCACAATATACTCGTTGTTCTTTTACGTTCTTGGTACATTTCTATGGTTTAAGTCGCTCAATAAAGTCAAACCCTGGGTTGTTGCCTCGGTCCTTGCTCTGGAGCCAGTAGCAGGCGCTACTCTGGCCTTTGTTTGGCTTGGTCAATTCCTGTTGCCCATACAGCTGGTTGGCGGCGCTATAATGATAGCAACAACATATTTAATAGCCAGGGAAAATATAAGGGAATGAATATGGATAAGGAAAGGCTCATTGACTTCTTTCAGGAAGTCAGCAGGCTCAAGGAGATTAAGAGGACAGGGTGGCTGATTGACGGAGTGAAGGAGCCCGAAAGCGTTGCTGAGCACACCTTCATGACGGCATTCATGACGATGTCCTTGGGTCAGAGCCGGAATGACATCGACCTCTTGAAGGCGGTGAAGATTGCACTTATCCATGACATAATGGAATCCAGGACAGGGGATATTGTTCTTCCTCATAAGAAGTACAACAGGGGCAAGCCACTGGAAAATTCTTTTTCCCCGGAGCGAAAGCATGAGATTGAGAAGAAAGGGATGAGGGAACTGGTTTCGATTCTCGGAAAAGAGGGCCTGAAATATTTCAGCCTGTGGGAGGAGCTAGAAGAGGGAAAGACACCAGAGGCCGGTTTCGTGAAACAGGTAGACTGGCTGCAGCTGGGGTTCCAGGCACTGGAGTATGAGAAAAATAACAACTATAAGGAGGGCCTGAAAAATCTTGGACATTACTTCCGGTTCTGCAAGGACAATATCAATGACCCTCAGTTGAAAGAGGTCCTTGAGAAAATAATCGCCAGGAGGGAAAAACAATAAATATATTCCCCCTTTTTTATAATAGAGCCAATTGGGCCGGTAGATCAATGGTACCCTTCCCGCGAAAGCGGGTCAGGCAGGAAAGATCGCCACCTTGGCAAACCCGTGGAGATTTGCGATATCTCTCCACAGGTTCTGATTGGTGGAGGCTCCGGGTTCGAACGCAATGCTGGCGCATCCAGTTGATGCCCGACCTTCCCTTATATGGCGGGTCGGGAAGGAACGGCGTCAGCGAGGCTGAACATCCCGGCCGGTCCATTAAATCTTTCTAACTCTGAAAAACGGGCCAACTCCTTTGTTACGGGGTCGGTCTCGAATGTGCAAACAATTGGATGTTGTGCCTTTTCGTGGGTAATAGAATCAGGAGCAGTATAACCATCCATGTCTGATATGTGTTTCTCAGCAATGTCATATGCCTTTCTTGACAACATAGATTATCTATGAAAGTTTATCTTGAGATTTTATATTATTAACTGGCCGTCCATCCTGATTTAAATAGGTTGGCTGTCAATTCTTTAGCAGGTGTTCTGGTGATTAAGGGCATAATATTCGACATAGGCGGAGTTCTCGTTGACGTGAAGATAAAGTCATTCTTTGAGCACTTTGTCAGGCAGACCGGATTCAGCAAGGAGCAGCTCTACTCCATGATAATAATGGGAGGGGAGTGGGACCGGTTCGAGAAGGGCCTGATAACAGAGGAGCAGCTCAAGGTAAAGATTGAGAGGGACCACGGGATAAAGCCCGAGCTCATGGACAAGATGGCATCTAACTGGAGAAACACGCTCAGCCCTGTGAAGGAGACCATAGGGATTGCCAGGAAGCTAAAGGGGAGATACAAGCTCTTTGCGCTGTCCAATGTTGACAAGGAAACCACAAGATTGTGTTTTGACAGGTTTGACTTCTACAGGCATTTCGACGGGGTCGTTCTTTCCTGGAGGGTTCATATGAGGAAGCCCGAGAGGGAGATATATGAGTATACACTCAAGAGGATGGGCCTCAAGCCAGGGGAGGTTGTCTTCATAGACAACTTTCCCCTGAACCTCCCCACGGTAAAGAGGATGGGCATACATACCATACTATACAGGGATCCCAAACAGCTCAGGAGGGAGCTGAAGGGGCTGGACATAGAGATATGAGCCTGGGGATGTCCCTGCATAAAAAGGCCTAAAAGCCTTGGAAACAATTTCTTGTCATGGTCTACCGCGTTCTGGGCAGGCTGCTGTGGAAGGGAGGGCTCGAGAGGGCCGAGATTGTGATACTCCACAGGGGTTCGCCCGGAGACAGGAAGACTATTCCGGGCAGCAGGATAACTGGGGTCAAGAAGAGCTATCTTGTCTACAGAAATGGCAATTACACGAGAGCGTCTTCCGCCCGAGGTTATGGAAGGGGAGCGGACAGGCAGGTCACGATACCCCTGCACAGGGTTCTGGAGGTCAGGCTGGATGGAAGGCAGGTCTGGAAGAGAGCTGGAAAGGCATAGGCATCACGGGCCGGGGAATCCCCTCTGGCGCTGGCAGGCCCTGAGGAGCCCGGCCAGGGTTGCTCTGAACTTCATTGTTATAACCCTGTGCAAGTATCTTCCCTGGCTCGGCCTGAAGAACCGAATGCTCAGGCTTGTCGGGGTGAGGATAGGGAGGGGGGTCTCCATCGGCCTGGCTGCCATGTTCGATATATTCTGGCCGGAGAACATAGAGATCGGGGATAACTCGGTTATCGGCTACGGGGCCACCCTGCTCGGTCATGAGTTCCTGGTCGATGAGTGGAGAACCGGGAGGGTGAGGATAGGCAGGAACTGCGTTGTCGGGGCCCTGAGCCTGGTGATGCCCGGGGTGAGGGTCGGAGATGGCTCCATTGTCGCAGCATACTCCCTGGTCAACAGGGACGTGCCTCCGGGGGTCATGGCCGGGGGGGTTCCTGCAAGGGTTCTGAAGAGATTATAAAATGGTTACCTGCCTCACGGGTCTCGAATTTAACAGGCAGGAACTTCTCTATAACCCACATGCTGGCCCTGGCATGGTTGGTGAGCCCGGCCACGGAGACGCTGGATTTTTTCTGGGAAAGGGCCATGTAGGGGAGAATCTGGTCAGCCATCCACCTGTCCAGACAAGCCCCTGTCTCTATTTGATTCTTGAGAAGGTTTGCGCATTCCTCTCCAACTGTCTCAGCGGGTTTGCCCCTCTCGCCAAGGGTAGTAGCCCCCAGAATGGTATTTTCAAAGTGTGCGTGCGCGTGAAGGGATGAGCCTGGTGACTGTATCCGGGCATATTCACTGAGCTCAATCTCTGACTTCCTGCCCAGGACTCTGATGGCCGCATCTGTCTGCCTCTCTGCAACCCTGGCATGCCTGAGGTTCTCAGAGGCAATGCTGATGATATCATATCGGATAAACCTTCTCCTTTCTGTTAAATCCAAGTGCCTGAGCCTGCCTGGGTGTATCCTCAGAAGAACCCTGCCCCCGCCCCTGGGGAAGTAACCATAATCCAGTATGTTTACCTCGGTCTCTATGCCCATCATTTTAAGGAAGCTGCAGAAAACCTCCCTGAAGTATGTCACGCTCGGGCTCCAGGACACGTCTGTGCCCCCTGTAACCTCGAACTCCAGGGGCTTGTCTGTATAGACAGCGGGAATCATCAGGCTCTGGAAGACAAGGCCTATTGAGCCCGCTGTCCCGATATCTATCCTTAGGTGGTCATAGGCGAGCTCCCCTGGAGTGAACTCTATCTGGGTGGAGCCCTCGGTGAGGCCAGAGACCCTGGCGTTGCAGAGCCTTGCCACGGCCTCTATCCCCTTGAGGTGCTGGGGCTTCAGGCCGGGCTTGGGCCGTTTGGACCGGATGTTGGTAATCCTGACGGGTTTTCCTGTCACTGCTGAGAGTCCTGTGGCTATCCTGACAATCTGGCCGCCTCCCTCAAGGTAATCCCCCGGAATATCTATCATGTTGATTTCCTTAGCCTGACTATCTTTATCCATCTGTTGCCGCTGACAAAGACCTCCTCGACCTCCCCTGCCATATGTTTCTCCAGGTAGATGGATACGGTGGACTTGTCTAGGCTGGTCCGCCTTGCTATCTCCCTCACCCAGAGGCCGTGGGGGTTTTTCTTCAGGGCCTTTTTTATTTTGTCTAGCTTTGATTTATCTGGGCCTGCCTCCCTACCCATGACATTATATTAGACATTGTCTAATATAAGCGTTTCTGTGGCCTGTCTGGTATGTAATGTTAGACATTGTCTAATTTTAAGGATTTGGAGCCGCAGCATGATTATTAGACATTGTCTAATTATCCCAACTGACGAGACGTTGCCCTGATATCCCTAAGCTAGACCCTGACCGTGTCCCCGTTCTTGGGGGCCTCGGCATCAATCCCCATGGCCTGCAGCTCCCTGGCAAAGGCCTGGGTCCGGTCCCCGTGGATCAGGAAAAGCTTCCTTGGCTTTACCCCATTGAAGAACTCAATGAGATGGCTCCTGTCTGTGTGGGCCGAGAAGTCCATGAACTCTATCCTCATCCTGGGCTTCACGTCAAGGCCCTCGTTCACATACCTTCCTGTATCAAGGAGCCTTCTACCGACTGTCCCTTCCACCATGAATCCCGTCAGGGCCAGGGTGCAGTTCTCCCTGTCATGGAGACTCTTTATATAGTAGCTCACGGGCCCGCCATTGAGCATGCCTGCTGTGCAGATTATTATCCCCGGCTTCTCCAGGACCCTCTTCCTGTCCCTGAAGTTCAGGACCTTGTGCGCCCTGCTGAAGGCCTTCCGGAGGAGCCTGCTGTCCCGCACAGAGCTGGGATGCTGAAGCATGGCCTTTGTGACCGCAATCCCCATCCCATCCATATGGATGGGAAACCCGAGGTCATGCAGGATTATCAGGAGCTCCTGGGTTCTTCCCACAGCAAAGCTCGGGACTACAACGTATCCATTGTTATAGATGGTCTCCTGGCAGAGTTCCCTGAGCCTGTCCTCGAGCTTGTCCCTGTCAGGATGGTCCTTGTAGGAGTATGTGGACTCGCACATGAGGGCATCGAGCCCCTTCACGTCTATCCTGGCACCCCTGACAAGCTTTGTCTCAGCGAACTTGATGTCCCCTGTATAGAGTATCTTCTTGTCATGGGACTCGAGGAGTATGCCTGCTGCTCCCGGGATATGGCCTGCATCAAGCAGGGTCACGGTCGATGACTTGAACCTTACTGGCTCGCCATAGCCAGGCGTCTTGCCCAGGCGCATGGTCTTCTGGATGTCTGACGGGAGGAAATGGGTCTGCTCTCCCCTCTTCTTCTGGACCTTGATTGAATCCTTAAGCAGAATCTCCATGATGGAGGCAGCCACCTTGGTTGTATAGACGCTCCCGTCATAGCCAATCCTGTAGAGCTGGGGGACCATACCTGAGTGGTCTATGTGCGCATGCGAGATAAAGACCCCGCTCAGGGGGAACTTGGGCTTTATTGGCACATTGCCATACTGCACCTCATAGCCATAGTCAAAGAGGAAGCTGTCGCTGCCGGCAGTGAGCTGAACTGCAGATTTGCCTACCTCCCTTGCGCCGCCCAAGAATTTGATTTCAACCATCCAATCTCCTGAAAGCAAGTATAATATAGTTGTGGGTTCAATAATAAATATGACCGGATATGTGGACCTGGGGTACAGACCAAGGGACGACCTGATATGCGAGTTCTATGTGGAGCCCGCTCCGGGACAGAGCATGAAGCAGGCGGCCGAGGCAGTCGCAGAGGAGTCCTCGACCGGGACATGGACCGAGGTCAGGACCAGGAAGCCCATGGTGGAAAAAATCCATGCCAGGGTCTTTGAGCTCAGGCATAACAGAATCCGGGTGGCCTATCCCAGGGAGCTCTTCGAGTCAGGGAACATCCCCCAGCTCATGAGCAGCGTCGCCGGGAATATCTTCGGCATGAAGGCCATCAGGAGGATTCGCCTCGAGGATATGGAGTTCCCCAGGAAGATGGTAAAATCATACAAGGGGCCTGAACTCGGCCTCAGGGAGATAAGAAGGCTCACGAGAATCATGGACAGGCCCATACTCGGGACAATCTACAAGCCAAAACTTGGACTCAAGCCAGGTGAGCAGGCCGGGCTGGCCTACAGGGTCTATTCAGCCGGGATAGACTACAGCAAGGACGACGAGAACCTCGGCTCCATGGTCTTCAACCGCTTCCAGGACAGGGTTGTGAAGATCCTGGATGTCGTGGACCGGATAAAATCCGAGCAGGGCAGGCGGGTTGTCTACGCCGCCAACATAACCGCCCCTGTTGACGACATGCTCAGGAGGGCCCAGTTCGTCAGGGACCACGGCGGGAAGTGCATCATGATTGACATCCTGACAGCAGGCTGGAGCGCCCTTGAGTACATAACAAAGCAGAGGCTCAAGCTAATCGTCCACGGCCACAGGGCCATGCATGCCGCCCTGACCAGGAACCCCAGGCACGGCATATCCATGCTTGTCATTGCAAAGCTCGCCAGGCTGGCGGGGGTGAGCGCCCTCCATACCGGAACCGTGGTCGGCAAGATGGAGGGGGGAAGGGAGGATGTCCTTGAGATAGACCGCTTCCTCAGGGAGAGATGGCACGGCCTCAAGCCTGTCATGCCCATTGCCTCAGGGGGACTCCACCCCGGCCTTGCGCCCAGGGTGACAGAAATCCTCGGGAAGGACTTGATAATGACCTTCGGCGGGGGCCTCTGGGGCCATCCCGGCGGGCCGGAATCAGGGGCCAGAGCCATCAGGCAGGCAGTGGACTCTGCCATGAAGGGCATCCCTGTCAGGGAATATGCCCGCAAGCATCCAGAGCTTGCCCAGGCCATAGAGGAGTGGGGCACCGAGTTCCACTAGGCTCTGGAAATCCTGTTCGCATAAGGCTTGTGAATGTATAAATTTGGATGGGCTGCCTAGGATTAGGCTGCATTGATCCTCTCGATGAACTCGTTAATGATGTCTGCTGCTGAGTTCAGTTCCTCCTCTGACCTGGTGAAGGTAAAACGAACGTTGTTTATTCCGTGTTCACCGAACAGGCACCCGGGAACGGTCAGAACGCCGCTTTCACATAATTGTTTTGAGAATTCCTCGCCGCTCATTCCGAATCTTTCAACAGAGGGGAAATAATAGAATGTTCCCTCGGGTATGTTACCGTTAAGATTCTTCCTTATTCTTTTACAGAACAGGTTTCTCCTCCTCTCATATATCCTTCGCCTTTCCTCAACACCCTCCTGGTCATGGAGGAGTGCATGCCTCGCTGCCTCCTGAACAAAGGAGGGGACACAGGTGCTCTGATGGAGCTGGAACTTGGTCATTGCACCAATTATGCTCTTCTCTGCTATTGCATACCCGATTCTCCATCCGCTCATGCAAAAGGTCTTTGAAAAACTGTTGACAATTACCGTGTTATCAAGGCCGTATCTGCCGATGCTTACATGCCTCGTTCCGTCAAAGGTTATTTTATGATATGGCTCATCGCTCATTGCCAGGAAATCCTCATCGTTTGCAATCTCCCAAAGCCTTCTCAGCCCCTGTCCGTTGTACAGGTTTCCTGTGGGATTGACTGATGATGAAAAAACCGCAACCCTTGTTCTTTCGTTCGCCTTTGACTCGATTCCATTAACAAACCCCTCTTCGTTGAGCGCCTTCACAGATATCGGTTCTCCACCCGCTATCTTTGTTATTTCAGAATATGAAACCCAGCCAGGGTCCTGGATCAGGACATTATCACCCCCGTTAACTATGCATTGCATCAGGGAAAAGATTGCACCCTTTCCCCCATATGTTATTATGACATTCTCAGGGCCGCAGTCGACCTTGTATTCATCATGATACATCTCTGCTATTAGCTCTCTTAATTCAAGGTTTCCCTGGGTGGATACATATCCCACACTTCCCCTTTTCATTGATTCATGAGCAGCACGTTTTATGTGCTCTGGGGTATCGAATCCTGGGATTCCGACACTCAAATCTATGGCATTTGTCGAACTCGCGATGAATCTGGAAAAGGAAGCGTCAACACCCTTCATCCTGTGCGAAAATTCAACCATGAATATGCATCTGGCTGGCACTGTATATAAATAAACCTGAACGGTAATCGTTGTTTGACGGACTCGTATTCATGATGGGTTCTGGGGATGTTGTGGTATCGTCATGCGAAGCCAGTATAATTTGCCTGATTCTGTTGCGTTATCAAATTTAATAACAAACAAAGCCAAATAATAACAGGTGGTTTTGCATCTACGAGATAAGGATTCACGGGAGGGGGGGCCAGGGGGTCAGGATGACCGCGCACATCCTGGGGCGAGCGGCCTTCCTCTCAGGTTACGAGACCCAGGACTTCGCGATATACGGGGCCGAGAGGCGGGGCGCCCCTGTGGCAAGCTTCTGCAGGCTCGACAGGACAAGGATTCTCACCAGGGGCTACATATTCAATCCCGATGCCGTGATAGTCCTGGACCCCACCATAGACGGAGAGGCTGTCCTCGGGGGGGTCAAGGAGAAAGGCCTTGTCCTTGTGAATTCTGAAAAGCCCACCAGCAAGTTCAGGGGGGCCCGGTTTGTGGACGCCACCAGGATTGCCCTGGACACCCTGGGAAGGCCAATCCCCAATGTCGCAATCCTGGGGGGCTTCCTCAAGCTGACCAGGCTCTTTCCCATGGAAAACCTCAGAAAGGCTGTAAAGACCGAGCTGGGGGAGGCCGGCCACCCGGAGGCTGTGAAGGGCAACATAGCAGCCTGCGAGAGGTGCTGGAGTGAGGTGAGCAGATAATGGATATACTTGGAATGATACTGGGATGGAAATGGAAGGTCCAGAGGACCAGAAGGAGATGGGACCGCCTCAGGGAGCATGCCCTGGAAAAGGAGGGCAGGGTCAGGAAGGAGGCCCTGAGGGAGCTCGACCTGGCCGAGGAGAAGCTGAGGATGCTCGAAGAGCAGAACATGACCAGGCGGGACAGGACAAGGATAATGAGGGAGATCAGCATGGAACTGGCCAACATAGCTGACCTGCTCGAGAAGGGCGAGGCCTGGCTGGCAGCCTCCCGGGGTGCCCCGGAAAACAGGCAGCAGCAGGCCCGCTGAGCATGCATCTGGTTTTAAGCTTTTTATAGAATGGATTTAATTAAGTTACCATGAAATTGGCTGTTCTGGGGCCGGGCATCAAGTCCATGGGATACAGCACCAAGAGGCTGATAGAGGAGGCGAGGGCCGCGGGGCTCAAGACCGAGCACATCCCCCTTGTAGAGGTCAAGCTGATGGTCAACAAGAAGAGCGATGCCCTCTACAGGAAAAAGAGCCTCAGCAGGTTCGATTACATACTTCCGAGGATAGACTCCAAACGCGCGAGGATTGGGTACCCTGTCATGAGGTTCCTGGACCTTCTGGGGGTAAGGAAGCCCTATTCAGCAGAGACCGTCCTGATGGCCCACGACAAGTTCATAACCCTGGAGAGGCTTGCTTATGCAGGCATAAACGTGCCCGAGACCTACCTCACGGGGTCAAAGACAGTGGCCAAGGATATAGTCAGGAAGGGCAGGCTCCCCATGATGATTAAGCTTCTCTCCGGTTACGGGGGCCAGGGGGTGATGGTAATGGAGAGCAAGGAGGCTGCTGAGTCCACGATAGAGACCATGCAGACCCTCCACCAGCAGATTCTTATAGAGAAGTTCCTGAAGAACCCCGGGGAGGACATCCGTGGGATACTGGCCGGGGACGAGATAATTGCCTCCTATAAAAGGATAGCTGCCACAGGAGAGTTCAGGGCGAACATCCATGCGGGCGGAAGGGGGAAGCCCTTCAAGCTCACCCCGGAGATGGAGGAGGCTGTCTTCAAGAGCGCCAAGGCCATCGGGGCCAGGATATGCGCAGTGGACATGCTTGAGTCCAAGGGCAGGCCAAGCGTGCTCGAGATCAACATAAACCCGGGCCTCCAGGGCATAGAGAAGGCCACCGGGATAAACGTGGCCAAGAGGATGATAGAGTTCGTCAGGAGCGAAGTCAGGTCATGATAGGGAGCCGCCCAACAAACACAAATCAATTATAGTATATGAAGCTTTGTGTAAGAAGTACACTGAAGCAACAAGATATGCGAAAATGTTAGTTACTGAGCACAATATGTAACTAAATTTGACCCTTTATACACAAAGCCAGTATATGACATAACTTTTTATAGAACCATGAGATTTCATTAAGGTCATATTCAAGTAACTTTTTCTGATTTGTTGTGTCATCAACTATATTTCCGGTGGGATAAGACCATCTTTTGGCCAGAACCGAACCATTTGCCATATATATTTAAACCACGGGGAGAATGCCTTTTCATGGTCAGCACAAGGGTATTTTTGAGCGTTGTGGTGGTCTTTGCCGTGGTCACGGTGGGGCTGCTTGCAGGGCTGAATGAGCAGAGGAGCATGATATTCCTCAACCCGTCTCCGGGTGCCAGGATATCGACAGCCTTCTCAGAGGGTTCAGCCATGTTCGGGGGAGTGCTCGCTGCTGAGCAGGTCGCTGACAACACCCTGTTCGTAAGCGGCAGCGCGACTGCCAGCGACAACCCTGACCAGGTCACCATCATGTTCTCGGTTGAGACAGATGATACCAGCGCAAGGGTATCCCAGCAGGAAAACGCAGGGATTACATCCGATGTGCGGGCTGCGCTGATTGCACAGGGCATCGACCCTGAGGATATCGAGACGACCGGTTACAGCCTCTCCCAGATAAGGGAGTATGAACCCGAATCGAGGAAATATGTCGATAAGGGCTTCAGGACCACCCACTCCATGCAGGTTGAGATAAGCGATATCGACAGGGCCGGGGACATAATAGACGCCGTCGTGCTGGCGGGGGCCAACAGGATAAACGGCGTGTACTTCGGTCTATCTGAAAGCAGGATGGAAGGGCTCCGGATGGCCGCGCTGAAGGCTGCCTCAGAGAACGCAAGGGAAAGGGCCGATGCGATTGCTGACGGCCTGGACATCACGATAATCAGGGTAATGAGCGTATCCGAGGGATATAGCTACAGCCCGTCAGTTAGGGCATTCGCAATGGAAGATTCGGCAGTGGGTGAGGGGTCACCGGCCCCCAGCACAGAGATTACCCCGGGCATGGTGCAGGTCTCCTCGAATGTCAATGTTGTGTTTGAGATTGCTTAATGCCCAAGCGGGCCTTTAATACATTTCCCCTTTTTTCCCGGCCCACCTTTCTGGATTAAGAATACCATGGCCCCGCACGGGCCATCCCACTCCCCGGAGCCTATTCCTCAAACAGGTCTATGTCCCCGGGGGAGATTATCGGCTTCTTGAACAGCCTGGCATCCTCCCTTATCCTGGGGCAGGCCGTGTTGACCAGGGCCTCCACCTTTAGGCCCATGAGCTTGCTTGGGGTGAGCTGGTCTGCCACGAGAATCCAGGCCCTCCTGCCCAGGGCCTCCAGCTTCTCCCTGGCCTGCTCGGCCTGTTTGGGATGGGCCTGCCCCGGCTTGGTCGAGACCAGGATGGCAAAGCTCCTGGCCTCCGAGGCCTTGGCAATCTGGGCGTAGCGAATCCTCTGGAGGCTCCTCTTCTCCTGGGCCAGGTCAATCAGTCCCGTGCCCTCAAGGTCCAGGAAGAGGACGGGCTTCTCCACCTCCAGGGAGAGACCCAGGGGATGGAAGGTCCCTGTTCCCAGGAAGAGGAAGCAGTCCACAGAGGGCTCGATGGATTTTGCTGCGGAGTAGTCGCACCCCAGTATCTGGCCGGGGTATCTCGCCCTGGTGGGTGCCCCGAGCAAAACCTTCTTGCCATGCCTCTTCAGGAATCCGCTGGCCAGGGCAAGGCCCGGGAGGTACTGCACGGTCGTTACAAGGCCAATCCTCCTGAAGGGCTTGAGGTCCGGCAGGCATACCCTCAGGAGCGGGACAGGGTCGAAGTCAATCCTGTACTCCTCATATATGACCGGCAGGCAGGCCTTGAGGCCGTAGTCGCTGTGGCCCACGTGGAGCAGGGCGTCGCACCCCAGAAGCCTGGCCTCCCTGTCCCTGATATCGCAGGCCCCGAAGCAGGGCTCTATGGATATGAAGGTCCTGATACCTGCCTTCTCCAGCTTACTGGCGAAGTCCAGGGCCCTGGTCTTGAGGCCCTCGGGGACCTGGATAAAGACACTCTTGGCTCTGAGCCTCTTCAGTTTCGGAAGAATCTTCTGAAGTTCGAGCATATCACTCCCTCCGGCGCTGTCGCCCCGGTGCGCGCTATCGCCTGACTATCCTTACCCTCTTCACTGTCCTGGAGCTTGCGTCCTCTATTACCATCCTTGCCTGCTTGAATCTCACAACCTCGCCCCTCCTGGGTATCCTGCCTGTCTTCTTGAGTATAAGGCCTGCAAGGGTTTCGAAGCTCCCCTTCTTCAGGCCCAGGTCAATGTATTCCTCCAGGGCATCTATCGGAGCCCTGCCATCCACCAGGAGCTCTTTGGGGTTCAGAACCTTTATGTACATACTGGGCTTCTTGCTCTTGTCAAATATGTCGCCCACAACCTCCTCGAGGACATCATCCATGGTGACAAGACCCATGACGTGGCCGTACTCATCAACAACTATTGCCATGGAAATCCCCTTCTCCTCAAAGTCATTTAGCAGGCCCACAATCTCCTTTTTCTCTGGCACAAAGAACGGCTTCTTGGCTATGGTGGACACCCTCTTCCTGATCTTCCCGGCCTTGACCATGGAGAGTATCTCATCCACATCGACTATGCCGATTATGTTGTCCTTGTCTCCGCGGTAGACCGGATACCTTGAGTAGGGGGTCTTTACGACAAAGTCCAGGACGCTCTCGATGCTCTTGTTGGCCTCAAGGGTGAGCATGTCACTCTCGGGTGTCATTACCTCGTTCACCCGGGTCTTCTCGAACTCTATCAGGCTCTCCATCATGCCTGCCACCTGCTTTCTTATTATACCCTGCTCAACCCCCATGGTTACAATGGTCTTGAGCTCGTCCTCGGTCAGGGCCTCGGTCCCCTTTGAGCCGAATCGCCTCATCATGAAGCCTGTCAGGGCCTCGAGTGAGCGGACTACGGGGAAGAGTATCTTGCCCAGTATCTCAATCGGCCTCGCCACCTTCAGGGAAATGCTCACTGCATTCTGGGCGGCATAGGATTTTGGGGTTATCTCCCCGAAGACCAGAATTAGCAGGGTCATTACCCCTGTGGCTATGCCTATCCCCAGGTCGCCGAACATCCCGTAGGTTATCGATGTCGCCAGCGCGGCAGCCCCTATGTTTACCAGGTTGTTTCCCACCAGTATGGTTATGAGTAGCCTCTCTGGCCTGTTCTTGAGCCTCTGGAGGGCCTCGGCCCCCTTCTTCTTCTGTTTTACCAGGGACCTGACCTTGATACTATTCACTGATATCAGGGCAGTCTCGACGCTTGAGAAAAAGGCCGATAATACAAGGAGGGCTATGAGAATCAGGATTTGTACTTCCAGCATGATATATTATTGTTCACCATGGATTATATTAATGTGAACAACTAGAAAATCTGCATTGTTTCACAACTACACTGTCCCCTTTGGGGACAGGCAGTACCTGCCAAAGGCGTGACAGCTTTGCTGTCACTACCTGCCAGCGAAGCTGGCAGAGGCAGAGCACTATCGAATCAACTTCAGGTGCAGACTATTAAGTTGATTCAGTATAATTTGGCAATCATCGTTGCCAAGAAGGTCCATATTTAAAGGTATGCCTGCAAACCCTGTAAAGGGGTGCTTGCCTCCTCTTTGAGGAGGGATGTGATAGAGTGCCTGCCGTTGCATTGGCAATGGATGGTGAAAACATGGACAAGAGCTCAGAGCTTCCTGGTTTCCACAAGCTCAGCCCAGGGGAGAGGCTGGATATTGTCAGGGACTTTGCCGACCTCGGGGAGGAGGACCTGCAGGCCCTGAAGAAGACCGGGAGGCTTGACCTTGACACAGCAGGCAGGATGATTGAGAACGTGATAGGGACCATGGAGATTCCCCTTGGCGTGGCCACCAATTTCAGGATAAACGGCAGGGATGTCCTCATCCCCATGGCCATCGAGGAGCCCTCTGTAGTGGCAGCCGCCTCCAACGCGGCAAAGCTTGCCAGGCCTGGCGGGGGCTTCGAGGCCAGCACAGACGAGCCTGTCATGATTGGCCAGATACAGCTTGTTGGTGTCCCTGACACCGGGGGGGCCAGCAAGGCCATCCTGGACAGGAAGGATGAGATTATCGAGCTCTGCAACAAGCAGGATGCCACCCTGGTGAGGTTCGGTGGGGGTGCCAGGGATGTCGAGGTGAGGGGCATTGAGACCGAGCAGGGCAGGATGCTTGTCGTCCATATCATGGTCGATGTGAGGGATGCCATGGGGGCCAATGCAATCAACACCATGGCTGAGAAGATAACCCCCCTCATTGAGGAGCTGTCAGGGGGTAGGGCAAAGCTCAGGATAATCTCCAACCTTGCGACAAGGAGGCTGGCCCGCGCAAGGGCGGTCTGGAAAAGGGATGTCATCGGCGAGGACACGGTCCAGGGAATCATGGAGGCCTATGCCTTTGCCTGTGCGGACCAGTACCGGTGCGCCACGCACAACAAGGGCATCATGAACGGCATCGATGCCGTGACCATAGCCACTGGAAACGATTTCAGGGCAGTGGAGGCAGGGGCGCACTCCTTCGCAGCATTTGAAAGGCCCTACACCTCCCTGACCCGGTACGAGAGGGATGGCGAGGGCAACCTCGTGGGAAGCATAGAGCTTCCCATCGCAGTGGGCACAGTGGGCGGGGCCACAAGGACCAACCCGGTCGCCAGGGTGGCCCTGAAGATTCTCGGGATAAAATCAGCCCAGGGGCTTGCCCAGGCAATGGCCTCGGTGGGCCTGGCCCAGAACCTTGCCGCCCTGAGGGCCCTTGCAACAGAGGGTATACAGATTGGTCACATGAAGCTGCATGCCAGGAACATAGCAGTGACCGCAGGGGCCACGGGAGAGGCCATAGACAGGGTCGCGGCCAGGATGGTCGAGGAGAGGGACATCTCTGTGGCAAGGGCTGAGCAGATTCTCAAGGAGCTGTCAGGGTAGCCCGGACAGGTTTTTTATATTCCCAGTTACTATATATACTGAATCATATCAGCAACACGCCGGGGCTGACCCGGCTGTTTCAATATAGTTCAGGTGTTTTCATGCCAAGGGAGCCCGATTCCAGGAAGGTAGAGTCCATATTCAGGGCCTATGACATAAGGGGAATCTATGGCAAAACCCTTACCGAGAAGGTCATGGAGGGAATCGGCCGGGCCTTCTCCGGCCTGATAGAGGGCAAGACAGTCATCCTGGCCAGGGACGGCAGGCTCTCTGGTGAGGGACTTGCCAGGGCCTTTGCAGAGGGGGTCACGTCCACGGGCAAGAACGTGACCGATATCGGAATGCTTCCCCTGGGCACGGGAATGTTCCATGCCTGGAGGCAGGGCATGACCTATGCCTATGTGACTGCCTCCCATCTCGGAAGCGAATGGAACGGAATCAAGTTCTTCAGGAGTCAGGGGATTGGCTTCATGGAGGAAGAGCTGGAGAGCCTCAGGAAGGCCTTTCTTGAGGGCAGGCCAGGGGAATCAGGGAGCGGGGAGCTGACCACTGTAAACAGCCGGGATGTGATAACGGGGTATATTGATTACCTGCTCTCGAAGATAAGGCCCGCCAGGAAGCTGAGGGTCGCCCTTGACACAGGAAACGGCGCGGCAGGCCTGGTCGCTCGGGAACTCTTCACCAGGGCCGGCTTCGATGTATATGTGGCCCTTGAGGAGGTTGACGGGAACTTCCCCGGCAGGCTACCTGACCCGGTATCAGACCCCCTCAGAACACTGAAGAGGAGATTGAAGGGCCGCGACCTGGGCATTGCCTATGACGGGGACGGGGACAGAATGGTAATCCTGGATGAGGGGGGTGGGAGGCTCACGCCCGAGCAGGTGTCCTATGTCATGCTCTCAGAGCTCCTCAGGGAGCAGTCCGGACCCATAGTAGTAAATGTCGAGTCAACCAGGACGATAGACATGGTTGCAGAGAGATTCAAAAGGCAGGTCCACAGGGTCAGGGTCGGTCACAATCATCTCGTGAAGGGGACACACGACAAAGGGGCATGCTTTGGCATGGAGCCCTCAGGCCACTACTCTGTCCCGTCGATATTCCCCTTTGACGACTCCCTGGCCATATCCTACTACTTTGCCTGCGCCCTGAGCAGGAGGCAAGAGAGGCTATCGGAGCTTGCCGGGGAGATACCGAGCCTTCCCTTTGAGAGGATCAGCTTCGATGTCTCCGATGAGAGGAAGTTCGGGGTCATGGACAGCGTGCGCGAGGATTTAAGGAAGCGCTACCCCAACATGAACACCATGGACGGGGTCAGGGTGGACTTTGATAACGGCTGGGCCCTTGTGAGGCCCTCCAACACCCAGCCGCAGATAAGGCTCACGGTGGAGGCCAGGACAGGGGCGGACCTCGAGGCCCTGAAGGGGGAGTTCTCGGGCATAATTAAAAAATATATAAAGACATAGGTTCAACTTGTATAAGGCGATTTCATGGAACTCACAGCAACTGAGAAGGACAAGGAAAAAATAAGGGTCGAGGTCAGGGGAGAGACCCACACCATGCTCAACCTCATAAGGGAGAATGCCTGGAAGGCCGGGGCCAGGCAGGCATCCTATATCATCCAGCACCCCTACATATCCCAGCCCGAGATTATCATAAGGTCCAAGAAACCGGCCAAGACCCTCCAGGACGCTTCACAGATAGCGATAGACGACAGCAGAGAGTTCTCAAGGGCATTCAAGAGGGCACTGAAGAAATGAATTTAAATAAGTTATTTAAACAAGTTTCTACCATAGAGTAACAACGGTGTTTGCATGAAAAGGCTCAATCCCTTAGATGCTCTGAAGAGATACGCCCCCATTTTAATAGTCTTTGTTAAGAATGCTCTGAAGAGATACGCCCCCCTTATCATACTCCTTGTCATCTTTGCCTCTGCCCTCTGGCTGAGGTCATTTCCCGCAAGGTTCGGGGAGCTGCAGGCCCTTGACCCGTTCTTCTTCTACAGGATGGGCACGGAGGCCATGCAGAACAACTGGGAGCTCGGCATTGACGAGATGCGATACCACCCGACCGGCGTGGATACTGCCCAGTATCACTACCTGCTGCCAATCTATCTGCCTGCCCTTGTCTACACCATCCTGAGCACGCTGGGCATGAACATGCACTACCTGAACTTTGCGATACTCTGGCCCGCAGTGCTCGGGGCCCTGGCAGTGGCGGTCGTTTACTTCCTTGGGAAGGAGATGTTCAGCAGCAGGAAGGCCGGCCTCTTTGCGGCATTCTTCCTGGCCACTGTCCCTGCCTTTATCACCAGGACCTCTGCAGGCTTCTTTGAGAAGGAGCCCATAGCCGGGGTATTCATCATAACCTCTGTGTACTTCTTTGTGAGGGCCTTCAGGAGGAGCTCCTGGCTCAGCGGAATCCTTGCAGGCATCTCGCTTGCAACCACAAGCCTTGCCTGGGGCGGCGTCCAGTACATCTACATGCTCTATGCAGGCTTCCTGGGACTGGTTTTCGTGGCCAACGGCCTGGTTGTGGTCCTGGACTACCTCTTCTCGGGTTTTGAAGGCTTCATGAAGACCCTGAACAGGTACATGGGCATCGACATGGTCAAGGCATACCTCCCCCTCATGCTCCTGGGGATATTCATACAGCAGCCCCTGTCCAGGCATATAGCGCTGGATCACATCTCTGTAATTGCCTCACTTGCCATGCTCGGTATTCTCGTGGCCAGGTACGGAATCGAGAGGTTCAGCCTGGTAAGGAGGGATTACATGCCCTATGTTGTTCCTGTAATCCTCGTGCTCCTGTTCTCCGGCTCCCTGATCGGTGCCATGTTCAGTGATTCCATGGCCAGCAAATTCTCTGCAGTGACAGGTCTCCTGACCTTCAGCAAGAGCGTGGTCGGCACCACAGTGGCTGAGAACGCCCCCGGGAACTGGGACAACATCGCATCCACAACAGGGACTGGTTTTGCCACTGCCCTGGTTCCCCAGCTAAGCTCTGTCTCTCCCTACCTTGCCCTCTGGATTTTCATGTTCCTGGGCATGGGCCTCCTCATCTACAGGTTCTACAGGACCCGTGACTGGATGATGCTCTTCCCTGTGATATGGCTGGCCTCTGGGATGTTCGGTGTGTTCTACTATGTCAGGCTGATATTCCTGGTCGGGCCGCCCGCTGCCCTTGCAGGCGGCTTCTTCATGGCCTGGGTCGTGGATAGGACCATGAGGCTCAAGCGGATGGAGAAGGTAAGGGAGGCCGGGAACCTCAGGGAGAGGATAAACATAATATCTGTCCTGCTCGTGGTCTTTGTCTCCCTTGTAGTGGTTGTGAACCTTGCCAGCGCCTATACATACTCACTGAATCTGGGGCCCTCGATATGCTTCCCCAGGTACAACAGCGACAACCCCTTTGATGTCCAGCCCTGCATCACCATAGACGAGAACGGGGAGGAGGTCCTTGCCCCGAACCAGCCCTGGTACGAGGCCTTCACCTTTCTGGCCAACGAGACCCCGGAGGGCTCGTCCATACTCTCCTGGTGGGATTTTGGCTACTGGTTCCAGGCCCGCGGGGAGAGACCCTCCATAGCAGACGGCGGCAACCTCGGCGGCGACTTCGGAAGGACCGACCGCGAGATAGCGAGGTGGTTCACGGATGATGCCGGGAACTGGGAGAACCACACCGAATGGCTCAGGGACGAGAGGGATACTGACTACATCCTCATGGACTACACCCTTCCGGGCAAGTACGGCGCAATCTCCAAGATATCCTCGGACGGGGAGCAGATAGTGGGCTTCCTCCAGTTCAGCCAGAAGGGTATCGAGCCCAAGGGTAATGAGAGCGTGTACATATTCAGCAACGGGCCCTATGAGATATGGCTCCCCCTGAGCCAGGACGGGAACCTTGCGGGCACACCCATGTTCCTGGTCCTCCAGAACGGCCAGTACTTCCAGAAGAGCTACATCAATGATGTCTGCACGAGGTCCGGGATAATCAGGGCAGGTGACGAGAGCCCTGCCATACCGGGATGCGTCTCGATATCTGATCTGGGAATCTACTATGTCCCCCCGGAGGCCGAGCACACCATATTCACGGACCTCATGTTCATGGAGGGCACCGGCCTGCCCGTGGAGAAGGTCTTTGACAACCAGCTGGTCAAGATATACAAGGTAAGCCACGGGCCCGGGGCGGAAGGCGAAGGGTCAGGCGAAGAGATGTTTGATTTGGGGGACGCCTTTATCTCCGGGACGACCTAGGGCCTGCCCTACTGCTTGTTCCAGGTCTTGTATACAGAATACAGCACCAGCAGAATGACGATTATGCCCACGCCCGTGGCGAATTCCTCCATGGATATCCCGGGCACGTAGTCCTCCAGGAAGCCAATCCCGTAGTTGGTCAGGAAGAGCAGGAACAGGACAAGCACAATGGCTACGAGGACATAGTCCCTTTCCCCCTTCTCTCCTCCCTTGCCACTGAAGAAGCTCAGGGCGAACCCCACAAAGAATATGGCTATGAAGGCCATGATGGCATAGGGGAGGATTCCCATTATGAACCCTGTGATGAATCCCGTGGTCATGGCCACCAGGGCAAAGCACAGGGAGATTATGAGCTTGACCTGGCTCCTCTTGAAGATGTCCGAGACCTCAAGTGCCCCGTACACCACGGCCAGGACAAAGAGGAATGGTATCACAACACTAAGGAGGTCTGCCATGGGAATCAAGCCGCCTGTTTGTATACTTTCTTGGTTATATCCTCAACTTTTTTATCCAGCTCCTTGAGCTTATCCTCGTATTCTTTCTCTAACTTCTCGATGTTCCAGTCTATACCAACCACGTTTGCCTTGCCCATTTCCGAAAGCTCATCGGTTAGGGTCAATATAAACTTTTTATGGTTGTGGTATTCTCCAATCATTTTTGTCATATCAGTGCCTGGGGATGGCTTTTCTAATTCTTTCTCCATGAGGTTGACAGAGCTTCTGAGGTTGGAAATCTCCTGCTCTATCTGGGTTCTCTTTTTTTTCTCACTTTCTTCCAATTTTCCCCTGACCTTTTTCCCAAAATATCCTAACGGTCCTGAACCTCCTCCAAATCCGGGCATCTTTCCGCCTGCTCCGCCGCCGCTACCCCCGCCACCGATGAGGTGGCGCATGAAGGCCCAGAGGCCCATCAGGATGACCGCGAACAGCCACCAGAACCTGCTCAGGGATACAAACATGGTGTAGAGCCCCTCCATGACTATGAAGGCGTACAGGGTAACAGAGATTAGCAGGCGCAGGCCCCGGGGCGCGTTCCCGTCCCCCCTGAAGATGAAATTGGTCAGTATGTAGACCAGCAGGATTATGAACACCGTGGGAAAGAAGAACAGGTAGAACAGGGCCTCGATCTCAGATGCGTAACCGGTGCACTGCACCACGCTGCAGTTTATCCTGAGGGTATCGATAATAATATCGAGGAGTGCCATGATTCTATTTAGGAATTCAACTTTAAATAAAAACAAGTGACTATAATATAATCATAGCAGGTTAATTGTAGCAGGCGTTAGTCGGGATTGTCATGAAGGGAGGCCCTGGTGTTGGCGGAGTTAGGCTGGCGTCTTTAGGTGTTGTTCTCTTGCTGGCCGTGCTGATGGCGGGGTATGCCCTGGCCGGGGAGTTCACTTCTGAGCCATCACCCTCAACCTACGAGGCTCAGGTGGCACCCAACATAAGCTTCGATGTAACCAACACAGACTCGCTCTATAACATAACAAACATAACCGTAATCTTCCCCTCAACCCTCGAATTCGTGACAGGCAGCAATTACACCAACATGTCTAACTCCAGCATATCAAACACGGCAACCTCTTTCATGTGGGGCAACGCCACCCTCTTAGGAATCCTTCCAAACGGCTCGAGCACCTATCTCAACCTGAGCTTCCATAACATGACCGCTCCGGGAAACTACAGCTTCGAGCTGAACATCACCTTCACTAATGGCTCCTATGATAACGAAACTCATAACGTTACCATCCAGGACACAACACCCCCTACAGACATTGTACTCCTAAATCCAGATAATGATACCTGGATAACCGCCTCCAGCGTATGGATAAATATAAGCTTCACAGAGCTGAATCCCTACAATTGTATATATGAGAACAGCACAGGAGATAACACAACCAACACATCCTCAGAAAGCCCCTGTCTTATTCTCGTGACAGACTATAACGAAAGCACCTGGACCTACAGTGTCTGGGTGAATGACACATCTGGAAACATTGCCCAAAATGGGGTATACTACCTGGGTTACGACATCAGTGACCCTGTAGGCAACTCCCTGGGGCTTTTCTATCAGGGAACCAATGTCTCCAATGGGAGCATAACCGAGCTTGGCGACGTTGTGATAAGCGTCAACGTGACGGATTCGCTCTCGGGAATCAACACCTCCCTGAATGGTTCGGTCTATGCGAACATAACAAATTCCTCGGGTTATGTAATGACCATAGTCAACCTGACCCACACCTCGGGTGACATATTCAACGGGACCTGGGATGCGGACCAGTACAGCGCAGGGGGCGACAACTACTCCGTGAACGTCACCGCAACCGACATTGCGGGAAACACCAGGATTTCTGCAATATCAACCGCCCTGGAGATAGTGGGTGCTCCCGAGCTCTTCTTGGACTTCTCGGGCTGGACTTCGGACAATGCTGCCCCGGGGCATCCCCACTACGGCAACAACCTTACGCTCAATGTTACTATATTCAATGGCGGAGAGGAAGACTTTGATGGGTATGTTAACGTCACGCTTTCAAGGTCAGGAGTAGGTGAGATAGTAAGAACAAATGTCTCAAACACATCGCTGCAATACGGGGAGAATTACACTGTGGAATTCACTGTTCTGAGTGGTAACTTTTCTGGCGGCAACGGATACTATCTGTTCACGGCAGAGGTGGATCCGGCCTCAGAGAATGCAGTAGAAGAGAGTTCGGAGAACAACAACACCGGCACCTTCGGCCTCACCCTGGGATACAATGTGAGCCTCAACAAAATAAACAACGGCTCAGTGAGTTCTGAGCCCCCTGATATTGCGAACGCCTTCCCGGACCGGAACGTCACGTTCAACATATCTGTTACATACGCCAATGGGGACCCTGTCTCTGGGATCACAGCAGAGAACCTCACATTCACAAACACACCGCATTCAGAGGGTCAAGAAGACAACAGCACCCTAGGTAACAGGAATGCCATAGATTTCATTGGATGTGGTAGCGGTTTTTGCGTATTCAACTTCACCACACACCCTCCTACATATGAAGCAGTAAATGAAAACGGAACACGCGCTGATCCGGGACTCAGTACCATGAGTGTCAGCATCTCGGATGGTGGGAACTACACTGGGTCAGGAGGTTTTGACTACAACCTCACCGCGCCTGACCTGACAGTCTTAATCTGGGGCAACGGTAGGGATAATGTAATAGGTGATATAGACCTGGCAGGCTCAAGTTCCAAATGGGTGGAATTCAACATCACAGTAACCAACAATGGGAATGCCCCCGCATATGACATCCTTATTGATGATCCTGATGACTGGCTTTATGATGAATCTGTTTTTGAAGACCTGGACTCGGATGGTGATATATCACTTTCTGCATTGAACCCAGACGAGTCCCATATCTTCCCTGGTGCAGGTAAGGACTTGGAGATTAAGGCCATTGGGTTAGCTTCTGGCAGTGATGAGAATCTATATGTGACAGTGCACTACAACGACTCGGTGGATAATGAATATGAAGGTTTCGACTATGACAAGGTGGGTGTTGGTGACACAGGAAGCGGTGAAGAAGAGGAAGAAAATGGCGGGACAACGGACGGCGGCGACCTGGAGCTCGAGCTCACCCTGACGGACTGGGATGACGAGATAGACGGCTACCCTGGGGGCTCGAACACGACCAGGGTGAAGGTCAAGAACACCGGGGACGTTACAGTGGTGGCCAAGGTGTCCTTCACCTGCGATGTTGTTGAGGATGACCCCACCATAGGGCCAATCTCCAAGAGCCTGGCCGTTGGAACGAGCCAAGAGTTCATAATCGATTTCAACATCGAGGATGACGCCGAGATAGGTGAGTACGACTGCACGGCAAAGGCCTATGTCTCCTCCTCAGAGGATGACTATGACACAGGGACCATTGTCCTAAGGGTCCTGGCCACAGGGGAGGTGGCAGAGGAGATAAACCAGAGCTGTCAGAACCTCTCGGCCACCATAGATGGCCTATTTGACAGGTTCTCCCTGATTAACAGGGCCCTGGTGAACGACACCAACCTGAGCAGGGTTGAGAACCTCCTCAATACCGCCAACATCACCCTCCAGGACATACTGGATGCCATCGGGGACGGGGACTACATAACCGCGCATGACCTGATTGAGAGCCTCAACACCTCCCTGGGCAGCATAGAGGATGGCCTGTATGACCTGGAGCTCGAGCAGAGCCTGGGCGGCGGTCTGGCCTTCTCGGGGCAATGGTTCTGGTTTTTTATAATAATAGTTGTCGTGATAGCCGTTGCCTTCGTTGCCTACCTCCTCTTCCCCCAGAAGGGCTACGGCCCCAGGAAGAGCATCACAGACACGCTCAAGGATACCATCAGGATAGGGGCTTCAAGGGCCGGTGAAATCAAGGAAAAGGGCAAGTCGCTCGGATCTGGAAGGAAGGAGCCCTTCAGGCCCTCGGGCTATGCAGGGGGTTATGAGAAGCAGGCCCCACCAGCAGCATACGGCTACAGGAAGGGCCCGGCCGGGAAGATTAAGGGTGCCTTCAGCAGGCTCAAGGAAAAGCTGAAGAGGAGGAAGAAGCCCCAGAAGGAGGTCACCCAGTACTTCGCCAGCTCCTCGAGCAACATAATTAACTATTCGTGATCTAAGAAATCCTTATAAATAGTACATTTAACAAATATGTGAAAGGAGTTCATGCGGTGTCAATATGTCTATACATTTCACTAACATCAGAGATGATGAAAAAATAATCCTTCTAGACGTTTTAGGATATGAGGTTGCTAAAGACGGGCTAATCTTATCGAAGGATACTAAGAAACCACATATTTGTCCCATAACTCAAGAGAAAGTCCATTTTAAAAATGTCTCTATTCTGCCCTGGAACTCTAGTATAGTCATAAATACTTCAGCTTTAAGCATCTCTGAGTATTTGTCTAGATTATCAGAAAGGTGTGATCATCATGGGCGAAACTCAAGAGATCGAGCAACTTAAAACACTTTTGGAATTGTACAAAATAGGTAAAGATGTAAAAAGAAAGATAATTGGGATTCTTGACAAAAAGAAATACGGATTTGTCCCCAATACAACAGAAGCTAATTCTTTGCAGAGGATAAATGAAAGTCCAATTTTCTGTAGACTTAAGGAATGTGCCGGGAATCATTGGTCACTAAATCTTGTAAAGGTTGGGATATATATTATGGAGTTGAATGATGAAGATGAAAGGATACTCGTTAGAGAAATACGTGATAGGATTCATAAACAACATGGTCCAAAGGGGATGAAGATATTAAATCTTGGTAGCACTGGTGTTATACTGGATGTAATTGAATACCTAGATGATTTGAAGACGAGGAAGGGTTATGGGGAAGAGCATATAGCTTCAGAATTCGATAGAATTCTCGAGAATTGGGAGCAAATATCAATATTTGTCCGTTCAGAACATGATGAAAATGCTCTCTACGATGAAATATTAACACACATGTATAGAAAAATCCATATTTTCTTTGTTTTTGCTTATGGGACTGCATGTAAGGTCGCAATGACAACGATTGCAGAGATGAATAATGAAGGTATGATTACTGAGAGATATGGCTACTTGTTCTGGGTTAAACCTGGGAAGGATAGAGCAGGAAAAATAAAATATACGTGGGAATTTGAACTTTGTACATAGGGTTGTCTCATCTTAACGAACTACAGGAATCAGTCAGTCTTTGTTCATGGCCTCCACTATCCTGGCATAGGCCGGCCTCGTGATGAGGATGCCCACCAGGACACCCACTATCGTGGTTATTGCGAAGCCCCTCAGGAATCCGATGCCTATCGTCATGAGGGGGACCATGGCCGCTATGCTAGTGGCAGCGGCCCCGAATATTATGAAGAAGGCCCTATTTATCTTCTCCTTCAGGGTATAGGAGCGCCTATCCTTCCTGCCTGTCAGGGTCTCGTCTGCGATGATTATCTGGTGGTCCACCCCTGTTCCTATGGCTGCTATTATCCCGCCTATTGCGGGCAGGTCTATTGTCCATGAGGCCATGCCCAGGAGCGGAATCAGGAGCACGCCCGCCCATGCATAGAGGTCTATCTCGTGCTTCTTCCACCAGGCTGTGGCCACGAAGAGGAAGGCCAGGACCATAACGGTCCCCCATATCACGGAGTCGTTTATGGCAGCTATCCCGAGGATTACGACAACCTCGGAGAGGCCAATCAGGACCATGGGTATGGCCACCTTGAGGGTCCTGTACCTGATGAATACTATCACTATCACCAGGGCGGCGGCAAAGATGGCGGCATACATAGTGGAATGGAGGAACTCCCCTCCCAGGGCCGGGGACATGATGTCCACGCTCACTGCCTCAAGTGAGGTTGGAAGCGCCCCTGACCTGAGTATGGTCTGGAGCCTGAGCTTCTCCTGAATCGCATCCTCCTGCTCTGTCCTGCTCCCTGTGACCTGGGGGTTCTGGACCAGGCGCCCACCAAGGTCAGAGGATATCCTCAGGTCAGAAACCAGCTGGTCATCCAGGTATAGGAAGAGCACGCTCTCCAGATATCGCTCCCCTGACTGGAGGTCCAGGTAGCTCAGTGATCCTGACGTGATGTCTGCAAACCTCTGGGCCCCATCTGTGGACACCAGCACGCCAAAGAAGAACTTGTAGCCCCCCTGTATGGGTATCACCCCGGAGCTCTGTGGGTCGGTATAGACCAACTCTATGTCATTGCTGTCATAGGCCTTGCCCATAAAGAGCAGGACATTCTCAGCTGTCTTGTTTACATACTCAAACTCAATGCCGCCCAGGGTGTGGTTGTCCCCGGTCCCCATGGCATGGCCATCGAGCTCGATTGTATCGTTCCCAGTAAGCCTGACGGGGAAGGTCTCGTCCCCCAGCTGGAAGCTCCCATCTCCCACCACCAGGTGGACGTGCTTGGATATCTTGGCCTCAAAGTTCCCCTGAGTGGAGAGCAGGTCGTCCACGATGTCGCGGCTTATCCCCGCTACCTCTATCAGGACGTAGTATTCGCCCTGGGCATCCCTGACCGGGATGAAGTTCATCTCCCTCAGGCCGTAGAGGTTGGCCCTGGTCTGGAGCGTGGATATCACCTGGTCTATGGTCTCCTTGGTGGCGTTGTCCTTGGGCTTGAGGACTATGCGGGTTCCTCCACGGAGGTCGAGGCCGAAGTTCAGGTTGCTCTTCTCTATATCGACAACATCGATGCCCAGGGTCTCATTAACAGTGAATGTGTATTTCCTGCCATCTGCCACAAACTCTACCTCTCCTGTGAGCCCCTTGGTCAGCTCCTCCCATCCCGATAGGCCGTTCACAGTTTGGCCATTTACAGTGGATATGACCATGCCCTGCTCAAGGACCCCGCGCGCGGGGGATTCATCAGAGAAGTATACAATCTCCACTGCATTGCGGCCGTAGGGGTATGTCTTGAAGCCTATGGCCAGGACTGAGCCGAACACGACCAGTACCAGCAGCCATATCCTCCAGTACTTGAGCATCACAATCCCTTCCTTTCCGCATACCACCTTATTATCGTGGCGTTCATCAGCCAGGTGTTGATTATGTCTATCGCGAGGCCCAGTAACAGGACAGATGCTATTGCGAACAGAACCGGAGAGGTTGTTGTCAGGATGATGGCTGCCATCACACCAAGCGTCGTCAGTGTCATGGTCATGCCTGTCTTGAAGGCGCCCCGGGTCCTTGCGGCCACGGAGTCCTCCCGGGTCCTGATGACCCTGGTAGTCAGGAGTATGTCGGTGTCAATGGAATATCCTATAAGCATCAGCAGGGCAGCAAAGCTCGCCAGGGAGAGTTCTATTGAGAAGACTTGCATGAGTGCCAGGGTAACTATGATATCAAAGACAGCGGCAAGTATGACCGCTGTTGACGGGACGAATGTCCTGAATATCACAAACACTATGATGCCCATGAGTATGAAGGCTACCACAAGGCTTATCTGGGCCTGTATCCAGAAGCTCTCCCCCAGGGAGGGCCCTATGGTCTCAACAGAGGTGTCGCTCGTGTCCACCCCCAGGGACTCCAGGCTTGACCTGACCTCATCAACATCAACCCCTGATTCCACCTGCACGCTGAGGCCGAACCCGGAGAAGCTCCTCAGTTCCCTGACAACGACCTGGCCGAACCGCTCTGAGAGGCCCTCCTCGATGAGGCCCAGGTCATGCGGTGAATCGGTCCTGATGGAGAGCAGGGTCCCGCCCTTCAGGTCAATAGACCTCTGGAACCACTCCCCTGTCTGGCTGTAGTTATAGGACAGCAGGCCTGCGGCCAGGACCAGCAGCAGGATAGGTACTGCAAGAAGGGGTTTGTAGGCTCCAATGCCCTTCTCCTCAGACATCACAATCACTCGGTTGCAGAATATACAAGCGTAATTATATACAATATGTTTTAGGTAATAAATAACGAGTATTGTTTATAAGCTTGGGGGGAAGATTTTATCATGCACGACGTGGTTGTTGTGGGTGCCGGGCCTGCCGGACTGATGTGCGCGAGCCTGTGCGAGAAATCGGGCCTGGACGTGCTTGTCCTAGAGAGGAAGCCCAAGATAGGACTGCCTGTCCAGTGCTCTGGCCTCATATCAAGGAATATTGACAGGCTTGTCAGGCCTCCAGGGAACTGCATAGAGCACAGGGTGAATGGGGCCATTGTCCACGGCCCTGGCGGAAGGGATATCAGGCTCGAGAAGCCCGGAACCGCTGCCTACGTAATAGACAGGGCTGCTTTTGATGTATTCCTGGCAGGGAGGGTGAAGTCAGAAATCCGCATGAAGACCGAGGTCAGGGGGCTCCAGTACAGCGGGGATGGCGTGAAGGTCTCCACCAGCAGGAGCGAGGTCATGGCCCGGGCTGTCCTGGGGTGCGATGGACCCTCGTCTGTTGTGGCCAGGCACTTCGGGCAAAGAAGACCCAGGGAGATGCTCCAGGGCGTGATAATCCTCGAGAAGAAACCGGACAGGTCTGGTTTCGTGGAGCTCTGGCTGGACAGGAAGCTCTGCGACGGCTTCCTGTGGAGGATTCCCCGGGGGAAATCTGTCGAGTACGGCATGCTCGGGAGCAGGGCCGGCTTCAGGCAACTCGAGAAATTCTTTGGTGTTGGTGAGGGCCTGGAGAAGCGGGCCGGCCTGATTCCCATAGGCCCCGGCAAGACCTACTTTGACAGGACCCTGCTCGTGGGCGACGCAGCTGCCCAGACCAAGCCCTGGTCAGGGGGCGGGGTTGTCTACGGCCTGACAGCAGCGGGCCACGCAGCCAGGACCATCAGGCAGGCCCTTGCAAGAAATGATTTGTCAGAGAAGGCCCTGGCAGGCTATGAGCATGCCTGGAGGGCTGAGCTGGACAGGCCCATCCAGATGGGTATGATGGCCAGGGAGCTCTACAGGGAGATGGACAACAGGCAGCTCGGCGAGTTCCTTGACAGGCTAGCCGGGATTGATTTGAACAGCCTGGACATGGACTTCCCTGCCCTGGGGTTCTGAATCCCCAGGCAGCAATATTTAAGGGCTCAGGACAACATCTTTCTGTCTATACATGGAGGTTGTTAAATGCCAGAGCAGAAGGGGATTAACCTGAACCTGTCACCGAATGTCATGCCCATACACGCGGACGAGGCCATGATTCACACAAAGATAAGGGCCAAGAAGGATGGTGACGGCGTCAAAAAGATAGGCCACCTGAGAATATGGTTCATAGACACCCTCGCGAACAGGGTAGTTTCTGACATCGTGATTGACATGGGTCTCGCTGAATCATTATCAGGGCTTCTGAAAGGGAAGACCACCGAGCTGATAGAGGAACTGAAGAGCGACAAGCTGCCGGAACCGCAGAAGAAGCCGGCAACCACATCAGGCAGGGAAACAAGCTATATAGGGTGAATGGCCAAAGTCTGTGGATTGTGGTTTCAAGATTACTAATAAATATCTTGGCCATAATTTTAATCATGGTCGGGATAAATGAGGGACTAAAGAAGCTGATTGAAGGGAATGCCTTGGCATTTGCGAGTATTGATGATTCTGGAAACCCCCATTGCATTGCCGTTGCTGACGTGAAGGTTGCCTCCAAAAACCAAATTCTTATCGGAGATAATTACATTGTTGAGACACTAAAGAATATCAAGCGAAACAAGAATGTTGCCTTGGCGGTCTGGAACAGAAACTGGGAAGAGGAGTGTGTAGGTTACGAATTAAAGGGAACTGCTGATTATTTCACAGGAGGCAGGTGGCACGAAATGGTCAAAGAACTTCATAAAGGATTTCCTGCAAAGGGCGCAATCCTAATAACAGTAAACAAAATTAAAAAATTGGCATAACTGCCACTGAGCCCTGCACTATTTCTTGAGTGAAAAAACGATGGTATCGAGCTTGGTCATCTCGTCTATGGAGTGGCCGATGCCCTCGCGGCCAAGGCCGGAGTCCTTGTCGCCGCCGAAGGGGAAGTTCCCCAGGCCGTGGGCCGGGTGGCCGTTGATTGTCACAGTGCCGTCCTCGAGGGCCCTGGCCGTCTTTATGGCCTTGTCGATGTCCTGGGTGAACACGCTGGCGTCCAGGCCATACCTGGACTGGTTGGCCACCCTGATGGCCTCTGCCTGGTCCCTGACCCTCATAATCGTGACAACAGGGCCAAAGGTCTCCTCCCAGGCAATCCTCATGTCAGTGGTGACATGGTCTAGAACAGTGGGCGGGTAGTAGAGACCCTTCAGGCGCTTACCTCCCAGGAGGACTCTTGCTCCCTTCTCCCTGGCATCCCCCACAAGGGATTCCACCTTTTCAAGGGCCCCCCTGTTAATCAGGGGGCCTATCATGGTCTTGGGGTTCGGGGTCGGGCCGACCCTCCAGGACTTGGCGCCCCTGACCAGGAGCCTGGTGAATTTATCGGCTATCTTCTTTTCCACGATTATCCTGGAGAGGGCGTCGCACCTCTGGCCAGAGTACTTGAGCGCGCCGCTGAGGCATTCCCTGGTTGCCAGGTCGAGGTCAGCGTCCGCAAATACCAGGGCAGGGCCCTTGCCCCCAAGCTCCAGGTGGAGCTTCTTCATCCCGGCCTTGGTGGCTATGCGCTTTCCTACCTGGGTGCTGCCTGTGAAGGATATCATGTTTACCCTGGGGTGGGTTACAAGGAAGTCCCCTATCTCGGAGCTGGAGCCTGTTATGACATTGAAGACCCCCTTGGGAACCCCGGCCAGCTCGGCCAGCCTTGCGAACATGAGCATGCATATGGGGTCATCTGAGGCTGCCTTGAGGACAACGGAATTCCCGGCTGCCAGGGCAGGGGCCACCTTGGATATGCTTATGAAGAGCGGGTAGTTGAAGGGTGATATTGCAAGGACCACCCCGAGGGGTTTTCTGGTAACAATGGCCATCCTGTGTGAGGTCCCTGGAACCAGGTCCCCGGGGATGAACTCTGTTGAGAACTTCCTGGCCTCCTCAGCTGCCAGGTGGAGCCTCTCGGCCGTAGCCTTAACCTCGCCCTCTGCGTAGTGGACTGGCTTTCCGGCCTCCCTGGATATGGTCTTTACAAGGTCGTTCCTGTGCTCCCTGACGAGCTCTGATATCCTGTCAAGGAGCTCCACCCTCTCCACGGTGTCCATGCCAGCTATTGCGGGTCTCGCCCTGAAGGCCGCGTTTACTGCGGCATCGGCGTCCTTCTTGAGCGCAGAGGGAACCCTTCCCACAAGGGAGCTGTCAGAGGGGTCCCTTACCTCAAAACTCTGCCCCCCAGAGGCCCTGACCCACCGGCCGCCAATGAACATCTTGTAATCTTTTCCGGCCCTCACGGGCTTCCAGATGTCTGCCATACCATCAGTTAATATTTGGATGGGGTCTGTTATAAGCTTTGGTTCCAGGGCTGCCAAAGATATATATATCTGCAGGGGGAATTATAACCCATGGCAGAGAACAGGATTACTCTTTCTGTGGTGAAAGCTGACATTGGTTCAATAGGCGGCCATATCAAGCCGAGCCAGGAGCTAATCAATACTGTCAGGAAGCATGTCGAGGAGAGCGGGGCAGGCCTGCTCAGGGACTTCTGTGTGAGCTCAACGGGAGATGACATTGCAATACTCATGACCCATGACCATGGCAAGGCCAGCAAGGATGTGCATAAGCTGGCCTGGGACGCCTTCCTGGAAGGGACAGAGGTTGCCAAGGAGCAGGGCCTCTATGGAGCAGGCCAGGACCTGCTCAAGAGCTCGTTCTCTGGGAACGTAAAGGGTATGGGGCCTGCTGTGTGCGAGATGGAGATAAGGGAGAGGCCGAACGAGCCCTTCCTGTTCTTTGCAGCAGACAAGACCGACCCGGGGGCCTACAACCTTCCGCTCTTCCTGAGTTTCTCTGACCCAATGCACTGCGCAGGGCTCCTGCTTTCCCCGAAACTGAACAAGGGATTCACGTTCAATGTAATGGATGTAAACCACACCAAAGGCGACAGGGTGATACCACTCAATACCCCGGAGGAGATATACGATCTCGCGGCCCTTTTACGGGATAATGAAAGGTTTGTAGTGGAGTCCATCTTCACGAGGTCCTCGAATGAGCAGGCTGCTGTAGTGAGCACCACCAGATTGCACAACATCGCAGGCAAGTACACAGGAAAGGACGACCCTGTAATGCTTGTGAGAACCCAGAAGAACTTTCCTGCAACAGGGGAGGTCCTCTCACCGTACAACATAGGCCACCTTGTGGCGGGCTTCATGAGAGGCTCCCATGTAGGGCCGCTCATGCCAGTGAAGCTCAACTCGACAATATCGTACTTTGACGGCCCGCCCGTGGTGACATGCGCTGCGTTCTGCATGCACAATGGCAAGCTGACAGAGCCAGTGGATGCATTTGACCATCCCTACTGGGACTATGTAAGAGGGGAAGTCTCAAGGAAGGCCACTGATATCAGGAGGCAGGGATTCTCTGGCGCAGCCATGCTCCCATACAGCGAGCTCGAGTACGGGGGGATAGTTGATATACTCAAGAGGCTTGACAAGAGGTTCAGCATAAAGAAGTAACGTGTTCTTACTGTCGTTTTTTAATATCCCTGGTTATAATTATTTACAATGAAAACCAGGTTCGTTCTGTGGTTCGAGGAGATAGGCAGAGGGGATGTCAACCTTGTTGGCGGGAAGTGTGCCAGCCTCGGTGAGCTCTCCAGGAAGACAGGAGTGCCCACGCTTCCCGGGTTTGCAATAACAGCGGATGCCTACAGCCATTTTCTTGAGAAGGCCAGGCTCAGGGATTTCATAAGGAAGTCCCTGGAGGGCCTGGACACCCACAACCTCAGGGACCTTGCCAGGAGGGGCAAGGCCATAAGGAGAAGGATTTCGGCGGCGGCCATTCCGCCAGAGATTGACGGGGAGATAAAGAGGGCCTACCAGAGGCTCGGAGCAAGACTGGGAATAGCGAACCCCTATGTGGCAGTGAGGTCATCTGCCACTGCCGAGGACCTTCCCGGTGCGAGCTTTGCAGGCCAGCAGGAGACCTATCTCAATGTGGAGGGGGAGGCAGACCTTATAAACAAGGTCAAGCTCTGCATAGCATCGCTCTTTACAGACAGGTCGATATCCTACAGGGTGGATAAGGGCTTCGACCACCTCAAGGTCAAGCTCTCTGTGGGGGTCCAGAAGATGGGGAGAAGCGACATTGGCTCTGCAGGGGTGATGTTCACCATAGACCCTGACTCGGGTTTTGACAAGGTCGTGGTCATAAACGGCTCCTATGGACTGGGTGAATACCTTGTTCAGGGCAAGATCATTCCGGATGAGTTCATGGTATTCAAGCCCACAATGAAGCTCCTGGAAAGGATTCTGGGAAAAAAGAGGATAAAGCTGGTCAGGGGCGGACGGGGCAACATCGAGGAGAGGGTTAGCCCAGAGGACCAGGCCGAGTTCTGCCTCACTGACGAGCAGGTAGTGGAGCTTGCAAGACACGCTGTCAGCATAGAGAAGCACTACAAGTCCCCCATGGACATCGAGTGGGTGCTGGACGGGGAATCCGGTAAGATGTACATAGTCCAGGCCAGGCCTGAGACCGTCTACTCCCAGAAAAAAAAGAACATAATAAAGGATTATGTCCTCAAGGAGGAGGGCAAGCTCCTTCTGGCAGGCACGGCAATAGGGAGGAAGATAGGTGTGGGAAGGGTCAATGTCATTAAGAGCACCAGGCATATTAACAGGTTCAAGGTTGGTGAGGTCCTGGTCACTGACATGACTGACCCTGACTGGGAGCCCATCATGAAGATGGCCTCTGCAATAATAACCAATAAAGGGAGTAAGACCTCGCACGCAGCGATTGTATCCAGGGAGCTTGGGGTGCCCTGCATCGTAGGGACACTGAACGCAACAGATGTCCTGAAGAACGGCCAGGAGTTGACAGTGGACTGCTCAACAGGCCAGGGCAGGATATTCAGGGGCTTCATGAAGTTCGAGGTTCTGGAAAAGGATGTCAGCAGGATTCCCAGGACAAGGACCAGGGTGATGATTAACACAGGAGAGCCCAACAAGGCGTTCAGCCTTGCAAGGCTCCCTGTGGATGGGGTGGGCCTCGCAAGGGAGGAGTTCATAATATCCAGCTATGTTGGCGAGCATCCCCTTCACCTCCTCAATACAGGCCAGGGAGGGAGGTACATAGACGCCCTGGCCAGGGGCATAGGCAAGATAGCGGCTGCATTCTATCCGAGGCCGGTGATAGTGAGGCTCTCGGACTTCAAGTCAGATGAGTATGCAAACCTAAAGGGTGGGAGGGAATTCGAGCCCGAGGAGGCAAACCCCATGATAGGGTGGAGGGGGGCCTCCAGGTACACTGACAAGGTCTTCTACCTCGCATTCGAGCTGGAGTGCAGGGCCCTGAAGAGGGTGAGGGAGAAGATGGGTCTCAAGAATATTATAGTTATGGTTCCATTCTGCAGGACCCCTGAGGAGGGCAGGGATGTCCTCAAGATGATGTCCAGGTTCGGCCTCACCAGGAAGGCTGGCTGGAGGTTCTATGTTATGGCAGAGATACCCAGCAACATCATCCTTGCGGAGGAGTATGCCAGGATATTCGACGGCTTCAGCATAGGGAGCAACGACCTCACCCAGCTCACCCTGGGTCTGGACAGGAACTCCCAGAGACTGCAGTACCTCTTTGATGAGAGGCACCCGGCTGTAAAGAAGTCCATAAGTATGCTTATAGAGAAGGCGCATAAGAACAGGCCCCCCAGGCCAGTGGGGATATGCGGGGAGGCCCCGTCAAACTACCCTGACTTCACGGAGTTCCTGGTTAAGGAAGGCATAGACGCAATTTCAGTTGAGCCTGACATGGCCCTGAAGACCATCCTCCTGGTGAACAGGGTGGAGAAGAGGCTCAGGAAGTAGGATAAAGGGACAGAACCTTATCTCTGATGATATCTCTTATCTCCCTGATTTTACGGATATCCTTATTATGCGGGTCCTCTATGTCCCAAAAAGTAACCTTTTCGGATTCCTTCATGTATTCGGGGCAGACATCCCTCCTGGCCATGAAAAGGCATCTGTCGCAATCGTCAAACATATCCCTTGTCAGGAGTTTGGGTCTCTGGCCTGAAATGTCTATCCCGGCCTCAGACATGAGCTTGATTAACCCGTCCGGCAGGATTTTGTATCTTTCTGCTGCATGCGGATTCAATCCTGCGCTGGATGCAGAGCTAAAACCACTATAAAACTTGTTATGGAAACCCTCTGCCATCTGGCTCCTGCCTACATTCCCGCTGCATATATAAAGAACCCTTTCCATGCAAAAACAATGACCATAAAGAATAAAAGCAGATTATTTCTTGAGTATATCTGCGTGCCTCATTATCCTCTTATAGGTCTGGTCAAGGGTCTCGGGCATGACCTTGGTACCCATCAGGGATTCCATGAAGCCGGCCTCCTTTGCATACCTCGGGACTATCTGGAAGTGCAGGTGGGTTATTGACTGTCCGGAGGAGCTTCCAAGGTTCATGCCTGCATTGAATCCCACCGGGCTGAGGGCCTTCCTGAGGAGCCTGATTGTTCTCTTAATCATGTCACAGAAATGGGTGAACTCCTCTTCAGTGAGCTGCTCAGGCCACTCAACGTGGCGGAGAGGCACGACCTGGAGGTGGCCCACATTGTAGGGAAAGATGTTCATGATGACCATGAGCAGACTGTCCCTGTATATAACCTTCTTGGGAACCCTGGGGTCGTCCCTGGCAATGCCGCAGAAGACACAGCCCTTGTAGGGCTTCCTCTTTCCGACCCACTTCATCCTGCCTGGTGACCAGAGATAGTCCCTGTACATGCTAACCAAACCCCTTTAACAATTCCTTGACTGCACGCTCCGGCCTGGGTGACTTGATCACAGAGGAGGCGACCAAAACCCCACATGTCCCGAGCTCCAGGGCCCTGGAAACATCCTCACCTGTTGATATGCCTGCGCCGCACAGCACCCTGTTTCTGGGGTTGGCCCTGCGGGCAATCTCCACTGACCTGCCTATCACATGGGGCTTGGCCTGGGAGACCGAAACCCCTGTCCCTATTAGCTCAGGGGGCTCGACTGCAATGTAGTCTGGCTTCATGGCCGCTATCCTGCTCACCATGACTGTATAGGGAGCACAGCACACTGTTGTTAACTTATTCTCCCTGGCCCTTTTTATCCGTTCCCCTATCTCATGGAGGTTCAGGCGCCTCTCAGAGTGGTTTATCAGGGTCCCGCTTGCTCCGGCCGCCTTCACGGCTTCTGGGAGTATATGCCCTGTATGGGCACCGGGCCTGACTGCATCGATATGCTGGGCAAATGTGGGGGTTATTTTGGAAACTGGTGCTATGTCCGGGGGCTGGACAGAAAGGATAATCTCTGCCATGGATGTTCTGGAGAGCCTCCTGCATATTTGTGCAAGCCTGAGGGCATGCCTGCCGATGCCCTGCCCGTAGGCCTTGGTGTTGATAAGAAGGATGTACTTCTTCATTGTTATATTAATATCCCAGCTGCTTAATAAAACCCCGTGGATTGCCCTGCCCTGGGAATCCTATTTCTTAAGTTTCTCCAGAAGCCTTCGTTTCACAAGGGGCCCGCGCTCTTTCCTGGCGCGCTCGCCGGCAAGCTTTATCAGTCCCAGACCTATAACCATGGAGCCAAACAAGAGGTTGAAGGTAGTTGCCTCCTCGAAGATAAGCAGCAGGGCAAGCATTGCGGTAATGACAAACCACAACCAGAAGAGTTTGTCCCACATCATTTCCCCCCCAGAACCTTCAAAACAGACTTATCCATCTTGATGCCGCTCTGCCTGGCGGCCTTGAGCGATGCAAGCTCCCTCTCAAGTCGCCTGATGGCCCCTTCATGCTCTTTAAGGCGCCTGTTCAGGGCAGTCACCAGCTCGTCCAGAAACGCCTCGAGGTCTATTTTCTCGTCTGACATAGCATTTCTTTTAGTAAATAGAGGAAAGCTTTTTTAGCCTACCAGGCCCCTCCAGGCTTAAGGGGGAGCCATCAGATGAGCTCGAACTTGCCCTTCACTGACTTCGGGTTGATGGGCCGGACCTTTCCCTCCCTGGCCAGCCAGCCGAGCCCCATGCTGACCTCCTTCAGGGTCAGACCAGTAGTCTTCTGGAGCTGGGTCAGGGTGTTGCTGCCCTTGCTGAGGGCCTCCCAGACCCTTCCGGCATTGACCCCAAAGTATTCATTAGCCTCCATGTCAACCTCCAAGAAATTCCTCAGTAAGCCGCTGGTAGGCATAAGCCCCCCGGCTCTCCTTGTTGTAGAGCATAATGGGCATGTTGCTTCTCGGTGCCTCGGCAAGGTCCACATTTATGGGTATCACTGTATCAAAGACTCCCCTTCCATAGACCTTCCTAATCTCCCCCTCCATCCTGGCTGTGAGGTTGTTTCTCCTGTCGTGCATGGTGAGGACGTAGCCCCTCACCGACAGCCCGGGGTTTATCTCCCTCTTCACCATATTCACGGTGTTCATGAGCTGCTCCACACCCCTGGTGGCCAGGTGGTGGACCTGCACAGGAACGAGAACAGAGTCAGATGCAGTAAGCGCATTCACAGTAAGCATGCCCAGGGAGGGTGGGGTGTCTATCAGAACATAGTCATATGCATGGCTCTTGAGCTTCCTCTTGAGCTTGAACTGCATGCCGGGGTCGTTCATAATCTCGACCTGGGCGGCGCTCAGTTTCTGGCTGGCTGGCACAAGGTGGAGGTTCTTTATGCTGGTTGGAACAGCCACGTCCCTTAGCCTGGTCCTGTCATCGGCCAGGAGCATACTGGAATCCCTTTTGTGCGGCCTGCCTGAGAGATACTCCGTGGTATTGGCCTGGGGATCGAGGTCAAGAACCAGAACCTTCTTGCCTCTCTGGGCAAGACTGGATGCAAGATTGACGCACAAATCTGTTTTTCCGACACCGCCCTTCTGATTTGCAACAGTGATTATCATGTTTTATATTATTATACGGCCTGGCTTAAATGTTTTCACTGGAATTGAGCACAAATCGCTGTTTTTGTTTAAACAAAGCTTTATCTTGGCCGGGGGGTATAATATAACTATACATGATCAGCGTCGGGTGCGGATTAGATGGAGTAGGAAATGAAGGTATTGATGTTGGGGTGGGAATTCCCCCCCTTTAGTTCTGGCGGTCTGGGCACGCATTGCTATAACATCACAAGGGCCCTGAGCAAGAGGGGTGTGGATGTAACCTTTGTCATGCCCGGCTCCTCTGATGACGTGCACTCTGATTTTGTCAGGATAATCAGTGCAGGAAAACAGAAGCTGATAAAGGTCGGGGTCTCCCTCAAGCCCTACCTGCCGAGCCTTCCGATAACAGCGGCCAGGAATTCCAGGGTTAGCAACGACAAGGTTTACGGGTATGGGTTCTTTGAGGACGTCCGCAGGTATACAGAGATGGCCTCCCAGGCAGTCAGGGATGTGGATTGCGATGTGATTCACTGCCATGACTGGATGACCTTCCCTGCGGGGATAAGGGCAAAGGAGGAGAAGGAGAAACCACTTGTTGTCACCGTACACTCCACTGAATTCGACAGGAGCGGCTCGCTGTGCCCCAACCCATGGATATCGGATATCGAGTGGAAGGGGATGTACCACGCTGACAGGGTTATTACTGTCAGCAGATACATGAAGAACCAGATTATGGAGAGGTATGGTGTGCCCGGGGACAAGATAGAGGTTGTCCACAATTCAATCGATATGGGGCGCTACTCAAAAAGGAAAATCCGGTTCGGTCTTGACGAGAAGATTGTGCTCTTCCTGGGAAGGCTGACCCTCCAGAAGGGACCCGACTACTTCCTCCGGGCAGCCAAGAGGGTCCTGGATAATTATAAGAGCGTCAGGTTCATTGTGGTGGGAACAGGGGATATGCTTCCCCAGCTTATTGATTCAAGTATAAATATGGGCATAAGCAACAGGGTTATATTCACCGGTTTCCAGGAAGAGATAGATGATTACTACAGAATGGCTGACCTCTATGTGATGCCCTCGGTATCAGAGCCCTTTGGCATAACCGCCCTGGAGGCCATGGCCTCGGAAACACCCGTCATAGTTTCCAGGCAGTCCGGGGTCTCAGAGGTTGTAAACCACAAGCTCTCTGTTGATTTCTGGGATGTAGACGAACTCGCGAGCAAGATGCTGGGAACCCTCAGGTATGAATGCGTCAGGAGGGAGATGGGCAGCAACGGCCACAGGGAGGTCAGCAGGATGAGCTGGCTTGACGTGGCAGACAGGACCATGGAGGTCTATTCAGAAACCATGAAGTGCCACCCAGCAGGTTGAGTGTCTTCGGCTCGGTCAAGTATAAATTGAGCCAAGATAATATTTTAGTGGATTCAATGCCATCAATTTGCATATATTTCCAGGTCCACCAGCCCATGAGGCTCAGGGGATTCAGCGCCTTTGATATAGGAAAATCCAGGGAATACTTTGACAGTGATAAGAACCGGTTCTATCTCGAGAGGGTGTCCAGGAAGTGCTATCTTCCCACCAACAGAAGGATTCTTGAGCTGATAAGCAAGACTGATGGGAGATTCAGGTTCTCATTCAGCATCACAGGCATCCTCCTGGAAGAGCTCGAGAGGGGGTTTCCCAAGGTCCTGGACTCCTTCAGGAGGCTTGTCGATACCGGCTCGGTGGAGCTGTTCAATGAGACCTACTACCACAGCCTGGCCTACCTTGTTTCAGAGAGGGAGTTCAGGGAACAGGTAAAACTTCACAGGGAGAAGCTGTGGGACATCTTTGGTGTGAAGCCCAGGATTTTCAGGAATACCGAGGCCATGTACGGGAACGATGTCGCAAGGCTGGCCCGGAGGATGGGCTTCAGGGGCATCGTGGCTGAGGGCCTCTCCCATGTCCTTGGGTGGAGGTCTCCAAACTACCTCTATACCCCGCCCGACTCTGACATCAGGGTATTCCTCAGGAACTACAAGCTGAGCGATGACATAGGCTTCAGGTTCTCGTGCAGGGAGTGGCCTGAGTGGCCGCTGACAGCGGACAAATATGCCAACTGGCTGAGCAGGGCCGGCGGGGATGTTGTAAACATCTTCATAGACTACGAGACCTTTGGGGAACACCAGTGGCAGGAAACCGGTATCTTTGATTTCCTGATGCACCTTCCCCAGGAGGTTCTCGAGCACGAGGGCCTGCAGTTCATGACCCCGAGTGAGATACTGAAGGCAAAGACGCCCGTGGGTGTCTATGACGTGCCCTATCTGACATCTTGGGCCGACGTCCACAGGGACCTCAGCGCCTGGCTTGAGAACTCCATGCAGCAGCAGGCCTTCAGCGAGGTGAAGGCCCTCGAGCCCCTGGTGAGAAGGAGGAAGCATCTTCTGGATGCCTGGAGGAAGCTCCAGACCAGTGACCATTTCTACTACATGTGCACAAAGTGGTTCGCTGACGGGGATGTGCACAAGTACTTCAACTACTATGAGACCCCTTATGATGCATTCCTGAACTTCATGAACATCCTGACCGATTTAAAGAGCAGGGTGCAGAAAAAACCCAAACCATCCTATAGTGCTCCAAATAATAAACCTGGCTATTATAGTACCTGACATAACTTTTTGGAATAATGTCAGGTACAACTAGCAAAGGACACTTTCCAATTTATTATGCCCTTTACTATAATTGTTGAGAGCACAACCAGCAAACCAAATCCAAGCAGAGATTATTTATTTGGTTTACTACAGTGTTCCAAGGGAACAGTGCACTCAAACTACGAAAGGTTGTCGGAAGGGATTATTTCCTTGTTTGGCTGTCTGGACAGTGCCATGTCATAGACCTTGATGTAGTTCTTTATGAGGTTTCCCCAGTCAGCAAGCATGGAGAGCTGCTTGGCCCTTATCTTGAACTGCCCCCTCTGCCTCTTGCTCATGTTGTATATACTGAGGAGCTGCTCCTCAAGGCAGGACACGCTCTGTTCATAGGTCTTGCCCTCCCTGGGAACAACCACTATGCTGCAGTCATCCTTTCTCAGATGAGGCTTGATGAACCTTCCGTATCCTGCAAGGTCGGTGGTGATGCTCTGGCATCCTAGGGCGGCTGCCTCGAGGGGGGTGTATCCCCAGGGCTCATAGTAGGAGGGGAAAACCCCTGCATGGCAGCCTATAATGGCATTGTAGTAGTTCAGTCCAAGGATGCCGTCTGTTGAGGAGAGGTAGGTTGGATAGTATATGACCTTCACCCTGTCCTTGGGGTGGTTAAGGAGGTTGTTTCTCTCCAGGCTGTGTGTTATTTCATTGGGCTCGACCTCGAAGGGTGAGATTGGGGGCTGTCCCTTCTTCCAGAGATAGAGACCTGTTTTCTTGAGCTCGTGAACAAAGGGCTCATCGATTATATTGGAGTACTTCACCGATTTTCTCTGGGCAAAGGCGCTCATTATATTTTCCCCTATCTTCTTGGATTCCTTCTTGATGGCTTCTTCAAGGTCCTCAAAGAGGGCGAGGTTCTCCATGATGTCCGGGAGCCTGCCTCTGACATGGCAGGGAACCCAGATAAAGGCAACCACTGTCTTCTTGGATTTAGTCTTCATGAGCCTTTTGTTAAGCCTGCCCAGGGCATCCAGAAAGAGGTCGATGCCCTTGTTGTGGAATTCGAACCTTCCTGAGATAAAGTATAGTATTGTGTTCTTGGTGTCTATGGGATAGTAGGGGGAGAAAAAGGCTGTCACGAATTTCCTTATGTGGTCGCGGTGGGTGATATGCAGGCTCGAGAGGTCTTCCATGGCATGGAACTTGGTCATGTCAAGGCCGTTGTGTATGATTAGGTCGGGCTTCCTGCCCAGGATGAACTCACACTCCCTGCCAAGGATGTCCGAGACTGTGGTGAATACATCGGAGTTCTGGGCAGAGGCGCGCTCCATGCTGTGCTTGTCCATGAGCTGGTACTCCCTGGCCTTGTCGTCAGAGACTGTCTGTTTCTCGGAGAGGCCCGAGTTTATCAGGGTATAGATATCCTCCCTGCCGGTCCCTGCAATGGACCTTCCCAGCATGGTCGCATGGGTCGTGAAGACCGTCTTCACCGGGACCTTCTTCTCCTTGATATAGAGGAGGCCGGCCCCTGAAAGCCACTCATGGAAGTGGGCAACCACCCTGCCCCCTATTGCGCTGCTCCTCAGTAGCTCCTCTACCAGAAAGCCCGTTGTCCGTGACCATGGAAGGGGCTCGTCATAGAACCAGGAGGTGTTGAGAGAATCCACCCCCGCAAAATCCCAGAGCTCTTCCTTGATTTTGTTGATGCTCGCCCTGTAGCCTGCGGGGTCTATAAGTATGGTCAGTGGCCTCTCCCTGAGAAGCTTATGGCCCCTGATAAGCCACCGGCCGTAATAGCAGTTGATTCCGTACTTCTTGTGAAGCGCGTTGAAGGCCTTCTGGAACTTCAGGGGCGGCTTCTCCTGCTCGAATTCCAGAGAGGCCTGTTTCTCATAATAAGGGCCCACTGCAATGTAGTTCTGGATGCTTTCCATCATCCTGGACATCTTGGATGTTATGACGGTGTAGATGCCCCCTGCCTTGTTGCACACCTCGTAGCTTACTTCAAGAACCGTGATGTCCTTCTTTGCATTGTCTGGCATGCTTAATATTTGGCTCGGCTGGCTAATAAATCAGACTGACACGCGGTCTCATAAAGCCTGCAGGTGTCTATAGGGAAGGTTTATTATGCAAATAAGCCCTATCTTAACACGAGGGTTGCTGTTCGTGGGATGGGCGAGGCCAGGAGTAATGTAATACTGCTTTCTGTTTTCAGTTTCCTGCTCTGGGCCTCTCTTGGGGCACTGGCGCCGATAGAGTTCCTTTTCCTGGGTTCCCTGGTCGAAAATGTTGCCATAAGGGGCCTGATATTGGGCATACCAGGTCTGGTCATCATGGTCTTTGCTCCATGTGCAATAAAAAATCTGTATACTTTGGCTATTCCTCCAGCCTGGGCTCACTGGGCGGCATCATTGGCGCAGTCATATCCGGCTTTCTGGTATATTTTTTCGGGGTCGAGATGACCGTCCTGATGCTTGGCCTGTTTGTTCTGTTGCCGCCGATTCCCTTTCTGGCTGCCTACCTGCTGAAAGGGTTGCCCTGACTGTATATTGGACAGTCACTTCCTGATTATCCTGAATCTCCTGTCAGAACAGGAGACCCTGACTGATTTGCCTGACTTTCTGAAGCCGAGTCTGAGCAGGCCATGGCCTGTCCTTCGGAGGCGCTCTATCCTGTTTATCCCGGGAGGGAGCCTAGGGGAGACTGTTATGGTCCTTTTCAGGGAGTTGATTTCGATGCCGAGCATGAACTCGTCAACAAGCCTTGGGATGAAACCAGAGCCCCAGAGCTGCAGGGGGCATCCCGACAGGGTGAGGTTCGAGGAGTTCCAGCACTCCCCTATGCAGCCCAGGGAGTCCCTATCCATGTCTTCAAGAAGAATCTTGAGGTATTTCCAGCCCCCCGCAGGCCTGCCTGAAAGGAACTCTGCCGCGCAGGCCCAGGCAGTGGTCAGGGACCATGCCGCCCCTGTGTGGTAGCCACCGGGGTCGAATTCTGCCTCGCCACCTGCCCTGCTCCTGACCCCCCTCCTGGTTGTGAAGGGCTCGGACTCGATTGCCTCCAGAACCTCCCTTGCATGCCTCCGGAAGCCGCAAAGCAGCGGGACCAGGGCGTTGGCTGTTCTGATTGCAACGGCCTGCTTCCAGAAGAGCCTGTCCGCAAAGAAGCCGTTGTGGAAGAAGTCCCTCTCGAGGTTCTCCCTCAGAATGCCTGCCGTGGAGGATACCTCTTCAACAAGGCCATTCCTGTCAGGGAGCAGGGAGAGCATGTGCCGGGCAGAGAGCAGGGCCCTGTAATAGAGGGCCTGGATATCCACCGCCCTGGAATCCCTCTTCAGGGTGTCCATCCATGTCTCTGGGAAATCCAGGTCGTGCTCTATATAGCCGTCACCGTCGGTGTCGTGTGAAAGGAGAAAGCGCGTGCTGGTCTCCAGGTAAGGCCTCATCCTCCTAAGAAAGGCGAGGTCTCCTGAGTTCATGACATAATTTTCGAGGGAGATTATCCAGAGGGGTGTGGGGTCAAGGGCGTTCATGTGCCTCCCCTCGGTCTCTGATACCTGGTTTGGGATCCTTCCCTTCTCAGAGGATGCGGCAAAGAATTCCAGGGTTTTCCTGACATCCTCGAAGTATCCCAGGGCTGTCAGGGAGGGGATTACCCAGAAGGTGTCGCGGGCCCAGAAATGCTGGAACCAGGGGAGGCCTGCATACCAGCCAGCCTGGCCGGGGCCCTCCTTTCTGCAGAGCTCAGTGGCCAGGATGCTCCATGAGAATCCCCTCTTTAGGAGTTTGTTATCGGTTTTTATGATTCCCTGAAGGGCAGAAAGGCGACGCTGCCTCTCAAGGAGGGATTTTGACAGGTTCCCCGGGGGTGGCAACCGCTCTGGATTTAATGAGGGTGTGAATACAAGGGTAAGTCTCTTGCCAGAAGCGGCTATCCTGCCCGGGGTGAAGTAGTTCTGTGGCTCCCCTGAGGGGCAGTGCTCCCTGTAGGTTGGGCCTTCCTCGAATATCAGGCCGGGAACCCCCGAGGCCCTGAGGGAGCCAAGGCTATTGTAGACCGTGACAGTGTTCCCTGACTTCCTTACAGAATATGGCCTGTCTGTCCTGTTCTCTGAGCGCCTCCTTATGTTGACAGCGAGCTCGAGCTCGAATTCCGCCGGTTTCCTGGCAGACAGCTCCATGACCAGGTGGCCTGTCTCTGGAAGGAACAATGCCTGTGTTATCAGGTTGCCATGGCTCTTGAAGGTATGGGTTGCCTTTAAACCATCATAGACTAGGCCCCTACAGTTTCTTTCAGAGAGCCACTCCCCGCCGGCCTTCAGGGCAAGGAACTCCAAGAATTTGGTCTCCCTGTGCCAGAGGCCTGTCCACTTGTTCCTAAACCCCGAGTCTGCAAAGCGGTGGAAGAAGCAGGATTTGTTCGAGAGGAAATAGGAATTCTTCCAGAGGCCCGACCTTCTCACAAACTCCATATATAAGAAATGGTTTCCCACATTATATTAGTGGTGCCTGATGGGAAGGGTATTTGTTCTGGGGGACCTCAACGTGGACATGCTCTGCCATGTTAAAGCCATGCCTGCTAGGGGGGGTGAGGTCCATGCTGATTCCATCAGGTTCTCCATAGGCGGGAACGCGGCCAACTTCGCGGTTGCTCTGGGCAGGCTCGGTGTCCGGCCCGAGTTCTATTCCTGCATAGGTGATGACTTCTCATCGGATTTCCTGAGAAGGGAGCTTAAATCCTCGGGTGTGAAGCCAGTGCTCAGGGAGGTTCCCGGGAGCAGCGGCTACACAGTTGCATTTGTTCTCAGGAGCGGTAACAGAAGGTTCGTGTCCAATAAGGGTGCGTCAGGGCTGCTGAAGGCGCAGGATTTGAAGCCCATCCTGGAGGGGGTAAGGCCCGGGGACATTGTCTACACGGGTGGGCTGTTCCACCTTCCGGGCCTGGCCAGGGGCTTTGCGGGATTTGCGAGGGCTGCCAGGAAGAGGGGAGCGACCCTGATGCTTGACTTCAGCTTTGATGAGACCGGATGCTTCAGTGGGTTTGAGGGCCTTGCCAGGCACCTGGACATGGTATTCATGAACGAGAGCGAGCTCAAGCGATTCGGCAGGGGTGACCTCAGAAAGTCCCTCGGGGGGGTCTCGGGCCTCGGAATCAGGGATGTCATAGTCAAGCTGGGAAGCAGGGGCTCCCTGTTCTATACAAACGGCATGCTGAAGAAAGAGCCTGCGAGAAGGGTGAAGGTTTTGGATACCACCGGTGCGGGGGATGTCTTCAATGCCGCCTTTGTCTACGGGTTCATGAGCGGCCTCCTGCCGGAGCAGTGCCTTAGGCTTGGCAACTGGGTGGCTGCATGGAAGGTGGCCCGTACAGGAATAACCGTGCCGCCAAGGGAAGGTATTTCTGACTTTCTGAGGAAGCTGTAGTGCTCCTCTGCTTTAGAATGAGAAGATTGTCTTGTTTCTCTCCTCCGATTCTGCCCTTTCCCTCACCATCTGTGAGAACCTTTCTACTATCCATTCATAGTATTCGGGGGGCATGGCCTTCTTCTGGACCTCGGGGAGGTCATTGAAGGCGTCTATCAAAAAGGGGTTTCCGTCGATGTCTATTGACCATTCCAAGGCATTGAAGTCAAGGTCCAGGCTGGAGTTCAGTTTTATGGTCCACTTGGAAAGCTTGTCCACAAGGCCCTCTATCGGCTTCAGGTCAGACCATATATATTCCCCCCCACACCCGGGTCTCGGGTTGTACTTAACAAAAAGAACCTCTCCTTTGCCAACACAGAATACTCGATAGTAATCCTTGTGCTCGATTTTTTCCTGGACCAGGAGCACGTGCTTGCTCTTCAGGGAGTCATAGAGATTCCTGAGCTCGTTCATGCTGTTCACGAAGTAGACATTCTCCCATGCAAAGCCGTTGTGGGGCTTGAGGACGCACGGGAACCCTATCTCCTTCCCTACATGCCCCAGGTTCGGCTCCCTGACGCTGTCGCCTACATCCCACTCATCGTTAATGAGGGGCAGCACCATGGTCCTGGGGTGCGGTATGCCGAGGGCACTGCATATCCTGGTGTCCACTATCTTGTTGGTGGCGGTGAAAGAGAACGGGTTGTTTATCACATAGGCCCCGCCAAGGGAAAGGCTCTTCACGGCCTCCAAGAGAAAGGGGTGGTTGTAGCTCATCCTGTCAACCACAACGCTATAATCCAGATTAGGGGGTATGCTGACCTCCCGGAGGGAGATGAAGTCTGTCTCCAGGTCAGAGAGTTTCGATACAATGTCTTTTATGAACTCATCGTCCCTGAGCTCCAGGATTCCTACACTGGCCATTGGCGCACCGGATTCTTCTATATTTGATTATGGTTGAGGTCTATTAAAAGTGCAGGGGGTTAATGCTATCAGAATGCTAAGTGGAATAGCCATGCCGCCTGTGGAGAAGGTCTCGGGCTTTCTGAAGGGGTTTTAGGCCTGTTTCTCTTTACCTTTAATTGGTTAACTGTTCGAATTGCTTAGTTAACAGAAGCGTTAGTTTTATATGGGGGCTCTGACTAATCATTAATAATCATCATTAATGCTGATTAAATGAAGCGGCAGGATGGCGACATAAAGGGAAGAATTCTTAAGCTTATCTCTAGGAAGCCATATGGTCTGAGCATTGAGGAGATTTCGAGAGAGCTGAAAATAAACAGGGCCACTACTGTAAAATATCTTGCGTTTCTGGAAGGCCAGGGGCGGATTCTTGTGAGGGAGCTGGGCAAGGCCAAGCTACACTATCCAAGGACGAGGAGGGTTGAGGCATGGCTGCTCTAGAGCTTTCCCCCGGAACGGCAACGCCAGGCAGGAGAATGAAGAGCAGCCTCAAGAGCTCAGCCGGCATTATAGGTCTGTTATCGCTGATTCTGGCCGTGGGGTGTGTCTGGCTGCTGGTGGTCAATACGGCAGTTTCCCAGAAGGGTGTCGAGATTGTCACCGATAAGGAGGCATATAAGCAGGGGGAAGTTGTATCTGCCTTCATATCAGGCCCTGCCAACATCAGCTTCAGCCTGGATATATTCGAGCCGGACAACCAGAGCATATTCCAGCTAAGGAACGAGAGCCTCAATGAAGAGGGTGAATTCAATCTCTACATCATGGCATATGAGAAACCGGGCATGTATGAAATCATTGTCTGGAACGAGAACCTTGCATTATCATGCACATTCGATGTGCTGAGACCGGAGGGTATGTGGGGAGTAAATGGCTCTGGGAACCAGACCCCTGAGAATAAGACTTCAGGAGAGATTAACATCACCCTGGATATGGGTAACCAGACTGATAATGAGACCGGGCAGGAGAACCAGGGTGTTGTGGACATAATTAAACAGGTTCTTGAGATTCCGGAGAACAGGAGCCTGACTGCTGGAATTCAGGAGACAGTTAACCTCTCTGAAACAGACTCCAATGAGAGTCTTTCTGAGTGTTTCAGGGAAAACGTAACAGGACCTGTCGATAACGCCTCCCTCGAAGTTAACCTGACCCTGGATGAGTCTGTTGTTCTGAGATCTGAGTCGCTGGAGGAGCTTGTACAGGGCGAGGCTTTTGTGGGCAGGCCTGTGAGATGGGTGAAGAAGATAATGATGCCTGTACCAAGCAACATAAAGGTAGAGATTCCTGAACATGCATTTAATGTGAGTGTCTCTAGGGTTGCTGGGGGGATGAGGCAGAGAATTGAGGAGCAGGGACTGAAGAGAGTCCATGATACCCTAGAGCTAGACAATGCCACAGAGGTGGAGGTTGAATACTTCACAGAGCCGCCACAAGTCATGGAAGACGTCATCTCACAATACAGGAAGAGGATAACAGTCTATTCTGACATGCACTATGAAAACGTCCTGGCCTGGACAGAGATAGAGGAATTCCCTGAGGACAGTATCAGCCTTTACTGGTTCAGAGACGGGGAGAGGGAGCTTGTCGGAAGTGTCGATTACATCGACAGCAACGGAAACGGTATGATAGACAGGCTGGAATGGGTTGTTCCGCACCTGAGCAACCAGACATATGAGGTGGATATAGCCATACTCAACGTCCAGAGCTATCCTTCACTCTACGGCAACTGGACCGTGATGTTCAGCACGACCGGGCAAGCGAACCTGACCATCACTGCTGTTAACGGGACGTCATGGAGCGATTCAGTTGGGGATAATGAGATGATGTTCCTTGAAATCAGGTGTGGTGATGAGGTTCTCGAATATGAGTGGATAGACAACGGCCCCTACAACTCATCCGTATTCATCGAGGATTATTCCTGCAATGAAACGGGCCATGAAACCAGCATGGTCCTAGATGCAGGCAAGCACATGCTAGAGTTCAGGTTCGGAAACCTTGTTGGATATGCCTACAACTCCCTGGGAAGCCCCGTGTTCGAGACATATTCGGAGGCAGGATCGCCCGGCAATGTGTATTCGGTTGACGTCGACCCGCCATCCGGGACAGAAGGGGGTGACCTGCTTCTGGCTGTCTTCACCCACGACAGCACATCAGGAACGCTCAGCTCTCCTGGCGACTGGACTGACCTCATGAGCAGCACCAGCACAGACGGCAGCACCTTCCTCATATCATACAAGGTAGCAGGCAGCGACGAAACCGGACCCTACACGTTCTCGAGCACTGACACCGACCAGCTTGCAGTTGGTGTGGCAAGGTTCAGCAACGTCGATCCCAGCAACCCCATAAACTGCCAGTCCAGCGTAAGCATAGGGAACAGCAATGCCCCGCAGGCCCTGGCATGCACGACTAACATGGACGAAACCCTCGTTGTCAGGATGATGGCCGCGGACGATGACGACTACGGCACCCCGGGCAACTATCCCGGGGGGCACACGGGCGCGTTCACCGTGCAGTCGACAGGGAGTTCTGGTGAAACCCACTGCGCAATGGCATATACGGATCAGGCCCTGGCCGGCTCGACAGGGACAGCATCATTCAGCATGAGCGCAAGAGAGCAGTGGGGAACGCTCACCGTCGCCCTGACTCCCATAGACGTAACGCCGCCGAACATAACAGACGCCCGGTTCGAGCAGACCCTGGTCATCATGAACGATGCGATCCTGTTCAACGTCAGCGTGGATGACAACAAGTCAAGCGTGGACAAGGTCATCGCAACCTTCAGATATCCCAACGACACAAGGGTTAACGTGACCATGAATCATGACAGCGGGCCCCAGCCCCCCTGGGATTCCACTGACATGGAAAGCAAGGAGCGTCAGGCAAAGGCAATGGATTCCACCATGGCCGAGGCCAACTACGATTTCAGCACGGGTGGGGGAACCGACAAGTTCGGCTGGAGCCACAACAACGTCGATGCAGGAGAGAGCGTGCCTCCCTTCCAGTCAATAAGCCCATGGAACTACGTCTACACCCAGATGTACAGCGAGGCAGGCTATGCCGCCCTTGGTAGCATGGACCAGAGCTTTTATGCCTGCATTGACCCAGGCTTCGGGGATTATTCTGTTCTTGCGCTCGACTTCATTGGCATTGCAGAAGACCCCTCGGACATCAATGAAATCAACATCTCGTGGATTGGATACAGGCAGACATCGAACTACATGAAGGTGATGCTCAGAAACCAGACAGAGGGGAGCTGGGATTACACGGAATGGGATATAACCTCAACCTCCTCGCCAGGAGAGTACCATGAATGGGTTCTGAGCGGTGAGGATTTCGAGAAGTATGTCGTGGATGGAAGGCTTCTCATGATGCTCACTGTTGATGACGAGACCAACCAGCAGTTCTGGACGGATTTCGTGAACCTCAATGTAAGCTACGGGAAGCCCGGGGTGGATGATGACGGCAACTCCTCGTGGAGGGAATATTCGTTCACGAGCGCGGACGATTTTGACAAGATTACCGCAATCGAAATCCAGACCGAGGTGAGCTACTATGACCCGAGGGGCTCATACACCGGGGGAAGCAGCCTCCCTGACCTGGAGGTGCAGGCATGGGACGGAGACAGCTATGAGCCGGTGTTTCTCTATGACATCAGCAGCTTGATGGGGGACGAGACCTACAACACCACAGATACCAATTTCACGGAGAACATCACGGATTCTGCCATAATGGATGCCTGGGAAACTGCAGACAACAGGAGGATAAGAATCAGGGGAGTCTACATGGACATGAACGGCGGCTACAACGACACCATGAACTGGACAGGTGTGTGGGCAACGATACACTACGAGAACACGAGCGGCTACTTCCTCTACAACTGGGCTGATACAGCATCACTCGGGATATACAACGTCACGGACATCTATGCCAATGACACCTACAACAACGTAAACCACACGACCTACACTGACCTATATTTCGAGGTCGTGACTGCGCCACCAATATGGAGAAACCAGGGAACTAGTGAAATCGAGGATACCATAGAACTCGGTGATTCAATGACACTGTATGCGCAGGGAAGCGATGACTTCGGCCTCTGGGAGGCCATCCTGGCAACGGATGAGAGCGGGGAGTGGGTAAACCACTCTGGCGTCTACGGCTCGCCAATGAATCTGGGCAATGTCACTGACTGGGTCTGGTCAAACTTCACCTGGAATAACGCATCCTTCCCGACAGGAGCAACGATTTCATGGAGGATATGGTACAAGGACAACACCTCGAACTGGAACGCCACCAACATCCTGACCTTCGACATTGTTGATACGACCCCGCCTGGCTATCAGTATGACTCGGACAACTCATCCGGCGCTGCATCAGAGAAGGATACTGTATCGGCATCGGCTTACTGGAGCGATGTGGGTGATTTGGACTATGCAATTTTGAGGAGCAATGAGAGTGGAGGCTGGGTTAACACGAGCTATTACGGGTTTGGCGAAAATCCGGAGTATTCCAACTTCAGCATTGACACTACAGGGCATCCTGATGAAACCATATGCTGGGTTATCTGGGCCAATGACACGAGTGGGAATTTGAATGATTCGATGAGTCAGCACTGCTTTGATGTGAGGGACACTGCTCCGCCGGAATATGAATGTGATTCGGATGATTCGGGCGGGAGCGTGGATGAGGAAGTGAATGTAAAGGCATCTGCATACTGGGATGACAGCCTGGATCTGGATTATGCGATATTGAGGAGCAACGAGACAAGTAGCTGGTTGAACACGAGCGAGTATGATTTCTTTTTGACGCCTGATTATTCCAACTTCACTATCGGCACTTCAGGTCATCCCGGGGAAACTATATGCTGGGTTATCTGGGCCAACGACACTTCGGGGAACCTGAATGATTCAATGAGTCAGCATTGCTTTGATGTCAATGATGTAAGTCCGCCTACTTATATGTATGACCAGGATGACTCTGGTGGGGCAGTGGATGACGGGGAAACCGTTGGGGTATCTGCATACTGGGATGACAACCTCGAGCTGGAAACTGCCATGTTGAGGAGCAACGAGACCGGGGGCTGGGTGAACACTAGCGGGTATGAGTTCACGGGGACCCCTCAGTATTCGAACTTCAGCATTGACAGCAGCGATCATCCTGGGGAGACAATCTGCTGGGTTATCTGGGCCAATGACACCAGCGGGAATTTGAATGAGAGCATGGAGCAGCACTGTTTCTTTGTTAATGATATCACGCCGCCTTCCTATCTGTATGATTTGGATAATTCGAGCGGGTCGGTTGATGATGGTGAGACTGTCCAGGCTTCGGCGTATTGGGATGATGACGTTGAATTGGACAGCGCTGTGCTGAGGAGTAATGAAACGGGTAGCTGGGTTAACACGAGTTATTATGGATTTGGTTCAACGCCTGGGTATTCGAACTTCAGTATTGACAACAGTGGTCATCCTGGGGAGACAATCTGCTGGGTTATCTGGGCCAATGATACTTCGAGTAATTTGAATGTGAGTATGGGTCAGCACTGTTTCGATGTCAGGGATGTGACGCCGCCTACGTATCTCTATGACCAGGATGACAGCGGGGGTCTGGCGACTGAGGGTCAGGTCGTGCAGGTTTCTGCTTACTGGGATGATGACCTTGAACTGGAGAGTGCTGTGTTGAGGAGTAATGAAACCGGGGGCTGGTTGAACACGAGCTACTATGGGTTCACTGGTAAGCCTCAGTATTCGAACTTCTCGATTGACAGCAGTGGTCATCCTGGGGAGACAATATGTTGGATCATCTGGGCCAATGATACTTCGGGTAATTTGAATGGGAGTATGGGTCAGCATTGCTTCTACGTAAACAAGCCGCCACAGATAAATTCTGCAGAGTTCAATCAGACCACGATAAACCAGTACGAGAGCGTGCTGCTCACCGTGAACGTGACTGACCCGGATGGTGTGAGTATGGTCATAGCAACCTTCCAGTACCCTGATTTGAGCACGGTCAATACCACCCTTAGCCAAGATGCAGGGGACAACTATACATACGAGTGGATCGACACGTCGCTTGCAGGGAACTACAACGTCACCATAGTGTATGCGAACGATGGCTTTGATAGCTGGAATTCCACCATATACACAACTCTGGGATTCGATGTAGTTGGTGATGCACCACCCACTTCCACGCTTAATGTGCCTGATAATGGGAATATAACCAGGACCACCACAACGGTTGTGTTCAACTGCAGCGGATACGATGAAGTCAACCTGATAAACGTGACGCTGTGGGGAGACTGGCTCGGCTGGCACGCAAACGAGACCAACACCTCAGGCTATGATGATGCTGACTACATGTTCACCAAGACCATACCCGATGGCGACTATGTGTGGAACTGCTATGTTTGTGACTCTTTGGACCAGTGCTCTTTCGCTCCTGAGAACTACACCTTCAGTGTGAACAGGTATCCCTACTATGAGAACGATGTTGACAACTCGAGTGGGGCAGTGGATGACGGAGAGGCTGTGGGGGCTTCGGCGTACTGGTATGACCCCTACGGTGACCTGGATACCGCTATATTGAGGAGTAATGAAACGGGTTCGTGGGTTAACAGCAGCTATTACGGGTTCAGTTCGACGCCTGAGTATTCCAACTTCACCATTGACACCACAGGGAATCCGAATGAAACCATCTGCTGGGTCATCTGGGTCAATGACACGGTCGGTAACCTGAACTCGAGCATGGGTCAGCACTGCTTCTTTGTTAACGATGTGAATTCACCGCAGTTCAGCAGTGCACAGACCAACCACACCTCTGTCACAAAGGGGGCCGTCCTGCTGGAGATGACGGTTAATGATGATGTGAGTGTTAACAGCGTGTTGTTCGATATCAATTCAACGAATTACAGCTATTCCGGGGTGAGTGGTGATGTCTATGAGTATTACTTTGACTGCCAGGTGTTCGGCTCAGGAACGTGGCACTGGAACGCCACTTGGGCTATTGACGGCTCCGGTAACCAGAACTACACCATGGGTGAGGGCCTTCCCCAGTGGTTTGAATGCGATGCCGATGCCCCATCAGTAGGTGGGGAACAGGTCGATGTGGGCGCCAGCAACAGCGTGGTAAGGCTCAACCTGACTGTCACTGACAACTTCGGAGTAGACACCGTGGTTTTTGAATTGGATGAGACAGGCGCTGGGTTAGGAGTGAACAACTACACCCAGACTGGCAGTTCCGGGGATGAGTGGTATCTTGTTTATGACTGCACCTCTACGGGAACGGTCTACTGGAACGGGGTTTATGCCAATGACACTGCAGGGAATTATGACTCAAACCTGAGCGTGGGGCTTTCCTTCTACTGCGACCTGGATGAGCCCGGGTGGTCCGGGCAGGGCCAGAACAGCAGCAACCCGGTTGCAGGGGAGGATGTCAGCGTGCATGCGTACTGGACAGATAACTATCTGCTGGGAAGCGCCCTGCTCGAGACCAACAGGAGCGGCTCACGGGTGAACGAGTCGTATCTGAGTCTGAGCGGGGCTGGGGACTGGAGCAACTTCACCGTGGACACCACAGGGCATGACGGGAAAACCGTTGCATGGAGAATATATGCAAACGACACCTTCGGGAACCTTAATGCCACGGATGACATGAGCTTTGATGTCAGGCACGCATCGACATCGGGGATTCTCTACCAGAACGAGTCCGCGGACGTGACCGGGATAACCCAGACCGATTACAAGCATTACAACATCACGCTGGAATTCAACAACACCGGGAACGAGTTTGCATATTCAGCCAGCCTCTCCCTAAGCCTGCCAGGCGGCTGGAGCGCCTACCCGGCCGTGCACGAGTGCAGCGATGTCGGGAGCGGCCAGGCCTGCGGGCAGGATTTCAACGTGACCGTGCCTGCAGGAACAGGGCCTGGTGATTATTACGTGTATGGCTATGCCAACTGGAGCAACCCTGACTCCTCCAAAGGCTCGGCAGAGAACGATACTGTTTTCTCGGTTGAGTCCAACCCGGTTCTTGAGGTTCCAGAGACCGGGCTGTCAGACACTGTCAGTCACAACAACGAGGAGGTTGTTGGCTCGTTCACTGCCAACTCCACAGGCAATGACAACGTTGTTGGTATAGAGTTCAACTGCACTGGCGGGAACCTGAGCTATGACTGGGTTGAGTATGACCCCGTTAACATAACCAATCTCGCTGCTGGATATGAGCAGTCTGTAGAGGTAAGCGTGACCGTGCCTGCAGGCCAGGCTCCCGGGGAATACGGCTGCGTGATAAACGTATCTTCAGCGAACGGCGGACAGGACAGCCTGAACCTCAACACAACAGTTCCCGTTGACGACTCGTGGACGAGGAGTCCGGCAACGTGCTCGAAGTCTGCTGCAGTAAATTCGACAGGAACGGTCTGCCAGGTCGTGATACAAAATACGGGCAACGTACTGCTCAACGTCACGATAGAGCCTGTTGGCATGACCAACTACACCAATGCAAGCAAGAGTATGTTCCTCGTGGATGCACAGGGTTCGGACTCATTCAACATAAACTACAACACCACCGGAGGGGTTGTAGGGTATGAGAACGTGACCACGTACAACATATCCGTCAACGGGACGCCCTACTACCAGCTGACCGAGGTTACCCTGATTATAACCCAGGTCCCCTGGTGGAACTCGGAGTGGACCCACAGGAAGCAGATTCTCATATCCGAAAGCATGAACGTCGAAAGGGTGAATGACGTCATAATGGTCAACGTGACAGACCTTGACGGGAAAATCAGCAGCTGCGAGAACGAGATAAGGGTTATCTCGATAGAGACCGGTGAGAACGTGGAGGTAACGAGGCAGATACTTGACGGTGATGATTCGAGCTGGTGTTATGTTGTCTTCCTGGGCAACGTCTCGGCCAGCGCGAGTGATGAGAAGCAATATTATGTTTATTATAATAACTCCCAGGCCAGCGCACCCAGCTATGCAGACCCAATGGATTCTTACACTGACTCCGGCGGTTGGTATATGTTCAGCGGCCTGATAGAGTGGAACTATTCCTGGTCAGGCGGCAGGGGCGGCGGGCCGATGAGGTCAAGGATAACCACCCCTGAGGGGCAGGAGGTGCTGAGTTCAACCACCTATGACGATGACAGCTTCCAGAACACGGACACCTTCATATCATTCACCACGGATGTGGACGGGCCCGTGTTCAAGCAGTTCACCCTCACGTCAAGCCTGAGGGGCACCCAGGTCATGAAGGTTTACGCATACCAGAACTGGTATGAGATAAACAACACGTACACATGCGCATCGGGCTGCGGTGATTACCACATTGTCGGCATAGGTGGGACAGACACCACGGGGAGGGGCTGGTATGATTTCTCTTCAACGACCGGGACTGGAGAGCAGACGGCAACGAACTTCTTCTTCGTGGATGACGGGGCGAACAACTGGGGTGTCGGCGTTGCAGTGAGCGGTGTGCCTGACCAGCCGTTTGACTCGGGAACTGCAAGCGACCTGGATTTCCACACATCAGTGGACGGCTGGTACATAAACAACGACCCCTACACCGGCGGCTATCCCTTCTGGATTTTCACCACGGATTACGGAACCACGGGCTCGAACACCACGGCTACCAAGGTGAAGAACCCGCCCTCTGCATCAGAGGGTGGTGAGGAAAGGCTCATCATCCCTGAGATAGAATCGATAAGGGTGTACAACGTGACCGGACTGGGTGACACTCATTCAGGAGGGAGTCTGGTGGTGTCTGGCCTGAACGAGAGCTACAACGTAACCCTCAACGAGACCGGGCACGGCTATTACAGGGTCGAGATAAACGTGAGCGTGAGCGCTGACTGGAACATATCGGTCCTGACAAGGGCATACCATGAGGGCCTTGATTCGGGCTGGCAGGTGGCTTCGAATGACATATGGTACAGCATGGGCGCAGGGGACTACACCGGCGGCACGCTCTCCGCAGGGAAGGTTACCTGGGACACGGTCCAGGACGGCTCTGTTGAGGCAGGCGGGCACGTCACCTTCTATTACGTGCTCAACGCGAGCGGTGTGCCTGGCCAGGCAGGGGTACACTTCGTCATAAACGAGACCAATTATGAGAGGGCGAACGGCCTCTCAGTGGATGGGGATTGCTCTACCTTCATGGTGGAAGACGTGAACTCGCCCCTGTGGAGATACCAGGGCTCGAACGCGACCGTACTGGAGGCAGGCAGCTCGATACTCCTCTATGCCCAGGCCAGGGACTATGTGGGTCTGGACTACGCTGTCCTGGTAACAAACGAGAGCGGGTCTTGGGTCAACCAATCCGGTGTATACGACTCGCCCATGGATATGCAGGATGCAGTTGCCTGGGTCTGGTCGAACTTCACCTGGCAGAACTCCTCTGTTGCCGACGGCACCGTGGTGGGCTGGAAGGTGTGGTATAATGATACATCAGGGAACCTGAACTCAACAGACGAGTCAACCTTCCTGGTAATCTCCCCGCCGAAGTGGTCTGATAACAGGACCTATCCTTTGTCGCCGGCAACCTATGCCCCCGGACAGGCCTACATGTTCAACATCACCTGGACTGGATACGGAATTGATGACGTAACATTTGAATTCGATGGGGTGAACTATACCTACAAGTCCGGGCAGGTATCCAAGGATGGGGATGAGTACTACATAACCCTTACTGACTTATCTGTCGGTTCCTACAGCTACAGGTGGTATGCCAACAACACTGCAGCACAGTGGAACTCCACTGACCAGTCAACCTATTATGTTGAGAAGTCCTCCACATCGATTGGCCTGCTCCTGAACGGGAGCAGTGACAGGACATACCATTACGGAGAGACAGCAAACCTCACGGCTGACCTGGACGTCAGCGGCAAGGACATCGATATATGGACGAATCTCTCCGGAAGCTATGAACTCTGGGACTCCGGGCCCGGGCCACTGGAGAACATCACCGTACTGGGATATGGGCTGGGCTACTACAACGTCACGGCCAACTTCTCCGGTGACGACAACTACACGGCATCGTATGATTCGCACACCCTTACCCTGATTGGATGGTCCAGCATCTCCTGGGATTCGCCTGACGGGGGGACAGGCACCCCTGGTGACGTGATTGAACTGGGCTGCCTGGTCAGTGATGCTAACACGTCATCCCTCATAGGGAACTACCCTGTCACGTTCTACAACGTCACGGGTTCTGGTGAGAGTGAGATAGGGGTTAACTACACCAACTCCTCTGGCCAGGCTGTCTGGTACTGGGACACATCCGGGCTTCCTGCCGGGGCCTACTATCCGAAGTGTAACATAACGGACAACGAGACCCTGCTCTACAACGAGACTGACGAGAACGAGGGCAACACGACCTATTACCTGGTTACCCTAGGAACTCCGGTTCTGACCGTGGAGACCCCTGACCTTCTCATAGGTAAGGGCAACCCAGGAGACAATGCAACCGTGAGCTGCAGCATCGACTGCTCCGGCGGGAGCTGCCTGGGACTGCAGCTCGGCCTGCAGTACGAGAACGCATCCGGATGGCACTGGATAGGCAATGACGGCAACCTGGAGATAAACCACACCAACCCAAAGGACTGTGGGGACGCCCCCTCGTGCTCGGATACCTGGGACATATTCGGCAAGGTCAATGGAAGCTTTAACCTGAGGTGCAATGCCACTGCCTCGACACCCCTGGAGAGCAACATCAATTCAGGCAGCAACGTCCTGGAGATATACACTGGTTCCCTGTCCATAGAGTCATGGACGCCTGCGAGCAGTCCATATGACCTCTCCATCTATGACGCCTTTGATATAGACCCTGTGATAAGGTGCACTGCACCCGAGGGGACAAGGGCAGGATGTGGTGATGTCTTGATGTATGCGAGGACCAACCAGACCGGCTCCCCTGCCACTGACCCCATATCTGGCTCGACTGACATCAGACTCGAGAGCGGAAGTGTGGAGCAGTACTACGGCTCGCAATATCCAGGAAGTGATGGGGGATACTACGAGATTCCATTCTCTGCAATAACGGTCAACATGACTGTGGGGGGCGATGCAGGGGGCACGGCAAGGCTTTATGACGTCAAGGTAAACTCAAGTGATGCTGACGTTGACGAGGTTGACCCGTCCGACAGGGTGGCCGTAGGCCATACAGGCCAGATAACCATTGAGATGTACGATGTATCCAGCACCATTGACGAGGGCTTTGACATCATATACAACATATCATGTTCTGGCTACAGGTGCCTGGACGTGGAGCTCTGGGCCAGGTATAACGCCACAGGTTCTGATGCAGACACCCTAGCTCCTGTATCACCGAGCCCGGCTGTGTTCAACGTCTCCCAGCAGCCAGTAAGGACCCTGAGCATGAGTGCTGGGGAGAGCCAGATTGCGATGACCATATCCGCAGGTGCGGGCTCCAGCCCTGGGGAGTGGAAGATTGATTTGTTCGGGAACTCGAGTTATGCAGAAACTGCTGATGAGGACCCCACAGACGGTGTACTAAAGCTCACATCTGTTTCCATAACTGCAGACCTGGCTTCCCTTTCACCATCCAACATAATGGAGGGTGGGAACTCTGCTGCAAGCGGCTACTGTGAATGCGCTGGCGCGTGCACGAACACCGTGATTTACGTGCAGTTCAGCGACGGGGACTGGAAGAACATACCCACGGACATCAGTGAGGAGTTGAGCTCCAACGTGACAAGCTACTTCATAGGTTCGCTGAGCGGGACGTCTGGAACATATGAGTTCAATCTCACTGGACTGGTTGGTGGGAACTACTCTGTCAGGGTGAGGTGTGATTCAACCGATGATGCTGACAACTCATACAACATCACCCTTGAGTTGGATGACTATCCAGACTTCTCAGGGTTTGCAGTGAACTCATCTCTGCTCTACAGTGGTCAGGCTGCCAGGTTCAACGTCTCCATACAGGATGAAGCTGGGGTGACGTATGCAAACTTCACCATAAACGGCGTGACGTATGACGCAGTCCAGGGCTCTGGAAACGAGTGGTACTATGACTGGGTGTGCTCTGCATCTGATGCTGACGTGGACTGGACATATGCAGGGGCGAATGACACAGAAGGATACTGGAACGATACATCAGTTATATCCGTATCAACAGAGTGTGATGCCCAGGCGCCAACAATAACCGGTCCTGTCATCAACGACAGCTCTACAGTAAACCTGGGTACCTGGGTCAGGGTCAATGCTTCCATATCAGACCCAGAGGGCCACCTGAACACCGTACTGCTCATGGTTGACAGGCCAACATCCTCTGACTACAACATCACGCCAAACGTCAACGGTGATGAATACTACTATGAGTTCGAGTTGGATGAGACCGGGCAGTGGAGGTTTGAGTTCTTTGCAAACGACACTGGAAACCAGGTCTCCACTGACTATGCAGAGGATGGTCTGAGCAACGAGTACATAGATGTCCAGGATATCGAGAGTCCTGTCATCTCTGGCGAGCAGGTCAACACGAGTGTGAGCAACGGGTGGGTTAGGCTCAACGTGACTGCCACTGACAACGTCGGGGTAGACACCGTGGTCTTTGAGCTGGACGAAACAGGTGTTGGGTTGGGAGTGAACAACTACACACAGACCGGCAGCTCAGGGGATGAGTGGTACTATGAATACCAGTGCACTGCCTCTGGGACGGCCTACTGGAACGAGGTCTATGCCAATGACTCTGCAGGGAATTATGACTCAAACATGAGCGTAGGGCTTTCCTTCTATTGCGACATGGATGAACCAGAGTGGTCCGGGCAGGGCCAGAACGAGAGCAACCCGGTTTCAGGGGATGCCGTGAGTGTCTACTCCTACTGGACAGATAACAATGAGCTTGAGAGCGCAGTGCTCAAGACAAATAGTAGCGGTTCCTGGGTGAACGAGTCGTATCTGGGTTTGAGCGGGGCTTCGGGCTGGAGCAACTTTACCGTGGACGCCACAGGGCACGACAGCGAGACCATTGCATGGAGGATATACGTTAATGACACTGCAGGCAACCTCAACGTGACTGCTGATATGAGCTTCAATGTCAGGTATGCCTCTACCTCAGGCATCCTGTACCAGAATGAGAGCGTTGACGTGAGCGGAATAACCCAGTCTGCTTCAATGGACTACAACATCACTCTGGAGTTCAACAACACAGGCAACGAGGTTGCATACTCAACAGAGCTCTCCCTGAGCCTGCCATCGGGCTGGAGCGCATACCCCTCGTTGTACGCGTGCGGTGATGTGGAGAGCGGCCAGTCATGTAAGCAGGATTTCAACGTCACAGTGCCTGCTGGCACGTCTCCTGGTGATTACTACGTGTATGGATATGCAAATTGGACCAATCCTGACTCATCGCTGGGTTCAGCAGAGAACCAGACCACCTTCTCGGTGGAGTCCAGCCCGATTCTCGATGTTCCGGAGACCGGTCTGGCAGACACAGTGAGCCACGGCACTGAAGAGACTGTGGGTACCTTTACGGCAAACTCCACAGGTAACGATGACGTTACTGGGATAGAATTCAACTGCACGGACGGGAACCTGAGCTATGAGTGGGTAGAGTATGAGCCAGTGAACATAACTACGCTTGGTGCTGGCTCTGAGCAGGCTGTACAGGTTAACGTGACTGTGCCTGCAGGCCAGGTTCCAGGAGAATACAGTTGTGTGATAAACGTGTCTTCAGCCAACGGGGGACAGGACGGCCTGAACCTCAACGTGACCGTGCCTGTTGATGACTCATGGACCAGGAGTCCGGCAACCTGCTCCAAATCAGTGACCGTGAACGAAACCGGTTTGGTCTGCCAGGTCGTGACAGAGAATACGGGCAACGTGCTGCTCAACGCCACGATAGAGCCAGTGGGCATGACCAACTACACCAATGCCAGCGAGACAATGCTCCTGATTGGTGCACAGGGCTCGGATTCCTTCAACATCAACTACAACACCACCGGAGGGTTTGTTGGATACGAGAACGTGACTACGTACAATATATCTGTCAACGGGACGCCATACTACCAGACAGTTGAGGTGACGCTGAGGATTGTGAAACCCATATGGTGGAATTCATACTGGAATTACAAGCAGAGGCTGAACATCACGAACAGTAATGACACCGACACCCTGATAGAGAATTATACAATCAATCTGGCCCTGGACACGGCATCGCTTGTCTCGCTGGGCAAGCTGATGGTAAACGGCTCTGACCTTAGGATAGTCTACTACAATGGCTCTGAATACACCGAGCTGGACAGGATAAACACCACTCCATTCAACACGGCAAGCACCACCATACTGTTCAGGCTGCAGAAGAACGTATCTGCTGGTGATTCTGATACAAGCTACTATGTATACTACGGAAACCCAGCTGCCTCTGATCCACCAACAGAGGAGAGCAACATATACGCCCTCTGGAGGGATTTCGACAGCGATACTGTTGACCAGCAGCCTCCTGGGTGGAGCCTGGCAGAAGACGTGACAGCCCTGAACGTGAGGGACGAGGGATGCTACAGCCCGTCGCAAAGCCTTGATATCGATGCATCTGCAAACACATATGCCTGGATTACTTCTCCCGGTCTTTACGGGAATGACTACATAATGGAGGCAAGGGTGAACTACACAGCATCCAACACAAGGCACGGCATTGCTGGAAGGGCTTCATCATCAGGAACATATGCCCTGATTCTCTACACGGGTGGTGTGCCTGCACCAGGACTGAGGCTTTCGAGAATAAGCTACACGGGCGGCGAGAACGTCATTGTAACCGACACCACTACGAGTCCCTATGACAACATCTGGTATAACGTGAAGTTGCTCATGTATGGAACGAGTATAAAGGGTAAGTTCTGGAACGTGACAGAATCCGAGCCATCGGGGTGGCAGGTTGATGAGACGGACAGCAACATAGCATCGGGTAGCGTCGGTGTGTACTCGTACTCGAACGATGACGGATACATAGATGACCTCTCTGTAAGGTACTATCTCGAGCCAGAGCCCACAGCATCCTTCCTGGGTGAGGAAAGGCTCATCATCCCTGAGATAGAATCGATAAGGGTGTACAACGTGACCGGACTGGGTGACACTCATTCAGGAGGGAGTCTGGTGGTGTCTGGCCTGAACGAGAGCTACAACGTAACCCTCAACGAGACCGGGCACGGCTATTATAGGATCGAGATAAACATTAGCGTAAGTGCTGACTGGAACCTGTCTGTCCTGACAAAGGCATATCATGAGGGCCTTGATTCGGGCTGGGAAGTGGACACTACCAATGACGTCTGGTACAGCATGGGCGCAGGAGACTACACAGGCGGCACGCTCTCTGCTGGGAAGGTTACCTGGGACACGGTCCAGGATGGGTCTGTTGATGCAGGGGGTCACGTCACCTTCTATTACGTGCTCAATGCCACTGGAGTGCCTGGGGAAGAGGGGGTTCACTTCGTTATCAATGAGGCCAACTACGAGAGGGCCAATGGGCTCTCTGTGGATGATGACTACTCCACAATCAGGGTCGATGACGTTACTCCACCAACTTATCTGTATGATGGTGACAACTCAAGCGGTTCTGTCAATGATGGCGAGACCGTGGAGGCGTCTGCGTACTGGGACGATGGGGTTGGGCTTGATTATGCAACATTGAGTAGTAATGAGACAGGGAGTTGGGTTAACAGCAGTTATTATGATTTCGTTGGGACACCCGGTTATTCGAACTTCTCAATTGATAGCAGTGGTCATCCTGGGGAGACCATATGCTGGGTCATCTGGGCTAATGACACCAGCGGGAATTTGAATGGGAGTATGGGTCAGCACTGCTTTGATGTGAATGATGTCACACCGCCCTATTACCAGTATGACCAGGATGACTTGAGCGGGGCAGTTGATGACGGTGAGACTGTTGATGTGTCTGCCTATTGGGATGATGCAACATCTTCACTGTCAACTGCTGTGATGAGGAGCAACGAAACGGGTAGCTGGGTGAACACCAGTTATTTCCAGTTCACGGGTAAGCCTCAGTACTCAAACTTCTCGGTTGACAGTTCAGGGCATCCTGGAGAGACCATATGTTGGGTCATCTGGGCTAATGACACATCAGGTAATTTGAATGGGTGTATGGGTCAGCACTGTTTTGATGTTAGTGATGTGACACCGCCTTACTATATATATGACCAGGATGACTCTAGTGGGGTAGTGGATGATGGAGATACTGTGCAGGTTTCTGCTTACTGGGATGATGCTATCTCTTCTCTGGACAGCGCTGTGTTGAGGAGTAATGAGACAGGGAGTTGGGTTAACAGCAGTTATTATGATTTCGTTGGGACACCCGGTTATTCGAACTTCTCAATTGATAGCAGTGGTCATCCTGGGGAGACCATATGCTGGGTCATCTGGGCTAATGACACCAGCGGGAATTTGAATGGGAGTATGGGTCAGCACTGCTTTGATGTGAATGATGTCACGCCACCTAGTTATCTGTATGACCAGGATAATTCGAGTGGAGCAGTTGATGATGGGGGGACTGTTGAAGTGTCTGCTTACTGGAACGATGATGTTGAATTGGAGAGTGCAGTATTGAGGAGCAATGAAACAGGTAGTTGGGTTAACACGAGCTATTATGACTTCGTTGGAACACCTGAGTATTCGAACTTCTCGATTGACACTACAGGGCATCCGAACGAGACAATATGCTGGGTTATATGGGCTAATGATACTTCAGGTAACCTGAATTCGAGTATGGGGCAGCATTGCTTTGACGTCAGGGATGATACTCCCCCACAGTTCATGGATGCACAAACAAACTACACGAGTATAACAAACCAGGCATTGGAGCTCAACATCACGGTCACTGATGACATTGGAGTTAGTGGTGTGTGGTTTGACATAAACGGTACGAACTACAGCTATGACAGCAGCTCTGGTGATTACTACTACTATTACTTCGACTGCCAGGTGTTCGGTTCAGGGATGTGGCACTGGAACGCTACATGGACAGATGATGTTTCAGGCAACCTTAACTACACCATGGGTGAGGGTCTGCCGCAGTGGTTCGAATGCGACGTGGACTACCCATACTACAGCCAGGATGTTGACAACAGTTCTGGATCCGTTCAAATCGGAGAGATAGTCAACATGAGCGCATACTGGCAGGATGGGTATGGCAGCCTTGACACGGCATTGTTGAGAACCAACCAGACAGGGAGCTGGACAGATGAGCAGGATTACTCCTTTGCTTCAACTCCTGAGCAGGTAATGTTCATGTTTGACACAACAGGACACCTTGATGAGACCATATGCTGGGTCATATGGTCTAACGATACTGTTGGGAACCTCAACAACTCAATGGGACAGCACTGCTTTGACGTGGGGGACTCTATACCGCCCACATATATGTATGACCAGGATAACAGCAGCGGGCTTTTAACAGAGGGTTATTCCGTGGAGGCCTCTGCATACTGGAACGACAACCTGGAGCTTGAAACTGCGGTGCTGAGGAGTAATGAAACAGGGAGTTGGGTTAACAGCAGCTACTATGATTTCGTTGGTACACCAGGTTATTCGAACTTCTCAGTTGATAGCACAGAGCATGCTGGTCAGACAGTCTGTTGGGTTATCTGGGCGAATGATACCTCAGGGAACTTGAATTCGAGTATGGGACAGCACTGCTTTGATGTAAACAAGCCGCCACAGATAAATTCTGCAGAGTTCAACCAGACTACGATAAACCAATATGAGAGCGTTCTGCTCACAGTGAACGTGACTGATTCGGACGGGGTTAGTATGGTTATAGCGACGTTCCAGTATCCTGATTTGGGCACATTAAATGTCACGCTAAGTCATGATGTTGGGGATAACTACACCTATGAATGGACAGACACCTCAGTGGCAGGCACTTACAACGTCACTGTTGTATATGCGAATGATACGTTTGATCGCTGGAATTCCAGCATATATACATCATTGAGTTTCGAAGTAGTTGGTGATGCACCGCCCACATCCACACTGAATGCGCCTGCGAATGGGAACATCACAAGGACCACCACAACGGTTGTGTTCAACTGCAGCGGTTATGATGAGGTGGATTTGGTAAATGTATCGCTATATGGTAACTGGTCGGGTGGATGGCACGAGAACGAGACCAACACCTCGGGTTATGATGCCTCTGACTACATGTTCACCAAGACAATTCCGGATGGTGACTATGTCTGGAACTGCTACGTATGTGATTCCATAGGACAGTGCTCGTTCGCTCCAGAGAACTACACCTTCAGTGTGAACAGGTATCCTTACTATGAGAACGATGCTGATAACTCGAGCGGAGCTGTGAATGATGGAGAGACCGTGGAGGCGTCTGCATATTGGGATGACCCACATGGGGACCTGGATACTGCTATATTGAGGAGCAATGAAACAGGCTCGTGGGTGAACACCAGCTACTATGGGTTTGGTTCGACTCCAGAGTATTCGAACTTCACGATTGATACCACGGGGCACCCGAACGAGACAATATGCTGGGTCATCTGGGTGAATGACACTATTGGGAACTTCAACAGCTCAATGGGTCAGCATTGCTTTGACGTGAGCGATGTGAGCCCGCCTTACTATGTGTATGATGAAGATAATAGCAGCGGGGCAGTAGATGATGGAGAGACCGTGGAGGCGTCTGCCTACTGGGATGATGACGTTGAGTTGGAGAGCGCTGTGTTGAGGAGCAATGAGACAGGTTCGTGGGTGAACAGCAGCTACTTCGATTTCACGGGTAAGCCTCAGTACTCAAACTTCTCGGTTGACAGTTCAGGGCATCCTGGAGAGACCATATGTTGGGTCATCTGGGCTAATGACACATCGGGGAATTTGAATGGTTCGATGGAACAGCACTGTTTTGATGTAGGGGATGTTAGTCCGCCTAGTTATCTGTATGACCAGGACAACTCGAGCGGGGCAGTAGATGATGGAGAGACCGTGGAGGCGTCTGCCTACTGGGATGATGACGTTGAGTTGGAGAGCGCTGTGTTGAGGAGCAATGAAACAGGGAGTTGGGTTAATACAAGCTACTATGGATTTGGTTCAACGCCCGATTATTCCAACTTTAGCATTGACAGCACAGACCACCCTGGGGAGACTATATGCTGGGTTATCTGGGCGAATGATACATCGGGGAATTTGAATAGCAGCATAGGCCAGCACTGCTTCGATGTTAGTGATGTTACGCCGCCTGCATATCTATATGACCAGGATGATTCTGGTGGGGCAGTGGATGATGGAGATACTATGCAGGTTTCTGCCTACTGGAATGATGACCTTGAGTTGGACAGCGCTGTGTTGAGGAGCAATGAGACAGGTTCATGGGTGAACAGCAGCTACTTCCAGTTCGCTGGTGCTCCGCAGTATTCGAACTTCTCAGTTGATAGCACAGGGCATTTTGGTGAAACTGTTTGTTGGGTTATATGGGCGAATGATACATCGGGGAATTTGAATAGCAGCATGGGTCAGCACTGCTTTGACGTTGTTGATAACACACCACCGGTTTACCAGTACGATGGTGATGACAGTTCGGGGGAGATTGAATCAGGCGATGCTGTGGAGGTATCTGCCTACTGGAATGATACAGCATCCGGCCTTGGCACGGCCGCGTTGAGAACGAACGAGAGCGGCTCATGGGCAGCCAGGGATTATCACCCGTTCTCGGCAGCCCCCGAATACTCCAACTTTACCATGCAGATAACAGACCATGTTGATGAAACCATATGCTGGGTTATATGGGCTAATGACACGGTTGGAAACCTTAATGATTCAATGGGCCAGCACTGCTTTGACGTTGCTGACACAACGCCCCCGGTGTGGTCCCAGAACTCGACCGACTCGACTGTGGCTGATTCCCTTGTTGAGCACAGGCTGTACTGGGAGGATGCCGGCGGCCTGGCAGGATATATATTCTCCTTTGACAACTGCATAGGCAGCTTTGTTAATGACAGCTGGATTCCGATGACAGGGCCTGCAAACTGGAGCAATGTGACAAAATACATCAGTGATACAGTGGGGTGCACGGTAAGGTGGAGGGTCTATGCAAATGATACCAAGGGCCAGTGGAACGATACGGGCATCATAAGTTATCAGACAACAGAGGACAATCCCCCCTACTGGTATGACAATTCAACGAATTCGTCCCTGGCTGGAAGGGCTATACAGCACAGCGTGAAGTGGACCGAGGACAGCGAGCTGTCGGGGTATATATTCTCCTGGCACAACGGGGCGAACTGGACTCTGGAGAGTGATAAGGAAGTTGGGACAGGGACGATTCAGATAAGGTTAAATGTAACAGAGAATGTCGATGTTCCAACCAGCTGCAGGGACGGGAGCTATGGCAGCGGCCAGAACTATGAGCTCTACAGTAGATGGACCACCCCGGATTCCGGTGAGGTCACGGTCTCGGGCCTGAGATTCTATGATTCAGAGGCAAGCCTGTCGAGTAGCGAGAGCATAGAGGTTGCGCTTTACAATGAAAGCGGGGACAGAATAACTGAAATCGTTATCATAACAGGAACCGGTTCACAGGAATGGCTGACAGGGAAGCTGTCAACCACGGTGAATATCACGCTTGGTGAGAACTACACCATAGGTGTGGGGCCATCAGGCGGTTCAAGCTATGCCATTGGCAGGGACACGAGTGCTGACTGCTCCAACTATCCCCCGACAGGGGCAGGAAGCCTGTACGAATCAGCGAGCGGTGGACTGAATGACCAGGTTCCCGGGAGCCAGCACTCCGATAAATTCAGTTTCTGGGGCATAGAGTACGAGGTCCCGGAAAAGGATGGAAACACGACATATTCCACATACCAGGATGTGGATTCGGACCATGAAAGGGTGCTTAACATAACGGTTAAAATCGAGATTGACTCCTACAACCCGGAGGCCTCTGTAAACCAGTCAACAGGCGACCCTGACCTGGAAGTGGAGTTCTATGATGGAACCGGTTTCGTGAGCATAGGGGTGCTGAACCTGAACGAGAGCTATACAGGAGACACCCTGAACACCACCAATGCCAACTTCACCCTGACCACGACCGATTCCTCAATCATGGAGGCTTGGGAAACCGCGGATAACCAGGACCTCAGGATAAGGGGTATCTACATGGATTCTGTGAATTCCACACTTTACGATGAGATTAATTACACGAACGTGTGGGTCACCATCTACCATGAGCAGGAATTCCTTAACGATTCCTGGATGGAGATGACAGGGCAGGTCAACTGGAGCAATGTAACAAAGGTCGTGAACTCAACAGTCGGGGCAACGATTAAGTGGATTGTGTATGCCAACGACACCACTGACAACTGGAATGCTACGGATGTCTTTGTTTATATAACGATAGAGGATACGGAGCCGCCCTACTACCTCTATGACCAGGACAACTCCTCGGGTTCGGTGGTGGTTGGGGACACCGTGCTGGCGTCCACCCTCTGGAACGACTCTATAAATGAGAATTCCCTCTCAACAGCCATATTGAGGACCAATAAAACAGGCTCCTTCGTCAATGAATCCTATTACTCGTTCTCCACAAAGCCCGAATATTCGAACTTCAGCATTAACAGCACTGGGCATTTTGGCGAGACCATATGCTGGGTTATATGGGCAAATGACACTTCAGGGAATTTGAATTCAAGTATGGTTGAGCGCTGCTTTAATGTCGTTGACATCGAGGCCCCTGCATGGTACCAGAACCAGACCAGCATCGTATCAGTATACTCCCCGTCACAGCTGTCACTCTTCAACATAACCTGGGTTGATGAGGCAACATCGGTCCACACGGTTTATATAGAGGGGAATTGGTCTGGCTCTCCAGGGAACTACACCATGTACATGGAGGGGGACGGGGTATACCAGCACAATCTTACCCTGCATGCTGGCAGCTTCTACTGGAGGTCCTGGGCGAACGACTCCGCAGGCAACCTCAATGTCTCGGACACCTGGGAGTTCACTGTGTCCAAGGCAGACATCCTGGTCTGGTTGTTCCTGAACGGCACAGAAGGTGACTTCGGCATGACGTACGGGGAGACATCCAATGCCAGCACCTATTCCTCGGCAGGCACGGTGCAGCTCTGGAGGAACGGGTCCCAGGTCGGGAACCCCGAGGTTGAGGTCTTGGGTGCTGGCTACTGGGAGTATCATGCCAATGCGACAGGTGACCAGAATTATACTGATAACTCCAGCGGGGTGACGTACTACCTGACAGTGGACCAGGCTGCCTCGTCAGCGGAACTCTATGTGAACGGCTCCAGGGACAACATGGCCCAGGGATATGGGGACAGTGTGAACGTGTCGGGTTACTGCGATTACGGCTCTGTGAGCCTGTGGAGGAATGAAAGCAGTGTGGCTAACCCGTACAGGGATGTGCTGGGCGCGGGATACTGGAACTTCACCGCGTACTGCTCAGGGGACGGCAACCACACCGGGAGCACGGAGCAGTGGTTCGTGACCGTGAACAGGGCATCCATGCCATTGTATCTGTATATAAACGACTCTGCAGACAACGTGACGCTCACCTATGGGAACACAACCAATGTGAGCGGGTACAAGGAATATGTAGAGGGTTCACTGGAGCTCCTGCTCAATGGCTCGGCAGGGAGCAATCCTGATATAGACAACCTGGGTACGGGTTACTGGAACTACACCCTGGTTTTTGACAAGACCCAGAACTACACTGCGAATTCAACAAGCCTGTTCATAACAATGAAGAAGAGGGCATCCCAAGCAACGCTCACGCTCCTGCCTGAGTCCCCTGTGGCTTATGACACATCCACCACTGCAACATGTGAAGTCACCAACCCCGAGGCAGCAGGCATTCTGTGGAGGAACGGCACGGACGTGAGCGGGGAGAATGGAACTGCAGTTACACTTGGAGCAGGATACTGGGAGTATGTTTGCAATGTCTCAGAGACAGGGAACTACACATCTGCAGAGGACAGCTCGGGCTATACAGTGAACACGGCATCCTGCGGGATAGAACTCTACCTGAATTCAGGGGCTGTTAATCAGGACAACACAATAATCTACGGGACCGATGCAAACGCAACAGCATACATCAATTTCACGCAATCTGTCTGGCATCTCGAGAGGAACGGAAGTGTCGTGGATTCAGGAACAGGCAGCATGCTTCAGGAGATAGAAGGTCTCGGGACCGGCTACTGGAACTACACCGCATTCTGGGACGGTAACGAGAACTGCACTAGCTGCCTTGAGATGTCCTTCCTCACCGTCCAGAAGGCGGTTTCGGGTACAGAGGTATACATAAACGGGTCAAGGGACAACCTCACCCAGACCTATGGGGAGAGTGTCAATGTTACTGCTTACTGTGACTATGGCTCAATAAGCCTGTGGAGGAACGATACTGAGATTGGGAGCCCTTACGGGGATGTGCTGGGCGCGGGATACTGGAACTTCACCGCGTACTGCTCAGGGGACGGCAACCACACCGGGAGCACGGAGCAGTGGTTCGTGACCGTGGAGAAGGGGACCACATGGATAGGGCTTGAGGTGAGTCCCGAGGGGCCGGTAACCTATGAGACCCAGAGCACGGCTACCTGCCAGGTGAACAACACCGAGGTCTCTGCAGTGCTGTGGAGGAACGGCACGGACGTGAGCGGGGAGAACGGCAGCGCCGTGACGCTGGGTGCGGGGGGATGGGAGTACGTGTGCAACTGCTCGGAAACCCAGAACTACACCGCGGCGAGCAACACGAGTTATTACGTGGTTGATAAGTACCAGAAGGCTGTCGGGTTCTACCTGAATGGGAGCCAGGACAACCTGAGCATTGACTATCCGGATTCGGTCAATGCATCTGCCTACACGGACAGGGGCTCGGTCACCCTCCTCATGAACGGCTCCTCTGTCGGAAATCCATACGAGGAGGTCATGACAGCAGGCTACACCTACAACTTCACTGCTGTATCAGACGGGGACGACAATTACACAGTGGACACGGAGACCTTCTTTCTGGATGTCAACCAGGCTAGTTCGGAGATTGTCCTGATGCTGAATGGCTCTTCAGATGACATCTATATAATAGGGGACGAGACCGTCAACCACACCGCCTACCTGAACGCTTCAGGGACGATATACATGTACATGAACGACAGCCTGATGCAATCGGGCTCGTCACCGCTCGTCAATATATCTGATTACCCGGATGTGGGGACATTCAATATTTCAGTCAACTATTCAGGGGATGTTAACCATACCGGGGCGTTTGATTTTCATCTTGTGAATGTTGTGTCAGGGGATGTTAAGCCCCCTGAAATTGAGATTGAGTCGCCGCTCAACGGCTCTTATCACAACATCACGTCTGTATATGCGAACGTTACAACGGATGAAACAGTAGACTGGTGCGGCTACTCCCTGGACGGGCAGGACGATGTGAGCATGAACAATGATTATGGAGACCACTGGACTGACCTGCTCACAAGCCTTTCAGATGGGGAGCACAACCTGACCTTCTGGTGCAACGATACTGTAGGGAACATGAACTGGACTGAATCGATATTCTTCGTGGATTTGACAGAACCCTTTGTTGAGGTTCTCTATCCTGAGAATGTGAGCTATCCAGAGGACATGGGTGTGATAAACTACAGCTTCTCGGACAGTCTGGGAGGTTGCGGATGGTCTGCTTACTCCCTGAACAGTGGGAGCAACGTTTCCCTGGGCTGCGGGAATTATTCGGGTTCTGCCCTGGGTTCACAGCAGGGCCTGAACAACCTTACTGTCTGGGCAAGGGACGAGGCATGGAACCTGAACCATTCCCTGGTCTTTTATACCTATGACAGCGTGCCTCCGCAGTATTCGGGCCTGAAGGAAAATGTTTCCAACCAGTCCAAGTATGCGCCGGTCAGGACCTACCAGTTCAACGTTACCTGGAGTGATGCTGTTTCATGGGTGGACACTGTCCTTATTAACTGGGACGGGGTCAACTATACCAGCTCGTACAACACCTCCACGAAGTGGGTATTCGAGATAGACAGCCTCGCTGCAGGGGAGCATTCCTACTACTGGTTCGCAAACGACAGCCTGGGGAATGCGAACCAGACCGGGACCTTCACCTATGATGTGGTGAAGGCTGACAATGCGATATGGCTCTACCTGAACGGGTCTGGCCAGAACATCACGGCTGTCTACGGGGAGTCGGTCAATGCGAGCGCCTATGCGGAGCAGGGTTTGGTGGAGCTGTACAGGAACGACACCCCTGTGAGCAATCCTGAGGAGGAGGTCCTGCATGTGGGGGTGCACATATACAGGGCCTATGCACCGGGGAACCAGAACTACTCAAGCAATGAGACTGTTTTGAATGTAACTGTGGAGAAGGCCACCACAGAGATTGACCTTGTCCTAAGCCCCGGTTCCCCGGTGACATATGGGGTTCAGAGCACTGCCACCTGCCAGGTGAACAACACAGAGGTCTCTGCGGTGCTGTGGAGGAACGGAACAGATGTGAGCGGGGAGAACGGGACAGGGGTGACGCTGGGTGCGGGGGGATGGGAGTACGTGTGCAACTGCTCGGAAACCCAGAACTACACCGCGGCGAGCAACACGAGCTATTATGCGGTCAGCCAGGCAGACATACTGGTCTGGCTGTTCCTTAACGGGAGCGAAGGGAATTTCGGGATTGGTTATGGGGAAACCTCGAATGCGAGCGCCTATACTGACTTCGGGACGGTTGAATTGTGGAGGAACGGGACGCAGGTGGGCAATCCCGAGGTAGAGACCCTAGGGGCAGGCCTCTGGGTCTACATTGCAAACACCACGGGGGATGACAATCACACGGCAAACGAGAGTGTCTGGAACCTTACTGTGTCAAAGATTGCATCCGCGATGACCCTGCTGCTGAACGGCACGGACGGGGATTTCAATGCCTACACATATGATTTCATCAACATCACCGTCTACATGAACCATGACGGAAGCATCAGCCTCTACAGCAACAGGAGCCTTGCGGATTCCGGGCAGAGCCCGCTTGTGAACATAAGCAGATATACAGATGCAGGGAAGCTGAACATAACGGCCAACTACTCCGGTGACGGCAACCACACACCTGCAGAGGCATGGCATATCCTCAATATCTCTTCTGAGACGGTGGCCCCCCTGTGGTATGACCAGAACCAGACATCGGGGGGCGTCTATGTTAGCGTGCTCTTCAGGGGGGAATCCGCGAACCTCTCTGCATCATGGAGCAATGCCGCCCTTGACACGGCCTGGCTCGAGACAAACGAGACCGGGACCTGGGAGAACAAGTCAGCATACGGCTCGCCTAAGGAGATTACAGGCGAGGTTAATGAGAGTGTCTTCCAGTGGTCCAACTACTCTGTTAATCCCGGCGTTAGCATGGCCTGGAGGATATATGCGAACGACACGTCAGGCAACCTCAACGCCACGGATATCATGAGCCTCGATGTGTGGGGATATGCCAATGTAAGCATAGGTTTGGATGCGGGGAGCGTCCTGAAGAACGACCCTCTTGCTGTCTCTTGCCTTGTCAGGGATTCGAACACAAGCCAGGAAGTGGCAGGATACCTTGTAATGGTCTTTGACAACACGACCGAGGTCAGCTCAGGGCTGAGCGATTCATATGGCTGGTTCAACTATACATACTACCCCGGACAGGCAGGGACAAGCAGCATCTCGTGCAACATAACAGGAAATACCAGCCTGATGTACGCAGCCTCAGGGAACATGAGTCTCATTCTCGAGATAAACGAGTCAGAGAGTCTCAACATAACGGTCTATTCATCGGGCAGCGCCATCTCAGAGGACAGCTACATAAGGATAAGGGATTCTTCAGGGGATATCTCCTCTGGTAACGGCTCCCTCCAGAACAACCTGGAGCCGGGCCTCAACTACACGGTTGTTATAGACAACCCGGATGGCGGCTACAACATGACCGCTGTTGTGGAGAACATCACCCTCTCGGCCAGCCTGAACGTAACAGCCCAGTTCCTGCAGCCCTACTCTGGGGAGATGCCCGGGGGGGTGGAGAAGCTCACGTCGGTGTTCGCGCTGAACGATTCTGACATGCTCTATGGCCATGCAAAGCTCTACATTCCAAGGGGCGGGGTTGACGTTGACCTGATATGCCACTGCCTGGACTGGAACTACTCGGAATCGAACTGCAGCTCATGGGAGTGCCAGGGACTGGAGGATTTCGGCGCAGAATCGAACGACACTTCTGTCTGGTTCAACGTGACTGGTTTCGACGGGTATGCTGGGGGTGAGAGCGAGAAGGCCCCCTGGTGGAACCAGAGCTGGAGCTACAGGCAGGAGATAACCATAAACAATTCCCTCTCAATCAACCTGACCGAATTCCAGGTCAACATAAGGCTCAACTCATCCAGCGTCGGTGATAACTTCAGCTGGGGCTCTGACGAGGATGCACTGAGGTTCACCTGGTACAATGAGAGTGACGGGAACCAGACAGGGATAGAGCACTGGATTGAGAACTGGAGCGCAAGCAACCAGAACGCCTCTGTCTGGATAAGGGTTCCGCTCATACCCATGCAGAACTCATCAACGGTGTTCATGTACTACGGGAACCAGTATGCCCAACCGGTTGCGAATTTCAGCGGGACCTTCACAAAGGAATACAACAAGAGCAGCCTTGCTGCCCAGTGGCACCTTGACGAGGGCACAGGGACCCAGGCGAATGACACGTCATGCCAGGGCAACCACGGGACCGTGTCAGGACCGTCCTGGGTGGGCCAGGACGGTGGGCAGTGGGACAACAGGAGTGACGTCAATTTCTCGTACGGGGATTCCCTTGACTTTAATTCAGACGGGGACAGTGTTGACGTGTCAGGCTTCACTGATATCGACGGTGCAGGTGAGGTCTCGATTGAGATGTGGGTGAGCCAGGACAGCCTTTCAACACTTCAGTATACACTATGGAGGGACACCAACATACTCATAGAGTTCGGCTCCTCGTATACCCCCTCGGCAGTCGAGAACCTGAGGGTAAGGCTGAACCTGGATGGCGCATGGAGGACAAGCCACGTAGCCGTGGGTGTGCTTGACCTGGATGGATGGCACCACTGGGTCTTCATATGGGACGGCAACAACGTTACGATGTACAAGGATGCCGATATGGTATACACGAGCGACAGTGACAGCGCCTACAACTCTATATCCACGGGTAGCGGGGACCTCCAGATAGGCGCAAGGGACAATGACGAGCTGGACGGTAAGATGGACGAGGTCAGGATATACACCAGGGTCCTTACGGCAGGGGAGATAAGGACCAACTACGAGAGGAGGAAGTATGCCTCTCAGGACCCGGATGTCAGCATAGGCGAGCAGGAAAGGGGCAACCTCCCGCCATGGATAGGAGAGCCTGGGACCTACAACTCCTCCCTCGAGGAGGTCAGCCTCTTCCAGCCCGGGGACACTGTCACCATAGGGGCCAACGGGACAGACCCGGACGGCAGGGGTGACATCTCCTCAGCGACCGTTGACATAAGCGCGCCCAACGGCACGCTCCTGCTGGAGGACGCCCCCATGGAGAACGTGTCCGAGATAGCGGACGGGTATCTGTACGAGTACAACTACACCATACCGGATGAGGGGAATTCCATAGGGACATGGGACATCAACGTGACAATCAATGACTCAGAGAATGCACATGATTACAACCACACGACCTTCCAGGTAACGGAGTATGGCCCGCCGCACTGGAGCAGCCTCAATGCAAGCGATTCGAACCCTGCAATAAACGATGAGGTCAGCTTCTCATCGGCGTGGACCGATATGTATGGCCTCTCGGGCTGGATATTCTCCTGGAACGCAACCATCTCCGGGACCTGGGAGAACGCCAGTTCCGGGGGCTTCTCGGGGACAGGCAACTGGTCCAATTCAACACAGGTGATTCCGGGGCTGGCAGCAGGCAGGATGATAGGCTACGGGTTCTATGCGAATGACAGCTCGGATAACTGGAACGCTACGGATGTTAAGACCATACAGGTCCAGGGCATTGCTGACGACACTGAGCCTGACATAAACTCCTTCAACACCACGCCCGAAATCCAGGGATACGGCCAGAACATTACGATATGGGCCAACGTGACGGACAACGTGGCTGTGCACACGGTCAGGGCGAACGTGACATATCCCAACGGCAGCTTTGCCTGGATAGGGCTGGAGCCGGAATCGGGCGACCTCTATTCAGGGATTTTTGGGGATACATGGCAGTGGGGCGACTACGTTCTGTGGATATGGGCCAACGACACGGCAGGCAATGATGCGAACGTCTCGGAAAGCCCGGGGGAGTTCTATGTCAGGATGAACGCGACACTGAGCCTGGAGACCGTGCAGGATATATACGGCCCCAACAAGGACGTTGAACTGCAGGGACCCGTCAGCTGGTGGTGGAATGAATCATGGAGCTACTCAAAGACCATAAACGTAACCAACCAGGACAGTTCTGTCCTGAGTATGGGATACTCGGTAAACCTCACTCTCGATACGGCGTCGCTTGTCGGGGACGGGAAGCTCCTGGCAAACTGCAGCGATTTGCGAGTGGTCTGGCACAACAGCTCCTCCGGGGAGGATGTGGAGCTGGACAGGTTCAATGAGACAGCATGCAACGCGAGCCAGACAGAGCTCTGGTTCATGCTGCAGGAGAACATCTCAGGCCTGGGGTGGGACGCGAACTACACGCTCTACTACGGGAACCCGGAGGCTGGGGAGCCCCCCCAGAACAGGAGCCGGGTTTACTACCACTGGGAGGACTTCGAGGACCAGTCTCATGAGTTCACTGACGGCAACATGACTGCAACGGTCAGCGGCACAGCCGCCAGGGAGGGCAGCTACGGCCTGTCAGGCAATGGTGGGGGCTTATACTACAGGAAGGTCAAGCCGGTCAACCTGGACAGGGGATTCGTCATAGAGGCCTGGGTGAACCCGGTAACCAGCGGCACGACATCGCTTGCTGCACTGGAGTTCGCGGCCAACTGGGCATGCGCTGATGGAAACAAGGAGAAGTGCGGATACCAGGCAGCGCTTGACCAGAGGTCAGGGACATCCGGCAGTTCTGACATGCAGATAAGGCTTGACTACGGGAGCACGACACCGCTTGCGACCTCGACAGAGAACCCTGTTTCTGCAAACCAATGGTACTACGTGAGGGCGTACTGGAAGGCCAATGGCGACATAAACATGACCGTATGGAATGACACCATGTCGTACTGGGGCAGCCTCTCTGCAAACGACCCGACCTACAGCACCGGCTACTTCGGAGTGGCATCCTACCAGAACACCTACTGGGACAACTTCAAGGTCAGGCTCTACACCGACAATGAGCCCGGAGTCTCGCTCGGGGATGAGCAGGAGGCCGGGCTGGCCTCGCAGCTGAGCAACAACGGGGAGGCGAACCTTTCGGGCTACCTCATGATGCAGGTCCTCAGCAATCAGACACTTGAGGTCGTTGGCACCGTGGTTAACGACACAGAGACAGAAATGGAGAGGAACGTCTCGGCGGGCGGATACCTTGACCTGAGCGGGATATGGAACCAGGACCCCTGGAACACGGATTCGGAGCAGTCCGGGTACTACAGGATATATGCATACCTGGCAGACCCCTGGGGCAGTGTCCTGGGGAACGACTCCGGGGAGAACATATCAGGCTATTACATATTCTACCTGGACATCATAGCCCCTGAATGGAACAGCATGGGCGCCAACGAGAGCAACCCCGCGCCCCTTGACTGGGTGGGTTTCTTCTGCAACTGGTCTGACAACGGCATGCTCGATTCCTGGGAGTTCCACTGGAACGCCTCGGGTTCATGGGAGCAGACAGGTCAGGGAGGCTTCTCAGGGAACCCGGACTGGAGCAACCTGACCGTGCAGATAACCCCGGCAGCAGAGGCCGGAACCGTGGCATACTACTTCAGGGCGAACGACACAGAGGGCACCTACAACACCACTGACACCCTCACCATTGAGGTGAAGGACGTCAGCGGCCCTGACATTTCAGGGGAGGATGCTGACCCCGGGTTCGTGAACAGGGACTGCTATGTCAACATAACAGCGCAGGTGACCGATAACGTTGGTGTCAGCAGCGCATGGGCAGTGATAGGGGTTCCCCGGGACAGCTATGAGAACCACTCCACGGAGAGCATGGGAGGGGACCTCTGGAACCTCACCTACCAGTCCGTCCAGGTCGGGGAATACAACGTAACCGTCTGGGCGAACGACTCCTCAGGGAACGAGGGTCAGGGCTCGGGTGTGACCTGGCTCTCATATGGCTGGTCTGAAATCAGCTGGCTCTGGCCGGATGACGGGAAGTATCCCATAGGTACGGTAATCGAGCTGGCATGCCTTGTAGAGGACTCGAACACGAGCTCGGGGATTGAGGAATATCCTGTAACATTCTGGGTGGACGGTGGACAGCTGGGGGCGAACAGCACCAATTCCACGGGCCAGGCAGTCTGGAACTGGGACACCTCTGGCCTCGCTGGGCAGGAATACCAGCTTAACTGCACCATAGCAGACAATGAAAGCCTCTACTACAACGTGAGCGTGGGAAACGCCTTCGGGAACGTGACTGTTCTGGTTCCCCAGGTCAACCAGAGCCTTCTGGAGCACGAGAACCTCCAGGATTACGGTATCAATGAGTATGAGACCGGGGATGAGATTGGCTGGGTTAATGTCACTGTTAACAACACGGGAGGGGCCCAGGCAGGGCAGGTCAACGTGTCCCTGCAGGTCGTGGACAGCGGCTACATCCCTGTCTCCTGGTTCGCTGAACTGATCCGGGACTGCGGCGTGCTCCAGCCGGGGGAGGAGTGCGAGGCGAACTTCAGCTCGGTGGCCATACAGGAGGATGCGGAGCCCGGGGCATACATATGGAGCGTCTGGATAAATTGGTCCGATGGGGGAGAACCGCCCTGTACGAACACCACAGAGGGCTTCACCATAACGAGGCTGACAGACAACATGACCTCATCCCTTGAGCCCCCGAAGGTGGTTCAGAACGAGTCCGCCACCTATAACTTCACCCTGGACAACCCCTGGTCAGGGAACCTGACAAGCGTGAACATAACCATCAACTGCCCGAGCGAGAACATGACATGCTACTGCATGGGGGGCCAGGAGGGGTGGTGCTGGCTGGACAACATAACATCGGGGGGGAACGGAACCGCCTCGTTCAACATAACCACAAACTCCTCGACCATCCCAGGGGACTATCACATAAACGTCACTGTAAGCTACACAAACCCCGGGCAGGAGGACATGTTATGGGGAGAGCAGCAGAACCTGATGTTTGAGGTCAGGGGGCCGACAACCCTGAGGGTGAACATCACGGACTATCCTGTAAAGGTGACCAGGGGAGATTCGGGCGTTTTATTGAAGGGGTATGTGAACAACACCGGTCAGGACAGCACTACCAGCATCTGGCTGAACTGGACACTGCCCGGATACTGGCAAAATGACTCAGGCAACCTGACGTTCTTCAATGATACGCTCTGCCAGAACTGCCTGCTCTGGAACAACATAACCTTCAACCTCTCTCTGGATGCCGCCCTGGGCCCGCAGGGTATTCAGCTGATATCGGTCTCACAGGAGCAGGAGCCGGACTGGAAGAACATCAGCGTGAATGTATATGCAGACACTTCAATAGATTCTTCTGAGTCGAACGTTTCCTCTCCGTACAGGAACATGAGCGTAAGGCTTGAGGCAAGGGTGCTTTGGGACAACGGCTCAGCAGCAGAGGGCCTGGAGATATCCTTCCTTGACTACAACGACAGCATCAGCCTGGGCTCGAACGCGACAAACCAGTCGGGATGGGCAGTCCTGAATGCAGTGATACCTTACACCCTTTCGCTTGGGCATCACATGATAAACGTGACGCATCCGGGAAGCAGCAGCCACTACACGAACCCCTCAATGAACGACAGCCTTTACATAGAGGTTAGGGATGAGGTGCTGATTGAGGGTGCCGGCTCTTACCCGGACCTTACAGGTTATGGACAGGCTGTGGAGCTGTATGCCGGTGTGTCAGGGCCGGTAAGCACAGGCACTGTGCTGGCCAACGTTACCTATCCGAACGGCTCATCAGTCAACGTAACCCTTGTCTTCAACGGGACAGTGTATTCAGGGGTTTTTGGGGATGCCTGGCAGTGGGGCGACTATTCATTCTGGGTGTGGGCAAACAACTCAGCCGGCTTCGAGAACGATACCTCAGGTGATATTAAGACCTTCAGCATAAGGGCCAATGCAACCACAGACTTCTCTGCAGACAGCGCTCTGTACGGACCGGGAGAGGACGTGCTTATAAGGCTGGGATTCTTCCAGGGGTGGGCCTACAAGAAGACCATCAACGTAACCAACCAGGACAGTTCTGTCCTGAGTATGGGATACTCGGTAAACCTCACTCTCGATACGGCGTCGCTTGTCGGGGACGGGAAGCTCCTGGCAAACTGCAGCGATTTGCGAGTGGTCTGGCACAACAGCTCCTCCGGGGAGGATGTGGAGCTGGACAGGTTCAATGAGACAGCATGCAACGCGAGCCAGACAGAGCTCTGGTTCATGCTGCAGGAGAACATCTCAGGCCTGGGGTGGGACGCGAACTACACGCTCTACTACGGGAACCCGGAGGCTGGGGAGCCCCCCCAGAACAGGAGCAACATCTATCTCGTCTGGGACGATTTCGAGGACAAAACCCTCGACCAGCACCCCGAGGGGGGTTGGGTAGACGACCCGGAGGACACCTGCGACTGGCAGGTGAAGTCAGGCAGCGGGAACAAGTTCGTGCAGGACATGCTGACAAACGGCGTATACCACCGGCTATGGATGGGGGATGAAGGCTGGGACAACTACAGCATAGAGGCCAGCATAAAGCTCGATTCTGACCAGTACTTTGCAGGCATAACCTTCAGGAGGCAGCCCTGGTCAGGGTCATACTACAACCAATACGCGCTGATAGACGATGACCGGGCCTCCACAGACAAGCTGGCCCTGAGGAGGTGGACCGGAGGGGGTTCAAACTATTTCGTGCTCGCCTCGGATGACACCGACTTTGACGGCGATGCCTGGAACGACTTCAGGATAGATGTTGTCGGAAGCAACATAAGCCTCTACAGGGGAGGGACAAAATATATTGAATACGACATCTCAGGGGATGCCACCAGGTATGAGAATGGGAGCCATGTGGGTCTGATGAGCCACACCGGCAACACCATGTTCGACAAGGTAAAGGTGAGGCTGTTTTCCGAGAATGAGCCTGCTGTCGCGCTGGGCGGGGAGACGAACAACACAGGAAAGATTCTGAACACAGGAGAAATCAACATCTCCGGCTACCTGATGATGATCGTGGAAACCAACATATCAGGGTCCTGGGAGTGGGTGGCGACACAGGTCAGTGACACCCAAGGCGGGACGCTGAGGAACATCACGGCGGGTGGTGACCTAGACATCGGGGAACTCTGGAACCAGAATCCCTGGAACACGGACTCTGTGCAGGCGGGATGGTACAGGGTCTTTGCCGGGTTCACTGACCCGTATGGCAATCTCATCAGGAACGACTCCGGGGACAACATATCCGGATACAGCAACTTCTATGTTGATACAGAGGCGCCACACTGGTCAGGTTTTGGTTTCAATGAAAGCTATCCGAAGCAGGGAGACTGGGTGGAGTTCTACGCATACTGGCAGGATGACGCAGGGCTCTCGGGCTGGATATTCTCCTGGAACGCCACCATGACAGGGGAGTGGCAGAACGTAAGCTCCGGGAGCTTCTCTGGTTTAAGCAACTGGTCCAATACAACCCGGCAGATACCTAGCTTTGCAGACAAGCAGTACGGATTCAGGTTCTATGCCACGGATGGTTCGGGCCTCATGAACGTCACTGACACAGGATACTTCACGGTCTCCGGTGACATGGAGGTAGAGTTGGTGGAACCCCTGGACGGCAAGCTCGTGGCTCACAACACCACGTTCATCGTGAACGCAACCGTTTTCTGCAGGAACGGGGAATGCGGCAGCGTGCAGGGAAGGGTGAGGTACAACCAGAGCGGGGCGGAGCCTGACACTGACATAAGCACTAGCGAGGATGCACCCTTCTATATAATGGGTGGCTCAAATCCGGAGGTCTGCTACGGAAACCCCCTCAGCCTTAACGAATACTGCAACGTGACCTGGGTCATCAATGCCACGGGATTCTTTGGCTCTTCATACAAAATCGGCGTGCTGTTCGAGTCGGACATGTCTAATGTAGATGCGAACCAGACGGAGAATAATACGGTGAACATAGTTGACCTGACAGCACCTTACTACCAGTATGACCAGGACGACAGCAGCGGCATGGCGACTGAGGGCCATTATGTCCAGACCTCTGCATACTGGGATGACAACCTGGAGCTGGAAACCGCCATATCCAGGAGCAACGAAACGGGTTCATGGGTTAACACGAGCTATTTCCAGTTCACAGGGACACCGCAGTACTCGAATTTCAGTATTGACAGTACTGGGCATGCTGGAGAGACGATATGTTGGGTTATATGGGTGAATGACACGAGTGGGAATTTGAATGATTCAATGAGTCAGCACTGCTTTGATGTTAACGGACCACCTCAGATAAACTCTGCTGAGTTCAATGAGACTGTTATCGATTTGTATGAGAGCGTGCTGCTTGCTGTGAACGTGACTGACCCGGACGGGGTTAGCGCAGTCATCGCAACCTTCCAGTACCCTGACATGGGCACTATAAACGTCACCCTCATTCCCGAGGGCGGTCCGCAGACACCATGGGAATCCGCTGACCAGGAGAGCGGGGAGCAGGAGTCAAGGGCCAGGGTTTCCACGCTTGGTGAGGCAGACTACAACTTCAGCCAGGGCGGAGGGGTAGACAAGTGGGGATGGAGCCACAACAACGTCGACCTCGGCGAGGGAGTGCCTCCGTTCCAGTCGATAAGCCCGTGGGACTATGTTTACACGCAGCAGTACAGCGAGGCCAACTACACCGAGCTCGGTGAGGTGGACCAGAGCTTCTACGCCTGCGTGAACCCCGGGTTCGCGGATTACGCGGTGGTTGCCTTCAACTTCAGCAACATCACCCAGGACCCGGCAGACATCAATGAAATAAACTTCTCCTGGGTGGGGTACAGGGAATCGGCAAACAAGATGAAGGTGCTGGCGAGGAACCAGACAGGCGGGAGCTGGGATTACACTGAGTGGGACATAGGCTCCACCAGCTCTCCGGGAGAGTACCATGAATGGATAATTACCGAAGGGTTCGTGGATTACATCGTAGATGAAAGGCTTCTTATCATGGCCGGTATCGATGACGAGAGCAACATGGAGTTCTGGACAGACTTCGTGAATCTGACCATCAATCACGGGAAGCCCGAGCTGGACAATGACGGGAATTCCAGCTGGGTTGAATACTCGTTCACGGGCACCTCTGGCTTTGACAACGTGACCGGGATTGACGTGAAGACGCTCGTGAGCTATTACGACCCAAGGGGCTCTTCCACGGCAGGGAACGACCCCCCTGCACTGGAGGTGCAGGCATGGAACGGCAGTGGTTACGAGCCAGCCTTCCTGTACAACATAAGCAGCGTTATGGGAGATTCAGCTGCCAATGCGACTGATACAAACTTCACGGAATCGGTGACGGTTTCTGCTGTGCTCGATGCGTGGGAGACTGTAGCAAACAGGAAGATAAGGGTAAGGAGTGTCTACATGGACACAGCAGGAAGCTTCAACGACACCGTAAATTGGACAGGCGTCTGGGTTAGCATAGAGTATGAGAACATCAGCGACGACTTCCACTATGAGTGGAGCGACACGTCCGCGGCAGGCATCTACAACATCACGTTCGTGTATGCGAACGACAGCCTGGGCAGCTGGAACTCCACTGCATATGCTGATTTGGGTTTCGAGGTGTTCAGCGATTCAACCCCGCCCAACTGGACATCTCTCTCTGTCAACGAGAGCTACCCGAAGCAGGGAGACTGGGTGGAGTTCTCTGCCTACTGGTCTGACGAACAATCAGACCTGGACAGCTGGATATTCTCCTGGAACGCCACAGTTTCAGGGGACTGGGAGAACGTCAGCTCGGGAAGCCTGTCCGGCGCAGGGGACTGGTCCAATGCAACCCTGCAGGTACCGGATTATGCCAACTCGAGCTATGGTTTCAGGTTCTATGCGAACGACACATCTGGCTTCATGAACGTCACGGGTATTGGATACTTCACGGTTTCCGGCGACATGAAGGTCGTGCTAGTGGAACCCCTAGACGGCAAGCTCGTGGCTCACAACATCACCTTCACCGTCAATGCCACGGTGACCTGTATGAACGGGAGCTGTGGTAACGTGCAGGGAAGGGTGAGGTACAACCAGACAGGTCTGGGGCCGGATACTGATGTAAGCACCAGCGAGGACGAGCCCTTCTATGTGATGGGCGGCTCAAACCCGGAGGGCTGCTCCGGAAGCCCGCTCTTGGATGGGGAGTACTGCCAGCTGGTCTGGAGCGTCAATGCCACCGGGGCAATCGGCTCGTCCTGGAAGGTTGGGGTCCTGCTCGAGTCCGGCCAGGACAACGTCCCTGACAACCACACAGACAACCACACTGTTCAGATAGTCTCCTGCATCCTGGACATAACATTGCAGTGGAACAACGTGAGCTTTGAACCCATTGAGCCCGGGGAGAGGAGCAACGCAACAGGCAATGAAAACCATGAGTACAACATAACAGTGGAACCCATAACCACCTGCAACGTAGACCTCTATGGAAGGGCTGATGACCTGAACAGGAAGGGGGGTGGCGGCTATACCATAGGCGCCGGGAACATCAGCTTCAGCAACACCACCAATGACTACAGTGAAGGGCACTGGCTGAACACTAGCTGGGTTCTGTTAGGCCAGGCCATTACACCTGACACAAACCTGACCACGTACTGCTGGATTGACGTGCCTCAAAGCACGATGGAAGGGGAGTATAATTCGACGTTGTATATAGAGGGTGTGGAGGAAGGGGAGGGAGCATGACGGACAGGAAACTGCTTATTGGGTTTGTGTTGTTGGTGATTCTCATTGCCATGGCAGGCCAGGCCCAGGCCAGGCTGTCCCTAGGAAGCACCCAGAGCAGCAAGCACGCAGCAATAGAGCAGGGCGGCGAGGGCTCCTTCAGAATATTCCTCTTCAACGCCCACCAGGAGGAGGACCTGGAGATATACCTGGGGGTTTATGATTACGGAGGCCTCTCTGTCAGCGTGGTGCCCGATAGCCTGGTGGTGCCCTATACAGAGCCGGGGCGGTGCACGGAAAGTGACCCTGATTTTGTCTGCCTGGGCACGCCTCAGGGTGATATCAGAACCAGGACCGTGACAGTAAGGATATCGGTCCCCTTCAAGGCAGGGCTCGGGGAGCACGGGGTTGTGGTCTATGCAGCAACAGAGAGGCAGGAGGGAACACTTGCCAGCGCGCAAATCAGGAAGTTCTATTTCACCGTGGATGTGGAGGAGGGTGAGGGCGCCGGCCTGGGTGAGGAGGTCCAGGCCGAGGTGGGTGAGGAGGAACCCGGTCTGCCTGAGGAGCCAGGAGAGCCCGAAGAGCCTGTAATGGATACTGGTGAGGAGGAATACGGTCTGGATGATGCCATCACAGGCGCTGTAACAAACATCCCAGTGTTTGGGCCTTATGTGCTCCTGGCTGTGCTCCTTGTGTTCCTGGCGTTGAGGAGATTGAAAAGGATTTAATGTTTGGAGGGGTAATAATTAGCATGCGTGCGGGTTTTGGTGAGGAAGCTTCGGTGAGAAGGAAGGTCCTGCTGGCCCTTCTGGCTGTTGCTGCGCTGATACTGGTTGTCAACCAGTTCACCGGATGGGTGACCAACCTTGTCAGCATAGCCATAAGCGTCGCAGCATCCACACAGGCAAACATCTACATAGTTAATTTTTCTGAGACAGTCATCCAGGACGAGCAGACAGAGTTTGTCCTCGCCCTGGACAACATAGGCAGCGATCCCCTGGAGGGTACAATCTACATGGAGATAAGGGACTCCTCGAATGCAACAGTGGGCTCCTTCAACTCGAGTCCCTACTCCATCCAGCCGGGAAGCTACATAACCGATACCATAAGCTGGTATGCCATACAGCCCCTGGGAAACTACACCCTGATGGCTTGGGACAACTACACAGACTCAACAGACATGGACAGCTCTAACTTCAGCATTGTGTGTGTGGTCGGGACATACCGGTGCTTTGGAAACGAGAGATGGCTCTGCCGCGGAACCTCCTGGGACCTGGTCGAGGTATGCACATACGGCTGCCAGAACGGGGTCTGCCTCTCTGCTCCGCCAAGCGTTCCGGGCCGGCCAGGGGCTCCTGCGGCCCCGTCCTGTAACATAAGCGTGGAGTACGAGGAGGTGTTCAGGGTTGTGCAGGGCATGAACTACACATACATATTCAGGGTCACCAACAACGGCGAGGCCTCCTTAAGGAACCTCTCATTCAGGGCATGGTCAGATGAGATAGCAGTCAGGGTGCCTGACATAAGGGTGACTTTGCTCAGTCCAGGGGAGTCTGTCAGCTTTGTTTTGGATATTGGCATACCTATGCTGCTGCTGGACGATTACATCATATCATGGGAGGTGCGATCGCTTGAGCTTGTCAGGAGGGGTGAGATTGTTATGAGTGTGGTGTCAACCCTAGAGGAATACACTGCCCAGGAAAGATGCCTGGATGCCATAGAGGGATATTTTGCTATTCTCAATTCCCTGGACAGGGACATCCGGTCAGCTGAAATCAGGGGATACGACATGGACAGTGTAAGGGAGCTTTTCGGGGATGCAGTGGAGGAACTCGAGGTCATGAAAACCCTCAGGGACAATGAGTTCTATGAAGAGTGCAGCGACAGGATGGACATCCTGAGGAGGAAGATAGAGCAGACTGCAATGGCATATGCAATAGCCATAAGCAGGCCTGTGAGCATCATAGCCTATCCCTGGATAGAGCACCTCATTCTCATCTTCACTGCAATCGCCCTGGCGGTTATCATAGTCATTATAGTGGGCTGGAGAAAGATAACAGAATGGTACAGGAGAAACAGGCTTGTTCTGCCAAGGAGATGGTAGAGATCATATGTTATCTTGCTTTACCTTCTTAATGTCATCCAGTTTGTAATCTATGTCCTTTTTGAGAATCCCCATCCTGCTCTCATAGGTGTTGACAAGGTTGTTTATGTACTCTGTTATGCCTTCCTTGAACTTCTTCATCTCACCCCTGTTGGACTGAAGCTGGGTATCCAGGCTCTCTATGGTCCTGTTGAGAGTCTCAATCTGCCTTGTCTCCTTCGAAGGCACCACACTCAACATGTCCCTTTGGATATCCTTGATGGATTTGAAGTTGTTCTCAAGGCTGTCTGCCTTGTTCTTGAAGGCATTCATCTCAGAGTCGAACATCCCCTCATTAACCTTCATCCTTGACTCGAACTCCTCCCTGAGCTCAGCAAGGCTCCTCCTGAAATCGAGCTTGACGTCCTTCTTGTCTTCAAGCCTCGTCTGGAGCTCGGATATCATGTTGTTGAGCTTCATGATGATGCCCTCGGCGTCCTCAATCCTCTTCTTCAGGCGCTCCTGGTTCTTCATGAGCTTTGACCTGACAGAGGCGTCATGCTTGTCTATCCTCTCCTTGATGTTCATCTCTATCTCAGTGAAGCCCTCCCGCTGGCTTGAGACAGCCTCCAGGTTCTGCTGGGTCTTTATGTGGAGCTCCTGAAACTTCCTGAGCAGGTTCTCGAATTCATGCTTCCTCTTGATCTCCCCGAGCTCTGCATCCTTCATTATCCTTGCGGCCTCTTCGCCTATCTCGGTGCCCACACCGACCCGCTGCCTGTTCATGGCCTCCCTCAGCCTTACCTGCTGGGCATCCATGGCTGACTTGAACTTCTGCTCGAGGGTGTTCACGCGGCCCTTCTCCTCGATAAGCCTGTCGTTCATGGACCTGAGCTCGCCCGTAAGGGAATCGAGCCGCTTCTCCACCCTCTCCCTGGATTTTGCAAGGCCCCCGAGGCTCTCGCCCACCCTGGACATGGTCTCTGCGTCAGGGTGCTCCCCGAGCGCCCTTAGACTGACAAGCTCCTCCCTTATGGCAGATATCTCCTTCATGCTATCCGAGAGCTGAGAGGCATGGGATGCGACATCCCCTGAAAGCCTCTTCTCTATCTCATTTATCCTGGATTCCAGCCACCCCCTGACATGCTTCTGGCTGGCCTTGAGGAGCCTGTCATCAGAGAGGGCCTTCTGCACTGCCGAGTTGAGCTGGGTCTCGTGAACCGAGGTCTTCTTGTCAATATCTGAATAGAGGCTTTCTATGCTGTCTACCCTCTTTGAGACAGCCTTTACGGTCTCCACGAACTCGGATTCTGAAACAGCATCCTCTGAGGAGGCCTTTGCCATAGAATCGAGCTCAGAGAGCCTGGACTTGAGGTGCTCGATTTCAGAGGCTGTCTTTTCTATGCTGCCTATCTGCTTTCCAGAGAGGCTCTTGCCGAGTTCCCCTAGCCTCTTCTCGTATGAGCCCATGGTGTCGTTGACGTGCTGGATTATGTGTTCCCTGAACTCCTTGACCTCCTCCCTGCTGGAATCGAGCTTGGCGTCCGTGGCCTCTACTGCCTTGGAAATCACATCAAGCCTGGTCTCCCTGGATATGTCTGTGGTGGAGAGGCACTTCTCAAGAGCTGTTATCCTCTCCTTGAGCTTCTCGAGGGAGGCCGCGCTGCCTGCTGAGTGGTCAGAGATAAGCCGGACTTCGGCAACACTCCCCTTGAGCTGGGATATCAGCCCGGAGTTCTGGGCAAGGGACCTTGAGAGCTCTCCCAGGCTTCCAGAGAGCTTCTTATCAAGCGTGGCTATCCTGGCATTGATTAGCCTGTTGGTGGCGTCCTGGGTCTTCTTGAGCAGCCTGTCCTCGCCTAGGGCCTCCTGGATGGTGTTGTCAAGGCCGGCCTCCTGGGAGCGGAGCCTCTTGTCCAGGCCTGCCAGGCCTGCCCGGAGCTGTTCAAGCGCGGAGTTTATCCCGCTCACCCTCTGGGAGAAATCCCTGCTGTAGACAGCAGAGCCAGAGAGCTTCTCCAGGGAGTCGAGCTTCTCCCTGAGCATGCCTATCTCCGGGGGCATGGCCTGGAGCGAGGTGAGTGTCCCAGAGAGCTGGTCGAGCCTCTCCTCATGAGTCCTGGCCTGGGTTGTCATGTCACTCTCGAGCTGGGAGACCCTCTTGAGCTCGTCCTTGAACTCCCTGAGCTGGGAGCCCCTGGTCTCATTGAGACTCCCTGAGACAGACTTCTTGAAGGAATCGAGGTCCTTCCTGAGCTCTTCAGTGGAGGACTTGGCCATCACGCCCAGGTCCTCGAGCCTGGTCTCGATGAGTTCCATGGATTTGGAGAAATCCGCCTGGGAGAGCTTGCCTGACTCAACCC
>CAZAEI010000001.1:106939-128078 GCA_964484305.1 uncultured archaeon
TGATGGAAGAACCGAGCTCGGCCCTGAGGTTGGCCATGTCGAGCTTGCCTGACTCAGAGAACTCCCTGAGGAGCACGTTCATGTTCTTGAGCTCCTGCTGGTATGCAGAGAAGTCCCTGGCAAGCCTGCCGAGCCCCTTTCCATGCTCCTCAAGCTTCCTGGGGACCTCCCTTGTCATGAGGTCGAGCTTCTGGGACCTCTCCCTGAGGCGGTCAACCAGGGCAGAGCCCTCCTCCATCTGGGTGGTCAGGGCATCGAGCCCCGAAGACACCCTCTTTTCAAGGTCATGGTGTTTTGCATCAAACCACTTCCTGATATTCTCCTGGGTGCCCTCCAGGAGCTTCTCCTCGTTCAGGACATTGAGGATGGCCTTCTCTAGGCTGCCCCTGTCAGTGGAGCGTCTCTTTTCAAGTGAGAGGAGCCTGCCCTCCAGCTCTTCCATGCCACTGGACATCGACTTGGTGGTGCGCTCGAAATCCGAGGCGCTCACGGCACTATCTGCCAGGGACTTGTTCATGTGGAGGTTCTCGTCCACCCTCTCCCTGAGCAAATCAACCTGCTCTGCAGTGGGCCACAGAGCAGAGAGCTCCTGACTGAGCTTGTCAAGCCGCTTCTCATGAGCATTGAGCCCCCCCTCCATTGAGGCAATCCTCCCAAGCTCCTGCTTGAACTCCCTGAGCTGTGTTTTGGCATCCTCAGAGCGCCTGGCATCAAGCCCCTTCCTGAGCTCTGCCGTGCTCTTATCCAGCATCTTGGAGAGCTCTGATGTAATCATGGCATGTTCTGCCTTCTGCCTGCTGGAAAGCTCGCTCACCCTGTTTTCAAGCTCCCCTCCCAGACCCTCCAAGGAGCCTGTCCTCTCCTTGAGGATCTTCAGCTCAGCCAGGGACGACCTGACAGAGGAGAGCTCCTCCATGGCGCTGTCAAGCCTGGCCCCCTGGCTCTTCCTGTAGGCGTTGAGCTCCTTCTCCAGGGTGGTTATCCTCTCTATCTCCTGCTTGAACTCCTCCAGGGCTGCCCTGGCGTCCTCGTGTCTGTTTACCTCCATCTCCTTCCTGACGTATGCTATGCCAGCCTGGAGGCCCTTGTCCGTCTGGAGCTTGGCCTTCTGAAGGAATGCCTTCTGCTGCGAGAGCTCGGACTTCACCCTCTCGACATCAGATAGGCTCTTTTCAACAAGAGCCAGCTCCTTCTCGAGCCTGGCCAGGGATTTCTCGTGGCTCTTCTCCTGGGCCTCCAGGCGCTGCTCAAGGCCCGAGAGCCCCTTAAGCCCGTTGGAGAGCCCTGCTGTCTCCATCTTAAGCTGGCTGACCTGGGAATTGACAGAAGCTGTAAGCTTGCTGAAGGACTCCCTGTAGGACTCGCTGGTCTGCCTGAGCCTCTCAGAAAGCTCATCAGAGCGCCTGAGTAGTTCGGCCTTCTCCTTCTCAAGGGCATCTATCACAGCACCCTTGGTCCGGGAATCCCTCTTGATGCGCTCTATGCCTGACTCAAGTTCCCTGAGCTCGTTCATGTCTTCAGCTCCCTGATGAGTCCGCTCATCCTGGCCCTCTGGGCTGCCAGCTCCCCTTCAAGGGCCTTCCTGTCAGAGACAACCTGCCCCAGGGCTCTCTGGAGCTGCTCGTTGTCTCCTGCAACCCTCTTCTCCAGTTTGTCATGGGACACCCCTGCATCACCGAGGGCCTTCTCGACCAGATTGAGGCGGTTTGCTAGGCTGCTGGCCTGGCCCGTCCCCCTGTCCTCCACTACATCGAGGCGCTTATCAGTGGCCATGCCTATGTCCTCGAGCTCGTCCACCCTCTCCGACAGGGCCTTCAAATCAGCAATGGGACCGGAAAGGCCCGCAAGGATCTGGGAGAGCTCGTCTGTCCTCTTCTCCTGGCCCGCCCTGAATGCCGAGAACTCCTGTCCCAGGGACTCGAGCCTCTTGAGCTCGTCCTTGAACTCCCTTATCTGGACCTTGGAATCCTCGGAGCGCCCGGCCTCTATCTCCCTGTGGAGGACCTTCATGCTGGAGTCAATATGCTTGAGGAGCCCGGCCTTTATCACAGAATCCGCTGTCTTGTGGTATTCAGAGGCCTCGGCAAGGCTCTCTGAGAGCCCCTTGTGGGAGGATTCGAGCCCTGCCAGGCGTTCCTCCAGGAGCTTGAGCTCGGGCCAGGCGCCATGGAGCCCTGCCTGGAGATCAGAGACCTGCTTCTGGAGCCTTGAAATTGAGGTGTCCTGGTTCCTTCTCAGGGCCTTGAGCTCCTCCTCGGTGCTCGATATGCGCTTGAACTCTGCCTTGAACTCAGCCAGGCCTGTCCTGGTCTGCTCCTGGCTCTTCCTCTCCATGTTCTTCCTGATGGAGGCTATCTCCCCCTCAAGGTGCTTGGAGAGGTCCTCCTTGGCAGATGTGAGGTAATCCCTCTGCCTGTTCAGGCTGTCTGCAAGCCTTGATTCCTGGCCGGTCAGCCTCTGCTCAAGGCCCGCAAGGCCGGCCTTCTGGGTGGACAGCCCCTCAGAGAGTCCCTTGAACTCGGCTGCCAGGCCCTCTGCCCGGCCGGCAAAGTAGTCTTTGGTGTCTAATAGTTTATTTATCATATTCCCCTGGGTTTCCAGGCGCTTGGGGACCTCCTTCATGGCAGCGTGGAATAACCTGAGGTCCTCGGCCAGGGCGGCTGTGTTCGCGGCATTGGTCACGTCATCCCTCTTCAGGGATTTTATGTCCGAGATGACGCCGCGCTCAAGCCCCATGACCCTTGTGTCCAGCCACTTCCTGAGGTTTTCAGGGGCCTCCATGGTGGCTATCTTCTTCTCAAGCTCGCTGTCCATGTGGGACATCCTCTTGAGCCTCTCCTCGGTCAGCATCTGGTTCTTTTCCAGGTCCGAGAATCTGGACTCTGAGAGGTTAAGGAAGGCATTCTTGACCTCGTTCCTGATGCTGTCGGCCTGGCTCTTTCTGAGCTCCTTGAACTCCTGGCCGAACTTGTCAGCAATGTGCTCTATCTTTCTCCTCACGCTCTGCTTGAGGATGTCGAGCCTCTCATTGGCCCGGGACTCCTCCTCATCGAGGTCCTTGTAGAGGTTCTCCTTGTCTGCCCTGAGCTCCTGGATATCGTCCCTGAGCTTCTCGAGGTTCAGGACCTCCTCCTTGATGTGGCTTAGCTTGCTGTTGAAGTCGTTTATGTTCTCCTGCATGTCGCGAATCTCGTTCATGGCAGGGTCGAGCTTGGTGCGCAGCTTCTTGGTGACAAGGTCAGGGATGACCTCGTCCATGATTTCATCGCTTGAGAATATTAGCTTCCTCAGCTTCTGGACATTCTCGGGCCCGAGCTTCTGCCTGATGTCACTGAACTTGTCCTCGAGGTCTGGAATCCTCTCCAGGACCTTGGACCTGTCCTCCAGGATCGATATGCGGTACTCCATCTTCTTGCTAAGGGTGTCCATGGACTTTGCCAGGCCCGCAAGGGTCCTCTTTACCTCATAGAGCTCGGTCTGGAAGTCCACCTCCTCACCAAAGGAGGCGAGCTCCCTGGAGATGCTGGTACCCCCGCCGGCCGCGGGCCTTGCCTGGGGGGGCGGCTGGAGCGCCTGGCTGCCGAGCTTCTCGGCAATCTGGTTGAGCTTGTTCTCGAGGCTGGATATCTTCTCCAGGCCCTTCATGTTCTCCTTGATGTCCGAGAGCCTGGAGTCCACCTTCTTCTTGACCATGTCAGATATCTCCTTCTTCATCTGCTCCGGGCTGGCCTTTTCTGCGGACGCCGCAGCCGGGGTAGCTGCCTGGGCAGTCGCGCCGCCGCCTGCCTTGGTGTCGGCCGTGCCCCCCATCCTCTCTGCCATCTCCCCCAGCTTTGTCCCCAGGGTGACGCCGGGTTCCGTGGCCCCTGCACTGGCCGGGGGCGATTCGCCAGAATCCGGGGCTGGCTTTGCCGGCACCTCTGTCTTGGTTCCTGTGCCGGTGTCCGGGGCTGCCGTGGAGGTTGGAGTAGCCAGGCCCTTCCCTTCGATATCCTTCTTTATCTTGTTCAGTTCACTATCCCTTGACATGGCAGGACCTCGCGCTCTTGAGAACGCCTTGGGGGAATCCCGGGACTGGGGAAAAAATCAGCTCAAACGGTTTTGAAAAATCTGGAGAAATGTTGTTTTCTGAATCCATATATAATAGTTAATTCCTGTTATATAAATTAGCTATTTATTGAAAAGCATATGCTTCTAATAGTATGGGTGTCTTAATTTCTTTTGTTTTTTTTGCGAAAACAAAGTAACCGTGTATGATTGTTTAAGCTCTCGTAAAGCTGGAAATGGTGAAAATGGAAATTTTTTATAGTAGACATCTATAGAATCTAATAGCTATGATAAAGAAGGAAAGGCTGACAGACTACAAGAACTTCTGGCTCATATGGATAAACTGCGCAGGAAAACAGGAGAGTGGGGACTCCCTCTTCCAGATACAGACAGGCTGGAACATAAAGACAAACTACCTCTACCACAACGAGGCCGGCCTGGGAAAGCCCTTGTATGTCCGTATGATTAGGGACAGTTACCTTGTCAAGCAGGGACCCAAGCTGAAACCCCTGTTTGCCTGGATACCCGGATATGTCAAGGGCCTGGCTGGCCTGACCACTGGCGATGCCTGGTATCCCAGCACCCTTATCACAGAGCGGTGGCCCCTTGTCCAGAAATTCATAGAGGAGCAGGCCCCGGCCCTCTTTGGGGACAGGGCCATAAGGACGCTCTACAAGAACGACAGGGATCTGCTGGGCCAGACAGGCCGCTATATCTTCAACGACATATTCCTCTATGTCCTGTTCTCCAATCTCATACTGTTCACCAAGAAGTACAAGGCTGACATAGTCATGAGGATAATCTCCACATCAATATCCATATTCTCTGAGAGGGACCTCCTGAACTACATGAGGCACCTCCATGAGAGGCTCTTCAAGGAGGTTCCTGCCATAATAACGAGCGAGGCCGAGCTCAACAGACTCATGTATCCCTTCAAGTGGTAAGCCCACTGTAAAAACAGCAAGTGGCAAAAGGGGGTTGTGCCTTTGTACTGGGAGACGTGAATTATATAAAGAATAAGAGGGAATATATCATAACGATTCTGTAATCTGTCTGGTGAGGCAATTGACAAGGATAATAGGCGTGGTTTCTGGTAAGGGCGGCGTGGGCAAGACCACCCTGGTGGTCAATCTCGGGGCTGTCCTGGCGTCTGAGTACCAGAAGGACGTCATCGTGGTGGACTGCAACGTGACCACCTCACACCTGGGCATGTACCTTGGGATGTACTACTATCCGGTCTCCCTCAACCAGGTCCTTTCAGGGGATGTTGCCATAGACAAGGCCATCTATGACTATAGCATAGCGGGGCTGAGAATCATCCCTGCTTCGCTCTCCCTGGACGACCTCAAGGGGGTTGAGGTGAGCGAGCTCAAGAAGTCGATAAAGAGCCTCTTCGGGAAGGCGGACATCGTCCTCCTGGATGCTGCCCCCGGGTTCGGAAGGGAGGCCTTGGCCACGATAAGGGCCTCGGACGAGATCCTCTTTGTGATGACCCCCTTTGTCCCGCCCATGATGGATGTTATAAAGTGTTACCAGCTGGCCAACCAGTACGGGGCCAAGCCACTGGGGGTGGTCATGAACATGGTGGGTGAGGGCAGGCACGAGCTCACGAGCTATGAGGTGGAGCAGCTCGTGGAGCTTCCCATAATCTCCAAGATTCCCAGGGATAAGGAGGTCCTGAGGAGCCTCTCCGCAAAGCTCCCCACCGTGGACATCAACCCCAAGGCCAGGGCCAGCAGGGAGTTCTCAAAGCTCGCGGCCTACCTGGTCAATGAGGAGTACAGGCCGCCAGGAATCCTGTCAAGGGTGTTCAGCAGCTTCAGGAGGACCCCCAGGAGAAGGTCCCTGGACTTCAATATCAAGGCCTCCCAGCAAGGCCAGGCCCCCGCACTCGAGTAAGGCGGCCGGGGCGGTTTCTGCTTGTTTTGATACCATGTAGCTGCCAGAAGGGGTTGCGGACAGAGCCGGCTCTAGAGAATGAAATAAATGGAGGGGTCAGTAAGAAGGCAGGCTCCTTATGCCCCTGTAGCTATTATTGTCAGTGTTCCCTGGTGGACGTCACCGTCCGGGACGCCGTTCGGTATCTTGGGCTCGAGCCAGAACCATGTATTGTTTCCTGGGTTCAGCTCGTTGGGGGTGGTGCCGTCGTAGAATATCTGGTCGTTGCTGCAGTCGCCGTTGGCATCAAGGTCGGTGTTCCACTTGGTCAGGGTGACTGTGCCGCAGTCCGCTGATATAAGTGCGCAGTATCCGTTGAAGTCGCCGCTGCTTATGTCTACCCCTTCATCGCCTGCAGGGACCGTGAATGACAGGTAGTATGTGCCCGGAGAGCCGCTGAAGTCCACCGAACCCCCATGTGTAATATTCTTGGGCTCGATGCCTATCAGGATGTTTGCACTGCTTGTGTGGCAGTCTCCGCTGTCGCTGGTCCTGTTGGTGAAGAAGTAGTACTGCTGACCGACGTCGTTGTCCCAGGCCGTATTGATGATTCCGAAGTAGCCTGTTGCATTGCCCTCTGTGAAGTCGTCCGGAACCGTGACCTCGCCGGGGATTGACTCGTTCCAGTTCTTCTTGTTCACGTAGTAGAAGCCGGTATCGGTCTGGTTGAACAGCACGAACTCCCCCGCATTGTAGTCCAGGGGATTGCCTGTCCCTTGGGGGTTGCTGTCGTCATTGGTTATGTTGGCCTTGAGGCTGGTTATGTTGACGGAGCCCACGTTGATGACTGTGAAGTATTCGGGGTCTCCTGTCTCTCCGATATTGAGGCCTGTCCAGTTCACTGTGTTGGGTGAGACGTCTATGGAGACGACCTGGCTTATGTTTATTCCTATTATCACGTCATCCGTGGGTCCTGCTGCAGCTATCCCCATCAGAAATAGCAACACCAAAACGCCGCCTAAGAACACTGGGTGTTCCTTAATAGTGAATCTGTTCGTCATCTGAAATCACTATTGATATATTGTTGTATGAATGATATTTAAAACTTCGATAAAGATTGTGCCTTCCGGCTGAAACAACACAATATATTGTAGTGCGGCATCTACTGGCCTGCATCTGGAACCCTGGCCCGGCGGTCAGGCCTATGCCCCTGTAGCTATTATTGTCAGTGTTCCCTGGTGGACGTCACCGTCCGGGACGCCGTTCGGTATCTTGGGCTCGAGCCAGAACCATGTATTGTTTCCTGGGTTCAGCTCGTTGGGGGTGGTGCCGTCGTAGAATATCTGGTCGTTGCTGCAGTCGCCGTTGGCATCAAGGTCGGTGTTCCACTTGGTCAGGGTGACTGTGCCGCAGTCCGCTGATATAAGTGCGCAGTATCCGTTGAAGTCGCCGCTGCTTATGTCTACCCCTTCATCGCCTGCAGGGACCGTGAATGACAGGTAGTATGTGCCCGGAGAGCCGCTGAAGTCCACCGAACCCCCATGTGTAATATTCTTGGGCTCGATGCCTATCAGGATGTTTGCACTGCTTGTGTGGCAGTCTCCGCTGTCGCTGGTCCTGTTGGTGAAGAAGTAGTACTGCTGACCGACGTCGTTGTCCCAGGCCGTATTGATGATTCCGAAGTAGCCTGTTGCATTGCCCTCTGTGAAGTCGTCCGGAACCGTGACCTCGCCGGGGATTGACTCGTTCCAGTTCTTCTTGTTCACGTAGTAGAAGCCGGTATCGGTCTGGTTGAACAGCACGAACTCCCCCGCATTGTAGTCCAGGGGATTGCCTGTCCCTTGGGGGTTGCTGTCGTCATTGGTTATGTTGGCCTTGAGGCTGGTTATGTTGACGGAGCCCACGTTGATGACTGTGAAGTATTCGGGGTCTCCTGTCTCTCCGATATTGAGGCCTGTCCAGTTCACTGTGTTGGGTGAGACGTCTATGGAAAGCTGCTGTGTTATGTTGATGCCTATTATTACCTCATCATAGTCTGCCCCTGCAGCCAGGCCTGCAAGGAGCAGGATGAACAGCGCGCCTATGTAGGGGATTCTGCCTTGGATTGCCATTATGCCGCCTGACATTGCTTGATTTATGATAACGTGGTTTATATAATTTGTGTATTCAGAATCTGTGCAACGCCCTGCTTTATAAATTTTATCGCAATAGATAACCCATGGTTTACATGCGCCTTCTCATGCTCTCGCTTGCCGCTGCTCTGCTCTGCATGCCAGGGGCTGCCCGGGGCCTCTCTGTCGGCGTTGCACCGCCTGTCCTGGACGCGGGCGAGATGCTGCCCGGGGAGTCCAAGGCCATGGAGTTCTATATCATGACAGACTATGAAAAGGACCTCCTTGTGGACATCTCAACCAAGGATGCCCGCAGGGGCTTCTATGTGCCGGGAAAGGGAAGGTTCACGTATGCCTTTCTCCCTGAGAACTCCTCTGAGGAGGACATCTCGGGGTGGGTCACCTTCCTAAATGAGCCGGTGATAGTGCCGCCGGAGAAGAGGCTGGTCTATCTGAGCGGCGGGGGAATGGCGAACGCCAACAAGAAGGTCGAGTTCATCATCAGCGTGCCTGAGGACACAGAGCCAGGATACCATGCGGGTTTTGTCTCGCCCTACCCGAGGCTGAGCATTGAGGGCGGGGGGACAGGCCTGGGCATAATATCGGTCGTTGAGATGGGCTACGTGGTAAACGTCATGGGCGAGGCCATCAGGGATGCCGGGATAGCGGGGATTGACTTCACCATGGACAGGCCCGGGCACGGGATCCTCTACATCCTGGTCAAGAACAAGGGGACCGTCACCCTGTCGGCCAGGGCAGACCGTGTTAGGATCTTCAACAGCAGCCAGGCCATTGCGGAGCTGTCATCGAATGAGAGGAAGATAGCCCCTGGGAGGGTAGGAGAGCTTGGTGTGGGGCTTGACACCAGGGGCATGGAGGGCGTTTACAGCGTGACAGCCCGTGTGGAGTGGCTGACAGGGGAGGACTCCACAGGGGGGGAGCTTGAGGTCAGGGAATACGTGCCGCCTGCCCCTGTTACCGGTGAAGTGATTACACCGCCGGTCCCTGTGGGGTTTCCCCTGTGGATTGTGCCCATGATACTGATGCTGGTGGCTGTGGTGGTTTACTGGAGGATTAGATGAACAGATGGGTTGGAGTGCTTGGCCTGCTGATAATCATGGCAGCCGCACTCCTCATGAGGCTCCCCGGGCAGGAGTGTCAGGCCACGACCTTCACGGGCCTGCTGGTGTCAGAGAGCGTTGTAACGTATCCCGTAATGGTCGAGGTCGTTCCATATAATAACAGTACCATAGGGGTTGCACTCCAGGACTATGAGCTTGACTTCGGGATACTCTCCCAGGGGATGACAGCAAGGAAGACCATCACTCTCGAGGATTCCGGGGCCCCAGTCAAGGTCAGGGCCTGGGCAGAGGGTGAGATAGCGGACATGGTGAGGCTCAGCAGGGGGGAATTCCTCCTCGAGGGGCCTGACTCAATAGAGGTCAGCCTCGAGGCCTCTGGCCTGGGGAACCATACGGGGGGTCTCTGCATATCATCCAGGAGCCCCAACTATGCATGGCTGAGGTGGATTACCCCATGGCTCTGAGGAACACTGCGCTTGTCGCCATCTCTGTGGCCATCCTGGCCTCTCTGGCAGGCCAGTTAATCATGGCCGGGGAGGCATCGGGCCTGGGCCTGGGCATGAACATCATGGAGAGCATCCAGGGCCACGCCGCAATGCTAACGCTGTCGAACGGCCCTGTCCAGAGGTTCACACTCAGGTGGGAGAACATCGGCTCTGTGAACTGCCTGTCCAGGGCAAGAATAGACTTCTATGCCCTGGCTGACAACGACACCCTTGAAGAAAGGGTTTACACTTCATGGTCCTCCCAGGAGCCTGTGATGGCAGGCCAGAGCCACACATGGGAGCTCTATTCGAATCTCCCTGGGGGCAGCTATGCCGCAATAACCATGGTGTACCACTGCAACGAGCTCTTTGAGGAGGAGCCCTATCTCTTCACCGTGCCCGGGAGCGAGCCCGTGGAGGGCCTCTATATAGACAGCATCGAGGTCCACAGTGATTATGTGGATGCCCTTGTCAGGGGGCCTGGTTGGGCAGGCGGGGTTGCGGTGATTCCCGAGGAATACCCTGGCGGGTGGATATTCCAGTCAGGTGTTGTAGACATGGCCCCGGGCGGTGTTGCCGTGGTGAGGCTCGGGTTCGTGCCTGTCCGGCTCACAGGCACTGCCGTGACGATAAGGGCAGTGGCCATGGACGGGAGCGTCTACGGCAAGAGGGAGTTCTCTGTATCGGTTCCCAAGGAGGAGCCCGCACGGGAATGGGGGAGCTTCATACTGCTCCTGGCCTCCCTTGCGGTCATCCTTGTTGTTATTTTATATGTATCCAAGTTCATAATCAAGATATGGAGAAGGCAATAGCTGTTGTTTCTGGCAAGGGTGGGGTGGGCAAGACCACCTTCTCTGCCAACGCGGGCCTGGCCCTCAAGTCCCTCGGCAGTGAGGTCACGCTCCTGGACGGGGACATGTCCAATTCCAACCTGGGCCTCCAGCTGGGGTTCTTCCAGTTCCCCCTTGGGCTTCAGGACGCGCTTGCAGGCAATATTGGCCTGGAGAAGGCCGTGCATTCCCACCCCTCTGGCCTGAGGGTGGTCCCCTCCTCGGTCTCCCTGGGATATCCCAAGGGAAGCCCCAATCCCTTCAGGCTCAAGCGGCTCCTCAAGGAAATCAGGGGCGTTACCCTGGTCGACTGCCCCCCGGGAATCGGCCAGGATGTCCAGGCCATCATGAGGTCCTGCGACGATGTCATAGTCATAACCAACCCCGAGATACCGGCTGTGACAGATGCACTCAAGGCCATCCAGGTGGCAAGGGAACTGGGCAGGGAGCCCCTAGGGGTCGTCCTGAACCGTACAGGCGACAGGTATGAGCTCAGGCCCGAGGAGGTGGAGGCCATGTGCGGCGTCAGGGTGCTGGGCTGTGTTCCAGAGGACAGGGCTGTCAAGAGGAGCATATTCAACAGGAACCCTGTCCTTTATGAGAGGCCCCATTCCAGGTCCTCTGTTGCCTTCATGGAGATAGCGGCCCTTCTCTTGGGCATCGAGTACAAGAGACCCGGCATGCTCAGGTTGAGGAGACTGCTAAGGCGGTAGGTGGAAGTGAGGTGGTTCATCCTCCTTGTGGCGTGCTTGCTCATGGCCAGCACGGCCTCGGCCCAGGAAGCGGGAATAGAAGTCCTTCCGGGGGAGCTCTGGCTCGGGGAGGGTGTGGACGTGGCCTGCTGGTTCGAACAGGACCCTGGACCCGGTGTCTGGGCAGATATAACAGAGCCCATATCCCTGCAGCTCACCGGGTTCTATCAGGAGAACGAACACTTCTCAAGGGCCTACACCCCGCCTGTAATCGGCCAGTATGCCATAAGGTGTACGAACGGGAGCCTGGAGTCCCCTGGGACGGGGTTCTCTGTCAGCGACCTCGAGACCGAGATTGCGGGATGCCCCGGGCAGGCGTTCACTGACCAGGGCATAAGGATAGAGGCAATCGCTGTCAGGAACGACGGGAGTGCTGTCCAGATTAACTCTAGCGTGGGTTTCTCTGTAACACTGGACGGTGTGGAACTGGAGCTGCCAGAGCCTCCCTACTACTTAAACAAGGATGGGTACTGGGTGATTGAGACCGGGGGCCTGGAGGGATTCAGCCCCGGGAGCTACAGCCTTGTCCTGTCGGCAGAGTACCAGGGAAGGGAGGCCTCGCACCAGACCCAGCTGGATGTCATGGAGCCCCTTGAGTTCTCTATAGAATCTGTCTCGCCTGACGGGGCCCATGGCGGGGAGAACATCACTGTCACCCTCAGGGCCGCGTATCACAACTCCTCGGTCCTGGCAGCATCGAGCCTGTCAGCAGAGCTTGACGGGGATGCCCTTTCGATAGAGAGGACTGCCTCGGGCTTTACCTTTGTCTGCCCCGGCCTTGAGCCTGAGCCGCACACCCTCGAGGTGAGCCTTGGCTACATGGGTCTCTCAGCCTCGGACTCGAGGCCGCTCTACTACATGATTCAGGTGCGCGGGGAGATAAGGAACGCCGACAGCGGGGGCGTCCCTGCCAACCTGAGGTTCATCGGGGAGGGGTGGCAGAACAGCGTCAGGACCAATGTGAACGGGGCCTTCACCACGAATGTCCCTGCAGGGAGCTATACCCTGGAGATGAGCTTCCCCTCAAGGATAATGGTAACTGTGGAGGGTCTGGAGGTTTACCAGGAGCTGAACAACTTTGTGAGGTTTGACTCCTTCTCCTCAGGTGAGATAGACGGCATCATAGTGGCCGGGGTGTTCGCCCTGGAGTTCTCCCCTGATTTCGCCAGGATGGTGGTCAAGGCCGAATACGACGGCTCGGTTTTGAGCGATGAGTCAAGGATTATGGTCTACACGTGCGATGACTGGAACCTTGACTCGAGGTCCTGCTCGGGCGGGTGGGACGAGCTTGATTTCGAACTCGATGCCATGCAAAACGAGGTGGAATTCGATGTGGAGCACCTCTCGGGCTTCATCATAGGAAGGAGGGGCGAGCTCGAACTCGAGGCCTCGATTAACAGGAAGGATTACGCAACAGGACAGAGTATAGTCCTGAGCGGTGTGGTCAGGGACGAGAGCGACAGGCCCGTGCACGATGCCAGGGTCAGCTACTCCATACCGGACGGGGCTGACGGCTATGTCAAAACCAATACCAATGGGGTATTCTCAGCCAGCTTCACCGCGCCCTCCCAGGGCGGCGAGCACACCCTCACCGTAAAGGCGGTCAAGGGACTGCGCAGGCAGGACAGCAAGGGCCTCGAATTCATGGTGCTCACCCTCAAGGACTTCGCTATAATCCCTCCACTCAGGGTGGATGCGTCAGAGGGTTCAGCCGTCTCGCCCGAGGTCCTGGTCATAAACACCGGCCAGGACGAGCTCGAGAGCTTCAGGGTGCGCCTCTCGGGCATACCGGAGGGGTGGTACCAGGCCGAGCCGGGGGAGTGGGACAGCCTGCTCCCTGACGAGGAGAAGAGTGTCTCCCTGACTATAACCCCGGAATCGCCTGACCAGGAAATCTATACCATCGGCATAGAGGTCAGCTGCGACCAGGCTAGCAAGAGTGAGAGCTTTGTCATGTACGTGAGGCCCCTCAGGGAGGAGAAGGAGTCCGAGGCCATGGAGACCAATGCCAGCGGCACAGAGGCCTCCCCCTTTGACTCTGTCACGCTCTACCTTGTGGGTAATTATGAGGCCATTATAAACAGCCTCTCCCTGCTCGCCTCTGCGGGGATACTCTTTCTGATAGCCAGGAGGTTAAGGATAAGGAGGCCTGCCAGCAGGGCCTGGCTCATGGCCCTCCTGGAGTCTGTGAAGGCAGAGGTCCTGGGGATTCCCGGCCGCTTCCCGGGAAGGGTAGTGAGGCCGCGCGTAAGAAAGGCAGGAGCCAAGAAGCGTGCACGCCCTGCCCGGCCCCGGGCCGCCAGGGTCAGGAGAAGGGCAGAGAAGCACATAGAGGTCGAGCTCTAGGCACCGGAATTTGCTGAAATAATGCCTTGCAAGCATGGATTTTGGAAAGAATGAATATCGATATGCAACAATGAACTAAAGGTCCCTTAATATATCCTCAGCGTTCACGGAATCCTTCAGATTCCCGCTCCTGAAAACAATTACCTTCTTGCAGGGAAGGTGCATGGTTGTTTTCATGAATCTGTTAATGTCCCTTAATTCGGCCCCTTTCCATTTGACCTCCCCGACAACCTCAAGCTTGTTCCTTTTTGTTATTATGAAATCGAATTCCCTGTCTGGTGAGATGAAATATTCCTTTCTTCCGCCAATCCTCTCTGCAAACATGTCCGCAATGAAATTCTGAATCTCCAGATTTATCAGTTTCTCGAGCGTGGGTCTTATCTCTTCCAATGACGGTTCCCTGCTTCCTATGTTATATCTGCTGTCAAGATAGTAAAAGATATTCATTATTGGCGACGATAGCCTGTAAAAATTGCTCCTTGAATTAAACAGCCTTATTGCCTCCAACAGTTCCATCTCCTCAAGGTTCTTGATATACTGCATAATATGGGTCACACTAGGGTCCGGGATGATTTTTCTGGAATAGAGTATGGATGCGATTTGCTTTGTATTCCAGACACCGGAACCCACAAGGCTTAGTATTGCTTCGTACTTCCTGCCGAGTTCCCTTTCTTCCTCGCTGAAAATCTCCCCCATCAGGGATGATATTACGAATTTGGATTTTGTTACAACATTATAGACAAACTCCAGTATGTTTTCTCCCCCAAAAAGCGGCACGAGCCACGGCTCTCTTAAAAAAGTTGCAAGCTCTATGGTCTGTGAGGGTCCGAGTTTCTCTCTCAATCCCTTGATAATGTCTCCAGGGGTGATGAAGCTGATCTTTTTTGGTGTCAAAAACCCGAGCAGGGCTGACTTTGGCTCAAAAAACCTCTTGACGATTCTCATGCTTGAGCCTGAGAGAATCAGGTTCCCCCTTGGGTGCAGAAGGGTGAATTCCTCAAGAAGGCCCTCTTCAAGCCTCTGGAATTCGTCTATCACAACGCTTTCGTTTCTGTTCAAGAGCTCTTTGACCCTCCTTGACATCTCCTCCAGGGTTATCTCTCTATCATCGAAAAAAACAGACAGGTTCCTCTTGACAAGAAAGTAATTCCTCAGCCTGCACAGGTTCCTCAGCAGGAATGTCTTGCCTGTCTTTCTCCTTCCATAGACCAGGAGCCAGGGCCCTTTGCCCCTTATATCCCTGGCCTCACTTCTCCTGATTATATAATCCATGTTATATAACTGTAATTATATATATTTAAGCCTTTGGGCCAGAACAGACCTGTCAATATAGCCGCTTCGGCCTGATTTTTTATGTTCTAGGCCAGGACTAGGTAGTCCCATAACCTACCCTTCAGGACCCTTCCGCCCAGGCTGCTGAACTCATGGGTCTGGTTCTCTATCCTGTAGCCATAGTAGCTGCCTATAAGGGCCCCCATGGCTATTGCGATGGACTCTGCACCGAGGAATGGCATGGCAAGGGAGCTGGCCATGAGGCTGAACGAGAGGCCCCTGATGTTCTCCAGGATTATACCGGGCCGGGAGAGTGCGCTGAACATACATAATTTACTACCTAAAGGTATTTAAATTTATGGAAAATTGTTTTTATGAACAAGTCGGCAAATTTTTGATTGGGTAAATCAGACTATATTTACGTTGCCCAGACGGATTCCCTTCTTATCGATTACAAGTTCCCTAGGAATCTTGGGTTCAAATGATGAGTAGCGGAGCTTGTGAATCGTGATGGTGCGCATGGGTCTCTCCTCAAGCTCAAGGAAGGAGAGCTGTATGACACCGTCGCACTCAAAGGCCTCGTTGTTTTCGGAATCGATTTCATCCCCTTTGGTCTCGCAGAGTATCAGGGAGCATCCACCTTTCCTCAGATGCCTTACGAGCTCTGAGAGGTTGAGGCGGTATGCCCGGGAGCTCTCGGCGAATATAAGGAGCTTGTTTACGTTGTCTATCACCAGCCTGTCTATCTTGGGGTAGGAGGCTATGATTTCTATGAACCTTTTAAGGGTTATATTTTCTCCCAGCTGCATGTGCTCTATGGCAAGATTTTTGCCCATGTGCTTTTCAATGTCACTGAGGGTATCTATCTCTTTGCAGGCCCTTATCAACTCTTCCCTTGACTCGCTGAGGGAGACATAGCAGCACCTCTCCTTCTTTCTTGCCCCAGCAAGAAGAAAATTAAGGCTAATCAAGGTTTTTCCTGTGCCAGGGCCCCCAGAAACCAGGGTCGCTGTATTGCTTGGGAGGCCTCCCCCGAGCAGCTTGTCCAGTCCTTTTAGGCCTGTGGATATCTTCATTTAATATCCTCCTCAAACACAGGTATGCCTGTTCTGGATTCCTCCAGCTTCACGAGGAGAAAGATGTCTCCATTGTTTTTGAATATCCTGGCAGGGACCTTTTTTTGAAGTATCTTCACTCCCCCCGCTTCTAGGAATTTTTTGGGGAGCATTATCCTGTTGCTGTTTCCAAGCCTCCCTGTGGTAAGGCGTTGGATCAGAATATCCGAGCTTGATGGAAGGAGTATAATGTTGCTTGTATTCTGCTTCAGAATTTCGTACTCCTCCTTGGATACCCTTAGGTTTATCAGTATCTCGCTGTTATCCATATTTATGTTACGAATATCGGCCATGGTTTATATTCTTGGTTAAAATATTTAAATGGCTGGCTTGCCTCCCTCTCATTCTGAATCCGAGGGACTGTAAACCATAAGTACTGCTTTTGTAATGCATTATTGCCGTTTAGTAATACTGTTCTTTTTTATTTTTCTGGGATATGTTTAAATAAAAAAGTATAAAATATAAACAAGCTATTCAAATGTATAAATATGATTGGAAATTCCATGTTTTTTCTTAGGGAGCTTTGGAGGTTCATAAGGCTAGAGACATGTCTTTATATAACCGGGATGGCAGCCTCAGGGTTTCTACTTTTTAGCGGTATGGGACCAGGGCTGCTGCCACTGCTCGCGGCCACCTTTTTTCTGACGGCTGCCAGCTATTCATACAACCAGTTCACAGACGAGAAAGAGGATAGTATAAACAACAGGGGATTAAATCTATTTGTTAAGCACAGCAGAATAGGTATTTTCGTCACATTGCTGTGTCTTTCGATAAGCCTTTATTCGGTCATGCTCATTCCCTCGGTCTTGCACATATATATAATCATAATGGTGCTTGCATTGTGCTATTCCGGTCTGCGGGTTAAAAGGATATTGATTCTGAAAAACCTCTTCACAGGCTCTGTTATTGCCCTGGCCTTCCTTTTTGGGGCAGGAGCGTCCCATCCCATAACAAGCGGTGTTATGATGTATTATATCTTTATTACAACATGGGCCTTTGCAGGAAACCTTATAGGCGACCTGAGGGGTATGGAGGGGGACAGGATTGTAAATCTCAGGACAATGCCCATTGCATTTGGCTATCAGGAATCGAGGTTGATGGTTTACCTTCTATATGCGTTTCTGATTGCCTTTATGGTAATCTTTAACATGGTGCCGCTCTTTTTCACGATACCATTCGCTGTGCTTACGCTTTTCTATGTGGCAAGAAACGACATGAAGACAAGCAGGTATATCTTCCTGTCCGCCTTTGCTGCACTTCCCCTCCTCATCCTTCTGGTGATGTGATGTGTGTAGTGACCTTTGACTGGGAGAGAAACGATGCAGAGGAGAAGCTCAGAACATTTAACCAGAGGGAGAGGATAAGCTGGATTGTTCTTGAGGTGACAGACTACTGCAATTTCAACTGCAGGTGGTGCTTTGCAAATTCTGCCACCAACAGAAACCCCAAGCACATGAGCCTGGGTGAACTGAAGCTTCTCATCAGTAGCCTGGCCGGGGAAGGTGTGAAGCAGATAACATTTTCAGGGGGAGAGCCCACCCTCTATCCACATATAAAGGAGGGCATAAGGCTTGCAAAGGAGCATTCGATGGTGGTTCATATGAATACCAACGGGTTTGTCCTTTCACGCTCGCTTGCGTCAGAACTGAGGAGGGCGGGCCTGTCACAAGTCCAGATAAACATAGACAGCATGAACCCCAAAGAGCATGACTTTATCAGGGGCAAGGAAGGCTCGCACGCCAGAGCCCTCAAGGCCCTGAAGAATGCCAGGGAGGCTGGAATTACATGCGTCTCCCAGACTGTTGTCACAAAGAAAAACGAGGGGCAGGTTGTTGATATCTTCAGTCTGGCCCGGAATATTGGTGTTCAGAGGTGCAGGGTCTGGGATATGACGCCATCGGATGGACGGGCCAAGGATAATTCAAGGCTTATGCCGTCTGATTATATAGATGTGTTAAGAAGGCTTACGGAATATGCAGAATCCTCGGGCGCCACAAACATAGAAATAGGGGACCCCCTCTTCAAACCCCATATAAAGACCAGCATAAACACATCCGGGGGATTCTGCGTTGCCGCAGCAGGCCTCTATGCCACGGTTTCCAGAAGCGGCGAGGTATTCTTTTGCGCTACCTACAGGAAGCCCCTCTTTAACTTATTTGATGTAATTAGGGAAGGGGGTGAAATAAACAGCGTATATAAAAGTAAGCTGAAGGGGTTTCTAAACGGTTTCGGAGACAATGAGAAATGCAAGGGATGCAAATTCATTTCACATTGCAAAAGCGGCTGCTACACGAGAAGAGAGTTCGATGCAGAGAACTTGGATTATTTCTGCCACATAATCAGCTAGCTCATGCCTCATATATGGCCATGATATTCTTGCCTGTCCTTGAAACCCGGCTGAAACTGAATCCCTCATCGAGCAACCAGAGATAACCAAGTATTGTATTTATAAGGAATGTCCAGTCATCCTTGCCTGTCTGCAGACCATAAGGCGGGTCATTTATGTTCACTGTTACATTTTTCCTGTCTTTTACTTGCATGGTGAAGGTTCCCCAGCCCATTGATTGCAGCAGAACCTTTAGCAGCGAGAGGTTCCTCTCCAGATTTATCTTCTTCACTATGTCCCTGAAATATGAATAGGATATTTCTGCTATTCTTTCCGGCAGCATGTCCTTCTGGACGATTATGTGGAAACCCGTACTTTCAACAGGGACCAAAGGCCTGTTTCTGAAGTACAGCCTGTTCCTTTCCTTTATTATCAGGGTCTTTTTCTTCAGAACATCTTTAAGCGTGAATCCGGGAACCTCATCTATGTGGTTCAGCCTGTCATATTCCTCTTTGGTCTTGGACTCGATATCGAACGGTTCCCTGCCCAGCCTGAAGGTATATTTGGAGGGCCCCTTAGTTTGGGTGCTTCTGAGATGTTCAACGTGAAGCCTGAAGAGTGAGTTCAGTACTCCCATATAGAACCCTATCATTGCGTTATTCTTGCCTATCAGCCTTGTAACGCCCTCGTTCTTTGTGGTTATATAGAGCGTCTTGCCGCTCTTCTTGATGGAGAAATAATCCATCTGGCCAAAGCTAATCCATATCTTCTTTATTGCCAGGTTAAGCAAGAGTGTTGGTGGGATTTCTTTAAGGGAACTAGGCACCATTGTTTTAAAATAAAGGGCCATCCAGGATTGCCCGGTATCACGGATTTCTTGCTGGTATCCCATATCTTCGCATTCCTTTATGTAGTTTGCAAGTATGTCCTCAAAAAAGAATGTCAGTCTTCTCTTTCTTATCTTGAACCTTGTTGTAATCCCTCCTGTTCTGGATTCCAATATATTCTTTCTCAGGGACTCTGCGATTCTCATATCTAGTTCTTGGATTGGATAAATAAAGGTATTTTTGGCTTTGTTGAAATCCTACAGTAAATCACAGAAAAAAACACACATCCCTCTCTCTATGTTGTGAATCACTGCCATAAGAAGTATCTCCTTGCACTGGTTCCAGTAGCTTCTTGTATGCAGAGTGTCATCATACTTGCGCTTGATCACTGAATTTACTGTTTCGCTCTTGCTCCTCTGTCCGCAATCCTCTTTCTTCATCCTTGCATTATGGGCCTTATCCAATGACCCGTATTCCCTGTGTTTTATCAGTGGCCTTACCCCGAACTTTCTCAACTCGTCCCTGACCTTCTGGTCGTCGTAACCCTTGTCAGCAGGCAGAACCCTTATCCTGAAGCTCTTCAGGACCTTATGGAATAACGGAAGTATTATCTGGGTGTCGTGCTTCCTCGTTACTGTCATATGCACCCCAAGTATGGCCAGACTGTCTGTATCGATAATGAAAGTCGTCTTCATTGAACCAAGAATCATCTTGCACCTCCTGACGTAATGCTTGCTGGAATGCCTCTTGTCAAAGCCCGTTGCATCGATTGATGCTTTCCCTTGTGACGGAAAAACGCATGCTGTAAGGTACAGCAATACTGACAATATCTTGGTTCTGAGCCTCTTCATTGCCCTGCACATGGTGCTGTAATCAGGCACCCAGGAAAGACCAAGAACCTGTTGCACATCAGGCATGTTTATCAGAAGCTCTTCCATGTCCCTGAGCTTCTGCCTTGCCTTGACTCTCACGCACAGGATTGCTATGTGCTGATCCTGCGTATATGTTCTCTTCGAGAACTTACTCGAATACGGCGGCACAACCCTCTGTGCCAGCCTTTGTGACTCCTTTGCAAGCTTATATATCCTGGTATCAGAATATTTCATTGCGATGACCTCCTAGGGTGTTGATTCGCTATTATATATCTTAGGAGGTACTCCTACTTATTCAGAGGATTGCAACAGAACCATATTTTTATTACTGTTTTGGGATGGCTTGGGCTTTGTGTATAAAGGGTCAAATTTAGTTACATATTGTGCTCAGTAACTAACATCTTCGCATATCTTGTTGCTTCAGTGTACTTCTTACACAAAGCCGATGGCTTGTAAAATCTTTAATAGTAGGTTAAACGAATTAATTAAAAGTTTAACATCTTTGCATGAAGTGTTGGGTGGAGACATGCCCATTGATTTGAGTGCTATAATAAAGGAAAACCAGATAATAGTATTCGTGGTCCAGTCCAAGAGCTATTCCAAGCATCTGGAGAGCATAACAAAGGCCGCGATTGGGCTTAAGAACAACCTGTGCTACGTATCCCTTAACAAGCCGTACAAGGTCCTGAAGAGAGGCCTGGAGAATGCGGGGGTTCCCACAGAGAAGATCCGCTTTGTGGATGCCGTAAGCAGCAAGGTCGGTTCCATGACACCCGACGATAATGTCATATTCATTTCCTCTCCCCAGGCGCTTACTGAGATGAGCATTTCCATAAACAAATGCCTGGGCCTCAAGGATATGGGTATCGTGCTCTTTGATTCTCTCTCCACCCTGCTGGTATATGAAGAGGCCTCCAACGTGGTCAGGTTCGTACACTCGATCATATCCACATTCAGGGTTAAGGAGAGGTCATGTATATTCACCATGCTTAAGGAAGACCTCAAGGAGGAGCTCGTCAAGGACCTCGGCATGTTCGCTGACAAGATAGAGGAGATTGATTAATCATGATTGGCGCGGCAAATGCTAGGGGAAAGAAAAAATGAAAGGGGCTACGGGAGACGAAGGGGATATTAAGCAAAACGTATGTGTTTAGCTCATAAGACCCCAACCAGCTGATCATAAGGATTCAGGCCCA
>CAZAEI010000002.1:0-97646 GCA_964484305.1 uncultured archaeon
ACTGAGATTTCAGGATATCGGTGGTGGAGTATATGGGTTAGCTAAACACATACAGCAAAACAAGGGACTCGGAGAAAGTGAAGACATCTATAAGACAATCTTTGAAAACCTGCCCTTCGTGGCATTCACACTTGACAGGAAGGGCAGGGTTCTGGAAGCCAACAAGTGTGCCGGGCAGACCTTTGGCATGCGGATAGAGGATGTCAGAGGCAATAGCTTCTCCGATGTTGTAACCCTCGGCAAGAAGGACCTTATAAAGGCCTTCGCGGAGTTCAGGAAGAACCTCGGAGGGAAGGTGACAGACAAGACTGTCTACAAAGTCAAGCTGAAGGATGACAGGGAAATAATCCTTGAGCTTGTGGGCATACCCCTGAAAGGGAGGGGCGAGGTGACCAAGGTGCTCGATGTCGGCAGCGACATAACCGACCAGAGGGAAATAGAGAGGCAGTTCAAGATGCTCTTCCAGAAAATGCCCGATGCCGTAATAGTCCTGGGCAGGAGGGGTATTCTTTTGGAGGCAAGCGAAGAGTCTGAAAGACTGAGCGGTTATAGAAGGGAGGAGATGCTCGGCAAGAACATATTCAAAACAGATATCCTGGATTTCAAGAACAAGGCAATAGCGCTTAAACACTTTGTTCATTTCTCTTCTGGCACCAAGCCCTCCTCTACGTTCGAGCTTAAAATACGCAGGAAGGATGGTGCGGAAATCCTGTTGGAGGTAAAAACCCATGTAATCGATTACATGGGGAAGAAGGCAGCCATGATTGTTCTCAGGGACATATCCGACAGGGAGACGGCTGAAAAGGCGCTCAGGGAGTCAGAAAAGAGGCTTCAGGATATATTGATGAGTTCAGCGGACTGGATATGGGAGATTGATAAGAACGGGAAATATACCTTCGCTTCCGGGAGGGTGAAGGAGATTCTTGGATACGAGTCTGGGGAGATTATAGGAAAACTGCCGTTCGATTTGATGGAAGAGAGAGAAGCGAAGAAGATTGGGGAGATATTCCAAAAAATAACATCCGAAAAGAAACCGATTGTTGACTTGGAGCACTGGAACATAAGCAAGGACGGCAGAAGGGTATGTTTATTGACCAACGGCGTGCCTGTTGCTGACAACAAGGGAAACCTTATGGGTTATAGGGGCGTGGACAAGGACATCACAGGTCGCAAAATTAAAGAGGAGGAGCTAAGGAGGAGAACCGAAGAGTTGGAGAAATTCAGCAGACTGGGAGTCGGCAGGGAGCTCAAGATGGTCGAGCTGAAGAAGAGGGTAAGGGAGCTGGAGGAACAGTTAAAGGGGAAACCTGAATGAGATTCAAATGTTTAAACAAAGGATAAAAGCAATAAATATAATAGTATATAATGATAATGAGGATAATTGAGTGATTTGATGAGGAATGCTTTGATATTGGGGTTGTGCCTCTTGTTTGTTGTCGGGTTGTCGGGTTGTGCTACAACCGTATACCAGGGGAATAGCTCAGAAGCAAATGAAAACTATACAGGGGACTATGCTGGGAAAAAAATCCTTTATATCGATTCCTATCACGAAGGGTACGAATGGAGCGATGGCATAACAACGGGCATCACAGGGGTGCTCGCCGATACAGGGGTCCAACTTAAAATATACAGAATGGACACGAAAAGAAACCCGTCAGAAGATTTCAAAGAGCAGGCCGCTTTGGAAGCTAAGGTGTTAATTGAAGAGTTCAAACCGGATGTGGTGATAACCTCCGACGACAACGCGTTTAAGTATCTTATCATGACATATTATAGGGATGCTGGCCTGCCTGTCGTTTTCTGCGGCCTCAATTGGGATGCCTCTCTCTATGGCGCACCATATAGCAACACTGCCGGCATGGTAGAGGTGAGCCTAACCAGAGAACTCATTGAAAGGCTAAAGGGATATACAGCAGGAAACAGGCTGGGATATCTGTCTGCAGATACCGAGACAGAGAGAAAAAATGCAGAGTATTATAAAGTATTGTTTGACATAAATTTTGAAAAACAATACTTTGTAACTACGATGGATGGGTGGGAGGAAGCGTTCTTGAAATTGCAAGATGAAGTTGATGTGCTGATATTTGAGAACAATGCCGGCATAAATGACTGGGATGACAGGGAAGCTGAGAATTTTGCCCTTGAAAATATAAAGATTCCGGTCGGGACTACAAACCCCTGGACCATGCAAAGTTCATTGATGGGTTTGACGAAAATACCTGAAGAGCAGGGGGAATGGTCTGCCAAGACAGCATTGAGAATTCTCGACTGGACGAAACCTTCCGATATTCCGCTGACCACAAACAAGAAAGGTGAGGTGTTCGTGAACTTGAAAATTGCCGAAAAATTAAATCTCGTTTTGAAACCAGACCTGCTAAAGAATGCTGAAATTATCGAGTAGATACGCCTTCAGGTAACGGAAAGGGGACAAAGAATGATAAATATATTTTCAGGCAGATCAATACGCAGAAAAATTCTCATAGCATTCGCTGCCCTTATTGTTTTGTATGTAATTGCGGCTGCAACATCGTATTACTACATGAACCAGGTTAATTATCTTGCCAGAGACGTGGTGCCTCATGTCGAACGGATAAATTCTTTGCATGAATTTGCAATTTATGTGGAATCTCTTGAGAGAAACATAGATAAATTTTTTACGGTCGGTTACGAGGAATATCATGAGAATGCCCATGAGGATTTAGAGATAATTTTAGGCCTTATCGCAGAGTTGAAAAATAATTCTGGTGATTATTTGGCGAGTGATATAGAGGAGATGGAAAGGATAATGACTGAAATTAAGAAGGATGAGGATTCTATAGCACAATTAGGAAACAGTGAAATTGATTCTATGGATGTGAACAGAAAAATAATCCTAATTTATAATCAAATAGCTACTGTAAAGGAAATCTATAATAGATTGCTTTCAGAAAATATCAAAACCCTGAATCTCAATGCTGCAAAACAGAACGATATCATTATCATGGTGCTTCAATACATTATATTGATTGGGGTTTCCACATTCATAATTGGAATATCTGTTTCTCTGTTTCTCTCAAAGTCCATTTCAGGCTCAATAGTAAAACTGAGGGATGCAGCTAACAAGATTGGTAAGGGCAACCTGGACATGAAAATAGATATCAGGTCAAGGGATGAGATAGGTGAACTGGCATCAGCTTTCATACAGATGTCCAAAGATTTGAAGCAATCCCAGACGGAGATAAAGAAGCATGCGGCGGAATTGGAGCAAAATGTTCTTGAAAGGACAAAAGACCTTGACCAAAAGATAGATGAACTGACAAAGACGAAAACCGCTGTTCTTAACATGATGGAAGACACAGAGGTGACGAACAAGCAATTGATAGGAACACAGGAGGAACTGCAGAAAAGTCTTCAAAAACTTGAAGAGATGGATATCAAGAAGGATCAGTTTATTTCGATAGCAGCTCATGAACTAAAAACCCCCCTGACCTCGATACATGGCTTTTCCCAGCTGCTGCAGAACAGGAAGATTGCGAACAACTTCACCAAGAGAAACAAGTACCTGAAGATAATGAGCCATGAGACAAAAAGGCTCGCAAAGCTTGTCAGTGACATCCTTGACCTCTCAAGGATAGACCTGGGAACAATCAGGCTTAGTTTTGGTGAGGTTGACATAAACAAGATGATGGAGAACATTAAAAGGGAAATGGATATACCGATAAAGTTTAAGGGACTAAAATCCGAATATGATATAGAGAAGAATTTACCGAAGATTACTACAGACAAGGAAAAACTGACTGAGATACTGTTAAATATCATAAACAATGCGGTGAAATATACGCCTAAGGGGAGTATAGATGTTAAGACCTTTAGGGATGGCGGAAACGTACATTTCATCGTCAAGGACACGGGAATAGGAATAGCAAAGGGGTATCAGGAAAAGATATTCGAGAGGTTCTATCAGGTAGATTCATCGTACTCAAGAAAGGCTGGTGGGACAGGCCTCGGCCTTGCATTGTGCAAAGAGTTTGTGGACTTTCTCGGCGGTAAGATATGGGTTGAGAGCGAGGTTGGGAAGGGCAGCAAGTTCCACTTCACCCTCCCTGTCAAGGGCATTCCAAAAAGGCAGATGAAGGTAGAGGAAAGGGAAGCGAAAGAGGTGTTGAAAAAATCAGAAGAGAGGAGAGAGAATATTAAAAATTGGATAATAAAATGAATTTGCCCAGCTACAAAAGCTTCTTTACCCTTGCTACCAAATCATGGTTATCGAACGGCTTTTCTATGTAGTCGAGTGCCTTTATCCTTTTGAGCCTGTCCTGCACTGTCTCCCCTGACCTTACCACAGTAAGGAAGACTATCCTCATGCCCCTGGTTTCAGGGTTCGCTCTTATGGTTTCCGCAGCATCTATGCCGCTCATTCCGGGCATCATTACGTCGAGGATTAGCAGGTCTGGCTTTTCCTTCTTGAGTGTTTCCAGGCAATCATGACCTGAATCTGCTGTAATTACCTCAAACCCTTGGGAATCTAGAATCTTGCTTACCAGAATCAGAATGTTTTCCTCGTCATCCACTACCATGATTTTTCTCTTTACCATATCTACTATATTATTCTAGGTGATTAGTCCCTTTATATTAAGGAAGGCGAGTACCAGTTCAAACTGGTAGTTTTTGTACTCGTTTCAAGATGACAGAGGAGATAGCGCCAATATCTATGAGATGGACTTGATTTTCTAGCCAAGTTGTTTCTTTACTCTTCTTATGAGGTCGGCATTTTCAAAGGGTTTTGTTATGTAATCCATAACATTCATCTTCTTTAGGGCATCCTTTCCTGTCTCTGAGAATTTTGCCACTGTGACAAAGATAATCTTCAGGTCCTTTGTTAAAGGGTTTGACCTTATCTTTTCACATACTTCCCTTCCGCTCATTCCGGGCATCATCATATCCAGAAGGATCAAGTCCGGTTTCGCTGTCTTGAGTTTGTTCAGGCATCCCTCGCCCGATTCCACTGTTATAACATCAAAGCCCTCGGCCTCAAGTATGCCCCTTACCAGTTCAAGTAGGTTTTCCTCGTCATCCACTACCATTATGTTCTTGGCCATAAAACCACACTTTATTATTATCTGGCTCTTCTTAAATGTTTTTTTGATTTCAGGTTGATTGTCTTGTCTGCGAACATGTTAAGGTCCTTGACAAGCCTCTCGCTCTCCTCTGGGGATATTGATTCCTGCTTCAGGACAAGATAGAGAATCTTGTTCCTCTCCCTCTCTTCTGACAGGAACTCATGGGTGAACCTTACTATGTTTGAGGTCTCCTGATATATAAGCAGGGTGGATATTGTGTCAAACACCACCGCATCACATCTCTTTTCTTTTGCTGCCTTTGATATGGCAGACCTTATCTCCGAGAGGTTTGTTGGTGAGCTCAGGAAGATGCAGTTCTCTGTTGGTTTCTTCTCTCCGTAGTGGGAACTCAGAGCGTCTATGAAGTAGAATCTATCTAAATCTATGTCTCTGCTCTTCAGGTCACTGTAGACATCTGTGTAGGGCTTGCTTAAGCACAGATAGCATATCTTCTTGTCCTTGCCTATGGATTTGGCTATCTCTGCAATCTTGTCTATATATATATCCTCATCGAGCATGATGATAAGAAACCTGCTTTTCTCTATCTCATCTATCAGATTAATCTGCTTGTTCATTAATTAATAGATTAATCACGCGGACTTAAATTTGTTGTTTAAACATAAAATGTTTTTGTTTAATAAATAACTGATACTATCCGTTTCCTTGTCCATGTAGATGAATCACTTCAGGTAGCCGAACATCCTTAGAATCTCCTCTGTCCTGGTGTCTATGTAGAGCCTGCCCGGGGCCTCGGCCCCCAGCACTGAAAGGAGCTCCATATAAGGCGCAGTATGATAAGCCTGTATGAGTTTTCGTTGGAGTGAGGCTGCAGATCCTTCCTAACTTTTGAACTTTTATTAGAGAAAACAAATAATAATATATGATAATAAAACATATATTGGTTCTATTCTTGGTTCTCGCTCTCATGAATTGTGCTGCAGCCTCTGACGCACCCAATGTCACACTGGCCTCACCGAATGACGGGGTAGTCTATACCACAAGTAACATTACATTTGTCTGCAATGCCACTGATGATGAGAATGTTTTCAATATATCGCTCTACACTAACATAAACGGGGATTTCATTCCCCATGAAACAAAGAGGGTAATGGAGCTTGAGGAGGATTCGGACACACTTCTCCTCTGTCACTTCAACAACTACGACTGCGAGGCAGGGGAAATAGGCGATAGCTCAGGGACAGGAATCGTCCAGAGCATATTCATGAACGGTGTCATGGTGAATGATTCCGACACGCTCAGGTACCAGACCAGTGGCAACCTGAACTTCACACAGGGAACGCTGGAGTTCTGGGTAAAGTTAGGTGTCGACCCATCCTCCAATGAATTCTGGTTCTTCTCCACGGGAGAACAGGCGGTGGACGAAATCCACATGTACAATGATTTCGGAGACCTTTATTTTGAATACTTTGATGATTCTGGGCTCGCAACAGCCGTGTTCGCAAACATCTCTTCATGGAACCAGGATGAGTGGCATCACATTGCAGGAGCATGGGACCTGGAGAATGGTGTGGGGAACGGGGAGGCTGTTGACCTGTTCATGGACGGCTCCAACAGCTCAACATCCATTGACTCAATGGATTTCGGGAGCCTCGGAACGCCGGGACAGTACCTCTACATCGGGAGCCTTGCAGACGGGACCGAGCAGGCAAACTCCGTATTCGATGAGTTAAGGATATCCGACATCCCCAGGACGGAATCCGAGATAAACGCGTCATACGTGAAGGGTGTCGGAAACCACAGCAATGAGAACGCCAACTGGACAATAACCGGCATAGATGACGGGACATACATCTGGAACTGCTACGCAGTTGATAATGAGAGCAACGGGGCCTGGAACGACACCAACTTCACGTTCCATGTGGATGTATCGAGCCCTCCTGATTTCAACTCCATAGCACACTCTCCAAGTGATGAGAACGAACTGGACCCGGGGGTCACCGTAAACATAACGGCCAACATCACAGACCCCAGCAACGTGAGCGCAGCCATGCTGCAGCACATGACAGACTCGGTACCCATATGGACCAACATGAGCATGAACAACATATCCGATGATGAGTGGAACGCCTCCTTTGTCGCGGGATACGACGACATCTGGTATTACAGGGTATGGACAAACGACACGCTGGGCCATGCCGCGTACAGCAGCACCCACAACATAAGCGTGGACTATGACTATACATGGTCCGCAGACAAGAATGACCTTGGGACGACCTATGCTTACATAGGGACAGAGAAGACCCTGGGGGTTGTGACCATATCCAACACAGGCGACTACCCGCTTGGTTTCAACATATCATCAACCTATTCCAATACGGAATACAATGTATCTGACCCGCTGGGCTTTGACGTTCCTGTCGGAAGCAACACCAGCATTGAGGTGAATGCAACCGCCGCCATGATTGCATATGAGTACCAGATAGACCTGACCCTCGATGCCATGAGCGGCAATGCGGACCCGTCCCTTGAGATGATGAACGCGACCCTGATATCATACGTGGGTGGGCCGCACCTCTCGGTAGAAATAACAGAGGCCCCGACATCTGTTCTCCAGAGCCAGAGCTGGGTGAACCTCACCACAAGGGCCAAGAACATAGGGAACGAGACCGCCACGGGTGTTTGGCTCATTTTCAGCCTGCCAGCGGGGTTCAGCAACATCTCTGGAAACGCCAGCCAGTACATAGGAAGCCTTGCCCAGGGGGCGAGCCAGGACATCACCATAGCGGTGAGCGTGAGCCCCACACAGGCCAGCGCGGGGGCTTCCCTGCTTTATGCAAACGCCAGCTGCTTCGGGGGCGTGAACGGCTCGGACTCCCTGGTTGTTGGCATCTCATGCAACAGCGATGATGGCGTGTGCGGCCTGGGATGCAGCCCCTCCACGGATGATGACTGCGAGAGCGGGGGCGGCGGAGGGGATGACGGCGGCACAACCTTCATAAGCGGGGGTGCTGCAATAAGGGAGTACGAGCTTGCCCTGGACGCTCCCTCCAGGATAGACATCAACAGGGGTGAGAACAGGAGCTTCCCTGTTACCATAAACTATGACCTCACGTTCACCGCAGACGGCATAGCGCCCGAGCTCTCGGGCTATCCCCTGACCTATCTCTCGGTCTATCCAGAGAGATTTGATGGGGTGAACGATGGAGACAGTATTGGATTTGATGTCACGGTTGTCGCACCGCCCTATATCAAGGCCGGCCAGTATATGTTGGGTGTAGAGCTGTCGGGGAGGGGAAGGAATGTTAACAAGACCCTCAGCGGCTCGGCAGGCATCCTGCTCTTTGTCCACAGCGCGGGTAACGAGTCAGACCTGTTTGAGCAGGCCAGGGAGGCTGCCCAGGGCATGATTGACGCAGGCTTCTCCGGGGATGAGTTCAGGGGCATGGTGGAGAGGCTGGATTCCCTTGTGGAAGACTGGGACTACGATGCAGCCCAGGGGCTTGCAGGTGAAATGATAAGCACTTCGGGCCTGGCCTTCAAGGTCAAATCCATGCTGGAGGGGATAGGCCCCGGCCTGGAGGATGCCAGGACATACGGGCTCGCAGTCACCGAGTCAGAGAAGCTGTACGGGCTTGCCATGACGGCATTCCAGAGGGGCGACTATGGGCGGGCAGAGGAGCGGGCGAACAATGCTATGCTCTCCTTCTCCATGGAAACCTATGGCATGCTTCCGCTGCTTATGCTGGCACATGCCTACTGGTGGCTCATAGCCGGTCTTGGTTTCGGCTTTGGTGTTGGCACCCTTGCCCTCAGAAGGAGGGCTGCCATAGAGATATTGAAGAGGAAGATAACGGAGCTTGAGTTTGAGGGAAGGGCCATAGAGGGACTCATTATAAGGCTCCAGAGAGACTACTTCGGGGAAGAGCCCAGGATAGGAAAAGCAAGCTACAGTAAGGCCATGCAGGAATACGAATCCAGGCTTGCTGAGATAAGGAGGATAAGGGCCAGGCTGAAGGCCAGAACCGGGACCAGGGGACTTGTCAACATGCTGAAGAGGGAGAGGGATGATATTATAGGGTTCATGAAGGAGGCACAGGCAAGGCACTTTGAAAGGGGCGACATGAGCAGGGGCCTCTACAGGGCAACGATGACAAAGATGAGGGAAGAACTGGGGGATGTTGAAAAGGGCATTGACATGCTCTCCAGGAAGGGGAAGAAGGGCTCATTGGGGGTGATGTTCCTGTCATTGGTTTTTGTTATGATGGCTGCCTCTGCGGCGGCGCAGCACGACAGTGATGCTGCACTGCAGGAGATTGAGGGGGCCGGGCAGGCCATAAGTGACATGCTGGGGGCAGGCTTCGGGACCTCCTATGCGAACGACACCCTGAACGAGGCAGGTATAATGCTTTCAAGGGGAGAGTATGCAGCAGCAGGGGCCCTGGCCAGGGAGGTCTGGGGCATAAGGGATGCTGCCCTTGAGGCTGATATGCTGATAGACCAGGCAGAGGAGAGGATATATGCAGCATCCATGGAGGGGATTAACACCTCCAGGGCATCGGAGCTTTTCCTGCAGGGCGCTGCGCTCTTTGACTCAGAGAACTACATGGAGAGCAGGGATATGCTCGGGGGGGCAATCGAGCTTGTTGAGACACTGCAGTCCGAGGCGGCCCTGAAGGAGAGCTTGGGAGCCTCTCCTGGTGAGCAGGTCATGCTGGTTCTCAGGGAGTACTGGCAGGTTATTGTTCTGGTCTTGATGAGTGCGGTCCTGGCTGTCATGTTTGTCAGGAAGAGGAGAAGGATATCGGCCCTGAAGGGGAGGCTGGGTCTTATGGAGAGGGAGAAGGCCTCCATAGGGAGGCTGATGGCCGAGACGCAGAACAGGTATTTCAGGCTTAACTCCATGGGAAAGCTGGACTATGAGACTGTCATGGAGCGATACAGCAAGAGAATCGTCCGGGTGGAGAGGGATATGTTCTCTCTCAGGCAGGCCACTAGGCACACACCGGGGAAGCATGTCAGGAAAGATGGGGCAGCAAGTCCCGCTGCACATTCAGGGAAGGAAGACGGGGCTGTGAAGAAGCCTGACGGTGTTGTAACCCGAGGCCCCGGACCTGAAATGGACGGGGTGAATTCCATGATAGACCGGGCCGAGGATTCCATAAAGAAGGGTGAGCTTGACACCGCGGCAAAGCGCTACAGGGAGGTCCTCTCGGTGTACAAAAAGCTCAGCAGGGAGGGCAGCCCCCAGAGGGCCACTGCCGTCTATGGTAGAATGAAGCGCCTCTACAGCAGGCTCAGGGATAATCTCAACAGGGCATAGTGTCGATGGGGTATCACATAAATATCCTGAAGGTCAATATTCAATGGTGTGTGTATGGAAAAGAAATCAAGGGCCGGGAAGAAAGCAGGGAGAAGGGGATTCATAAAGACCGGCATGGCAGGATTCGACCAGCTTTTTGAGAGGGGAATCCCGGAGGGCTCCAATGTCCTGGTGGCAGGGGGAGCGGGCTCCGGAAAGACCATCATGTGCCTCCAGGTCATCAAAAATGCTGTAAAGCAGGGAAAGCGCTGCATCTACATGTCCTTTGAGGAGACTGAGGACAGGCTCAGGGAGCACATGGAAGACTTTGGCTGGGATGCCGGGAGTATGGAGAAGTCCGGTAAGCTGCTCATAAAGCGGTTCAGCTCATTCGACATAAGCAAGTCCATGGATGCCATGATGGCCAAGGAGAGGGGAGAGCTCCTCATCAACATAAAGCCACTCATAATACCCCATGGCTTCAGGCCTGATATCATAGTGGTGGATTCCCTCTCTGCAATATCAACATATTTCGTGGGTAGGGAGGAGAACTACAGGGGTTACATAGAGCAGCTCTTCAGGTACTTTGAGGAACTGGGAGCGACATCCTTCCTTATAACAGAGACCGAACAGGTCCCCACTGTATTCAGCAGGAGCGGCGTAGAAGAGTTCCTGGCAGACGGCGTGATTGTCCTGTACAACATAAGGAAGGGGGATATCAGGGAGTCTGCGATAGAGGTCCTCAAGATGCGTGGCATCAAGCACAAGAAGAAGGTCGTGGCCATGCAGATTATATCCGGCTCCGGAATTGAGGTCTATCCCGAGCAAGAGGTATTCACCAAGATTGGATAGCAAGGGGTAGCCCGCCAGATGCAATGCGCGTTGGCTTAATTCAGGTTTTATGAAAATATCAATAATAACCACGGCCTATAATGAGGAAGGGAACATAGCCCCAATGTTCAGAAAGATACAGGAGGCTATGGGCGGAACAGACTATGAGGTCATGGCCGTCGATGACTGCTCCGGTGATAGGACATACTCTGAACTCAGAAGGATTAAGGACAGGGGATTCAGGGCAATACGACTCAGTGAGAATAAGGGAAAATCCCTTGCCCTGTACAGGGGGCTGGAGGAGTCCGGGGTGAGGTCATAGCCACGATTGACTCGGACCTGCAGGATGACCCCAGGGACATCCTGAGGATGGCCGGGAAGCGTTCTATAGGGAGGACTACCAGTCCTCCAGGAGGATTCTTATGGAAGCCCTGAACGAGCTGGACAGGATAAGAGAAGCCCGGGTGCTTGAAACCTCACAGGCCTCCGGGCCTTTGCAGCAGGCCCTGGATTTCATCCTCCTCAACTGGATTGCTGCCATTGTGCTGCTGGCCTGCCTGGCATCGGCTTCCCTGAGCTATAGGCTGTTCCTGAGTAAGGGGCGTGTAAAGAAGAGCATTGAAGGCCTAGAGAGAGAAGAGTAGGGTTAATGAAATTCTCAAGAAGATGCAAAGGGACTACTACCTCGGGAGCCTGGGAAAGTCTCAGTACGATATAATGGTGGAGTCCTGCAAGAAGAGAATCGGTTCTATAGAAAGGGATATCTCCCGCCTTGCCGCATAAGGCAGCCCTGACAGAAAGGGCCCGCCCGTCTAGGACAGATTCCCGGCAATCTATGCCCTCAGGGACTCCCTTATCTTCTTGTCAAGCTCGGCCAGCCTCTGCTCGCTCCTGTTCTTGAGGCTCTCATAGGCCTCCCTGGATATAATCTTCTGCCTGTACTGACTCTCGAGGAGAGCCATCATCCTGGTTGTCTTGGCCTTCTCCTCCCTGAGCTTCTCGGTCTCCAGGCCGGCGCCCCTTACTGTCCCTGCAACCTGCCTGGCCTCGGAGAGCCTTCCGCGTAAAATCAGCGAAAGCCTCTTGTTCATCTTTCTGTAGGCAAATACAAGGAATGCTATTACAGCCAGGACAACCAGGGCGAATATGAGCAGTGTCAGTATCTCAGGTGGCAGCGCGAAACCGGTCAGGAGCTTGTTGAGGAGCTTCTCGGCATTGTCAAGGAGTTCCCAAGCAGCGTAGACAGAGTCAAGGGCAGCGTCATAGAGGTTCTCCCTCAGGTAGCCCTCGGCGAGCTTTATCTCGTTCTCGGCATCGTCTAAGAGGTCGTCAATCTCGCTGGTGTCGAACCCGGCCTCCTGGGCCTGCTCGGCCCTGTTCCTGAGTTCCTCGAGCTTTGCCTTGAGCCTGACGAGCTCGAAGTTTATGAGGTCCTTCTTGGATGTGAATATCCTGAGCAGGAACTCCTCTTCGTCCGTGGACTCGGTGGAGTGGGCAACCACCCTGACTGTCCTCTCTCCTGACTCCCCCCTCTCGGGGGTTATCTGGACCGTGATAATCGCGCTCTCTCCGGCCGCCAGGCTGCTTATGTTGGCGGGGTTGGTTATCACCCACTCACCAGGGATCCCCTGTAAACCGAGCCATATGTTGTGGAGAGGGCCGCCCACTGCCTCGACCTCTATGTTGAACGGCCTTGGAAGGCCTGCCATAACGCCAATCTCATCAGGAATCCTGGTTATGTTTATCTTTCCCGAGGGACCGGCCGAGGGTGGGGGGGCTCCCTCACCCTCCCCTCCGCCACCGGGCTCCTCCGGGGGGGCCTCCCCTGTCACACTGAATCCTGCGCTGGCAGGGGCGGACGGTATGGAGGGGTCATAGAGGACTCTGACCTCCACGGTGTATCCCCCGGGTGGCTGGTGGGAATATATGAACAGGCCGTTTGATGGGCGGAATGTCATCTCCATGCCTGCCCCGATGTTGGGGGTTATCTGGCCGGAGTCCCAGGAGCGGTCAGGGCCCTGTACCCAGTAGTCTATAATCACGTCCTCGTTGTCGACCTCGCCCTTGTTCCAGACCGTTATGTTGAAATACATGCTGTTGCCCGGGGCTATCTCCTCCTGGTCAAGGATGACCTCGACGTCATAGGGCCCTGAGGAGGATATCCTGAAGGCGAGGATGTCATGGGTCTCCTTTTCGCCGAGACTTACCCTCAGGAGGGCAAGGTATGTCCCCGTAAGGACGCTGCTCAGAACCTCGGTGAGGGAATAGAAGCCCGCTGCTGTGTGGTTGAAGTCATCTATGTCATACTCCTTCCAGAGGTCGAGGTTGTATCCCTCGGTTCTGTATATGGTGAGGTTGATGCTATCAGGGTCCGCGGGCTCGTTATAGTTCTGCAGGACAACCACTGATACAGGCATGGCATGGTCAACCACGCAGGGGCTCGGTATGGCAAGCTTTCCCGTGAGCTCCATGTCTGCGGTCACGTTGAAGGTCACAGCAGTCTCGTTGCCCGTCCAGATATCGAACTCCGGGTCGTACCAGGAGCCATTGGAATAAATCGTATACTCCCCCAGGGAGGCGTGGGAGGGTATCACAAAGATGTTGTCAGAGACCCAGCCCGTTTCATCGGTCACATACTCCCTGCCCGAGAGCATGTAGACGCTCCTGTTGTCGGGGTCCTTGACAGTGAGGTTTACAGGGGCCCCGGCAAGGGATGCCCCGAGGTAGTCATGGGCCCGGTAGTTTATGCTCTCCCACCTTCCCTGGGTGGTGTCCGGCATGTCAAGGTAGACCACGTAGCGGGCGTGTGTCTGGAATAGGGAGGTGTTGGTGGCATTTACATCATAGGTGTCGTTGGCAAAGACATAGACCGTGTAGTTCCCTCTCTGGGTACTGTTGCCGCTGAAGTCGCCCGGATAGGTTATCTTGTAGCAGAACATGTCACCGGGGTCATTGATTGCATAGACGCAGCCCGGGGGGAAATCCGGGTCCCTGTGGGAGAACTGCAGCTCGAGTGTGTCGTTGGTCCCGTCGGGCCTCTCCACGGTCACTATCACGTCGTCAAAATCTGCTCCTGACTGGCTGGTCACGTTGATGTACATTGTCGCGGTATCGGCCTGGGACTGCATATCAGGGATTATGCCAATCTCGATAAGGGGCTCCACAAAGGGGTTGAGGACAATCTCCAGGGTGATGTTGTCCGGGTCAGCCGATGCCTCTGTGGTGTTTATGGTATAGTTGGTCAGGAAGAATCCGGAGCCCGCATCCCCGCCCATGTCATAATAGATAGTGAGATTTGTGCTGTTCTGCTTGCTGATGTTGTGGCTGCTCCAGCCCGGGGTGGTGTGGTTGGCCCCGCCAGGGGGATAGAGCGAGAGGTTGAGCTGTATGTTTCCGGTGTTGCCTATACTAACGTTGCAGACAATCCCTGTGTTGGGGCTCTGGGCATGCTCGCAGTGGGTGGGGTAGGCTGTCCAGGAGCCGTTCTCGGGCACGGTTATGTTCAGGTAGAGGCTCTTGTTCCCGTTGTTGCCTGAGGTGACGTTCAGGGTTCCGTTGTAGCAGCCCGGGTCGAATCCGGGGGGTATGGTCGCGTTTACCTTGACTGTCCTGAAGTCCCCGGGTGTCATGTTGAAGGGATAGCTCTGGTTGAAGCCCATGGTGAAGTTCTCGAACTCCCCGCTCAGGGTGAAGTTGACGAAGAGCGCGTCGTCGTTGCCTGTGGAGCGGAGCGTTATGTTGCCGACAAGGATGGAGGTGCCGTGCTCCATGGTCCTGTCAAAGCTGTCCTCAAGGACCTCAAGCGTGACATTGGAGGCCACGCTCACGTTTATGGCGGTGCTCGCATTCCTCCAGGATATCCCGATATCCTCCCAGAATATGGTTGCATTGATTGCATAATCCCCCGCATGGGTGAGTTCGGTTATGTTGACGAGGAAATATGTCATGCAGACCTCTCCCTTGGTCAGGTTATAGCAGGACTGGTTGGTGTAGTTTATGAACCAGGTCTCTGGAAGGGAGACATTCACATAGGAATTGAAGGCCGTGGTGTTGCCTGTGTTTGTCACGTTCACAGAGAAATCGAAGCTCTCATTGGAGAATGCGGTGACATACAAGGCAGTATAGGTCCCGGGTGTCGCGTTTATGATAAGGTTGGTCCCGGTGACTGTTATCGTGGTGTTGAGAAGCTCGTAGCCGCCGTTGTCAGAGGTGACGTTTATCACACCCTCATAGACCCCCGGGGACTGGCCCGCCGGGATGCTCACATTCACCTGTACTGGCTGCTCCCCTCCAGGGCCCATGGAGCTTATGTCGGGCGGGGTGAAGGCTATGGTGAAATTATCCAGACCGAGTGGGGTTAGTGTTATGTTCAGGGTGTCGTTGTTTCCCAAGGACCTTACCATGAGGGTTTCGATAAGCTCGGATGTCGCGCCGGGCGGGAGTATGCCTGTCACGTTCTCCTGGAGCACATCGAGCACCGGGTTCTCGTGGACGGTCACGGTGACGTTTGTCGTGTTCGAATCGTGGGAGCCCACCCTGTTGGTCCAGTTTGCTGTTATGTTGATTATGTAGTCCCTGGCCACTGAGTTGTTGAGAACCGTGATGTTGAAGTCCTTGGTGCAGGAGAGGTCTATGAGTATCTTTCCGCATGGCTCAAAGGTGGAGTTGGAGGACAGGTTGTCAGGAAGGTCCAGGGTGATGTTTGCCTCGTATGCTGTCGAGTTCTCCAGGTTATGGAGTGTAACCTTCAGGTTGAAGGATTCGTTGTCATAGAACATCACGTTGTAGGCCTGGTAGGTGCTGGGGTCAGGGGTCACGCTTATCTTGGTCTCAGGGGCCTCGACAGTATAGTTCTCCACGGTGAATCCCCAGCTCCCGTCCTCCCCGAAGGAGCAGTTGAGTGGGTAGAGGCCATAGTCAAAGGGTGTCTGGAAGGTCACTGTGTAGGTCCCGTTCCCGTGGTCTGTTATGTTCCCTGGAGGGACCTGGTCCCCGGCAGTGGTGCAGTTTATGTCAGTGGCCCCGGGTATCGTGATGTCCTGCCTGAAGTTTGTCACGTTCACTGTCGCATTCTCGACCCTGTAGATGCCTGTCTCGTTCCATATCGTTATGTTGACGTGGAGCTCTACTGTCATGTTGAAGGTGTAGTAGCTCTCGTTCAGGAAGGAGCCGTCCACATCATAGGTCCTCACTGTCATGTTCCAGTAGCCCGGGGTCTCGGAATTGGTGAAGTTGTAGTAGGCTGTGTAGTTCCCGTCCCCTGAAATCGGGTCTGGATAGGCCCCGTCATCCAGGAGCTGCACGGTTACATCGTCTCCGGGGCTCCCAGGGGTTCCCATGTCGAGGGTGGCGTTGATATGGTCGACCAGGGACCAGTCGTCCCTGGTTGTGTTGGCCCCGAGAATCGCGGACTCGTTCCTGTTGTAGATGTCGTGGTCCGGCTCCGGCTCTAGGGCGATGACCCAGAACTCGGGCTCCCCCTCGGTTATGTTGATGTTGTTCATGAACCGGTCGCTGGTGTCTGTAAGCAGGTTCGGACTGTTCACGGTGTGGAAGAATACCATGACAGCCCTGTCCTGGATTGATTGGCCTGGCTGGATATCGGTCATGCTCAGGTTGATTCCTATCCTGTCGTTGTCGGGGGCGCCGCCGATGGAGGAGTTGCCTGCGATGAAGTTGACTGTCCCGTTCTCCCAGAGATGGGCATAGCCTCCACGCTCCATGCCGAACCCGGGGAACCCGTATACAGTGGAGCCGGGATCCTGGGACTGGTCAGGGGTGACCTTGTACCCGGACTCGTACGCACCTAGGACATCGAAGCCCGGAAGGCCCGCATAGGAGTCCCTGCTCACGGTAACCGAGTCGTTTATGTTGATAATCTCGTGCTCCACCACAAACCAGGTCTTGTTGGGATAGAACCTGTAGGTCTTTTTGAGATAGGTCATGTTGGTCCTGTTGCCGGGATCGTTCCAGTAGGTCTCGTAGCCCTCCTGGCGGACTGTTATCCTGGCAGGGCCCTCGGAAAAGCTTGCGTTTCCCCTCAGGTCATAGGCGAGGTCCTCGGCACCGTCAGTGGTCTGGATGAACTCCCTGGTCTTCTCGCCGGGCCCTGAGGGCTCGAGGGGGATGTCATCCTTGAGCCAGTACCTGTAGAGGCCCGAGGTGTTCTCGCTCCTGTTGGTGTCAAAGGTAAAGAAGCCGTATCGCTCCCCGGGATTGTTGTTGAAGGTTATGTTGAATTCGTCGCCGTCCCAGGATTTCTCCATAATTGTGCTGTAGGAGGCCTCTGTTTTTGGTGACTCCTGAGTATCGAAATACAGATAGAACCACCTCTCGGTGTGTTCTGCTGTCGTTCCGTTCAGGATGAATACCATGGTCCCGGCCGCATTGGAGCCCGCTTCGTAGTCCCCGGCCTTGTCGAACTGGCTCGGGAGCTCGTGAAGCACCCCGCCGCTGGCATTGACCTCGACCATCCTCGTGGAGTTCCCGTCAAGGCTGGCTGTGATGTTAAGGTCCTCAAGGAGGGAGGTGAAGTTTACATCGTACTCGACCGGCCATTCGAACCGCTCATAGTAGGAGGTGTTCACCGTGAGCTTTACCCTGTGGTGCCAGGAGCCGTTCCACCACACATCACCATAGGCCTGGGGGACTGTCTGGTTGCTGACCATGAGCAGGGCTAGGAAAGCCACTGCAGCCAGTGTATATGCCAGCCTTCTCATCATTTATCACTCCTATTTCCTGTCTCCCTCTTTGCTGTTCTTTTTCACCCCAGTCTCGCCCCTAGACTTCCCCTTGGGGATGAGCCTCCTGACCTTCTCAAAGGCCTTCCTGCTTATCAGGCCCCTCATAAGGGAGTCCTCGAGTTGCGAGAGCAGGCTCGCCTGCCCGTCGCCAGAAGGCTTCTCGGGCCTGGGTTTGGTGGAGCCCTCTGGTAGGGGCTTTGCTTCTGGCTTCTGCTCGACCGGCTTCTCACCTGGCAGGGTCCCTGCCTTCTCAGGCTTCTCACCGGTAGGCGGTGCCTTGGAGGGCTGCGACTCAGGGGACTTGGCCTCACTTGTCTCATCAGGCCCCCCGCCCGCTGCAGGTGCTGACATGGGAGGCGCGGGTTCGCCGGCCCTGGCGGTCTCACCCGGAGAGGTTGCCTTTTCAGCCCACTCCCGGGGGCTCGGGGCGCCGGGGGTGGCCTCGGATATCTTATTGTCAATTTCCCTGAGCCTGCCCAGGTTTATCTGCTTGGTCTTCTGGTATTCCTTTTCGGGGAGGGCCCCTGCCTTGAACTGCTCGTCCAGCATGGCTATCAGTCCCTCGATTTCGGTCTTCTGGGACCCGAGCCTCTGGACATCGGGGCTTGTCCCTGCCCCGGTCTTTATTGAGGCCAGCTCGGTCTCTGTGGTGTCCCTGAACAGCTCGAGGTCGCTCTTCTCGGCATACTTCTGCATCTTTATGTTGATATCGTCCAGGGATTTCATCATCTCCTGGGAGAGCTCGTCCAGGGTGTCCTGCTTGGCCTTGTATAGCACGAACTCGTCCAGGCGCTTGTTGAGCTCCATGAATATGCCGTCTATCTTGTCGGCAATCCTGCTTATCCTCTTTTCCCTGTTCTCGATTTCAAGGAGCCTCTTGGCAGCCTCCTTGGAGAAGTTGACAATCTTCTCAAGGCTTCCCAGCCTCTTGAGGACATTCTCTATCTGGCCCAGCCTCTTGAGCATGAGCGAGGTCATCTCATCCAGCTTGTCGATTCTGGCCCCGTGCACCTTTATTGAGGCGTCCTCCTCCCTCATGGCCTTGAGGAACCTCTGGGGCCTCATGTCTCCCAGGGACTCGTCAACCCCGGTCACCCTTATCTCGGACTCGCTGAGCCTCCTGTCCAGGCCGGACACGTTGGAGCGGATTTCCCCCACCTCCTCAGTGAGCCGCTGCATGCCCTCCCTTCCTGTGGAGCGCTCGTCCTTCATGGAGTCAAGGTAGGCCCGGACCTTTTCGAGCTGTACCTCGATCTTGTCCACCCTGGGCGCGACCTCTATTCCCTGGGGCTTGATTTCCTTCAGTGTCTTGGTTAGTATATCCTTGATTTCATCCGCAGTGTACCTGAGGGTTCCGGGCTTTCCCCCTCTGGCAGCGCCCGGGGCCTTCTCGGGCTTCACCTCCCCGACCTCGCCGGCGATGTCTGTGAGGGGCTGGGGTATTCCTGCGTATTCCGTGGACTCGGCCTCTGGTGTTGTGACTGGAGGGGCTGTCTCGGCAGAGGGTGCGGCAGGGGCTGTTGGAGGTGCTGATACAGCTGGGGCAGGCTCGGGTTCCTTGGCCCCCCGGGCCTTCCTAGGCTTCTCTGATTTCTTTGCGGGCTCTGGCTTCTCCTTCTCGGCCTTCTTGGCCTCGCTCTTCTCGAGCCTCTCTATCATTTTATTGAGCTCCTCGAGCTTCTTCTGGTTCTTGCCCTTCACCTCATTGTAGTGCTCCTCGGTTATGCTGGCCTCCCTGTAGGCCTCCTCGAGTGTGGAGAGCAGTATCTCGATATCCTCCTTGTGCTTCTGAAGTTCCGTAAGGGTTTCTTTCATATCAACACCTCCATATCCTTTCTATCAGTCCCTGAAGGGACTGCGTGCACTCCAGTGCAACAGCTCCTTAACTTCCTGTTATGCAGCTTTGTCATCTGCATTAGCCTCCCAGCTTCCTTATCCTGTTCTTCACCGAATCTATGTAGGTCTTTGACATGGTGAACATGGTCTGGCTTATCTTGTCCCTGGCCAGCTTGAGCTCGAACTCTATGTCCGTGGTATCGATGCCGCGGGCCTTTAGCTCCTTGGCCTTCTGCATCAGGGACGTGACCTCGGTGTCGTACCTTATGTACTCGTCTATGTCCTTGTCGCTCAGCCTGCCTGTGTCGTGAAGGAGCGGCCTGAACTCTATGAAGTATGGCTTGCCGTGGTTGAATTCGGCGTTCTGGACCATGCCGGTCCCGGTCCTGAGCTTGGTCGTGGTCGAGGCATACTGGAAACCGTACTTCTGGGTGACCCTCCTGATGTCGCCTGTGTACTTCGTCCTCATCTGCACCTCTGTGGATATGTTGGCCCTGATGGCCCCCTTGAAGTCCATGAGGACCTGGGATATCAGCCAGAGGCCGATGCCCCACTTTCGGAACTCTCGGCAGCCCCTCTCCAGGGCCACGTAACCGCCCTTGCCACCGTACTTGGGCAGGAGGCGGTGGACCTCGTCATAGACTATGAAGAGCTTTATCTTTGGAGATTCGGGCCAGGGTATCTTGAACATGTCAGCTATGGTCTTCCTGACAAAGATGTCGAGCTGCGCCGGCTCCATCTTGTCTATCAGGACGACCGTTATCTCTCCCGGGTTCATGTAGTTCCTGATATCGATAGCGGTGTTGGGGTCAGTGATTCTCGTTATCCTGCCCTTGTAGCGCCTGGCATCCCCGGGCTTGAGACCGAACCTGGGGTAGAGCTTCAGCATCCTCTGGTCCCTGCAGGGCCTGAGGAATCCCGTCCACTGGCAGGTCGGGTCAAAGACAATGACGGGGATGTTCCTCTTGAGCATCTCCTCGACCACAATCATGGAGGAGACCGTCTTGCCCGCGCCCGTGGAGCCTGCGGAGATGCCGTGGGTCTGGAGCTGGGTCATGTCAAAGTAGGCAAGCATGTCGGTCTCCGCAACCTTGCCCACCACAAAGGCGTTCGGGCCTGCCTGGGGGAGCTTCTTGAAGTCCATGGGGAAGATGTACCTGGTCTTCTTCTTTTTCTTGAGCTTGATGTAGCGGTAGCCGTACCTGCCCCCATAGGCCGCGGGCACGACAAAGAAGAGGATTACATAGGTCAGCCAGTTCCAGAATATCGCGCGGAGGGCCGCTATCACGGGCGGGAGCTCGGTCACGTCAAAGGCGTCGGCGGCGAAGGCGAACTTGTTCCCGTGCCAGTATGTCACGTTCGCCTCTATCACATACCTGTCATATGGGGTGTCCGAGGGTATGGTTATGTTCCTCCTAAAGGTAAGGCTCTGCTCCACTGCAACGGTCTCCTTGAATATCGTCATTATCTCGTCTGTGTTGAGGTTCTTGATGGTGTACTGGACAATGATGTCCTCTATGGTGGCTGTCTCTCCCATGTTGACGAGGGTGACCTCGTACCTGAACTCCTCGTTCGGGGCCACTGACTTGGTGAGGGACTTTACCTGGACGTCGAGGAGCGGGCTCGGTATCTTCTCCACCTTGATGGTTACAGGGGTCCTGTGGGTTATGCCGAAGCCCTCCACATTGGTTATGATGTCCCCGGTGTAAACCCCGGGCTGGGTTGTCGGGAGGGTGTAGAGCTTTATCTTGCTCACACCCACAGACCTGCCTGATATGGATATGCTCGGGCTCTCTATCTGGACCATGTCCCATATCAGGCCCTCGACAGTGAAGTTGGCTGTTATGGAACCTGCGCGGTTGTTTATTATCTCCATGGAGTGTATCTCGTACTCGCCCTGGGAGAGGGTCACATAAATCAGGGTGGTCTTGACCTCGATTGGCCCGGAGACCGTGACGGCCTCTGCTGCGGCTCCGCCCCCACCCCCGCCTCCGCCCTCCTCGGGCTTCGGCACTTCGGGTATCACAATCGGGCAGTCGCCCGGGCATCCCGCATTGGACTCCCCCTTGGCTGACTCGCACACATCGTCGCCGCATATCCATTCGGCCAGGACAAATGCCCCGTTCAGGCTGCTCATGTTGGCTGCTATCGAATAGAATGTCGAGTTGACCGTGCTGGCAATGGCGACCCATGTTCCCTGGCAGCCCTCCATTGGAACCCAGTCGTCGCACTGGTATATGCCGAGGTTCTGGAGCATGAAGTCCGAGAGCTCGCACTCGCCCTCAATATAGCACTCCTCGCAATCAAGCTCCAGGCTCGCATAGCTGTAGTTCACGGGCTGCGTGTATATATAGTAGCCCTTGAGGGATTTCTGGGGCATCTTGACCCCCGGTATCTTGCCGAAGAGCACGGGGTTGTAGACATCATAGACCAGCTCTGAATCGTAGAGTATGACGGTCTCGTTCCTGAAGGTGATGTTGATGTCATAGGCCCTCATGTCAAGGGTCTCGTTGTAGTGCCCTGTCGCTCCCTCGGTGGTGAAGTTGTAGGCCTCGTATGATGTCCCTGCAAGCAGGAAGGTGAAGTTCAGGTGGAAGTGTGGCTTGTGGAGCTTCTCCATATTCACGGAGTCGCCTGACCACATCACGCCCGGGAATATCTCAAAGCTCTTATCAGAATAGTTCCAGTTCCCGGAGAGGTCCCAGGCAGTGGCATTGACATGGTAGATGCCGACCTGGCTTGTGTAGTTCATGGCCACCACGAACCTGTAGAGGTCGCCGAGCTTCTCAACAAAGGTTGCGTTGAAGTCCATGGTGGAGTTGTCAGGGAATGTTACCTCCAGCTCTGCGCGCTCGACCCCGCCTGAATCGGTCGCGTTTATGTAGATATAGGCAGTGGAGTTTGCCGGGACCCTGGGCGGGACCTCGATTGCGACTTCCGGGGCAACCCGGTCTATATAGATGACTGCCTTCATCTCGATGTCATGGAGCCATATCGAGGCATTCACATAGAGGGCACTCACATTGAGGTCATAGCCCTTGTTCTCGCTTATGTTGGGCGCAGAGAAGTTCAGGTGCCAGAGGCCTGTGTAGTTGGAGTAGTTGGCCGAGGTTATGTTCAGGTGCCAGCTCCCCGTGGCATTGAAGAGTGTGAGGTTGAACTCCACGCTGTGGTTCAGGGGCTCCCCTCCATAGGTCACGTTCACCTCAACCTGGATTGCGTCGCTGGCTGTGACGTTCTTTGTCGGCTCTGCCTGGGTGGGGTGGGTCAGGTCAAGGGAGAAGGGGAAGGCATTTACCGTCACCCAGGTCTCCTGGTAGGTGGGCTCGCCGGCAGAGAGGTTCTCGGTCCTTATCAGGCTCTGGTAGGTGGTGATGTCATCGATATGTGGGAGTGTGTAGTTGACCATTATCGTGTCAGAGCTTGCTATGTCCAGGTCGAGCTCGTCCTTGTCCAGGGGTATGTAGGGGGTGCCGTTCCCGGACTGGATGACCTCGAGAATGAGCCTTGCGTTGCCTGTATTATGGACAGTGATGTAGCCCATGTTGCCGCTCGTCTCATGGCTCAGGTTGATTGTGATGTCCTCGGGGTCGTGATACCAGGAAAGGTTTATGGGAACAGTCAGCACTATGAAGACCGTGTCGTTTGAGCCGCCCGCCTCAAGGGCCTCCACGGTGCCTGCATACTCACCTGCCTTGTACAGGGGCGGCACCGTTATGGTGATGTTCACCAGCTGGCCCTGGCCGGGCTCAAGAACAGAGATGTTCAGGGGATTGAAGCCCACGGTGAAGTTCTCGCACACCTCTCCCCAGATGCAGCTGTAGGTGATGTTGGTGGCGTTGACATTGCCGATGCTGTAGATGTTCATGGTCTTGTTCCCTGTGCCCCCGCTCCTTACAAAGTAGGGCAGAGTGGACTCGAGTATGTCTATTGCGGGGTTCGGCTGGACCATGACCAGGATGGAGGTGAGGTTGGTTCCGTTGGTGTAGCCATTGAGCTCTGTCCAGTTCGCTGTCAGGTTCACGGTGTAGTTGCCTGGCCATGTTGATGTGGCCACTGTCACCCGGCTCTCGTTGGACTTGGTCTCGTGCTTGAGCATGTCACTGAAGTTGAAGGTATCCGGGGCGGCTGACCATGAGCCTGGGAGCCCCAGGGTGACGCTGAGGTTGAAGAGCCTTGCCCAGTCCGGCATGACAGTGAGGTTGAAGTCAAAGTCCTCTGAATCAGACAGGGTTATCCCTGTTATGTTGACCTCGCTCACATTGGTTGTCATTATCAGGTGGGTGGTCCCTGCGCCATAGAGCTGTATCATTGACGTGCACCCGCTCAGGCCCGCAGTGTCATTGGCGCAGATGTAGAGGTCGTGGTAGCCCTCAAGGCTCGAGTTGTATGTGGCGTGGTAGAAGGGTTTTGCAGTGCCGTTCATCTGCTCTGTGTAGGCGCTGACATCCAGGACAGAGTAGTTGAGCCTGGCGTCATAGGAGGCGTTGCCGTCCATGGTCATGTTTATGTGCTGGTAGCCCGGGAGGGTGAAGGAGGCGCCCCCTGCCACGGCGTCTATGGTGGCGCTCTGGCCACTGGGGATGGAGATGTTGTCAGCCACGAGGAGGCTGTTGACGGCCAGGTTGAGGCTTATCTCTGTTCCGTTGTTGTTCTCGATGGTAATGTTGAAGTAGAGCATGCTTGCGTCGTAGAGGCTGTTCACCTGCTCGGTGTAGTTGAACCCGGAATCGCTCGTGGCGCTGTGTATCATCTTTGATTCATTGATGTATCCACAGTCGGTGGGCCTCACCACCCTTATCCAGGCGTCACTGACCTCGAAGTTGTCGGTGATGTTTGCCGATATGCTGACGTTCTCATATCCGGCCTCGAATACAAGGGGCGTGGCATTGACATCATCTATAAGGGGCGGGGTGTCGGTCACATTGAGCCAGAGGTCTGTTATCCATTCCTGGGGGTCTGCTGTCTCGTTCCTGAGAATGAGCTTCACGTAGTACATGCCCTTGGGTTTGGCAACCGGGACAATATAGCTTATGGTGGTGTTCCGGCTGACCTGCTTGCCGAGTTCGAAGTACTCCGGGTCTGCCAGGACCATGTCAGAGCCGTTCTCGGTCCTGTAGACCTTTATGGCAATCCTTGAGTTGCCTATATTGGTTGTGGTTATGTTGCCTATCGCTGCCGAGGCGTTCAGGAGTGCGAGTATGGGGTTCTCATAGCTGGAGAGGCTCCCGGGGGTCCTTGTCCAGCTCGTGTTCTCGGGTACATTGACCGTGAGAATCATGTCATCGGGTTCGGTGTTGCTGGCCGAGGCCCTGACCACGGTCCAGTAATCCCCGGGGGGCTGGCCTGCGGGAATGTCTATGTAAAGGCTTGAGGAGAACTGGTAGCCCGCCTCAAGCCTGCCCCAGGCAGCGGGTATGATGTCGACCACGCACTCCGGGCATTCTGAACTGAGGTTGCCCCCGACCATGGTTATGTCTATGTCATCCACGGCATCATTTCCAGAGGAATAGACCGTGAAGTTGCCGACATAGTAGAGGGTACTCTCGTGCGGGACGGTGTTGGTCAGCTCATCCTCCACTATGTCCAGTATGGGGTTTGAGGACACGAAGACGTCGCTCCAGTTCAGGGTGGAGTTCAGGGTAAGGTCAGGGTCTGTCCAGTTTGCGTATATCATCACCCTTATGAGCATGGGCGGCGTGCCCGCAGGCACGTCCACTGTGAGGGGCCAGGTATAGGTCTCGTTGACAGAGAGGTTGCCTATATCCTGGTAGGTATCATTTATCACCAGGGTGTCATTGGGGTCGTCCATGCTTCTGAGTTCTACATAGTATCCCGTGGGCGGGCCGAGGTTGGTGAAGTTGACGCTCAGGTTGAACTGTGCCCCATGGGACTGGGTTATGCCTGACATAAGTATGGTCTTGTTGAGCTCTATCAGGCCTGTTATCTTGCCCCAGACATCGAATGTGCCTGCATAGAGGCTGGCGTTGTTGTATTCAGGTCCGGTGTCCTGGGCCCATATCCATACATGGTAAAGACCGCTCAAGACTGGAACATAACTGACCCTGTAGAGGTCTCCCCCGAGGCTCTCGTTGGTCATGGTCACGTTCTCATGTGTCTGGTTGGGGAGAAGTATGTCAGCCCATACCTTGTTGATGCCCACGTCATCGGTCACGTTGGCTGTGATGTTGGTGTAGTTGAGGTTGGCCTCGATGCTGGTGTCGGGGACAATGGATGTGTTGGTTATGACAGGCAGGTTGACATCCCGGATGGTGATGATGCCCTGAGCCTCTGAGATGCCGGCCTGTATGAGCCGGCTGGTGTTGTCTGTGATGTTGCACTTGAAATTGAGGTTGCCCTTCTGGCCCGGATCAAAGGTATGGTTGATGTAGCCGGAGGGATTGGTGGTGAAGTTGTTTATGAATACCCAGGGCAGGCCCGCGGACTCCCAGTAGTAGTAGAGCTCTACATCATAGTCCTCCACGGGCCCCCCGCCGGCTGCCTCGGCGTACCTTACCTGACAGAACACGTCAAAGGGAACCGGATACGGGAGAAGGGTGTAGTTTGCAGGGGAAACATAGTAGACATCAACAACAGCCTCGATTGTAATGAGCACGGAATTGTTGCCAGCGGCATAGTACTGCTTGGTGGCATTGGATGTGATGGTCCTGTTGCCCGCCTCCTGGCCTGTCAGGGGATAGTTGGGATATGTCTGCATGTCAGTGAGCATCCCGGTCTCGTTCCACCACTCGACATCGCACCCGGAGATGACCGAGCCTGCCTCGTCTGTTATGTTGACGTCCAGGTCGACCGTGCCTGTCTTGGGGTGCTTGCTCTCGTCCACAGGGGAGGTTATGTTAAGGATGAGCACACCTATAACATCGAGGTAGGTCTCGACTGTGTCTGAATCGCTTATGCCCGCCTTGGTGGCGTTGATGTGTATCGTGTAGTTCCCTGGCGCGATGTTGTCTGTCACATTGTAGGTTATGTTGCAGCGGCCCCACTGGTCTGTCGTGCAGTTGCGTATGAAGCCCGAGTTGTTGTAGAAGCTGACATTGGCGCCGGAGGCGTTGCCTATCTGGGCGTCGTTCACGTGGACGCAAATCTCGGTCTCGTGGGGGTCGTAGCTATCGTTCCTGTATATGGTTCCATAGCTCTTGGTTATCTCGTCTATTATGAGCTGCCTGTTAACCGTTATGTTGCTCATGCGCTCTCCGGCAGAGACATTGTAGTAGAGGACATCGTCATCTGATATCTTGCAGGATATGTTGTAGGGGCCAGCGTCCTCCCATTCTGTGTACCAGTACCACGTGGCGTTGCCCTGCCAGTCTGTGTCGTCACTGGCGTTGTACACGCCGTTCTTGTAGAAGTCCACGTTGTAGCTCTCTATGGACTGGCCGGTATTGATGTCAGAGACGTGGCAGGTAATCCAGGTGTTCATTGCCCCTGCGTCGAATTCTGTCCCGTTGGGGGGCCACATGGTGTCTATACCTGCCCATCCGTATATCAGGATATCGGTCTGGTTGGTTCCCTTGTCGTGATGCGTCTTGGTGGTGTTTATCCTGAGGATGTCAGGGCCGAGCTCGTAGGATTCGCCTATATACCAGCTCCTGTCATAGAAACCGAGGCTGCCGTTATCGGTGGTGTTTATGAGGTCCCAGGACTCGTTCTGCCAGGTGAGAGTGGAGTAGTTTATATAGGTCCCGCAGTCGTCATTGACCGTTGCGTTGAGCGTGTATGTCAGGTTGCGGTTGAGGACGTCCCCATCCACGGGTGTTGTATAGTTCGCATAGAGCTGGCCAAAGACCTGTAGGTTTTTCGTGCTGCTGTTCAGGGGCTGATAGCAGGAATCCAAGGTCTCCAGCTTCCATTTCTGGATTCCTGCAGGTGTGGCACATCCCGGATTGTGATTCACGTCGCAGTATCCTGCCCCGGTGGTGGTGCAGTCATAGAAGACCGTGAAGTTCTCGTAGTCCTCGGTGATCCAGAACCCGGTGTCCACTCCGTCCGGGTATTTGTCGAAGGCTGCGTCCGTGTCCTCAATCCTGATGTTGAGGAAGGCGTTCTGGGCACCCACCCTCCTCACCGTGGTGTTGCTCGCGGGCAGGCAGTCTGTGCCGTCGCAGAGGTAGACCGTGACGTTGTCCTCCTGGAGATAGAACTCATGCACGCCCGCTATGTAGTGGAGGTAGAGCGAGAACCTGGCGCTTGCGTTGCCCCCTGAGCCGTTTGTCACTGCTATGGATATCTGCTGACTCCCCGGTGGGGTGAAGTCGAGTCCTCCCTGGCGCCTTGCGTCGTAGCTCGCGTTTTCGCCGGGGGCAACGCTGAGATTCTGGGCCACTGTTATGCCGTTCACCTCGAGGTCGAAATAGAGCGTGCTCCCGTTCTCGTTCTGGAGCGTGACATTGAACCTCTCCACATCATAGAACGCATCGATGTAGTGGCTGGTAGAGAAGCTCTGGTAGAGCATGGATTGGTTCAGGTAGGTTGTGTAATTTGCCTCCCCGGAGCCCCCCTGGCCGTCCGTGACAGTGAAGTTTATGTCCTGGCCCCCTGGCAGGGTGAATGACGCGCCGCCTGATATGGCGTCCACTGTAGCGTTCTGGCCGTCCTGGACGCTCTGGTTGTCTGCGACCTGGACCCCGTTGACAGAGAGATTGAAGTACATCACAGTGCCGTTCTGGTTATGTATGGTTATATTGAAGGTCTCGAAGAAGCCTGCCTCGTCAGTGGTCTCGGTGTGGTTGAAGCCCGAATCTGCCTGGCCAGAGGCATCGTGTATGGGTGCCTCGCTCCAGGAGGTGTTCTTGAGCTGCAGGGAATCATCGGTAACGGTCTTGTTGCTGTCGTCAGTGAAGTTGAACTCGTCCTTGGAATTGAACCTGAACTGGTTCCATCCCATATCTGCGCAGGCAAAGTGCTGGTCGAAGTGAACCTCGTCATCCCCGAGGTCATACTCCCAGGTCTGGTTAATCAGGAGCCATTCATCCCAGTCTCCCTGGGAATCGTTCCACTGCCTCTTCCAGAGCGTTATGTTGTTGTAGTTGCTGTCGGCGTCTGTTATGACAACCCAGACGTAGAAGTTCTCGCCCCAGCCGCCCAGCTCCTTGTCGATTCCCGCGTCCTGGATGTCCGGGGCCAGGGCAATGAAGAAGGCGTCTTCCCTGAGGGTCTGGTTGGGACCGTAGTATTCCTTGTCTGCATCCATGGTTATGTTGTACCAGTCGGTCCGCTTATATGTCTCTGTCCAGGTGTAGTTGTACCACCCCTGGCTCTGATTGGCCTGGTCCTGGTTTTCTGGCCACTGGGTTGTTTTCCTGCTGAACACCCACTGGACTGTTGAGTTCTCAACAGGGTTGCAGTCATCTTCTATGTAACCCACGACATCGAGCGGGGTTCCCCAGAGAATCCCCTGGCCGTGCGGCTCATGGATTGTCATTATCAGGGTTGAGTTGAGGTAGACCGTGTATTCAGTGGAGTTTATGGGCTTGTAGCAGACATCCTCCTTGAGGCCTCCCACGCCGGCCTTCCAGTAGTGGGGACCGACCTTGTAGTCGCACTCGGGCTGCGGCACCTCATCCATGAAGTCATATAATATGTAAGCAGAACCATTGTCAAACTCGTACTTACCCACATCCCAGGTATCCAGGGAGTGATTGGTTGTCACCCAGAAGGTCGCGTTTGTTGCGCCAATGGTGCCGGTCTCTGCGTAGTTATTGGTGTCGTTGTCCCATACCCTCATAATCAACTGGTAGTTGTCAGAGCCGTTCCTCCATATATAGGCCTCGTGTCCCTGCTCGAGCAGCATGTAGGCATTGTCCCTTTCTATTGTGAAGTTGCCGGGCCCTGTCTCATTGGTGAAGGGCGGGCTTCTGTTGTCCGTGGCCTTGAAGTAGAACTCCCAGTCATCTATGTTGCCGCAGTCTATGGGGTCATCCCTCCAGGAGAGGTTGATTATCTCTCCCACAGCCGTGTCGGCTATGGTGGAGTTCTTGGGAACCCCCCACAACGAATCTGACTGCTTCTTTGCGTAGAGCTTTACCTCAACCTCATCATAGTCCTCATCCGTGAGGTTCACGCTGAAGTGGAACCGCTCGCCCCAGCCCCCGGGGTTTGTCAGTGCAGTCTCCTGGGTCAGGACAGGCTTGGTTACCACCTCGAAATGGGATTCCCATGTGGTTGCGTTGCTGTAGTGGTAGGCCATGGAGGAGTACATGGTGTTGTTGTACCACCTCGCCTTCATGCCGGTGGTGTTGCGCTTGCATCTGTAGTATATCGTGCCCTCTATGGTGTAGTAGAGGCAGGGATAGACATCACTGTCATCCACATGGGTGAAGTTGAACGTGACATTCACCCCTGTCTTGGTGTCCCCGCAGTCGTCCTCGACAAGGCCCTTGGTGGATATGTTCTCGACCCCGCGCTCGTACTCCTCATCCTGGCCAGGCTCCTCTATGTCCCCGTAGAGGCTTCCCCATATCTCCAGGGTGTAGTTCTGGCTGGTGTTCACAGCCGCGTAGCAGGAGTCTGTTATGCCTGCCTTCCATTCCTGGGGCCCTACCTCATACTTGGGGCCTGAGCAGCCTGGGTTGAAGTAGAGCAGGGCGTGGCCAGATGTGTTGGTCTGGTTCAGGTTCCCTCCATCAAAGACTGAGTTGTTGTAGGTGGTCCAGAAGGTTATGTCCGTCCCTGTAAGGACATGACCCACCCTCACGGTGTCGTTGGTATAGACCGTGTAGGTGGCCAGGTGGTTGGAGGAGGAGTCGTCCCTGTCTATAACAGACTCGTTCCCGAAGCTGTAGGTTATCATGGCCGTGTCTGCGGTGAGGTTGGGGCCTGTGATGTTGTCAGTGTAGTTGACATTGGTCTCGTCGTCTATCATGAAGTGGAAGCTGTTGTCTGTCCCCATGTCTGAGCAGTTGAACTCTGTCCCGTCCAGGGCGTCACCCACGGTGAGGTTGCAGTAGTCCCGGCCCCCCCAGATTGTTGTCCAGTTCTTCTTGTAGTAGCTTGAGCCGCCGTCTGTGGAGACCCAGAGCTCGCACGTCACGTTGTCCTGCTGGGTGTCCCATATCTTCACGCTGTAGGTATAGACCCCTCCCCAGGGACCCTCGCCGGGCGTGACATTCACCTCGCTTATGGCCGGCGGGGTGTTCTCGAGATAGAACCAGTCATCCCAAAACGAGGAATTGTCAGGCCTGTAATAGGTCTTGCTCGCATTTATCCTGACATCGTACCAGCCTCCCTTGTGGAATGATGTGTCCAGATCGTAATTATACCAGCCGTCTCCCTCATCCGCCGGCGTGTGGGAATCCCAGCTGCTGGTGGGGTGCTTGAACTCTATCGTGGTTGTGGTCTCGTTGACAAGCTGACTGCAGTCGTCTGTCACGTTGTACCTGCTGTAGAGCATATCCCCCACCGTAGAGGAGTTGCCCTGCTGCGGGGTATCGATGGTGGAGTTGAGACGGCCGTACACAGTCAGGGTGGTGGAGGAAGAGTTGCCTGCATAGTTCTCATAGCATTCGTCAAGCTCTATGCCGCCCTTCCAATCATGGGAACCCACCTCGTAGAGCGGGTCGCAGCTCGGGTCGAACCATATCCTCATGTAGCCGTCGCCTGAGGTCTGGTTCGCATGGCCGTCGTCCCAAGTGCCTGTATCAGAGCCGTTAAAGGTTACCCATATCTTGCCGTCAACGCCTGCAACAACGTTGGTGTAGCCCTTGTCCAGGTCCGAGAAGTACACGTTAAGGTAGGCGGTCTCCTGACCCTCCCTGTCCACCTCATCATCTGACGCGCCCGCATAGGTATAGACCCTGTCCTTGCCCATGTCCCAGTTCTCGGTAGTGGTCTCGTTGGTGTCGTTCCACTTGTCTGTGACGTTAATCAGGTAGTAATTGGTGCCCTGTTCGCCACAGTTGAATGTGTGCACAAAGGTGAAGAGCTGCTCATTGGGGTTGTTGCGTATGGTGTAGTTTATCAGGGTCCAGTTGTCCACGCCCACGCTCTTCCATAGGGTTATGTTCACGGAATCCGAGGCCCCCTCGTCATCCTCGAAATAGTAGTGGAAGGTGTGCTTGGCCCCCCAGCCGCCCCCTATCGGGTCTATGGTGTGGGGGTTTGTCCACCACCTTATGGACGGCACCTGGGTCAGGACAAAGGACTCGTTGTCCACCAGGGCGGATGAGCTGTTGTAGAAGTTCTTAGTGGCATAGAGGGTGGTGTTGTAGACGTTCAGGCAGGTGCCTGCCCAGTTTGAGGTGTTGTCAGGCCCCCAGAAGGTGCAGTTGTACCATCCACGGGTTCCTCCTGACTCGAACTCGTCCTCGATTCCGCCCCCGTCGTTGCCTGTATCGTCGCTGCACTCGAAATTGCATGCCGGGGATATCGCCTCAAAGGTTACGGTGGCGTTGTTGACCCCGCCAATCTCTCCGGCGCATTCGTCATACACGCGGCCCCTTATGGTGATGTTGTCGAGGCTTCTCCTGTAGTGCTCCCCATCGGGTATGGTCAGGGTATAGTTAAGGGGGCTGGTCCATATGTTTACAGTGAAGTTGTCCGAGACATTCTCTGCATAGCAGCCCGGGTTGGAGGGGGTGCCCTCGATATAGCCCCTCCAGAGCTGGGGTCCTGTATCGTACTTGGGGCTGCAGCCCGGGTCGAACTCATAGGTTATGTAGCCCTGGGGATTTGACTGGTTGACGGGGCTGCTTATCCAGTTGCCTGTCATGTTTGTTATATTCACAATTGACCTCTCGTTGGGTATGTTGGCGTACTGCTGCTTGACAAGGTCGTATATCCTAAGCTGCAGGGTAATGGTTCCGCTTGGCCTGTAAACCCATGAATCGTTGCCCTGAACGTATTCAATACTTGCGTCGTTCTTGGTCATGGTGTAGTTCCTGGGGCCGATCTCATCGGTGTCGTCAGGCCCTGGAGGGTCGTCTGTGGCATTGAACTTGAACTCCCTCACCCTGGTCAGGTTGTCGCCCAGGCCGTTGGCGCAGTCAAAGTTGTCTATTGTGAATGTAAGGGTGGTGTTGTCGCAGGGCTGGCACTCCTGGTAGGGGTCTTCCCCGTTGGGGGCTATCAGTGGGGACCCCCAGCTGGCATCCCCGTACTTCCTCTCATAGGCATACACCCTCACTGTGTCGCCATCCTCGTCCGAAACATTGACCGAGTAGTTGAAGGATTCCCCCCAACCCCCGCCTGCCGGGTCAACGCCGTAGCCTGCAAAGACCAGGACAGGGGCGGTCTCCACGCTGAAGGTGTGGTAGTCATAGCTGTGGTTTGTGTTGTAGTAGGTCCTGTTCGAGGCCATGGTGACGTCATACCATCCCGCCTTCATGCCGCTTGAGTTGAACTCGCAGCTGTACTGGCCGTCCCCGAGCGTCTGGGTATCGTTGCAGTAGTATTTGTCACCATAGAGCTCGCTCTCTATGATGAAGTAGACACTTGCATCGCTCACGTTGCTGCCGCAGCTGTCCTGAATCGTGGCGTTGAGGGTTATGTTCACCCCCTTGTTGAACTGGGTGTAGTCAGGATAGGTTATGTTGTTGAGCAACTCGTCCATGATTATCAGGGTCAGGTTGTGGCCGGTTGTGTTCATCTCGTAGTGGCTGTCTGTCACGTTGGCCCACCACTCCTGGGGCCCGATGGAGAAGGAGCAGTCCGGCTCGAAGAGGTAGTTGGCGTGGCCTGTCTGGTTGGTCTGGTTCAGGGTGACGTTAAGGGAGCTGTCGTTGTAGGTCACCCAGAAGGTCACGTTGACTCCGGGCGGGAACCAGTTCTGGAGCGTGTAGTTGTCTGTGTCATTGACCAAGACCGTGAGGAGCTCTGTGTCGCCGGTCATGTTGACCGTGGTCCCGTTGGGGGTGATGAAAGCTATGGAGGTGTTGGCCACCTCGAGTGTGGGCCCTGTGTAGTTCGTGGTGTTGAAGTAGTTTGAGGGCTCCCCGTTCTGGATGTAGAACATGTAGGTGTTCTCGCCGATGTCGTCCCCGGTGAAGTCCCGGAGCTCGACCCAGCAGGTCTGGCCCACCACGCCGCTTGGGTCGTGGAGGGTCATGTTGCCCCTGAAGACCCAGCCCTGGCCGTCGTACCTGTTTATGTACAGGGAACAGTTGACAGTATCAGAGTCCGGGTCTGTTATGTTCACAGAGAAGTTGAAGGGCCTGGTCCAGCCGTCTGCCTGGGGGACGACCTGCTGCTGGGACCAGGTGGAGTTGAGGTTCTCGAGCTGGAACCAGTCCTGGAGGTGGGTCCTGTTGTCATTGAAATAGGCCCTGGAGGAGTTGAGCTGGATGGACCACCATCCCTCCCGGTGGTCTGTGGAATCCCAGGTGCAGTTGTAGTAGCCCTGGGTGGGGTCGGTCTCGTTCTCCACCGGGGTGCAGTCGTGCCAGATTCCATAGGGTGATATCACCTGTATGGTTATGTAGGAGTTGTTGATTATGGCCTCGTCCGGCCTGTCCAGGGAGCAGTCCGAGGTGGTGTTGAGCCTTACCGGGACGGGGTCGGTGACATTGAAGGGCTCCTGGTAGGCGGGGAGGTCGATGTTATTGAGGAGCTGGCCGTAGACGTTGAATGCCTGTGATGTGGAGTTCTCAACATCATAGCACTGGTCATTCCAGACCCCACCTATCCACTGCTGGGCACCGAACTTGTAGAAGCAGTTCGGATTGAAGTAGAGGTTGAGGTAGCCCTGGCCGTTAGTGGTGTTCGTCCATTCTGTGTCGAAGTCGCTTCCTGTGGAGGTTATCCAGAATGTCCCGTTGACTCCCTGGGGGACAGGAACATTGCCGGCATCGGTATCGTTTATCAGAACCTGGAATAGCTCGACCCCTGGGCCGCCTGAGCCGTTCCTGTAGACATCCACGCCATATCCCTGTTTCTGGATAACGGTGACATTATCACTCTGGACCGTGAAGTTCTGGGGGCCGAGCTCCACGCCGTAGCCGTCCTCGTCTGTGGCATTTATCTTGAACTGGCTGTGCCATCCGCTGGGTGATATATCCCCGCAGTCAAAGGTTGTTATGGTGAATGTGGCATCGTTCTGCCAGTTGGTCCCCTGGCATGAGTTGTAGTCAAGGAGCCCCCATTCATCATTGGGTGTGGCCCTCTTCCAGAGGGTGACATTCATGACATCGTTGTCAGCATCCTTGCACTGTGCAAAGAAACTGAAACCGCTCTGGTAGCCCCAGCCGTCCACGCTTGGGTCGACGATTGGATTGATATACTGAAGCTGTGGCCTGGTTCCCACGGTGAATGAATCGTTGGCGTAGAGCGTGACCATCTCATAGTACTGCTTCCAGGCCTGGGCAGTGGTGTTGTAGTTGGGTGGTGTCTGGGCTGTGTCCGAGGCGCTCCTGTTGTGCGTGTAGTGTCCGTCTCCCTCGTCATCTATGGTGGAGTTTGTTATGAAGTAGTTGGCAGGCCCGTCGAGGGTTATGTTTTTTTCATTGGCCCCAGCCACAGGGTCAAGACACTCGTCAAAGAGGCTGAAGTTGAAGGTTATGTTTATCCCTGCTTCCTGGACATAGGGGGCGAGGTCTATGGGGGAGTGAATCGTTCCGTTGAGGAAGGTCCTGAGGGTTATGTTGAGCAGGCTGGAGTTCTCATCCTTGTATCTCTGGTTGTTGTGCACAAAGACCCTCCATTTCTGGACCCCAATATCATATTCACAGTTCGATGTTGCGTCATCATCCCCGTCAGGGTGGAAGCTGTAGTTGAAGAACCCATAGTTTGTGTTCTTGGGCGGGTTGCCGGGGTCTGTCACGTTCTCCAGGTTGGCATGGTCCTTGGTTATGTAGACCGTGCCGTTGGCCTCGCCGCCCGCCAGCTCCTGGAAGTTATCATCCACGTTCTTTACCTTTGTCGAAAGCACGTAGTACGCAGAGCCGTTCCTCCAGAGCCAGGCACCGTCTCCGTCATATACCGTTATGTTTATGTCGTTCTTCTCCACGGTGTAGTTGAAGGGCCCGACCTCGTCAGAGTAGCTCACCCCCCCGCTCCTCGGGTAGTTGGCCTGGTCAGAGCAGTTTGCCTTGTACTGCCATGTCCCGAGGTGGTACTCATAGCTGTAGACATAACTGTCATAGTAGTAAACCAGGCTGTTGTTGCAGCTGGAGCACCAGGACATGCCAATCTCTGTCCAGTCATCCCAGCCAGAGCCCGTCCACATCCTCCTGTAGAAGTATACATTGACGTTGTCGCCGTCAGGGTCAGTGACCCTGACTGACAGGTTGCGCGGTTCCATGTAGGAGCCATTGGCCCCCGTATCACCGTCATAGTCAGTGCTGTTCATTGTGGGCTCTGTCAGGACAGGCTCGCTCTCTACGAAGAATCCGGATGTGCTCTCGGCATATTCATGGGTCTCGTTCACGTCATTGTAGTAGTCCTTGCCTGCGATAATCATTACAGTGTATTCCTGGGCCGGCAAGCCGGAGGTGTTCATGGAGCAGTTGTACCATCCCTGGCCCTCCTCGGACTTGTAGTCGCAGGTGAAGTTCTGTCCGGTGTCCTCATGGATTGCCGTTATGTTCAGCCGGCTGAGGTCAACACCTGTCACGTTCCTTCCGCAGGAGTATTCGGTTATATTGAACCTGAAGGTTACATTGGTTCCGTTAAGGTACTCGATGCCCAGGGGCTGCTCAACCTGAATGGCCAGCTCTTCATAGATATAGATGGTCAGGTTGTGGCCGGTTGTGTTCATCTCGTAGTGGCTGTCTGTCACGTTGGCCCACCACTCCTGGGGCCCGATGGAGAAGGAGCAGTCCGGCTCGAAGAGGTAGTTGGCGTGGCCTGTCTGGTTGGTCTGGTTCAGGGTGACGTTAAGGGAGCTGTCGTTGTAGGTCACCCAGAAGGTCACGTTGACTCCGGGCGGGAACCAGTTCTGGAGCGTGTAGTTGTCTGTGTCATTGACCAAGACCGTGAGGAGCTCTGTGTCGCCGGTCATGTTGACCGTGGTCCCGTTGGGGGTGATGAAAGCTATGGAGGTGTTGGCCACCTCGAGTGTGGGCCCTGTGTAGTTCGTGGTGTTGAAGTAGTTTGAGGGCTCCCCGTTCTGGATGTAGAACATGTAGGTGTTCTCGCCGATGTCGTCCCCGGTGAAGTCCCGGAGCTCGACCCAGCAGGTCTGGCCCACCACGCCGCTTGGGTCGTGGAGGGTCATGTTGCCCCTGAAGACCCAGCCCTGGCCGTCGTACCTGTTTATGTACAGGGAACAGTTGACAGTATCAGAGTCCGGGTCTGTTATGTTCACAGAGAAGTTGAAGGGCCTGGTCCAGCCGTCTGCCTGGGGGACGACCTGCTGCTGGGACCAGGTGGAGTTGAGGTTCTCGAGCTGGAACCAGTCCTGGAGGTGGGTCCTGTTGTCATTGAAATAGGCCCTGGAGGAGTTGAGCTGGATGGACCACCATCCCTCCCGGTGGTCTGTGGAATCCCAGGTGCAGTTGTAGTAGCCCTGGGTGGGGTCGGTCTCGTTCTCCACCGGGGTGCAGTCGTGCCAGATTCCATAGGGTGATATCACCTGTATGGTTATGTAGGAGTTGTTGATTATGGCCTCGTCCGGCCTGTCCAGGGAGCAGTCCGAGGTGGTGTTGAGCCTTACCGGGACGGGGTCGGTGACATTGAAGGGCTCCTGGTAGGCGGGGAGGTCGATGTTATTGAGGAGCTGGCCGTAGACGTTGAAGGTCCTGTTCCCCGGCCAGAACATTTCACTGTCCGGGTTATAGCAGTCATCGTTCTCTATCCTTGTACTGAATATGTGATAGCCGAACTTGTGGGAGCAGTTGGTGTCCAGATAGTAGTTGAGGTGGCCTGTATCATTGGTCTGATTATACAGGGGATTTCCCCAGTCCCATTCGTTTGATGTGACATAGACGGTTCCGTTCACGTCAGCTGGAAGGGCAAGGTTGCCCCTGTCGGTATCGTATACGTAGTAGCTTATGAGTATGGTATCTGTTCCCTGCCTGACCGTGTCTGTGTTGTTCTGGGTCCTTGCCTGATAGTTTACGCTGTCCTTCTGGACAGTGAAGGACTTTATGTCCGACTCGTCAGTGAAGTCGTGGGTGTCTGTGGCGTTGAACTTGAAGTTGGAGCTGCCTATGTCGCTGCAGGTGAAGGTGTCAACCACGAATGTCATTACGGTCGGGTTGTACTGGTCACTGGAGCACGGAGCGCATTCCTTTGTCTGGAGATGGGTGTAGTCGCTCTCGCTGAACAGCTTCTTGTAGAGGCGGACGGTGACGTTGTTTCCGTCCAGGTCATAGACATCCACGGTGAAGTTGAATGTTCTTCCCCAGCCCTCTGAGAACGGCGTGACCCCGGTGCCTGTTATGGAGAGGACGGGGTCTGAGCCTATGTAGAACGTGTCATTGAAGGTTTCCGATATGTTCGCATAGAACTCTCTGCTCGCGTTGATGGTCATGTTATACCACCCGTATACCCATCCGGGGTTGTTTGTCTCTGCCGCAGGTATGGTGCAGTTATAGATTCCCGGGTTGGAGGTCTCGGCTGCCTGGCAGTAATAGTCAGAGTATCCGCTCCTGTGGATATAGAAGCTCACGTTGGCGTCGCTTACAAGGCCGCACCCCGAGGCAAGGTCCGTGAGGTTTGCGCTCAGCAGGACGGGATCAATGCCCTTTCTGAAGCTCTTGTTGAGCGGGGTTATGAGGTCAGGGGTGAACTCAGAGGTTATGGTTATGTTCCATGTCTCTGAGGAGTTGGATTCCTTGTAGTACTGTGATGAGGTGGTAAGGCCCACCTTCCAGAGCTGCTTGCCCACGCCATAGGTACAGGAGCCGTCTGGGTTGAACTCGTATTTGATGTATCCTGTGTCATTCACCTGCCTCGAGGTTCCGGAGTCCCAGGACCCCGGGTCAGAGGCGTTGGTGGTTATCCAGAACCTGCCCTCGGGGTTGTTGGTGCTGGCTGGCGGGTGCGCGGGGTCGTCCTGGTCCCAGACATATATTATCAGGGTTTTGTTGTCATTGCCCACCCTGTTCACAGTGGTCTCGTTGCCCTGGGTGTGCGTATAGTTAACGTCATCCTCCTCTACAGTGAAATTGACTGGTGTGGTGTTGAACCACCATTCATCATCCTCTGTTGCATTGAACATCACAGAGAGTATCGTGCTTACGTAACCCGGGCCGAACTGGTGCTGGAAGAAGGCTGTCCAGTTTATGCCGCTTCCGCTGTCGCTCCCCGCCCCAAGGGGGTTCCATGAACCCTGTGCCGGTTCCTCTGTCCTGAAGTAGCCGTAGACTATTACCTGGTCATAGTCCTCGTCCGTCACATTGACCGTGAAATTGAAGGTCTCTGACCAGCCCCCGACCCAGGGGATGGCCACAACCCCGGACATGCAGGGCTCGGTCTCTACCCAGAAGCTGGTCTCTGTCTCGACATACTCCAGTGTCAGGCTCTCGCTGGCGTGGTCTGTTTTGGAGCTGTTGACAGTGAGATTGTAGCCCATGGGCTCCATATCAGAGGTGTTGAAGGAGCAGTTGTACCATCCGGAGCCCTCCTCGGACTTGTAGACGCACTCATACAGGCTCACATTCCTCATCTGGTAGGTCACGCCCGCGCCTGTTATTACATCCTGGCAGTCATCGGTTACATTGGCCCTGACGGTCACGTTGGTTCCCCGGAGGTGCTCGGTTCCGTTGGGTATCTGGACCTGGTTTGTCAGGGAACCCGTTATATAAACAGTGTAGTTGTCTGTGGTGTTCTTATTGATGTAGCTGGAATCCGTGATCCCGGCCAGCCAGGTCTGGTTCCCCACACCGTACTTGGGACCGCAGCCCGGATCAAAGGAGTCGGTCGCATTGCCTGATGAATCCGTGGTGGTTGTGTTGCCGCTGTCCTTGCTCGTGCCGGAATAGGTAATCCAGAAGGTCACGTTCACGCCCTGGGGGTAATTCCCCCTGTCCTCGTCATAGACATTGACTATGAGGTTCGTGTAATCCTGTCCGCTCCTCTGGACAGAGCCCTCTGAGCCGCCCGTGTGGTTGCCATGGATGAAGGTGACGGTCACGTTGTCCTCGGAGAGTGCCGGCCCTGTAAGGTTGTCTGTCTCGTAGAGATTGAAGGTGTCGTTTATCCTGAACCTGAACTGGGTCGGGCCCATGTCATCAGAGATGAAGTCGCTGACCAGGATTGTGCAGTTGCCTGTCCACTGGACCACGTCGTAGCCGCGCTCCACCCAGCCCGAGCCCGTGGTATTTGTGTAGAGGGTGCAGACAGTCTCGTCAGCCTCCGGGTCGTCTATGGTTATATTGTACATGTAGGTGGCGCCCCAGCCCCCTGACATGGGGTCTGCGGTGGCCTGGCTAGACACCGGGTCGCGGTTCTCCAGCCAGAACCTGTAGAGCCATGATGTCTCGTTCGAGTTGTATGTGCCCCTCTCAGCCGTGATATTGATGGTCCAGTTGCCCTCTGGCTGGCTGGTGGAGTTCCAGGTGCAGTTGTAGACGCCGTTGGGCTCCTCATTCCAGCCGGAGCAGTAGGAGTCGTTGAGGGGTTGGTATATCTCTACGGTGTTGGTGACTCCGGATATGTTGCTCTCGCAGTCCCCGAAGACCGTCCAGTTCATTAAGATGTCGTCAGTCACATTGAACTCAGACATGTTGGGCGGCTGGTCGAGGGAGAGCTTTAGCTGGCCCAGGATGTCAAAGTAGTGCTGGGTTGTGTCGTTCTCGTCATCATAGCACTGGTCGTCCAGGGCCCCTGAAAACCAGTACTGGGAGCCCGTGGGGTAATCGCAGGTCGCGTTGAAGGTGTAGTTCAGGGCCCCTGAGATGTTGGTCTCCCTGGGATGGCCTGAGTCCAGAAGCCCTGTGGTGCTATTTATGGAGACCCAGAAGGAGCCGTTCACACCCGCACCCACGTCCCCTCCCCTGTCGGTGTCGTTGACAAAGATGGAGAAGAATATGGTCTCATCGCCCTCCCTGCTGACTTGGGAGGCCGAGGTATAGTATGAATAGAGGCTGACGTTGTCCCTCTGGAGATGGAAGAGCTGGGACTGGGTCTCGTTCGAGTAGTTGTATGTGTCATTGGCCACGAACCTGAAGTACTGGATATTTTCCAGGTAGTCCTGGCAGGAGAAGTTGTGGTGGAAGGTCACGTTGCTCCAGGTGCAGCCCGAGACGTCCGTGGAGTCTATGAATGTCCAGGGCCCGAGCGTGGAACTGGAAACCCAGAGCGAGATGTTGACGGTGTCCTCTCCGTCCTGGTCGCAGTACTCCACCTTGAAGGTGAAGTTATGGCCCCACCCGTCGGCCCCGCCGATTCCCACGTCTGTGAAGGGGTTCCTCAGCTGGGGCTTTACGACCAGGATAAGGGCATCCTCCTCCCAGTCCTGGTTCACGTCATAGGACTCGTTGGTCACGGTCATGTTTACGTCGTGCCTCCCAATCGAGCCCTCGGTGCTGTCCCAGGTAGTGTTGTAGCTCCCGTTGGCCCAGTCATTGGGAGCAGGCGGGGTCCAGAAGTTGTCTATGGAGAAGTCCACGTCTATGCCTGATATCGGACCGCAGTCATCCTCAACATCCCCCCATATCGGGACTGGGTCGCCCTTGAGGAATGGGATGACGCCAATCGGGTAGGTTATATTGGGAGTCAGAATTCCTGTTATGTTGACATTGAACTCAGAGGAGTTGGCGTTGTTGTAGCAGCTCGAGAAGGTAACCCCTGCCTTCCATTCCTGGGGGCCTGCCCAGTAGTGCGGGCCCGAGCACCCCGGATTGAAATACATTGTGAGGTTGCCATCGTTCTTGGTCGTGTTCGTCATGAGACCGTCCTGGTGGTTCTGGGAGAACTCTCCGCCTGTCGTTGTCGTGACCCAGAAGTAGCCCGTGTTTCCCGGCATGCCCTCAACCCCGCCGGTGTAGTTGTTTATCACCCTGACATGGAGAAGGGTCTTGTTGCTGCCGTATCTCTGGACAACGGAGTCGTTGCCCTGCAGGATGCTGAATGTCACATTGACATTGGTTACTTCCACGGTGTCCGAGCCTGAGGTGGTGTCGTTCAGGTCGCTTGTGTCAGAGACATTTATCTTCCAGTACCAGGTTCCCACGTCAGCGCATGCCGTGAACTGCTCGCTCAGGGTCACGGTCTGGTTCAGGTAGTCCTGAACGCTCTGGCTGTCCTTGGGAAGCCCCCAGTCGGGGGGGGTCTTGGTCATATAGAGCCTCAGGGTTATGTTGTCGTCATCGTCAGAGACATTGATATTGAATGTAAAGGTGGACTTTGCGGGGTTGTTGCCCCAGGGCACGTTGCTGGGCGTGACCTGCTCGGCATATAGATATGGCCCTATCTGGTGGAAGAAGCCGGTGCTGTTTACTATGTATTCCGGGTTATGGAAGCCCCTGTCAACCCTGGCGTGGACGGCATACCAGCCCCCTGGGGTGCCTGCTACCTCCCTTGTGCAGTTGTAGTAGCCGTCACCCTCGTCATTCACGTCGCACTCGCTGTTGTAGGTATCGTGCGTGACATTTATAATCGCATTCGATTCGTTCAGGAGGGTTCCGCACTCATCTGAGAGGTTGGCCCTTATGGTGACGTTATCGCCGTCAAAGCAGAAGCCGCCCGGGCAGGATATGTTGGTGAAGTTGATTACAAGGTCGCCGTATATCCTCATGGTCTGTGGCGGGGAATTCGTCTCATCATCATAGCACTGGTCCCCGTATGTGCCGGCTATCCAGTTCCTGTCCCCCACAGTGTAAGAGCAGTTTGGGTTGAAGTAGAATCTTGCGTGGCCAGAGGAGTTGGTGGTGTTGGTCAGGCCGGAATCATAGCTTGTCCCGCTATAGGCCACAAAGAGGCTGGTGTTGACATCCTGGCCCACATAGGTCAGGTTGTCGCTGTCATAGACCTGGATTATCACCACTGTGGAGAGCTGGTCCAGAGACCTGTTCACCTGGGCAAGGCTGCCCTCCCTTACGTACACTGTTACATTGTCAGGCTCGACCTGGAACTGGTTTGTTGGTGTCGAGTCTGTCCCGCCCTGGGCATCGCTCGCATTGAACTTGTAGTATTTCGGTGCCTGGGCGTCCTGGCAGTTGTGGTAGGTAGAGAAGTTGAGGGTCTCGCCTGGCTCGCAATCCCAGCAGGTCTGGCTGTCTATAAGGGTGAAGGGCCCGCTTCCGGAGTCCCCCTCCCAGAGCCAGACCGTGACGTTGTCAAAGTCAGGGTCCTCCACATCCACGCTGAAGTTTGTCAGGGTACCCCATCCCTCTGGGATGACATTCTCGTTGCTCAGCATCGGGTTGTTGTTCTCATAGGAGATCAGCATGAAGTCGTGTATCTCCTCCTTGGTTCCGTTGTTGTAGTTGGGCGGGTTCGAGGCCTCCATCACTATGTCATAGTATCCGGTTACATCCTGCTTGGTGGTCGACCAGTTGCAGGAATAGTTCCCGGTGTTCCATTCATAAAGGTTCGTGCAGTTGTATGCAATACTTTCATTGTACCTCAGGGTCACGTTCAGGAAGGATACGGATATGAAGGTGCCGCAGTCATCTGTAACATTTATCCAGACTGTTATGTTCTCCTCCTGGTGGTAGGTGGAGTTCTCGGCCGAGGCGCTGAGGACTATGTTGCCTATGACCGTGACGTTGAAGGTCCCGGACTGGTTGGTCTTGTAGCAGCCGTCCTGGGTGAAGCCCTGCCAGTACTGCTTGCCCACATGGTAGCTGCAGTTCGGGTTGAAATAGTAGGTAACCTCTCCGGTGTCATTGGTCGTGTTGGAGCCTTCCAGGAGGAAGCCCGGGCCCGCATCGGTGGTGATATTGAACACAACTGTTGCTGCCGGCGGATATGCCACCTGGTTCCTGTCTGTGTCTGTCACATTGAGTATCAGGGGCGTGGCCGAGCCGGGGCCTGTCCTGTTCACGGCGGTCTCGTCGCCATAGGAATGCTCAAGGATTACATCCTGCCTCTCCAGGATGAATGAATTGTCATCACCCACATAGTCCCCGCTCGCGACGCTTGTGGTGTAGCTAAGGGTCCCGTCCGTGGCATTGAACTTGAAGTACATGGTCGCGGTCTCCCCTGTGAGGTCAGAGCAGGTGTAGCTGGCGCTCCAGTTCATGGTGGCGTTGTCGCAACTGGTGCACTGCCTCGAGGGCGTAATCTGCTCCCATTCCCCTGTGGACTCCCTCTGCCAGGCATATGCCGTCAGGGTGTCCTCGGCCTCGTCGCTGGCGTTTACGGTAAAGTTCCTCTGGTAGGACCATCCATCCTGCCTCGGGGTCACGTTCGCCTCCCTGAGCCTCGGTGCAATCTCGAGGTAGAATGCATGTATCGGCTCTGTAACATTCGGGTAGATATAATCCTTCTGGTCGCTGTAGTAGGTGTCTTGGGTGAGCTCGGTGGCGTTTATTGTTATGTTGTACCAGCCACCTGGCTTGCCACCCAGGGTTGACCAGTAATACCTGTAGTAGCCGCCGGGCAGGTTCTCTGCATCAAGGTATTCTATGTAGGTATCGTGCCAGGGCCTGAACTCCAAAGGGTATCCCTGGAGAAGGTCATCGCAGTCGTTTGTAAGATATCCGTAAAAGGTGACAGTATCGCCCTCTGTGTAGTTTGTATTTGACGGGTCCAGAAGGGTCACATTGAGGTCTCCCATTATGGTCATGTCATAAAGGCTTGATACCTTGTCGTTGTAGCAGGATTGGCCAGTGACCTCTCCCTTCCACTGGTGGCTGCCCACCTCGTATTTTGGAGATGAGCACTTGGCATCGAAATCGTATGTAGCATAACCTGTGTCATTCGTGGGTTCATTAGTCCCGTCGTCCCAGTTGAACCCGCTCGTGGTAACGTAGAAGGTTATGTTCACATCATATATGAACGAGCCGTTCTCGTCCTGAAGATAGAGTATGAGCGTGTCTATCTGTGAACCGGATCTGTTCGCTACTGAGCCGTCTCCCTGGATTTCTGTAATGACGAGGTCGTCGTAGTCTATATAAAAGCTGCCGGAGGAGGTCTCGTTGCTGTAGCCGAACTCGTCAGTGGCATTGAACTTGTAATACTTGGTTCCCACCTCAGAGCAGTTGTGGTGTTCGGTGAAGTTCAGGGTGGCCCAGCTCCCGGGGCTTGAATATAGCTGGCTGTCCTTGAGCGTCCATGGGCCCGAGGCACTGAATGCCTCCCACAGGTAGACCGTCACGTTGTCCCCGCTGTCATAGACATCTACAGTGAAGTTGTGGCCCTCGCCCCACCCAACAGAGTAGGGGTTCACGTCTGGGTTTTCAAGAAGCGGGTAGTGTATCGGCTTTACCTTAAGGAAAAGGCCTTCCTGCTCGTTAAATTTCTTGCCGTACTTCCAGCTGTAGCTTATTTGTTTTATAATTATGCTTCCGTCTGCCTGCATCGTGGCGTCGGAATGGGAGTATACGCCTATCTGATGCTGCTGGTTGTTGAACTCGCTGCTCTCGTCATCTGTCACGGTCCTGTTCACCCAGAGCTCTCCGCTGCTCTCGTTGAAGGTGAAGTTCTGCCAGACCGGTATTACATAGCCCGTGTCTCCGGTCATGTTCACTATACTTTCGCCAATTGTCATGTTGCTCCCTGTCCTGGTGTAGTTTATAAGGAAGTCGAGCTCGCTCAGGCTCTCGTATGGCATACCGGGGTTCTGGAAGGTATGGGTATTCTGGGAGAAGCAGCTCCTGCCTGAGCAGTTGTAGTTGGTGCTGTTGTAGTAGCTAGCCTCGCCCCTCTGGTCACTGATGGCAGCTGCAAGGAGCACGAGTGGTCCTGTCTCGGTGCAGTTCATGCTGAAGTTGAACTTCTGTGTCTGCCCCTGGGCAAGGTCGCTGCTCACGTTCCATGATATTGTCCGGTTGCCCGAGTCCCATGAACCCCCGCCCAGGTAGTCCGGCGTGCATGAGGGTGGTATATAGAGTGTGGCGTTCCAGTCGCCTGCGGATGAGGCCTCCCCAACGTTCTCAATTATCAGGGTGTAATTCGTTGTCGCGTTAAGTTCTGCGGACCTTCCCTCAAACGAGGATGTGTTGAGCTCGAAGCGCATGTGCTCCTCCCACTTTGTTCTCACCCTGAAGTAGAGGGTCTGGTTTGCCTGGTAGCTGCTGCTGACGTTGTCCTTCCAGGTAGAGTTCCAGTAGAACGGACCAACCTGGTCCTCCAGGAAGTGGGCCTTTATGGTATAGGAGGGGTTCTTGTAGAAGTTCACCCCTATCTCTCCCAAGTCCCAGCTTATTATCTGGCCGTTCAGGGTTCCGCCGAGGTTGATGGAGGCGTCATAGACGGTCCACCCGTAGGGCGTCGTCTCGTTCAGCCTTACGTCATAGGCAGGGACGCAGCCCTTGTTGTGGACAAAAAGCCTGACATCAAAATCCGTGTAGTTGCTCAGGCTGGCCGGGGATTCCCTTGTAACCTCCAGTATCGGGACATAGTCGTTTATTATCGTCTTTTCATGCTCTATCGACTTTGCATAGGAATCGGGATAGGTGTAGCTGACCGTCGTGTTAACCAGGGAGCTTCCGGTTGGCGAGCCCGAGGAGGTAAGGTTGAAGTAGAAGCTTGAGGTGGATGTAAGGTTCGCTTCTTGGTACTGGGGCGAGACTGTCCATCCGGCCGGGACAGAAACGCTTATGTTGTAGTATACCCTGTCAGCGAAGAGGTGGGATACGGTCACGTTCAGTTCCTCTGTGGTCGAGGGGCACATGTAGTCAGGGCCCAGGACAGAGAAGGAAACGTTCCTGAACTCGAACTGCTCCCTCCTTTTTGCCTGGCTGGAGTTGTAATCAACAAAAGCATTAAGGTACTTGGTTCCGGAACCCCAGGAGCTGGTGTCAATCTCCGTGAAGTTCTCGTAGACTGTCGTGCCCTTGTCGAGGGGGACGTCTGTCTGGGTCTGGCTGTATATCACGCCTCCTGAGGAGTTGGTTATGTTCAGGGTTATGTTCACGGTGTATGAGGCATTGAGGGTGTTCTGGACCCTGACCGTTACGTTGAGGTTTCCGTCACCCTTCTCCATCCCGCTGGTTTCATCTCCTGCAATGGCCGGCTTTATGTCTATAACCGAGACAGACGGCCTGTAGTAGAGTTGGAGGAAGAGCGCATCCAGCATAAGGCCGTTACCACCTGCGTTCTCTATCCTGATTATACAGTAACCTGTCCCGTTGGGGGCTATCTGATTTTGCATTATAGAAACCGGTTGCTCTTCAGCGTTGTCGCCGATGTCCTGGCTGTGCAGGACGTTGAACCAGTCCGTTCCGTTGTACGCATAGACCCTTGCCCTGGATGGGCCCGAACTGCCCTCCCAGTAGGCGGTCAGGTTCCCTATCCTATAGTCCCCGCCCTCGCATGGCCAGGCAGCCTCGACACTCTCCTCAGGCTCTTGCCCTGCTGTGAGGTCTGCCTCGAGTGAGCTGTCGTCAAGGGAGGCCCCCAGGGTGACGTCCACGGAGCAGAACTGGGTTGTGACATCGTCCTCAGAATCCCCGCTCGTGTTGTAGTGTATTGCAGAGGCCGGGCAGCCGAGGTCTAGGAATCTGTATGCCAAGACTGTCGTGATGTTCCTGTCCTCCTGCTCCTCTGTGTTGTTGACTGATACGTTGATTACGTAGCTGACCTCATATGAGGAGTTCACATAGACCTCCCAGCCTACGTCCTTGGAGTCATCTATTCCCATTGCGCTAAGGTTCTGGGTCCTGCTCGGCAGGACCTGCCAGTCAAGCGGAACTTCAAGTGTAGCATTCACCTGTTCAGAGGCCTTCTCTGTCACCGTTACTGTGGCATTGACCACGAAGCTCCTGTTCTGGAATATCTCATCAGGGACGTACATGGCTGTTACGTTGATTTTTGATACTGGGGGGTTCACTGAGAAGGCGTCTGTCTCGATATCGGTCCCGTTGTTGTAGTAAGCCACGTCCGAGGCATTGGCGTAGATGGTGTAGTTTGCGTAGTCGAAGCCTATTACAGACGAGTTCCAGTAGCAGCTGTAGCTCCCGCCACCCCAGTTGGTGACATTGGTGCACTCATAGGTGTTCAGGGTGTCCTGGCTCTTCAGGGTCACGTTTATGGTGGCCGTGGTTATGTCCTCGTTGCAGTCGCCCACGACATCCACGGTTATATTTATTGTCTCGCCCTTGAGGTAGTCGCCGTAGGGTATGGTGATGTTGGGCTCGAGCTGGCCTATTATGGTCACGTTGTATATTGAGGAGGAGTTGACATTGTCCTTGTGGTAATCATAGGCGTCGCTCTTGGTGTAGGCGAACCAGTTCTGGACGCCTGCCTGGTAGAATGGCGAGCATCCTGGGTTGAAGCTGAAGTTGGCGTACATGTGGGGGGCCGAGTCTGTTGTCAGTACCTTCATCTCACCGCCCTGGTGCTGGTTGGTGTAGACGCTGCCGTCTGTCGTGACGTTGTAGAATACCTGCTCGGTCGTGGAGGAGTCTGCGTACTCGCCCAGGATTATGTCGAAAACGTCCACGAAGAGGGGTGTTGTTGCAGAGCCCTGCCTCTCGACCTGGGTGTTCTTGGGAGTGTCCTCCCTGTTTGGCGCGAAGCAGAAGGTCGTGAGGTTGACGTAGTCCGTGTGGTTCTCGTCGTAATCCTCCTGCTGGATGTTGGTGGCGTTTATCTCCCAGACGTATGCGCCCTCATAGGGGCAGGCTGACTTGACCTGGAAGGTGAGGTAGGCCTGCCCCATGGACTGGTTGTCCTTGTACTGGTCAATCCAGCTTGGGTCGTCACCGTCAAATGTCCAGACCAGCCTGTCCACACCGTTGATGAGGTAGTGTGTGATTTTCTGAACCCCCCGGCCGTTGACCTTGGCTGTCCCGAGGATGTAGTTCCACCCCCTCGGGAATGTTACGTTGGTGCTGAACGAGAGTATCTCCCCCCTTCCGCTGTTCTCTGCCTCGAGCCAGACTGGGATGAGGACATCCAGGATGTCAGAGCGGTTTGCTGTCCTGTTCTCCCTGGTAAACCAGTTGTAGGGGCTTGAGCAGTAGTCTGAATCCTCATCGGATAGCAGGGAGTCGCCCTGCTCCAGGTCGAGCCTGAAGTGGAGGGCCCCTCCGTGGTCAGGGAGCATGCCCATGTCATAGTTACCGGAACCGACAGCCTGGCCGTCCCCCAGATAGACAGTGGAATTGTAGTAGCCTGACCCTATGGGCCTGTAGGGGAAGCTCTGCTCACCCAGCGGAGTAACCTGGGCCCAGAAGACATGGTATTCCCCGGGTTGTATGGTCACGCCTATTGTCCCGTTACTCCAGCCCCATTCATACCAATAGAGGTCTCCGCTGTCCCTGTTGGCGTAGTCGGGTGCTGCAGACTCGGAATATGAATGCACCGAGAACGTGGCACCTGTCTCCATCATGGACGTTGTCTCGCTTGGGTCACCCTCGAAGAATACCATGCCGGTGACGTTTACGGGGTCTTCCTCGTCATTGAAGACTATGATGTGCTGGTACCTTCCCGAGGGGCAGTTGCCCAGGTCCTCAACCATGTGGGAGGGGGCCTCGACAAAGACCTCGGGCTTGCCGTCCTCATCGTAGAGGGTTCCCATGGTCAGGTTGTCCGGGGTCAGGGTCAGCGTATGGGTTGACGTGGTCTGCGGGGATGCGCCTGTGTCCCTCTCAGAGGCGTTGAACTTCCACTCCCTGGTGGCGCTGGTGTCGTAGTCGCTGACCGAGTACTGGTGGTAGAAGAGCTCGGTCTTGCCCGTGGGCACGGTCACGTTCCTGCACTCCACCTCAGTGAAGCTGAGGCCTGCGGGCCTCTCCCAGAGGCACAGGTAGACGTCGTTGATGTGCGTGACGTTCACGCTGAAGGTGTAGTTCCTGCCCCATGGGGCGTCATCAGGGGTATCGGGGATTGCCATTTCGTTCAGAATCTGTATCGGGACCGAGAGGTGGAAGGCGTCCTCCTCGAGGTCAGTGTCGTTGTTGTGGTAACTCTTGTAGGCGAACATGGTTATATTGTAGTCACCGCCGGCCTTGCCCGAGGAGTTCCAGTCGCACTGGTAGATGCTGCCGGTCAGGTTGGTCACATATCCGGACTCCGGGCACCAGTAGGTCATTGGTCCGTCAAGCCTGAAGTTGACCTCCGCGTTGGAAACTCCCTGGCTACAGTCGTCGGTAAGGTTTCCCTTGAGCACTATGGGAACGGTCTCGCTCTCGGAGAACTGCTGGAGCCCGGTTGGCTGGATGATGTCCGCGTATAGGTCCCCGTAAACGGCCACGTAGTGCTCGCTCGAGTTCTGGCTGGCGTAGCAGGTGTCGCTGGTCTGCATCTTCCATTTCTGGATTCCAACGTCATAGTCGCACTCGTCCCCGCCCGGGGGAAAGGTCTCGTTGAAGAAGCCGTCCGCATCGGTCGTTATGAGGCCGAGGTCCGAGTATGCGGAGCCGTCAGTCGTGACCCAGAGCCTGCCATACACGCCTGAAGGGACGTATTCGTTCGCGTCGGTGTCGTTGACCTTGGTAGACAGGGTTATGGTGTCTGCGGAGCGGTTTATCTCGGTGTCGTTGCCCGAGCCGCCGTACTCCACTATGACATCGTCTGCCTCCACGGTGAAGGAGCTCTCCTCGCTGTCTGTCTTGACGTCGATGTCAGATGCGTTGAACTTGAAGTTTACCGTGCCCTTGTAGGAGCAGCTGAAGTTTATGTCCGTCCAGTTCAGAACGGTGTCGTTGCAGTCCTCGCAGTAAAGGTCCCCGTCGAGCTGCAGCCACTCCCCGCCTGTTCCCCCCGAGCTGCTGTGCCAGAGCTGGACAGTGACGTTGTCCAAGGGGTCGTCGGTGACGTTAACCGAGAAGTTGAATTTCCTGGACCAGCCCTCCGATGTCGGCACCACTGCGGGGTCTTCAAGGAGTGGGTATATGTAGAGGTAGAAGAAGCCTCCATTGCTCATGTTGGTCTTAACGGTCTCGTTCATGTAGTAGTAGTCCTTGGTCGCGTTCAGGGTGGCGTTGTACCACCCCTGCCTGTAGCCGGTTGTATCCAGGCCCTGGGGAGTCTCGGAGCACTTGTAGTAACCCGTCACGGGGCTCGTGACCGCGCTGCACTCGTCCTCGGTCAGGCCGCTCGCGTTGAACCTTACCGTGGCCCCGCCCAGCTCGGCCTGGCAGTCATCCCATATGGAGGCCTCGAACCTTATCCTGTCCCCCACGGTCTTGTTCTCCTCAAGGGGCCAGTCAAATGACACGTTGAAGTCTCCCATTACGGTGAGGTCGTACTCTGTAGAGGAGTTGTCTGCATAGCACCGGTATCCATCGGTCTCTGCCTTCCAGTTCTGCACGCCCACCTCGTACCTGGTCGGGGTGCATGAGGCATTGAAATCATAAACGGCATGGCCGGAGGAGTTGGTTGTGATGTTTATGCCGCTGTCATACTCGTAGCTGTTGGTCTCCACGTAGAATGTCACGTTGAAATCAAGCAGCTCGGTGCCGTTGCCGTCCCATATCCTCAGTATCAGGGTGTCTGTCTGGTCGCCTGACCTGTTGGCGGTTGAGTCGTCTCCCTGCTGGTATTCGAATACCACCGGGTCCTGGGTTATGGTGAAGTTCCTGTAGGAGCTGGGTGTGGTCGTGTTGGAATTCTGGTACTCGTCAGTGGCGTTGAACTTGTAGTACCAGAGCCCGATGTTGTCGCACGTGAACTGGGGGGTGAAGTTGAGGGTTTCCCAGTTTCCTGAGTTGTTGTAGTAGTCCTCGTCCATCAGTGTCCATGGGGCACCCACAGGGAAGGTTGACCTCCAGAGCTGCACGGTCACGTTGTCGTACTCGTCATATACGTCCACGGAGAAGTTCCATTCATAACCCCAACCGCCGGACAGCATGGAAACGTTCTCGTTCTCGAGCAGGGGCGCATGGACCTGGGTGTTGACCTTCTGGACATCCGTAACGTTGTAGCTGTAGCACGTCTCTGTTGTTGAAACGTAGGCTATCCAGTCCTGTATCCCGGTGATGTAATAATCGTCAGGTAGGAAGTAGAACGTGGCATACCCCGTGGCGTTCGTCGTGTTCGTCCCGGCAGTCGTGTAGTCACCGCCCTCGCCGTTGGTGGTTACGTTGAACGTAACGGTTGATGCAGGCGAGAGGTCATATGTCTGCTTGTCGTTGTTATACAGCCTCACTATGAATTCGGCAGGAATCGAAAGGGATGAGTTGGTGTTGTTTCCGGAGATGTAGATTATGCTCACGTTATCCTTCTGTATCTGGAAGGTGTCGTCGTTGTTTACGTACTGCCCGGGGTTTATCGGGTCCGATATCTTCATGTTGCCCTCCTCGTCGGTGGCGTTGAACCTGAACTTCATCAGCTGCCCGGCATAACCGGAACAGGGATAGGTCACACCCGTCCAGTTCAGCTCGGTGTAGTTCAGTGCGCCATTGTCAGAGCAGTTTGTGCAGGACTGTGTTGAATAGTCCTGCCAGCCCTGTCCCACGACCTGGTACTGGAGCGTGACGTTGACAGTGTCCCCGAGGTTGTCTGATACGTTGACAGTGAAGTTGAAGTTGCCTGACCAGGGCCCGGACCTGGGGGTCACGTTTCCTGCCTTAAGTATCGGGGAGGTTGTCAGGTAGAAGATGTCCGGTGAGATGGTCGTGTTCTCGTAGTAGTAGGAGTAATTGGCCCACATGGTCACGTTGTAGTAGCCGTACTCTGCCTCCTGCCAGGGAAGCCAGTTGCACTTGTAGACGTTGGCTCCGATTCTGGATATTGGTGAACAGTAGTCGCCGTAGTCCGTGGTGTTGAGCATATAGCTTATCTGAGTGGAGGTGTTGACTGCCATGGGCTCTTCACAGTAGTTCTCTATGAAGCCCTGGAGGAGCACTATCTCGCCTATGGAGAAGTTCTGGGAGCCGTCAGGGAGGTCTATTGCGGGGTACAGGGAACCGTAGACGGTGAAGTTGTATGTGGAAGACTGCGTGGCTTTGTAGCAGGTGTTGCTGTCCTCCACCTTCACGTACCATTCGTGCAGCCCTACCTCGTACTCCTCGTTCTCTGTGGGCGTGGAGGCGTTGTCGCATTCCGGGAAGAAGTCGTACAGGACCTCGCCTGTGTCGTTTGCTGTTAGGAGATGCCCGCTGTCCCAGGACGCCCCGCCACCTGTCCCTACCTTGGTGATGTACATGGTGGTGTTCGGCTGGGCATAGGAGCCGTTCTCGTCCATTATCCGGACGTGCAGGGAGAGGTTGAGCAGGTCAGCGGAGCGGTTGGTCACGTTCTCGTGGCCCCAGATTACAAGGTAGGTGACGTCGTCCTCCTCTGTGGTGAACGAGCGCGCTGTGGTGGTGTTCTGGTTGCTCTCGTTATCGGTTATTATGAACCTGTACTGGGCAAGGCTTGATACGTTGCCGCAGTCGAGGGAGATAGTGAAGTTCTTGGTCTCCCAGTAAGAGCACTCCGTGCAGGTCTGGTTGTCCAGCTTGAACCAGCCAGAGCCTGTGTTGAGCTGGAGCTCCACGTCAACGGTGTCGCTCTCGGGGTCGTATACCGTCACGTTGAAGGTCCATCCCTCGCCCCAGCCCTGTGAAACCGAGGTGCTCTCCTCGCCCACGTAGCCATTGATGGTCTCGTTCTCGTACCTTGGCGGCCAGTTGAGCTCAATCTCAACCGTGAGGTTCTCGGTCTTGTTGTACCTGTAGCAGGCGTCATCGCTGCCTATGTAGCCGTACCAGGTCTGGTTCCCGTCGTAGAACTGGCCATCGGGGAGGAAGGTCACGTTTGCATGGCCTGAGGAGTTGGTCAGGGAGGAGTTTATCATGACCAGTGAAGAGCCTGCCCCGTTGGTTGTCACGTCGAACTTTACAAGGGGGGTCTCGTAGCCTGAGAATGTCCTGGAGAGGTTGTCGAGGTCGTAGACCTGCACGCCAAACTCTGTTGAGGTTGTCAGGCTCGTGTATGACTCGTTCCCGTAGACGTAGGTAACGTTTACGTCTGACTTCTCCGCCTGGAAGGTGTCGTCGTTGTCAACGTACTGCCCTGGGTTTATCGGGTCTGATATCTTCATGTTGCCCTCCTCATCCGTGGCGTTGAAGCGGAACTTCATGTAGGAGCCTGCATATCCAGAGCAAGGGAGGGTGAGGCTCCAGTTGAGCTGGGTGTAGTTGAGTGCGCCGTTGTCAGAGCAGTTAGTGCAGGACTGTGTGGTGTAGTCCTGCCAACCCTGGCCCACGACCTGGTACTGGAGCGTGACGTTGACAGTGTCTCCCTTGTTGTCGGACACGTTCACAGTGAAGTTGAACTCGGTTTCCCAGGAGGAGATTCTTGGGGTCACGTTGCCGGCCTTTAGTATTGGTGAGGTGGTGAGGTAGAAGATGTCCGGTGAGATGGTCGTGTTCTCGTAGTAGTAGGAGTAATTGGCCCACATGGTCACGTTGTAGTAGCCGTACTCTGCCTCCTGCCAGGGAAGCCAGTTGCACTTGTAGACGTTGGCTCCGATTCTGGATATTGGTGAACAGTAGTCGCCGTAGTCCGTGGTGTTGAGCATATAGCTTATCTGAGTGGAGGTGTTGACTGCCATGGGCTCTTCACAGTAGTTCTCTATGAAGCCCTGGAGGAGCACTATCTCGCCTATGGAGAAGTTCTGGGAGCCGTCAGGGAGGTCTATTGCGGGGTACAGGGAACCGTAGACGGTGAAGTTGTATGTGGAAGACTGCGTGGCTTTGTAGCAGGTGTTGCTGTCCTCCACCTTCACGTACCATTCGTGCAGCCCTACCTCGTACTCCTCGTTCTCTGTGGGCGTGGAGGCGTTGTCGCATTCCGGGAAGAAGTCGTACAGGACCTCGCCTGTGTCGTTTGCTGTTAGGAGATGCCCGCTGTCCCAGGACGCCCCGCCACCTGTCCCTACCTTGGTGATGTACATGGTGGTGTTCGGCTGGGCATAGGAGCCGTTCTCGTCCATTATCCGGACGTGCAGGGAGAGGTTGAGCAGGTCAGCGGAGCGGTTGGTCACGTTCTCGTGGCCCCAGATTACAAGGTAGGTGACGTCGTCCTCCTCTGTGGTGAACGAGCGCGCTGTGGTGGTGTTCTGGTTGCTCTCGTTATCGGTTATTATGAACCTGTACTGGGCAAGGCTTGATACGTTGCCGCAGTCGAGGGAGATAGTGAAGTTCTTGGTCTCCCAGTAAGAGCACTCCGTGCAGGTCTGGTTGTCCAGCTTGAACCAGCCAGAGCCTGTGTTGAGCTGGAGCTCCACGTCAACGGTGTCGCTCTCGGGGTCGTATACCGTCACGTTGAAGGTCCATCCCTCGCCCCAGCCCTGTGAAACCGAGGTGCTCTCCTCGCCCACGTAGCCATTGATGGTCTCGTTCTCGTACCTTGGCGGCCAGTTGAGCTCAATCTCAACCGTGAGGTTCTCGGTCTTGTTGTACCTGTAGCAGGCGTCATCGCTGCCTATGTAGCCGTACCAGGTCTGGTTCCCGTCGTAGAACTGGCCATCGGGGAGGAAGGTCACGTTTGCATGGCCTGAGGAGTTGGTCAGGGAGGAGTTTATCATGACCAGTGAAGAGCCTGCCCCGTTGGTTGTCACGTCGAACTTTACAAGGGGGGTCTCGTAGCCTGAGAATGTCCTGGAGAGGTTGTCGAGGTCGTAGACCTGCACGCCGAACTCGGTTGGCTGGGTTGGCTGTGCCTTTGTCTCGTTGCCGTATATGTAGGTCACGTTGACGTCCGACTTCTGTAGCTCGAACGTGTCATCCTCGCCATAGTACTGGGTAACGCTGTCGGTGTATATCGTGTTCCCCTCGCTGTCGTAGGCCCTGAAGCGGAACTTCATCCACTGGCCTGCATATCCGGAGCAGGGGTAGGTCTTGTTGAAATCAAATGTGGTGTAGCCCTCTGCGTTGTCAGAGCAGTTCGTGCAGTTGCGGGATTCCACATCGTACCAAGACTGGCCGAGTATCTGCTCTTGGAGGGTGACGTTGACCGTGTCATCGAGGTTGTCTGCAATCCTTACGCTGAAGTTGTGCTCCAGCGCCCAGGAGTCCTGCCTGGGGGTGGCGTTTGCCTCGGTAAGGGAAGGTGAGGTTGTCAGGTAGAATGTTTCAGGCGGCTGCTTTATCGTGAGGTTCTCGTAGTAGTTCGGATAGTCAGACCGCATGGAGACGTTGTAGTATCCGTAGGGTGTTTCCTGGTCGGGGTTCCAGTTGCACTTGTATACGTTCGCGCCGATGGGGTCTATTACCGTGCAGTTTGTATCGTAGCTCTCGTCCTGGTTTGACAGGTTGAACGTAACCTGGGTGGTGGTGTTCAGGGTTATGGGCTCCCCGCAGTAGTTCTGTGTGTAGCCTTGGATTAGTATCGTATCCGCCGCGGTGTAGTTCTCTGAGCCGTCAGGAAGGTCGATGAAGTTCTGCAGGGTTCCCGTGACGTTGAAGTTCCATGTGCTTGACTGGTCATCCTCGCACAGGTCCGGGTCTTCCTCGGTCGTGACTATCACGTACCAGTCGTGCGCCCCAACCTCGTACTCCTCATTCACGAGGGGTGTGGAGGCATTGTCGCAGTCGGGGAAGAAGCTGTAGTTGATGTAGCCAGAGGCGTTAGTTGTCAGCGTGCGGCCGCTGTCCCATGTAGCCCCTGTCCCGGAACCCACCTTCGTGATGTACAGCTTGACATCCTTTCCTGCCCCTACCGTGCCGCCGATGTTCATCCTTATCCAGACCTCGGTCCAGTTGATTTCATCGATGTTTCCATCGTCGTAGTAATCGAAATCTATTCCCCTTATCCTGATGTCGCTGTTCGCGGGGGTTTCCCATGCCGCCAGGACGGTTGAATCGGTTGTCCATGCGGTGGCGTTTCCGGTTCCGCTCACTGAGAAATTGACGCTGCCGTCAATCCAGTCGGAGCCGTTCCAGAACTGGACCTGCAAATCGGGGTCGTTGTTTCCCTCTGCCGTGGAGCCCGTGTCGTTGTAATCAGAAACGTTCACTATAACCGAGATGTTGTATGTCTGGGATGGCAGCTCCGGGATGACATCGCTGTAGGTCGTCCAGCCCGTTACACCTTCATCGTCTATAAGGGGTGTATAGGCCAGTACATGAATCAGGTCTATGCCAAGGGTGTCGGTGTCTGCGTCGCTATCCTGGTCCGTGTCCATGAAGGTGACGTTCAGCTCGCCGCCGCTTATCAGGGCCGTCACGTCCAGCGTCATGTTGGTTTCAGAGGAGGTTATGTTGCCAACCTCGGTTGAGTAGGCATAGACGGTGAAGTTCTCCTCGGTGGCTGCTGAAGAGTTGGCTGAGACGTTCAGGTAGTAATATTCATAGCCGGCTGCTATGTCATCTATGATGTAGGTCACGTTCAGTACGGAACTGCCGGCCCCGGACGACTCAATCGAGAAGGTATACCCGTTGGCTTCGTTGATTTCCAGGGTGAATGTCTTGGTTCCGGTGGTGTTTGGGGGGTTAATAAACGTTTCCTCAACGCATGCAAAGGCAGCAGCCCCATCATTGGCAGGACCGCAGTAATTATTGAACCTTGACGTGCCTGAGGGCAGCCCGCTAAAGATTACATAGCCGTCCTTGAACGCGCAGTGCAGGACAAGCTCGTTGTCGGTGGTTGTGGTGACCGAGGGCGCGTCAATGGAGACACGTGTTCCTGTAAGCAGGTTGGTCGCGAACTGGCCCCAATCGCCTACGTTCTCGTAAAGCAGGATTATCCCGAGCTGTTCTTCTGAGCCTGTCCAGGACCATGTATAGGTCTTGGAGCCGGCGTTATCCTCGTCGTCCTGGGAAACAGCCTTAGTGTAAATCCATACTGCAGGGGCGGAAGAAGCCACTGTCCCGTCTATTGGCATTGAGCCCGATTCCTCCAATGTCCAGGTTTCGGTGCTCGGGGGGGTTATAGTTAAAGCCGGGGTGTTGTCATCAGTTGCCACAATAGCTACCATGAGGTCTCCCACCAAGGCAGAGGCAGGAACGGTAATGACTACATCGTTTCCAGCAGAATTTTCATCAAACCCGTCAGACTCAGAATCCTTGTATGCCGGGACGGCCCCGCCTGATGTGGTCTCGTTAATCACCCTGAAGCTCTTGTCATAGGTCTGGGTGTCGGTGTAGTCGCCTGAAACAGAAACCCCGGATATTATGTCTTCGTCACCGGAGGAATCCATGGTGTAGTATGTGCTGCTTTCCTGCGCCGCCTTCTTCTGTATCTCTCCGGATTCCTGGTCTTCTGTTTCATTGTAGGTTGTTGCGTATCTTACAAGAACCTCCAGCGTCAGGTTTTCCGCGTCGGCGCTCCTGTTCGTGTTCACATTGTGGCCGGAGGCGACCTCGAACTCGTAATCAAGGTCTACGTCGCAGGGCAGGCTCAGCGGAACATCAATCTCGGTTTTCCTGTCAAGAGCAACCGGGACTGAATAAACGTTGTAAGGATACTTTGTTACAGTCAGCCTGAAGGGGGAATACGTGACGTTTCCCGTGTAATTGTATTCGGCGTATGTGACTGCCTGCTGGGTTATTGTCCCGTCTGCTGACGTGTTTATCTCAAAGATGGTGTTTCCAGAAGTGTCGTTCAGCTGGACTGTCGCATTTTCAATGGGAGCTCCCTCTGAATCCGAGACCGTCACGTCCAGCGTGTACTTCCTGAATAGCGTGCCGTTGTCCGCCTTCCAGTTGAAGTCCCAGGTATCGGACTGGATATTTATGAGCGAGCCGTTGCCTGACCCTGCGGAGAAGCCGTAGCCGTCTTTGTTGTTGACCTTCTTGTCGCTAGTTTCATTTACGACCGAGTCATTCACTATGAAGTCAACGTACGATGTGTATGTGGCGCAGTCGTCGCTCACGGTGAAGACATCGGTTACGTAGTTTTCTCCATTGGAGTAGTTTATCTGGATGGCCTGCATGTAATCGTATATGTTGCTGAGCGTCCTGTTATCGGTGACCGTTATGTTGCCGCCGTAGAAATACACGGGCCTCACGGTAGTGCTTGAATAAGCAGAGTCGAATGTGACAAGTCCTGTTTCATAATCAACACTATAATTGGCCTTTGGTATAAGACTTGAAGGGATAAACCTCGTGGCACTCCAGCCTGTCACGTCAAGCATCTGGAGGTGCTCTGATTGCGTAACCGGGTAATTGTCGAGCTGTATCGCATCATTGCCATCAGGAGTCTGGTCCTCTGAAGTAGAGCTGTAAAAATGGCCCGGAGGATTGTAGGTTATTCCTGTCTGGCTGTATGCATTGCTTTCATTCAGCGCCGTACAGAGATTGTCATAAAGAACCGTCTGCAACGTAACGGGGGCTTCCATCGAGATTAGCGTCTTTGAATACTTGTAGCCATACTTTCTCACATAGAATTCATGAGGCGTGTAATCAGCTTTCCGTATATCAGTATCTGCATAAACGTGCAATCTCCTGAAATCCAGAATCTGTTCTTCTATTGTGCCATTAGGATATGTTTCATTGATGCCAACGAGGTTGCCGTAGAGATCTCTCGACATGGCTGTAGCATTTTCTATTTTGCTGCCGTAGAGGTCACCCAGTTCTATATTGAATGAACTCTGCCTTAAGACGTATGTGTTGTCAGTGGTTCCGGAACCCTGCAGGTCCATTGTGGTCTCATCAATCACGGAGTCGATGGCTATGAGATAATGGTTGTTCAACCCGACATCATAGGTATTGTCATAACCAAAATAGCCCCTCACCGCGCCACTGGAGTGCCAGCATTGTACACCCCTGTCTGCGTCATGCACCAGAAGATTATTGAACGGGGTTTCTGCCATCCCCATCAGCTCTATGGCGGCAAATCCGTTATAGAACGCGTAGTCATTCACGCTGGCATTGGAGCCAAAATAAAAAATACCATGATCGGGGTCTTTAGAAGCCGACTGGTAAGTAACTCTATTAACTTCACCATAAGTGTTCAAATCAGCGTATGGGCCTGTGTCAATGGCATTAAAATCATCCGCGGTGTCTAAAATAGTTGCTACGGTATCATAGAACTTCAGGGAGTTGTCGGTACTGCTGGCACCTCCGCAAATGGCACCTGTATGGCCCGTGGTTGCTCCGTTTCCGCAATAGTTTGATGTCAGGTCAAATTCAAGAGAGCTTCCGGACTGGGGCATGCCGGAAGCGGTAAGCTCACCGAACTGTATTGTACTACCGGTATTTACTTCTATGTATGCATCATCAAGGAGAATGTGCTCGTTGGTGGACTTGAAGTACGTGGGATTGGTGCCTGACTCGTCGCCTATCTCAAGATTCACGTGGAGTTCGTAATAGTTTTGGCTCCCCGGCCTGGTTATATAGGTATCTGAGCAGGCAAGGTCGATATCATAGAACGTACAGGCGTTGGCCTCATCAATTGCATCATCGCACGGGTCACTGCCGCCATCGGCCTCAATCCTGATTGGCGTAGTGCAGTCTATGTCTGCCTTTACCGTGACCGGGAGGTAGAGTAGAAGGAATATGAGTATCAGGAGGTATTTCTCTTTCATGTTCGCACCTCCAGCTTCTGGCACAGGGAGGCGTCCGCGCACTCGTAGGCAACATCCTCCCTTTCAAGGGCATGCATAACGACTGCGTTTTCCGGGAGCCTGAGTGTTGTGGTCGGGACCGGTGCCTGAACGTCAAGGGTCTGGAGCTGGCCCCTGCTGAGCATCTCTGTGCCAACCCCCCTGGTTGCCTGAACTTCAGGTGTCTGGGGCTGTTCATTGCTGATTCTCTGTATATCGAACCTCCAGCCGTCAAAAACAGAATCATCGTGCAGGTAGATGTTGTTCTCTGATGTGCTGAACACCTTGTACTTGGTCTCGTACATGGCCAGCCTGCCGCCTGCGTTGACCTTGATGGCCGAGCTGTGGTCGAGCTGGTCCTGCTCGGAAACGTTGACGTCAATCATCGGCCCGCCGTAGCCGTAACCGCCCTGCTCATCGGTGAACAGGCCGAACTGGAGGCCTGCGAGCGGCATGACCTCCCAGGGCTTCAGGATATTGATGTGCTCAAAGCTTGACACGAACCATGTCTCGTTCAGGCCGTCCCCTATCATCAGGCCGGAATGTACGATGAAGAAGCTGCCGTAATTCTCGATTCTGCTCCAGTTGTTCTCCTTGTCGGTGTCATAGATGTCGGAGAGCGTGCAGGGGTTTTCTGTGGTGCAGCGTTCATTGTTTCCGACTATCGTTATTGTGTCAGTTTCCGGGTCGTATGATATCCCGCTTGGGGTTTGGTAAACCTCATCCCCGGATGGGATGACCTCTATGCCTGCCTGCTCCTGGGAGGGGTTCAGGAAACCCCTGCCGTTGAAGGCAACCGAGAGAGTGTGGATTCCTGAAAGGTCAGTGAGATGAATGTTTAGGGTGGCGTGGCCTGAGGTGTCTGTTAATTTTGACCCAATCAAATTGCCATCAAGGTAGAACTCCGTTTCAGCATCAGGAAGGGTATCGCCGTTATCCAGAAAGAGTGTGACGGGAAGGTCCAGGGTTTCGTTGTCATAGAAAACAGTTCTTTCGAGGGGGAGTTCGATTGCGGTGTTTGCCCGGATTTCTATGGTTCCGGCTGCCTCTATCGTTATAGTCTGAGAAGAAGGTTGGGTTATGTTCTCGAATTCTCCACCGGAGAGGTTGGCCAGGAAGTCGCCTGTGAGATTGGTGATGTTGGTGGCGTTCTGGGCAATCACCACCCCAGAGACCAGGAGCAGAAAAATGGCCCCTATCAGCACCTCTGACTGTGCAAGGCTGCTCTTCATCCCGTGCCTGTCTCTCTGGCTATTCAAAATACCTCACCAAAAGCTTTATTTCTCGCTCCCCTAGCTTGGAGGAAAGGGAAGCGGCAACCGTAAGTTCGCTTGTGCAGGTGGCTCCGGCAGGCACATCGCAATAATGGCTGCCGCTTCCCGCAAGAATGGAAATGCCATCCGGAAGAACCCATTCTATCTCCACATCATGGGCGTCAGTGTCTCCACGATTGGATATCTCGGCTGATAGAAGGAAGGGCTCGTTTCGGTTGGCCCTCCCGGGCATGTGTGGGCTGGTCTCGATAACAGGGCCTGTGGCTTCTGGTTCCTGTTGTTCCTGGCCTGGTTGCTCCTGGGTCTGGTTCTGTCCTGATGTCTGGTTGGTGGGTTCTGGAAGGGTCTGGTTATCAGGAAGGGTGACGTTGGTTTCATCAAGCAGGAGTGTGATGTTTATTGTGATGTTTTCCTCTGGGAGGGTCAGGTTGGTTTCATTTATTGGAGCGCCCTCCCCTGTTTCTGATTCATTGAAGAAGACTGGCGTGTTGTTTTCTTTTGCAGGAAGGGTTGTGTTCTCTGTGATGTTTTCAGGGGACGTACTGGTTATGTTGGCGGTCATGCCGCCGGTTATGTTGTCAGTGGCGTTCTGGGCCACAATCATTGTTGTCGGTATCAGGAGTAGAAAGAGGGCTGCGGCTAGGATTTGTGCCTGACCCATCTGGGATTTTCTCTGCTTTAGATGAAATAGGTTCGCTATATCTGCCACCAACGCCGCCCATGCTGTTGCAGTAACATGTTACTAATAGGTAGCATGGTTGTCGATTCCTATAAAATAGGATAATTAATATAGCTGAAACCCCAAAGTGTCGAATCGACACAGCGGGGGTGAGCACACGGCTTTTAAGATTTCTATCCAAACATGAAATGTGAGCCCATGCTTTCCATGATAATCCCTACATACAATGAAAGGGAGAACATTAGGCCCCCGGTGACAAGGCTCTCCAGGGTGTTGGGGGGATTGGATGTTGGTTCAGAGGTTATAATAGTTGATGATGATTCCCCTGACAGGACCTGGGAGGTCGCCCGGGAATTGGGCAGGGGCCTGAGCCTGAGGGTTATAAGGAGGCCTTACAGGAGGGGCCTCTCCTCAGCCATCATTGAGGGGCTGCGGGCAGCCATGGGGGGTGTAATCAGGGTGATGGATGCTGACCTCTCCCACCCGCCAGAGGCTATACCGGAGATGCTTGAGTGTATCAGTGGACATGATGTTGTTGTGGCGAGCAGGTATGCCACTGGTGGGAGGGTAATGGATTGGCCGGTGTCGAGGAGGGCGGTCTCCGTGATTGGCAGGCTCCTGGCCAGGCCCCTGATTGCTGTCAGGGATCCCATGTCCGGCTTCTTCCTGGTAAGGAGGGCTGTCGTTGGGGATTTGATTGAGGATATTGGCTTCAGGCCGAGGGGGTTCAAGATACTGCTGGACTTGATGGTCAGGTACAAAGAGTGTGGCCGAGGTGCCCTACAGGTTCTCGTGCAGGAAGGGCGGCAGAAGCAAGATGGGTCCTGGTGTGGCCTGGAGCTATGTATGCCATGTGGCCGGCCTCTGTATATATAGGATAATTGGTTAGTTATCCTAAAGGTTTATATTGTCGACCGACATATTTTAAACATGCCCAGGCTCTTTCGCTCCGGTGATGAAAAGCGGAGGGACATAAATTCCCTGCTTGTTCTTAAAAGCAAGCTCAGCCAGGAGCGGGTAAAGCTCAGGGAGGACTTCGATTCCAGGAAGGCCGACTGGATTGAGCAGAAGATGGATGACATCCTCTTCAGGCTCAGGGAGGTCGAGAAGAGGCTAGAGGGCGTCAGGAGGGAGCGGATTCATGACCTGCTCGAGTACGAGAAGCTCACCAGCAAGTCAGGTAGGGAGAGGCCCGAGAGCCTGAGGACCCTGAAAGTGAAGAGCATGATAAAGAGCCTTCTTGAGGAGCACAAGAAGCTGGCATCATCTGACCTCAGCAGTCTCCTTAAGCTTTCCAGGACCAGGTGCAATGAATACCTGGTGGAGCTGGAGAGGGAGGGTATGGTCCAGGGAACGACAGTTCGACGCAAGAAGTTCTATAGGCTGAAGAAGCAGTGAAACGTTTTTTATGAAAACAGAATCATGCAACTGTGTCGATTTACCTCGATAGGTGGCAGCAGCCTGCTGCACTACAGGATTTTGAATATTGCAAACCTGAAAGAAGTCAGCGGGAGAGCAGCCGCCTGATGCCGAGCATGCCCGGGGGCGAATACTCCTCCCCAACAAGGGCAGCGGCAATCCTCTTGAACTCCACTGCCGCCCTGGAGTGGGGCTTCAGGCTTACTATGGGGGTCTTCTCAAAGAGGCTCCTCTTGACATTCCTGTCCTCGGGAACCCTGCCTATCACATTGAGGTCACACATCTCCTCGATTTCCTCTGTGGTGAGCTCGAATTTGTCTCGAACCCTGTTGACCACAATACCTAGGGGCTCCTTGCCCATCTCTCTGGCCACCTTGATAACCTTGAGGGCGTCTGTCACAGCGGGTATCTCCGGGTTGGTGACAACAACCAAATCATCGCAGGCCTTGAGGACAAGGAGGGCGTCCTCCCTGAGCCCGGGAGGGGAGTCTATGAGTATTGTGCCTCTCAGGTCGCTCAGAACAGACTTGAGCCTGTAGGGCGTGGGGCTCTTGGTGATATAGTTCAGTGATATCGAGGCCGGGACAACCTTGAGGCCAGAGGGGTGGGTGTATATCGCGTTAAGAATTCCGATGTTGCCGTCAAGGGCGTCCTGGAGCCCCAGAGGGAACTGGTAGAACCCCAGCTGGAGGCCGAGGTTGGATGTGGAGAGGTCGACATCGACTGCCACCACATCCCTGCCGAAGCCTGCCATGGCCAGGGCGACATTGGCTGTGAACGTGGTCTTGCCAACCCCGCCCTTACCGGAAACGATGCCTATGATTTTCTCCATAACTAGAAATGATGGTATGGATATAAAAGCTTAATCTGGTTTGCCATCAGCGAGCTCGAACTTGATCCCGTACTGGATGAGCCCCGAGGAACCGTCCTCGTGAATCTTCCTGAAGACCGGTCTGACCCGCATATCTATATCCACATCGTCCGGATTGCCTATCACCTGGCCGGATATCCTGGTTCCCTCATCGAGCTCGATTATGGCCACTGCATAGGGCGTGTATTTCTCGAAGCCCTCCGGGGGGACCCTGATTACGGTGTATGAGATTATACTGCCGAGGCCTGAGAACCGGAATTCCCTGATATCGCCCCTGCGCCTGCATGCAGGACAGAAGTCCTTGGGTGGGAAGTACGCTGTGTTGCAGGTGTGGCACTTCGTTCCCGTAAGGGTGTACCTGCTCTTCTGGAGCCTCCAGTACAGGGGGACGCTTGACCTGTGAGTCATATCACTCACCTTCCGTCCCTTCGGGACGGCATGCACTCATTCACCTTCCGTCCCTTCGGGACGGCATGTACTCATTCACCTTCCGTCTGGTTTCATCCTGTTAATGACGGCATGTAATCATTTACCTCTTTAATTTGGCGTCAGGGTTGGCCAGTATGCTGACCACCGCTGTTGCGCCGCTTCCTCCTATATTGAGGGCAAGACCTATGTTGACGCCGCTGACCTGCATGGGACCGTAATTGCCACGGAGCTGCATGGTCAGGTCAGCCAGCTGCCTTATGCCCGTTGCCCCCACCGGGTGGCCCACTGACTTGAGGCCGCCGGTTGTGTTTGTGGGTATCTCACCGCCTCTGGCCATCCTGCCCTCCTCCACAAACCTGCCTCCCTGACCCTTCTCGCAGAACCCAAGGTCCTCCAGTGCGATGATTTCGTTTATGGAGAAGCAGTCATGGACCTCGGCTATGTCAATGTCCTTGTGTCCCAGGCCGGTCTCCTGGTAGGCCTTCCTGGCAGCCACCCTGGTGGCATTGAGCTCGGTAAGGCTCGCGCGGTCGTGCAGGGCAAGGGCGTCAGTGGCCTGCTGCGTACTGAGAACCCATATAGGGTTTTCAAGCTTCCTGGCAACATCCTCTGATGCCAGTATGACTGCTGCTGCGCCGTCTGTTATGGGAGAGCAGTCCAGGAGGGTGAGGGGGTCTGATATCATCGGGGACTTGAGGACCTGGTCCACTGTTACATCGTACCTGAACTGGGCCCTCTCGTTCAGGACCCCGTTTTTGTGGTTGTTCACGCTGACCATGGCCATCTGCTCCCTGGTGGTTCCGTACCGGGCCATGTGGCGCCTCGCTATGAGGGCATATAGCCCTGTAAAGGTAAGGCCTATGCTGGACTCCCATTCCTGGTCGCCCGCGCCCATGAGGGTGGCTATGGCGTCTGTCCCCTTGAGGTCGGTCATCTTCTCTGCGCCGGCTGCCATGATTACGTCATGCCTGCCGCTCTCTATGGCAATGCAGGCGTTCTTGAACGCCAGGGCCCCTGAGGCGCAGGCTGCCTCGAACCTGGTGGCCGGGATGGGGGTCAGCCCTGCATGGTCAGCTGCCAGGGCCCCCAAGTGCTCCTGGCCGATGAACCTGCCTGCAGACATGTTGCCCACATAGAGGGCCTGGATGTCCTTGCCGTCCAGTTTGGAGTCCGCGAGGGCAAAGGCCCCTGCCTCTGTGGAGAGGTCCCTCAGGGAGCGCTCCCACTGCTCCCCGAATTTTGTGTATCCCACGCCAACGATGGCGACCCTTCTAGCCATGAATATCACCTTCAGGGAGATTATTTAAGGGCCAGTAAAATCTTCCCATAACCCTGCCTCCGTTATAGATTTCGGCAAACACCCCTATTTCTAAAGGAATTATGTTGTAATGCCTCGGTAAGGATACCGAGTCTCCTGTTCTCTCCGCATGACTTATGTAGCCTTCCATGTCATCTCTCCATCCTGGCCAAAGCCCCTCGAATCTGTCAAGGAAGTCTTCGCGTGCACCCATAAAATCACATCTTGAGCTTGCCCCTCAGCTTCACGTACATGCCGTAGTCTATGTTGGTCTTTCTGGAGATGTAGTGCTCTGTGGTGGGGGCGAGGTCTCTCCTCTCGCTTATCCTGTCGGTGACTGTGAAGGAGAAGGCGTCCGAGCCTGCTCCTGAACCATATGATACCATGAATATCCTCTGGCCGGGCTCCGCTACATCCAGGGTGCTGGCCAGGCCCAGGGGTGAGGAGCCCGAGTAGCAGTTGCCAATCCTGGTGACCACAAGGCCCTGCTTGAGCTGCTCCGGGGTGAAGCCCAGGAGCTTGGCTGCTGTGGTGGGGAACTTGCCGTTGGGCATGTGGAAGACAACATAGTCATAGTCACTGGGCTTGGTTCCGGTCTTTTCCAGGAGCATCCTGGCTGCAGAGGTCACGTGCTTGAAATAGGCCGGCTTGCCAGTGAACCTGGCCCCGTGCTTGGGGTAGTCCTCCATACCCCTCCTCCAGAAATCAGAGGTGTCTGTGGTGAAGGAGCAGGTATCGTCGAGCGTGGCCAGTGGGTCCCTGCCTATTATGAAGGCCGCGCCGCCGGCTGCTGCCGTGTACTCAAGGGCGTCACCGGGCCTGCCCTGGGAGGTATCGGCCCCGATGGCAAGGCCGTATTCAATCAGGCCTGACTTTACCAGGGCATAGCAGACCTGTATGGCTGCTGTCCCTGCCTTGCAGGCAAACTCGAAGTCCGCTGTCATCAGGCTGCTGCCCAGGCTGAGGGCCTCGGCCACAACTGTCCCGGAGGGCTTCACGGCATAGGGATGGCTCTCGCTGCCTATGTAAATCGCGCCTATTGAAGCGGGTTTTATGCCGGCACGGAGGAGGGCGTTCTTGCCTGCCTCTGTGGAGATGGTTATGGTGTCCTCGTCCATGTCAGGGACGCTCTTCTCATTAATCATGAGGCCCCTCTTGTAGTTCTCGGCGTTCTCGCCCCATATCCTTGCAATCTCCTCAACAGAAATCCTGTATCTGGGTACGTAGGCGCCGTAACCCGTTATTCCGATGTCCATCCCTTTTTCACCCTAGGCTTGTAATGATTCAGAATAGTATATATAGGGCACCGAAAGGCTTTTAAATGCCCGTACCCCTGTTCGACAATACAAGAACATGGCTCGAACCAGGGGCACCTGCGGGTTCCGAATGGTGCCTAGTGGGGCAATCTTATATTTATAAAAGCATCAATTCTGGTTATGAGCAAGACCATACTCGCCATTCATGACGGGCACACTGCCACAGCTGCCATTGTCAGGGACGGGAGGATACTGGCCTGCCTCAGCGAGGAGAGGCTCAACAGGGTAAAGGAGTGGGGTGGTGTTCCCGCGCTGGCCGTGAAGGAGGTCATGAGGATTGCCGGGGTGCAGCCCGGGGATATTGACAGCGTGGTCGTTCCCTCCCTGATAAACCCCATAACGACCATGGAGGCCGGAAGGAGGAGCCTTCCCAGGAGGGTGTTCGGCCAGTCGTCAAGGCTCGTGCCAAAGGGTCTCCTGCGCTCTGACAGGTGGATCAGGCCTGCTGTCGGGGTTCTCAGGAGGTTCAGGCACACCGAGGATATCAGGAGGGTCCTCAGGGACGTCGGGATAGGGAAAGAGCCCGTATTCTGCGAGCACCACCTGGCTCACGCCGCCACCGCCCACTATCCAAGGTGGTTCAGGAAGAAGAGGACCCTGGTCATAACAGCGGACGGCTCGGGTGACGCTGTCTCCGCAAGCATCAATATAGGCGACGGTCTTGAGATAGAGAGGGCCCTGAGCATATCGAACTACAATTCCCTGGGCGAGCTCTATTCCAGGGTGACAGAGTTCCTGGGCATGAAGCCACTCTCCCATGAGTACAAGGTCATGGGCCTGGCCCCTTACTCCAAGGAGGAGCACATCCAGAGGGCCTATAATGAGTTCAGAAAGATGATGAGGATAAGCCCGAAGAATCCCCTGCTTTTTGAGAACATGAGCGGGGTGTGGAAGTGGCAGTACCTCCAGAAGCTCCAGAGGGTGTTTGAGAGGGAGCGGTTTGACAACATAGCGGGGGGGCTGCAGAGGTTCTTTGAGGAGATAGTGGTGAAGTGGGTCGGCAACATCATGGAGCACTATGATATACATGACATCTGCCTGGCAGGCGGGCTGTTCATGAATGTAAAGGCCAACCAGAGGATTCTGGAGATGCCCGGAGTGGAGAACTTCTTTGTGATGCCATCATGCGGGGACGAGAGCCTGGCCATAGGCGCCGGCCTCTGGCAGTACGTCCAGCTCTGCAGGGAGGACGGGACAAGGCCAAGGATAGAGCCCCTGGGGCCGCTCTACCTCGGGCCGGGATACACAGAGGATGAGCTAGAGGGGGCCATCAGGGGAAGCGAGCTCAGAAGGAAGTACAGGGTCGAGAAGATGGGCGACATTGACGGCTATGTCGGCGAGAGGGTCGCCCGCGGGGATGTCGTGGCGAGGTTCTCAGGGAGGTGTGAGTGGGGAGCCAGGGCCCTGGGAAACAGGAGCATACTGGCTGATGCCAGGAACAGGGATGTTGTCATGAAGATAAATGAGGCTGTGAAGAACAGGGACTTCTGGATGCCCTTTGCCCCGAGCATCATGAAGGAGCGGGCAGAAGATTATATAGTCAACCCCAGGAGATTCCCGGCGCCGTACATGATTGTCTCGTTCGATACAACAGAGAAGGGAAGGGAGGCCCTGAGGGCGGCCCTTCACCAGTACGACTTCACTGCAAGGCCCCAGGTGGTGGAGAAGTCCTGGAATCCCGGCTACCATAGGGTTATGAAGAACTTTGAGGACGAGACCGGGGAGGGGGGCTTCCTGAACACCTCCTTTAATCTGCATGGCTATCCCATTGTGTGCTCCCCCCAGGATGCCATAAGGACCCTGGAGGTCACGGGTCTTGAGAACCTGGCCCTGGGGGACTGGTTTATTTCTAAGAAATAGTTTACCCCCAAACTGATTCAGAATAAGCTTGGGAAAAGTATCTTTCAAGGTCTTCTATGGCTATCTCCCTGGCTGGGGTTGAGGGGGTGTCAGTAAGTTGTTTACGAAATTCCCTTTCGAGTATATCAATGTCTCCTCGGTCCATCTGCTTTCCCGTGTTGTTTGCCTGGATAGCATCCTTATGAATGCCTGGGGTTTCAGTCCACTCCATTGCCATTTCTTTGAATTGGTGGGGTCTGACCAGACCGGCATTGATTCCTACCCGCAAAACCGAGAGTTCTTCGTCTTTAGACCCCTCTATACGCCTGAATTCCTGCACACGTCCCCTATATTCATCGCTAATAGCTTCACCAATTTCTGGATCTGGATGGAAAAATCTTATTTTATATATTCTTATGTATCCTGTTTTACTGTATTTAGAATTATCTAAAAAGTCGAGATATCTGGGATTATCTGATACATTTTCCCATCCCACCATTTCAAAGGCTTCAGTCATGTTTCAATAATAATCGAAAGCAATAAATAGGCTAGATGCTGTCCGATTTCAGGATTCTCACAATCTCAAAGGCCTCGGCGTGGCTTACTGCGGGGCCGAGCCCCCTGAACTGGCTGAGGCCCCGGATGGCATTGATTTTCATGTAGTCCCGGCCGTTCTGGGTAGTGAACTTGTTGAGTATTTCTATCTTCCTGTCTATATAGCTGCTGATGTCCACATAGTAGTTGGGATTGAAGTTCAGGTAGAGGCTCGGGGACTCGTAGGCGAATATCTCCGGGACGAACCTGGCCGCCGAGAGGGTCGCATAGGCCGCGTTCCGGTGGTCCTGGTGGGTGTCCCTGACAGAGTGGGTGTAGACCCTTCTTGGATTCAAATCCTTGATGATGGCCTCGAGTTTTTCTATCAGTTCGTGGCTCTGGGGTACTGCGGTGTCAGGGAAATCAAACATTTGGAGCTTGGCCCCGATTTTTCTGGCAGACTCCCCGGCCTCCCTGGTCCTTACCTCAGGGTCGCCTCCCCTTTCGCCCCTGCTGAGGATTACAAAGGTTACCTCGTCCCCCCTCTTGATATGCCTCATGATTGTTCCGGTACATCCGAACTCTATGTCGTCCGGGTGTGCGCCTATTGCAATGATGTTCATATAATATCACCTTCCGTCCCTGCGGGACGGCATACACTCCATCTCCCTCGTTTATTTCATTCTCATTATCCTGTTCTCAAAGACACCCTCTCTCCACTCGGTTTGTGGGATGCCCTTCCCTGAAAGCATGCTGTAGAGGAGCTCTGCTGTGTTGGCTCCGGCCTCTGCAGTTATGGGCAGCCCGCCAGAGAACCTGGGATTTATCTCCACCAGCTTCATCCTGCCCGAGGTGTCTGCCTTGAACTGCATGTTTGCGGGGCCTATGAACCTAAGAATGCTGCATAGCTTTTTAATCTTTTCCTCTATTTCAGGGTGCCTCTGGGTCTCCCCCCTGGTGCAGATGCCATCCCTGACCTCGAGCCTCTTCCTGGGGACTGCCACAACCGGGTTGCCCTCGAGGTCGCAGAGCACGTCCGCTGTGTATTCCTGGCCCGGGAGGTGCTCGCAGAATACATTGTCCCTGTTTATCAGTTCCTGGGGTATTTCCATGTAATTCTGAAAAAGGCGGGTTCCCCTGCTCCCCCGGCCCCTCCTGGGCTTCATGAAGACGGGCCCCGGGCCGAAGGCCGCAAGCCCCTGGCGGCTGTCGGTGACGACATACCTGGGGCAGAAGGGCTCGTCCCTGACACTCTCGTAGAGTAGGGCCTTGTCGTCGCAGGTCTTGACCGTCGTGTATGGAGAGACCACGATCCTGGCATTGAAGTGAGCGGGCCGGTAGGAGAATACCAGGAGCTCCTCGTCGACCGTGGGGATGAGCACGTCTATTCTCTCCCTCTTTATGATTTCGTTTACGGCGCGCTTGAACGCGTCATGGCTCCTGGCGTGCGGGACCGTATAGAACCTGACCCCTGAATTACCTGTCCTGACCAGGTCCTCCCTTTTCCTGGGGTTGGAGTCGCAGGCAGCCACGACAGAGCCCCCCGGAAGGAGGCTCACCACATTGATTCCCGCGGGCCCGCCAAGGCCTGTAACAAGTATCCTCATTGTATCACCTAACCAAAGAACCATATCAGCCCGAGGCACCAGAGAGCGTAGAGGCCTGAGATGAGGACGGTCACGTCGTTCTCATAGCAGCGGCCCCTGACCTTCCTTATGGCCCGCATGGCCACGTGGGTGAGGGACCATATCTGGCGGTAGGGCTCCCTCAGGCTGTTGTCCCTGGAGGGAATGCCGAAGCACTCGGGCTTGAATATCTCCTTGTTCTTATAGATGTAGTGGAGCTCCCTGGACTTGATTGCGCCCTCCAGGATGTACGGGGCCATGATTAGAACCGCTATGCTCTGGAAGTTTCCCATCACGGCAACCACTGCGAAGAGTGCCCCCACAAAATAGGTGAGTGTGTCCCCTGGAAAGACCCTTGAGGGGTAGCGGTTGAAACGCAGGAAGGCCAGGAGTCCGGCCGCTGCGACAAGAAGGATGGGGAAGAAGACAGTGCCTTGGGTGAACCACATGAGGGTGAGGATTCCCGTTATAGCGAGAAGGGTCTCGAGGCCGTTGAATCCACCAAGGAGGTTCACGGCATTGGTGGCCACGATAAAGCCTATGGGAACCATGACCAGGGGATAGAACAGCCAGGGCATGGCTATCTGGTGACCAAGGACAGAGACCGCAACCCTGTCCAGGAGAAAGGGTATGAGCGGGAGGACTGCCACGGCTGTTATAAGGGGTTTCTTCCACCTGACAAAGCCCCTCTTCCAGCCGCTGACATCGTCTGCGTAGGCTATCACTGTTATTATGGAAAGGGAGGTTATGGAGGCCGCTGTGACCAGGATTCGCTCCAGCTGGCATGCAGACCAGTAGCTGTTCAGAATCACAAGCATGCCCAGGAGGAAGGCCGAAAAGACCACGATTCCGCCTGTCTCGGCTACCTTGGGCTTCTCCCTCTTGTTCATGTCCCTGCCTACCAGGCCTGTCCTCGTGGCCCTCTCTATCCACTTGGGCGTCAGGATGAGGGTGGCTACAAAGGCCAGGATTCCGGCCAGAGCGAGCTCGTACATACAAAACACCGTAACTGAAGTGTATTGTTGTTAATTAATATATGTGTTAAGGGTTTGGTTAAGTATTTAAATGTCTACTAATAAGTAGCAAGTGATATCATGTTTGAGACACTATCGCGCAGCCTCAACAAGGGCACCGAGCTGGCTGCATACTCATGGAAGGGGATGAGGGACCTGAAGCCCAAATCAGTAGAACTGCCCGTCATGAGCTGCTGGCTGAGACCAGAGGTCTATTATGATTACGTCAGGGGTAAGGGCAGGGGTGTATACAACCTTCCGCCTGTCCCTAAGGAGGCCTTCATCAAGGGCAAGAATTATGACAGGGAACTTGAAAGGGACTTTCTGAGGGCAGTTGAAAAGAAGTATGGTGATTTCAGAATGATTGATGATTTTAAGGGGCCTGAAGTAGATGATACGAATTATGACCTTGTTCTGGGAAACTTCGGTGTTATAGAGCAGCATGGCTTTCACCTGCCCCTGGATTCTGACAACATAAGGATATACGGCCTTATCGGAGAGTTTCTGGGGAAGGGGGCCGTCCGCAAATCCCTAGTGTGCCACCAGGCACCATCCCTCTCATATGGGGTCACAGGACCGTATGAGATGGATTTTCCAGGAACCATAAACACCGGGCCTGAGATTCTTGAGGGGATGTGTCGCAACTATGTCTCTGAGATATCTGGTTCCCTAGGGAATTCAGGTATTCTGTTCCTTACGGCATATGCACACCCTGACCACCTTGGTGTGATAGAAAGAGTGGTTTATGGTTTTAAGGAAGGGCACTCGATTGAGTTCAAGTTTGACTTCGGACTCCTTGACCCTGAAAGGTTCGAGGTAAGAGGCCACGCAAGCAGGAACGAAACCTCTGTTATCATGTTTTACAGGCCAGGAATGGTTGATATGAGTCAGGCTGTGGGAGGGAAAGTTGATAGGGAGTATTTTAATAAAAGGGGCTATGTGGAGGGAGCAGAACCTGTTGGTTCGGGTGTTGATGGGGACGATGATAACAGCCCCAGACTCTCAACACCAGAATTTGGGAAGGGATATGTGGATGGCATGGTGGATGGGATTGGAAACATGTATCAGGAAATGTCGCTCGGATATGGTGACTAAATTCTCTTCAGGTCCTCCGCATAGTGAGCATCTGAATTGGTTACCATGGTGGCGCCAAGTTTTTTGCACATATCTAGGAAACCGGGTGGGGTTCTGTATGTTTCTACAAGACTGTCCTCGATGAGAACCCTTCTCTTTTTGCACTCCTTTATGATGACCTGGAGTTCTGGGGGTGTGAGGCTCACGTTTCTCAGGAAGGTCTGGGGATGGCCCCAGATATCGACCCTGGGGTGCCTGAGTGCGCCGAGGAGGGCCTGGATGAAGTCCTCCCTGGGGCCTTGGGGGAAGTCATGGAAGCTGGCAATGATAATCTCGGCCTTGCCGAGGATTTCCCTGGAGACATCCAGGCTGCCTGAGCGGTCGAGTATCTTGGTCTCGCACCCTGCCAGGATTTTGAGCCCCGGGAAGAGCTGCCTGGCCTCAATGATGTCATTGAGGAAGTCGTCGTAGTCATATGAGATTTCCATGCGAACGTGCTCTGAGAAGCATATTAGCTTGAGGCCGTTCCGGACGGCCTGCTCGCACATCTCCATTACGGTGTTAGAGCCGTCCGTGTAACTGGTGTGGACATGGAAGTCCCCGGTTTCAAGGCAGGCCCTGTATCTTTCCCAGTTCTTCATGGTATCTCCTTCCCGGCCCGGAAGGCCAGGCAATATAACAAATTAATTTAATTAGTGGTTTTAATATGTAAACTATACTCATGTTCCGTCCAAGGAACGGATTTTGCGTAAAGAGTAAATATAATCAAGCAGGTGCAGGGTATGGACGCAATGGAATGCATCAGGGGGAGGGCATCGGTGAGGGGCTTCCGGGGGGATGATATTACCGAACTCCTAATGGATGAGATTCTCGAGGCAGCCGTGGCAGCTCCGTCTGCAAAGAACTGCCAGGACTGGGAGTTCATAGTTGTGAAGAATCCTGAGAATAGGCAGAGGCTCGCAGGGGCTGCCCTGGGCCAGGACATGATAGAGGAGGCCCCTGTTGTCGTGGTGGTGTGCTCGAACCTGAAGAAAAGCAGCAGGTGCGGAACGCGGGGGGAGACCCTCTATAGCATACAGGACACGGCGGCGGCCACCCAGAACCTCATGCTCGCGGCCTGGGACAAGGGAATAGGCTCGTGCTGGGTTGGGGCCTTTGATGAGGGAAGGGTCAGGCAGGTCCTTGTCCTTCCGGAGCACGTGAGGCCCCTGGCCATAGTCCCGCTGGGCTACCCCGCTGAAACCCCCAAGAAGCCCGAGAGGTGGCCCCTCAAGGACTTTGTCCACAGGGAGCACTTCTGAATGGTTTTAAGTTTGATGGTCAATTATTGTGAATATAAAGAGGGTTTGAAGGAGTGCATGCCGTCCCGCAGGGACGGAAGGTGATGGGGTGTATGCCGTTCCGATGCCCCTTGTGGCATAAGAGGAACGGAGGGTGAAGGAGTACATGCCGTCCCGCAGGGACGGAGGGTGATATGATATGTCAAGCACCATGAAGCCGGCAGCTGCCATAATCATACTGATAATCATGGTCCTCTCGGCAGTGGGGTTTGCCATGAACAGTGCCACCTTCCAGCAGGAGCCCCCGGCCCCGGAGATACCCACTGTCATCAGGGAGCCTATTAGCCCTGACCAGCAGATACAGATTCTGAGGAGCGGCAGGGTCCTTATAGAGCATTTCTATCAGGAGAACTGCACGGACTGCCTGGACAAGAACGCCCAGCTCGAGACCTTTGCGAGCAGGCTCGAGGGCTATGTCGTCGTGAACGAGGTCGTGGGGAACGAGAGCAGGCTGGATATTATCGGGGCCGGAGGGAGGATAACAGACCTGACAGGCAAGCCCCTGGATTACGAGGGCCTGCTGGACACCTTCTGCGAGGTTGCGATAGCTCAGCCCAGGGCCTGCATCATAAGGGAGTTCTAGTCCCTTGGCAGGAGCTTCATGAGCTTGGAGAGTTCAAGCCTTCCCTGGGCAAGCTCCCTGCTGCCGCCCCCTGAGCCGCCTGTCTTGTCCAGAATCTCTTTCAGGACCTTGCTTGCGTCCCTGATTCTGCTCATGGCTATGATGTCACCGGCCTGGTTGGCCAGGATTACGGTCAGGTTCGGGTTTATATTGAGTATCTGGTTGGCTATCTCTATTATGGTCTTTCTGTCACCGGGAACGACATCGAGGATTCTGTCATCCCTGGCCTTGGCAATAAGCCTCGTGGCCCTGGAGCGCGCTGCCTGTTCGGCTAGGGAATGAAGTGCCTTCCTCTGCTCCTTCCAGATTCCGAACACGGCCTCGGCCAGTTCCTTGAGGCTTGAGGGCTGCATGGAGTGATTAAGGAAGAAGGCCTCCTCATCCAGGGGCCTTGTCCGGAGCTCAAGGGATTTCCTGAGCCTGTTTAGCTGCTCATGCTCCTGGCCCATCTCTCTGGTGAAGCGCTCAAAGGCTCTGGCCAGGTTCCTGGGCTCCACTGAGAGGGCCGCTGCAGCGGCCTGGATGTCGCTGGCTATGTCCCCCTCGCTACTGATGGCCCGGGCTGCCCTGGACGCGAGCGGGGTGCCTAAGAGTGTGTGGGTGATTTCCCTGGCAATGCCCTCCTGGTCACTGAGGTAGGAAAATGCCGGCTTGCCGCAGGTGTAGACCAGCCTGTTCACGCCGTCCTGGATTCTCTCTGTCCTTATTATCTTGACCATCTCGACCTCGCCTGTGCTTTCAAGGTGGGAACCCCCGCAGGCCTCCACATCAAAGCCGTTGGCTGTGTTGACCACCCTGACCATCCTTCCTGGTGAGGCGCCACCCTGGTAGATGGTGAAGCCATGGGCCTTCTCAGCCTCCCCCCTGGTCATGAGTTCTGACCTTACAGGCATGTCCTTCTTGATTATGTCATTGGCCAGGCACTCTATCTCCCCGAGCTCCTCGTGGGTGAAGGGCTTGTAGTGGGTGAGGTCTATCCTGGACGATTCGAGGCCCTTCTTGGCGCCGGCCTGCCAGATGTGGGAGCCCAAGACCCTGCGGGCTGCGCCTGCGAGGATGTGGGTGCAGGTGTGCATCTTCATGAGGGTGTGCCTGCGCTCCCAGTCTATCCTGCCGCTCACCGGCTGGCCCTTCCTGAGGCCCCCTGGCCTGTCCACCCTGTGGAGAATCACATCCTCGAGCTTCTGGACATCCAGGACCTGGAACTCCCTGGCACCTGCCCAGAGTATGCCCTTGTCAGTGGGCTGGCCGCCCCCCTCTGGGTAGAAGAGCGTCCTGTCAAGGACAATCCAGTCACCCAGCCTGGCAAGAACAGTGGCCTTGAACTCCCTCTGGTAGGGCTTCTCATAGAAGAGGGTGCGGGTCTTGGGGATTCCCGAGACATCCACCATGAGGGCCTTCTCGTCCTCCTTCTTTCCTGTCATGTGCCCCTGGGTCAGGCTTGAATAGAAGCCCTCTGGCACAGTGAAATCCACACCCTGCTCTCTGGCAACCCTCTCGACAAGCTCGGGCGTTATTCCGTTTGAGGTATAGAGTCTTGTCATGGTCTTGGTATCTATGCCCCTGCCCGATTTAATCTCCCTCTGTATGAGTATGCCTGCCTTCTCAAGGGTCTTTTCGTAGCGCTCCCTCTCGATGTCCATGATATTGGCGAAGTTGTCCAGGCCGCTGGAAAGCTCAGGGAACATGGGATGGAGGTGCTTCACATGGAGCTCAGCAACCCTGCAGGGGTCGATGTCAAGGCCGAATTCCTTGATGAATGAGAGCATCCTCCTTAAAAGGACCCTGAGATTGTAGCCGCCCCCCACATTGGAGGGTATGCCCCCATCTGTTATGGCAAAGAGGAGGGTCTTGGTGTGGTCAGCTATAGCGTACAGGGCCTGGGAGGGCTCGACAACCCCGGTGAGCTCCCCGACAGAGACCCCGAGCTTCCTGGCTACGGCCTCCCTTGATTTGCCTACATTCGCGGCCTCGTCTATGTCAAGGCCCCCTGACAGGGACGCGTACCTCTCGAGGAGGTCGTTGTCCCTGAGGCCTGCCCTCTTCCTGAGCCATTCGATAACAGGTCCGAAGACCGCGTCATAGCCGGTAAGGGTTCCCTGGGTGAACCACACCAGCCGCTCGTGGCCCCATCCCACGTCAATCACCTTCTTGGGAAGCTCCCTGAAGGATTGGCCTGACCTTGTGAACTGCATGAAGACCGAATTGACGAGCTCCAGGCCGCGGGATAGGGTCTCCATTGAGGGGCCGAATGCCGAGAGGTCAGGCATGGCCCAGATGGATTCGACATAGACAAGCTCCCTCTCCGGGATTCCCATAACCCTGTTGAGGAAGCTGAAGTTGAGCTCGAGGCAGCGGTCCCTGAAGTAGCCCTCATCGGGGTAGCCGAAGGCGTGCTGGCCTGACATCACAAATGAGGTGTGGTGCCTGCCCGTCACCCCCACGTTCTGGATGTCAGGGAACCTCAGGCACACCTGGGGGACGACAAGGGGGTTTGCAGGGTATTCAAAGGTCATGTTTCCCTTGTCAAGCCTCTGGAAGTCCTGGATGGAGGCTATCGTGAAGAATAGGTCCGGCCTCCATCGGTCTATGACAGGATAGCGGGGGATAGAGGCGTGGCCGTTCTTCATGAAGAATTTCTCAAAGGCCTTCCAGGTCTGGACATAGTCCCATTTCACACTGGTTATGGGCTTGCCTATGAAGCCGTAGTTCTCGCAGAGCGGGTCGCCGCAGAGCTTCCTGTCAGGGTCCAGGGTCCAGAAATACTTGCCGCAGTTTATGCAGCGCCTTCTTTCAAAACCCCTTTCCCTGAAGAGCTCGGCCTTCCAGTATTTGTCAGGGGTCTTCCTGAATTTCTCCATGAGGGCCTTCTTTGTGAGCATAATTGCCGCTTCTCCTGAAAATTATTAATAGTAACCGCTAATTAATAATATATATGAAGGGGCAGATGGAGTTTGTCGTTGTTCTCGGAATCCTGTTCGTTGTGGTGATAGTCGCGTTTTATGCAATCCGGGGCGGAGTCGTTGTCCAGAGCCCTGTTCCCGGAGGGGTGTATGAGGAGCAGGAGGATGTCTCAGAGAGCATCAGGGGCGTTATAAGGGATGCCGCGGACGATACCCTCAGGACCATGATGACGCACGGGGGCTACCTGGATTCCTACATGCCGGGTGTGACAAAGACCTATGAGGATGTGGAGCACACCGAGTTCCTTTTCATGGATGTGCCCTTCTGGCAGCAGTGCGGCAACACCAACATTCCTGACATCGATATTCCTGGTAGCGATAATGATGTGGAGGGATGGATGGAGGCCTCCATAGAGAAGGCCGTGCTGGATGACCTGAATGATATTGAACTGCTTTATGGGAACATGATAGAGTTCGACAGGAGTGGAATTGATGTGGGTGTGGATATCAAGGGTGGTGGGCCGCTTGAGCCGGATACCATTGACATCACGCTTACTCTGCCCACCACGGTCAGGAACTACAGCATGTCAGGGGACTTCTATCCCTACAGGGAACATATTGACACCAAGTTCGGAAGGATATATGCGTTTGCAAGCGACTTTGCAGAGGCCTCTGCGGACAACAGGTTCTTTGATGTATTTACCATAGCGGCCATGTACTTCTCCCAAGAGACAGGGGACGGGCATCCCAAGCTCCCCACTTCAGGTGCCATGACACGGTGCGGTGAGGTTGTCTACAGGAGCCCGCAGGAGATAAATGCCTACCTGTACGAGATACTGGAGTATGTACTGGTGTCCACTGAGTGGTGGAAGCCCATGGCACCAGCCACAACCGAGCCCAAGGTGTTTGCCATACAGGACCTGAACGGAGAGACCTATCCGGACCTTGAAATCCGGACCCTGATGACAGATGACTGGGTATTCAACCTATTTGAGTTTGTGTTCGCCACCAATTTCGATATGCCCTCACATGGGGGATTTACAATACCTGTCTGCACTGCTGTCTACAACCATGCCTACAACTTCAGCTACCCCTTCATAGTCAGGGTGAAGGACCCCTATACAGGGTACAGCTTCAATTTCGCGAGTATGGTGAGCATCAGTGACAGGGGAGACCAGGTAATGGAGCCGAGGCCCGGGGGGTGCGGCTTGCTTGGAGCAGGACTGTCTGAGTGCACAGAGGCAGAGCTGCAGTGCAGCGGCAAGGTAAGGGCTGTGGACGAAACCGGGGTGGGCCTTGAGGGGGCCTGGGTGGTCTTTGGAGGATGCCCTGTCAAGGACGGGGAGACAGATGAGAACGGCTATGCCGAGGGCCCGGTAAGGTGCGGGGCCCAGGAGCTCTTTGTCTACAAGACTGATGATTACGAGTTCCTGAAGAGGGAGGTCTCGGAAGGCGGGCTTGCGCCCAGCGAGAATTACCAGGTCACACTCAACCCCGTGAATGAGATAAGGGTGCACTTCAAGGAGGTCAGCATTACCGAGGATGGTTTTTACTATGACTATGAGGGAGATGTGGAATTTGAGACCTGCGATGCCTGCGCCAACACCTGCGATATTGAGACCGTGACCACGAAACAGTGCAGCATCGGGTGGGTGGACACCGATTACGCATTTGTGAATTTCAACAACGGGTACATGAATCTTCCTGTGAGCAATGTGGATGTGGGCAGCATCCCTGAAGGCTGCATGGACACGGATGAATGTAGGTTCTGTGAGGAGCATGCCGATGAGGCAGAGACAGCGGATGTGAATATGAGTAATCTGATTCTGGGCAACTGCAGTGAGTGTTACCAGGGATGCTACACCTCCCCGCTGGTGAGCACCCTTGTGGACTATCTCCCGTCGGGATATCCCTACACAGTCGATGCCACCATGTATGGCTCGTCTGATTACATGCCTGCAGGGGGCTTCTCTTACAGCGGGTTTGAGCTGGGCAGCGGAGACAGGGATGTCTATGTATACATACCCGTGCGCGCCGGTGACAGGAGCTACATGATGGAAGAGACTGAAAGGAACTGCCTGACCGCCGCGATGCAGGAATGCGGGATAGAGCCTGTGAGCACTGAGGAATATGTCGACAACACCTTTGTGCTACCGGGGTGTGACTGCGATTTTCTAAAGGCCACGGCCGCATTATGCGGTTCATCCAGGTCTGACCTGTTCTGGGACTGCAACACCCCTTGCGGCGGGTTTTTGGAGGAGCCTTGCACGACCTGCTGCGACAAGCAGGCCGCCCTAGACCACCTGAAGACCCTGGAGCAGTCATGCCAAACCAGGGTGATATGCACATAGGAGTAAATGCATGAAATGGGGAATTCTTGGGGTCGAGGTGTTTGCAGTGGTTGCAAGCTACCTAATCCTCACCCTGCCCGCTGCTTCTGCTACAAGCGTCAAGATATACAGCGGTCAGAGCTATCTTTCTGCGACGTACAATCCCTGGTACATGCTCGATAAGGATGTTGTGATAAACCCGCCCTGGGACTCACCCACGGTCAGCATCGGGATATCCAACTCGACATCCGGGGCTGTTGTGGAGAGAGTGCTGCTCTACAGGTGCAGGGGCATGAATCCCTCTGCCTGCGTCTCTGCTGTGCAGGCCGAATCCTCACAGGGAAACCTCGAAACCGAATTCGCCTGGACCTCCCTGGCTGACCAGACCGCGAACTATCCGCAGCAGGCCAACATCCTGGTGATGGCAAGGGTGAACAATCAGGGAAAGCCCCTCTGGGCAGGGTTCTGGATAGAGATTGAGAGGGACTCAGAGCAGGGCTTTGACGTGTCAGAGGACGACCTAGACTCCCTCAGCGTCTATGTGAATAATATAGAATATATCAACATGGTAAAGCAGTTCATAACAGGCAACCAGATGATTCCCGCAAACCCGCTCTGGGTAAGCAGGGTGGTTCTTGATTCAGCGACCTCGATTTATGAGCTGGAATTCGACCAGTCCGGGGATGTTGAGGGCCAGGTGGTATCAGGCAATGAGGTGACCTCGGTCTCCAGTAACTGCACCCTCATGCTTCCAGAGGTCCTTGGCATAAGGAGTCCTGTGGTGCTCTACAAAAACCCATCCTATATATGCGGGGATTCAAGGTGTGAGGATGGCAGCGGAGGCACAGAGGATAGGGGCGAGGGCCAGGGCAACTGCTGCCTGGACTGTCCCTGCAGCAGCGGGTGGTACTGCGACAGCCAGTGGGGGTGCAGGCCAGAATCAGGCATAGCCCTGAGTCTGTATGGAAGCGCAGAGATAGGGGTGAGCAACTGCTATGAAATCCATGACCTGGACATTCTCGTGGAGTTCCAGAACGCACCCTCGGGCATGAGCATGGACCCGGCCTGGTACAGTCTAAGGGGTGTCCAGTACGAAACCGAATGCACCCCACTTTCAGGCAGCATCTACAGGTGCCCGGTGACTGTCCCTGTCATACCTGACTGCACTGAAGAGACAGAGGGCATGTTCACGCTCGGCCCCAACAGAATAGGGGTTCAGGTATCATTCCCGGACGGAGCCCAGACCATGACCAAGGACCTGGAGGTGGGGCTCCCTGACATAACCATAGGCTCGTTCAAGTGTGGGCAAGGGGGATGCGAGACAGGGCTCGGGGAGGATCACACAAACTGCTGCTATGACTGCCCCTGCCCGAGCGGGTACTGTGACTATGAGCCAGGGAGCCTTAAAACGGATGCCTACTGCAGGCAGGACCCCCAGGAGAGTAACATCCGTGCGGCAGGCATAGAGCCTGACCACTTCACGGTTTTTTCTGAATCAGGAAAGATAGTGGATATGAACATTGTTGTCAGGAACGCTCCCAGGAGCCTGGGCGTATCAGTCACCTCGTGCGATGCAGTGTGCCTTAGGGGCGAGGAATCCTGCACCGCGACATGCTCTGTAACAGGCTGCTCTGAGCTGGCCTCGTCTGACCCGGAGGAGTACAACATGTCATGCACGCTCTTCCTCTATATTGATGATTATGACATGGAATCTGATTACACCCTGTCGCCGAGCATGGGCTTCAGCCTGGGCTACAACAACGGCTCTGGCTCGGTCACGGGAAGCATTACCCAGGGCTTCAGGGACATACCAGTGGGTGCGCAGCGGTGCGGGGACGGGGACTGTATAGGCAGCGAGAGCGCAGAGAACTGCTGCTATGACTGCCCCTGCGCAGAGGATTCGGCCTTCGGGCCTGACTACTACTGTGACACCAGGGATATCAACGGCCCCACAACAGGCGAGGGGGGGGACAGTTGCAAGCCCCTCTCAGGGACCGGGCTCATTATCGATGAGATAGGGGGGCTTTCCCTGAAGGACTCCACTAAGCCCCAGGTCATCAAAATAAGGGGACACGTCCCTGACCCGGCCTCGGACTTCGCGATATCCGGGATATGCAGCATGGCCAACGACCCGGACATAGACTGTATTGTGTACTGCCAGGTGACCGGGGTGACAGATGCCGGATACGGGGTCGTGTGTGATATCAAGATACCACCCATTGGCTATACAACAATAGGGCTGCCCTACTATGAATGTTCTGACCCCGACAACAGGGTGCTCAGGCTCCAGCCGAACAGCTACAACATAACATTATCCTATAACGACGGCCCTGACAAGAGGGAGGATTTCTATAGCGAGCCTGCCCTAGGGAGAGTGGAAATCGCTGTCACATCACACTGTGGAGAGGGAAGCGGTGACCCCCCAGTGATGTGCGAGGTAGGCCTGGGGGAGGACCAGACCAGCTGCTGCCTGGACTGCGGCTGCTCTGATTTCGGGGAGGACTTCTTCTGCTACACAGGAGAAACCCCTGACGGGTTGTGTATGAAGAACAATACCATACTCCTGGAGATAATTGGGTTTAAGCCATACCCCCTGGGGTGCACCATAGGATACATAAGGGGGCCCTGCGGGTTCAGCAAGGTGAATGCTAGTGTCCATGTGATAAATGCCCCGCCTGATATCGAGGTGGTGGATGCCTTCTACACCCTGAAGGGGCAGAGTGTCAAGAAAACCACCTGCGTGCCCGGGAAGGAGCACGGGAACTTTACATGTCCCCTGCTTCCGGACAACCTTGGGGGGACAGAAGGGAGCGAGACCCGCGAGCTGAACATCAGCCTGGATATCAGATATTACATTGGTGATGTGGAGGTGCTGCAGAGCATAAATGCCAGCACCGGGGAGGAGATAACCAGGAAGAAGTCCCAGGCCCTGATGGGCTGCGAGAATGAGATAAGCAGGCTCCAGGGCCAGATAAACCACCTCGACAGCAACGCTGATGATTATGAGATGTGGGCTGATATCATGCACATGATAGCCATAGCGCTGTTCGTGGCCTTCGCGATATGCATGATAGCCAGCACGGGGACAGGCGGCGGAACGACCACACCGCCTTGCGTCCCTATTCCGGGGGTAACTATGTGTGTGCAAGGGCTTGGTGAGGTACCTGTTGTTGAGGGGTCCTATGTAAGCCTCGCGGGTGGGGGCACGCTGAGCTTCGGTGCAATGGACTGCATGGGATTCTTGATGATGGCCATGCAGGCCATGATGATGGCCATGATGATGGGAAATAGCGCTCAGAGCGCTGATATGCAGAGGATGTCGCTGGAGATGCAGCTCGAGCAGAAGAGACTGATGTGCTCCTCTGAGGGATTTCCCGGGCTGGCTGATGCCACGGGCGGGATGATGCCCATCTGATGTTTTGGGTGATGAAAGGTGAACTGGAAGCTGCTGTGGGTTGAGGTGTTCGCTGTGATGGCGAGCTATCTTGTAATCACCACAAGCGTAGCATCGGCTGTGACCGTGAGGACGTATGACTCCAGTGAGGTTGAGTATGGGAATCCCATCAGCAACTTCAATCCGGGGGGCCTTGTGGAGAAGGGGATATCGGTTGACCCAGGGACAGAGGTCCTGAGTTTTGTGTTGAGCAACGGCACCTCCTCGGTGAGCCTGGAGGGGGCCTGGTTGTATAAGTGCAGGGACAGGAATCCTTATGAATGCATGGAAAGCGTGCTGGTCGGGGTGGATGCCTTCTCCGGGGATGTTGACACCAGCTATGGATGGGGCGATGTCTCGGGTGGTGACACCGCAAACCTGCTCTGTTTCGTGAAGCTCGATAATGGGGGAAACCTTGTCTGGGTGGCCTTCTGGACCGTTGTTGAGAGGGACGGCCAGGCCTTCACTGTCCAGGAGAGCGATATCTCTGAGATAGGGGTCTATGCAAGGGATATTGGCCTCCTGCCGACAATAAGGGTGTTCATAAAAAGCCGCTTCATGATCCCTGCAAACCCTGACTGGATAAGCAAGGTTGTCTTCCAGGGGGCCTCCTCCCTCTATGAGATAAGCGTGGACGGGGAGGGTGATATTGACAGCCAGCCGAACGGTGCTGGTTATCAGGAAATAGAAGGGAGTGAGGTGAGCTCGGTTTCCAGGGACTACAGCTTCTTGCTTCCGGTCGCGTCCCCCCAGGTGAGCAATCCCGTGACGCTCCATCTCAACCCCTCCTATACCTGCGGGATGTTCGGCTGTGAGAGCGACAGGGGCGAGAGCAAGAGCAACTGCTGCCTGGACTGCGGCTGCAGCGGGGGATACTACTGCGACAACCACTGGGGATGCAGGCCTGTGGATGGGATAGGGCTCAGTATTTACGGGATTGTGAACCCAAGGGTGGAGGACTGCTTCGAGAGCCACACCGTCAGCATACCGGTGAAGATAGACCATGCGCCGACAGGCCATTCGGTGGCAGAGAGCTGGTGCAAGCTGGGGGGCGTGTTCAGTCCCTGTGTGTGCGAGGGCCTGGGTGATGTATATGTGTGCCCTGTGGAGGTCCAGCCAGTGCCAGAGTGCGGCAGCGGGGAGTTCAGGGTAACGAACAATGCGATAAGGCTCAGGGTCGAGTACATGGACGGGGATACCCTGAGGGACAAGTATGTAGAGACGGCATTCCCCGATGTCACCATCGGCTCGTTTGAGTGCGGACAGGGGAGATGTGAGTCATATCTGGGGGAGAGCTGGGAGAACTGCTGCTATGACTGCCCCTGCCACACTGGTTACTGCGACTACCGGACAGGCGACGACCCGGATTCCGGGGTGTGCAGGGAGGACCCGGATTCCGGGGATGTTAACAAGATAGGCAAATATCGGCCTGACCACCTCTATACGCACAATACAGGTGACCAGGTATCCATGAACATTGTTGTCAGCAACAAGCCCGAGACATTCCGGCTGGACGGCGTTTCCTGTGAGACGGGGTGTGTCTATGACTACACAGAGGAGTGCGACTCGAGCTGCAGCATCTCCTGCACAGAGGAGGCTTCGTCTGATTCAGGGGAATACAACATGACCTGCACGATTGCCTTTACTGTATCAGAATACAGCCCCCTCAGGAATTATGATTTGACCCCTGAGCTGACCCTTGATGTGATATACAGGAACGGCACGCTCGGGGATGTCTATAAGCGCATAAGCAGGACCCTCGGCTATTTTTCAATCGGGCCGCACTGGTGCGGGGACGAGTACTGTGGTGAGGAGGATGAGGATTCTGACAACTGCTGTTATGACTGCCCCTGCCCCGGGAACCAGTACTGCGACACCCAGAGTATTGACGGCCCAACTGAGGGTGACGGGTGCAGGGAGGACTTCGGTATAGTGATTGACAGCGTCGGCTCCCTGGGCCTGGTGGACTCCACGCAGGAGCACGAAGTCCCTGTTCTCATGCACGTGGAGAACTGCCCGAATGCGACTGACATGGGTGATTTTGTTTTTGAGTGCCTTCTTGAGGAAGGCGATGTTGACTGCAGCCTGGACTGTGATCAGGTGGCTTCAGGGGACCCGGGGGATTACAACCTGAGCTGCAGGCTAATTGTGCCGGCACTGGGCTATGTGACCTCTCCCTATTATGATGAGGGTGACCGGGATATAAGACTGAATGGGAACAGCCTCAATGTGAGCCTGTATTACAACAACGGGTTTAACAGGGAGGTAAAGGACCGGGGGGAGGCTCTGGGGGAGGTTGTGATTGAAGTGACCTCGCACTGCGGGGAGGGTAGCGGGGACCCTCCTGTGATGTGCGAAACCTGGCTGGGTGAGGACCAGACAAACTGCTGTAGGGACTGCAACTGCTCTGATTTCGGGAATTACTCCTTCTGCTATCATGGGCCGGGATACCCGAACGGGTTGTGCATGAATGAGAGCGAGATAGGCCTGGCTATCCTGGGGTTCGAACCAGACCCCTGGGAGTGCTTAATGGGCAAGATTGGTGGAAAATGCAAATACATAAAGAAGCACGTTGTCAATGCGCACATAGTGAACTCCCCGGGTGACCTTGAAATCCTGGATGTGTTCTATCGGATAGATGGGGGTGAACCCACAACAACCGACTGCATGGAGACAGCGACCTACGGGAACTGGGACTGTGCCTTTATTCCGGACTCCCTGGAGGGGTTTGCAGAAGGGAATGTCAGCCGGACGTTCAACCTCTCCATGAGTGTCAACTATACCCTCAATGGCGTGACCACGGTGAAGGATATATCTGCCTTTAATGAGACCATAGAGACAAGCAGGAAGAAGTCAAGCATCCTTGAATCCTGCGAGACCAGGATAGGCTATATCAATGACACCATAAACAGGCTCAAGTCCAACCAGAAGGATTATGACAAGTGGGGGATGTGGTATAAGTTCCTGGGATATTTATATATCATGATTGGTATCACAATATTGGCGAAATGTGGGTGGTGGAGCCCTAGCTGCAGCATCTATGGTTACATGATGATAGCGATGGGCCTTATCATGCTGTACCTTGCGGGTATAGGCGGGGACACAAGCACTGGCCTGAATACCCAGATAGAGTACTTTGAGGGTATGAAGAAACAGCTAGAGGACCACTGTTCCTCCCCGGAGTTTGAGGATGCTGCCCTGGCAGCGCAGGGCATGCCGTCCATACCATCTGTCATCTACCCGAGCTAGTTTTAATTGTAAGGGGGGCCTTTCCATCCCCAAGGGCAGCGACCTTAAAGGCCTACCCAAACAGGCTGGAAAGCCCTGCTGCGGCCTCCTCGGCCTTCTTTCCCTCGTCTTCCTTTTCCTCTTTCTTCGCTTCCTTCTTGGCTTCGCCCTCTGCTGGCGCGGCTGCCGGAGCGGCTGTTGCCGCCACTGCTGTCTGCTTTATGGCCTCGTCTATATTCACGTCCGTGAGGCTTGAGACAAGGGCCTTGACCCTGGATGCGTCAGGCTTGCCGCCCGCGGCCTCCAGGACCTTCTTGACACCTGTCTCGTCGACCTTCTTTCCGGCGCTGTGCAGTAGAAGAGCTGCATACATCATCTCCATGTTTACACCTCCGTTATAGCATTACTCCTTTTTCTCCTCTTTGGATTCCCTGCCTTCCTTGGCCTCGGGTTTGGCTTCCTCTGTTGCTTTCTCTTCACCCTCGGGTTCGGGCTGGGCATCGGGTTTGCCCTCTTCCTGGGGCGCCTCTTCCCCGGCCTCCCCTGGCGTTGTCTCTGGCTCCTCAGTTGGTTTGGCCGCGGCCTTCAGGGCCTCGGCCTGCGCATGGGCACTGGCCAGGAGCGGCCCCACTGTCTCACTGGTGGGGATGCCGGCCGCCAGGGCCAGGTTAAGGGCTTCCTGGTGGGCCCTGGCAAGGAGCAGGGGCACGGTCTCGCTGGTAGGGTAGCCTGTGTTGAGGGCCAGGTTGAAGGCCCCCCGGTGGGCAGCCATCAGGTCGTTTAAGTATGACTCCTGGGGTATGAACAGGATGTCTCTGTCATATACCTCACCCTTCTCCCAGGCAGCGAGCAGGTTGAGGCCGATTTCCATGGGTGTGATTCCCAGCTTGGAGAGCACACTGGCAAGGAGGCTGTCAATGACCTGGCCCTCGCTTGCAACGAGGGTGTCCTCGCGGATGTGAATCTTGTCTCCCTCTATCATGGCTGGTATCTTGGCCTTCTGGAACTCGCCTATCACAGGGCCCGGAGGGAGAGGGGTCGGGCCTGCCTTGACCTCTATGTCCCTGGGGGCGACATCGCCTTCCTTGGCGGGGGCCTCGGACTTGGACTTGCCTATCAGGCGGGCGAGGCTGAAGGGGTTCATCTCGGTCATTATCAGGGCAGGCTCCCCCTGGAGCCTTTCCCCCAGGGCTTCCACGCCCCTGATGCCCGAGTCTTTGAGGGCAAGGATTATCAGCCTCTTCTTGACCATCCTTATCACTGCCTTTCCACGAAGCATGTTCCTTATCTGGTGTAGCTGGCTGGCAGGGAGCTTGAACATGTCAAGGATTCCGATTACAGGGTATTGCCTGAGCTGCTCTGATACATCCTTCACTGTCAGGGCATTCCTCTGGGATACCATGCTATGCAACCTCCAGCTTCACGGGTCTTCCCATGGTGAGCTTTATGAACACGGACTTGACAGAGTTCCTCCCCTTGGGGAGCTTCTCGGTGACGGCCTTGTAGACCGCCTCGGTGTTGCGGGCCACCTTCTCGGGCTCCATGCCCTCGGAGCCGACCGGGGTGTGCAGGACAGGGCTCTCCTTGAGGACTATCATGGTAGACTTCCTGGCCCTGCCTATAAAGGGGGTTATGCTCACCTTGGGCGGGACTGGCCTGGGCATCCTGCCGCGTGTCCCCAGGACCACGCCTAGGGACTTTCCTATCTGGGACATGAGCGTGGCCTCCCCAAAGAACCAGTCGTATTCCCTGGCCAGCTTCTTGAGTTTTTTCCTGTCCCTGCCCAGGGGCTCTATCTCGTTCTTGGTTATGATAAGGTCGGCCTGGCCCTTGGCCTCGGCTGCCAGGGAGTCTGCTATCACGCAGACCTTGAGGTCCCTGCCGCGACCCTCTGGGAGCATAAAATCGAACTTGAATCTGTTCTCAGGCTTCTTGAGGTCGATTCCCTTGAGGTTTATGGTAAGGTCCCAGGACTGCTTGAACTTCCTGGGCTTGGAATCGGCCTGCGTCTTTTTGAGCTTGTTGACAAGGTCCTTCATGATATCCTCCTGCCGAGGCAGTATGCGCACCTGGGTGTTAAGTAGTGACCAGGCAATATCGCACGGATAATGAAGATAATGGGCAAGTAGCCTTTATAAATGTTTGTTTTCAAAAAAGTCGGTTTGAATAAGGTCTGCCTTGATTTTCTATATTTTAAAGCTTTTCTCCTTATATGTAGTCATGCCGCTATGGAAAATAATCTTGAAGGGTCAGACCGCCTTTGATGTTCAAGGGGTCAATTTGCGGGAAAGCATCGAGAGAATTGCCATAGATATGAAGATTGGTGGATATGTGAGAAACAAGAAAGGAACAAAATTGGTGGAGATTGTCTGCAGAGGCGAAACCGAACGTGATGCAGAAAGGTTCAGAGCTGCTATAAATCACAGACTTTTTGTTATAAATCATTTGGTTAAGCGTGATTATATCGAAATTCAGGGACCACAGAAGTATGATGATCCAGCAGAAAGGGGGAATGAAATCGGGGGGTTTGAGATAAAAAGAGAGGATGAACTTACAGAAATGGTGTGGGCCCTTCAGAATGCAGGAAGGGCATTACTCATACAAGGCGAACTTCGGCGGGAACAACAATTTAGAGCACTTGGTGCTGAAATATATGCTTTTCAGGAAGTTCTCAATAAGATTGAGAAGGGTAACACATATAAAGAACAGTTTGCAGTGATAGCAATCGAGAATTTTTTGAGGGAGCCTCCTCTTAAATGTGATAGCAATTTAATAGCATTACTTCATCAACTGTACAGATACACAAAGACTATCAACAAGCTGATTGATTCCGGACGGGATAGAGCGGAAATGCCGCTTGAGCATGTCCAAAAAATCCTAAAAGAAATAGAAGATGCCTCAAAGGGGGTATTTAAATGAGAGATATGAATAATATAAACATGGCCACAGGCGGCAAGAAAAATATAGAAAGATTAGTTTCTATTTTCCAATCATTAGTTGGTGAAAGATTTGATGTAAATAAATATCAGCACAGGCTTCTGCTACAAAAAATTACATATATTCTGGGAATAAAAGACAAAACCTTTGATTATAATTTTAACTGGTTTGTGCGTGGTCCGTATTCTCCTCGACTGACTAGAGAAGAATATGGATATAGAGAATCCGAAACAAACGAATTGGATGACCGTGATTCTAAAAATGTTGAATCTATTAGGAGTTTGATGGATATAATCAATGAGCCGAACTTAGAACTCTTTGCTTCTGTTTATTATCTAATGAAAGAGTATGGAATGAAAAATTTCGAAGATATTTACTTCAAAATACATGCTTCCAAGCCATGGTTCGAGAAAAATGATGTAAAGGCAGTTTTTGATAAAATCAATCAACATAGACTTTTGGCATAAATTCTAGAATGCAAGCACGTAGTGCGTGGTCCTGCCCTTGCCCTGCCTCTTTATCAGGCCCTTCTGGGTAAGGGCCATCAGCTCGTTGTAGGCCCCCTTGTCAGAGGCACTGAACTGCCTGCGGTAGTCCATGTTGGTCATCCCGCCGTGCTTCCTGAGGAACTGCAGGGCCCTGAACTGGTTTGGGGAGAGGTCGAGGACACGCCTCTCGACGAACTGCCTCTCCTTGAGGAGGTCCCTGGCCATGCTGTCCAGCTTGGTTATGAGGTCCTTTTCCTGCTCAAGGGACCTGACTGCCCGGTTGAGCTTGTTCTCGAGCTCGATTACCTTCTTGACAGCGGACCTGAACTGCCCCTCGACCATCTTCTCGTGCTCTGCCCTCTTGTGGTCCAGCCTGTAGATTCTCCTCTCGTGCCTGTCCTTGAAGGCCCTTGTGTAGTCATAGGACTTCTCAGCCCACTGGAGAAGCTCGTTTATGGCCCGAGTGGAATCGTCATGGGATTTCCTTATGCTGCGGTGGAAGAACTCCTCGCCAAGCATGTGAACGCCGACCACTACCAGGGCCACGCCCAGGATTACGTCAAGGTAGAAGAGGCTGACAAGCCCCAGGGATACCGTGGCTATGAACATGATCCCGGCCAGGGCAAAGAGCAGCCAGAACAGCTTGCTGTAGTGGCAGAGATATGTGTCCAGGATGCGATTGAAACCATTCATAAGTCATTATTGAAAAGTAAAAACATTTAAACCTTTAGTGCAAAAGGGGGATTTTCTGGGTGTTTTGGTGGGTTCTTGCGGAAAACAGGGTTCTGGGCTAATCCTTCTCTTTCTTCTCGGGCTTCTTCTCCTCTGGCTCCCCCTCCCCGGATGGCTTCCCTTCCTCTCCCTCAGGGGCCCCGGCCTCTGGCGCGGCCTCCTTGGCTGCCTCCCTCTCGGCCTTCTCTGCCTCCTCGGCTGCCTTGGCCTCCTCGTAGGCCTTGAGCTCATCCTCGGTCACTGCTCCCTTGCCCACTGTTATGCCCATGCTGCGTGCCGTGCCCTCGACCTGCCTGTAGCCTGCATCGTCCTCAGAGCCGAACTTTATCCGGGCAATCTTCCTGGCCTGCTCAGGGGTCAGGTCCCCCGCACGCTTCTTGCCTGGCTCCTCTGAGGCCTTTTTCAGGTCCAGCTCCTTCTTTATCAGGGCAGAGGTTGGAGGTGTGCCTACCTCGATCTCGAACTCCCTGGTTTCGGTATCCACTATCACCTTGACGGGGACCTTCATGCCTGCCATGTCCCTGGTCTTCTCATTGATTGTGGCTATCACATCACCTATGTTGACCCTCATTGGTCCGAGGGCCGGGCCCAGGGGTGGGCCTGCAGATGCCTTTCCGCCGTCAACCAGGGCCTCAATTGTCTGTTTGGGCATAAACATCACCATGGAACAGGGGGTTTTTATTCCTTTTCCTCCTGAGATTCGTTCTTGGTCCGCTTGAGAATCTTGATGAACTCGGTGGCTATGGTCACTGGTATGGGTATGGAGGCGTCCAGGAGCTCTATCGTGACCTCGTCCTTGACAGAGTCCACACGGGTTATCCTCCCCTTCTCCCCCTTGAAGGGGCCGCCTATTATCTCGACTATGTTTGCCTCCTCTGGCCTTATTCTGTCCTTTCTCTCGGTCTCGAGGAAGTGCTTTATATCGTCAAGGGGGACTGGCTTGTCAATAACCCCCCTTATGTGCATCAGGCCCTGGACAGCCTTGTGCACCGCACCGGAGGTTCCCTCGGCAAAGACATATCCCTTTATCTCTGCCGGGTGGAAGACTGTCTTGACATCGAGTCCGTCACTCCTTATCTTAGTGGCCATGATGTCTATCACCATGTCCTCCCTCCCCGATGTCGTGCGTATGGCATAAATAGTCATGCTATCACTAAATCCCTGAGAGTATGAATATGATGAATATGATGAAGCCGATGAAGCCAATCAGGGCGATGCCCAAGGCCGATATCTTGCTCGCGTTGACGAATTCGTCCTTTCCGGGTTTCCTCGAGATCTGGAGGACCCTCCTGTACTCCCTGAGCTTCTCTTTTATGGACATGCAATGCACCTGTTTGGTTCTGCTGGCTCTTTATGCAAACCCGCTTTGCGGCAACTGTAAACCCTAAATTAATTATATAGGCTGGTTAATAAATATCGGTTCGTGTGGTTTGAGATTAGTTGTGTAACGTATATTTAAAGCTTCAGGGGGCCTGATTCAGATCTTGCGCTCGATTGCAAATCTTAGGAAGGATTCAAGTGTCTTCCTGGCCGGGTTGTCTGGGAGCCCGGGCTTGGCCTTGCTCCAGGCCTCCTCGAGGAGGTTTCTGGCGAGCTTCCTCGCATAGTCTAGGGAGCCACTCCACTCAAGGATTTCCAGGGCCCTGGAAATCAGCTTGGGTTCCCTGGTGTGCCTGCTGAGGATTTCGAGGAGCTCCCTTCTCTGGTCCTCGGGGGCATTGTTGAGGCAGTGGATGACTGGAAGGCTTCGCTTTCCCTCGGTTATGTCGTCCCCGTAGCCCTTGCCCTTGGTGAACTCGCCGGTGCTGGCCGAGAGGAGGTCATCCTGAATCTGGAAGGCCACCCCAAGGGACTCGGCCAGCCTTCCGAGGGAGGCCTCTGTTTCACCAGAGCCGCCCGAGAGGATGGCCGCAAGCCGGGCCGAGAGCCTTGCCAGGGTACCGGTCTTGTAGGCGCACATCTGGAGGTACTGCTCCTCTGTCACATTCCCGGCCTTGCCCTTGTGCCACCATATGTCAAGGGCCTGGCCTGCTGAAATCCTTATCATCTCCTGGGCGTAGGCCTCGTAGGCGCGGATCAGGGTCTTGTCATCAAAGATGTCTCCCTTCTCCATGAGGGTGAGTAGCGGGATGTAGTACATGAAGTTGCCTGTGTTGATGGCAACGTCCTGGCCGAACAGCTTGTGGGTGCAGGGCCTCCCCCTCCTTAACTCACCCATGTCCTCGACATCATCAATCATAAGGGTTCCGTTGTGGATGAGCTCGGGTATGGCTGCGAAGTCCTCGAGCTTCTTGGTGTCTGCCCCGAGGAGCTCGGTTATGAGCAGGAAGAGGGCAGGCCGCCATCTCTTTCCGCCCCTGTTAAGGAGGTCCCAGATGGGCTCGGCCAGGGACTTGTTCAGGCCCTCAAGGTCGTATCCGAACCTGGGCATTCCAAAGGCACGCTCTGCATAGGCCTTGCCGTATCTCTCGGGGGAGACCCTCCTGATTGCAGAGTCTATGGCATCTTTCTTTTCCCTGAAGAACCTGATTATATCCCCTTCCATGGCAATCTTTAGTTTTGTTGGCCGGGTGTTTTAAAAAGGGTTTTTGCCCCCGGCATCTTTTTAAATCAGGGCTATCAAATTAATTACATGGTGGTTATCAGGAGGACCCCGAGCGGAATACCAGGGCTCGACCCCCTTATAGAGGGCGGGTTCCTGGAGAATTCTGCAAACCTGCTGACAGGAGAGACAGGGACAGGCAAGACAATATTCTGCATGCAGTTCATCTGGAGCGGCCTCCAGAAGGGGGACAGCGGGCTGTACATAACCCTGGAGGAGAACCCCGAGGATGTCAAGGCCGATGCCATGATATTCGGGTGGGACTTTGACAGCTTCGAGAAGAAGGGCCTGTGCAGGATAATCTATCACGACCCCGCCCAGGTGAATAACCTCGGCTCTGTAATCATAGACGAGATAAAGAACCTCAAGGCCAAGAGGCTTGTCATAGACTCCACCTCCCTGATAGGCCTCAACATCCAGGACCCGAGCCACATAAGGAAGCTGCTCCTGAGCATAATCAATATCATAAAGAGGACAGGGTGCTCGGCCATTCTTGTTTCGGAGATACCAGAGGAAATGAAGACCCTCTCGAGGTTCGGGGTCGAGGAGTTCGTGGTGGACGGAGTAATCATTCTGAACTATCTCAAGTACGCAAGCGGCGAGCTGAACCGCTCCCTGATTATCAGGAAGATGAGAAGGACCAACCACGGGACAGACATCTATCCCATGGAAATCGCCAAGGCCGGGATAACCATAAAGAAGGTCGAGGATTAGGCAAAAGTAAGATTATAACCCAAAGGGTCTTTTTGAATTTTTTACATAACCTCTAATTATTACATAGTGTTCCCAAGGATTGTCATGAGTGGTATGTAATTTACCCAGATATCCAGCAAGCCTATAAATCGCCTTCAATTCCATAGAACTTACATAATTCAAGGGCCAGAACCCTTGTTCCCTTCTCCAATGATCCAAATAAGGATCATCTACCTTCATTTTCTTTGATGAACTTGCAGAAATAAGGCAGCCCGTATCAGATAAATGACTTTTCAATCCCTTTGCAACATACCATTTAACTCTATTACTTAACGAACACAGAATTCCTGACAATATCCCAATCTCATTATCTCCGTTGCCCTTTACCTTTATGACATCTCCAAGGTCTCCCTGTACGAAACTGAATTTGTCGTGGACGCCCAGTTCCTTTGTCTTTTTCTCACCAGCATCTAATGGTTCTTGTTTTATATCAAATAGTGTGAATTTCATTGCTTCTCCATAGGATGAATCTTTCAGTTCATGAGCAACTTGATATGCATATCTTCCGGGACCAGAACCCCAATCAATAATATTTACCGTTCCCTTGTTCAGTTCATCGACAGCATGATGGATTGCCTTTTTAATCTCTTCCTCCATGACCGGAAGCCTGTGTTTCGTTGCTTGTGCTGATGGCATCTTTGTAATTTGATAATCAATTGGGTGTTCCTTCGGATCAATATTATTATCGTATAATCTTTCGGTCAATTTTGAGGTGCCTTGGAATGGTCTCACTTCCTGGGTAATGATGCTTCTTTTTAAAAATTCTCTTTGTGCATATTCTCGCTCTTCTTCGGATGTTTCCTCTCCAATAAAAGAATCTACAAGGTATTTTCTAATGCGTGGGTCTCCTATGGATTGATTTAATCTGATGCATGTCTCGATGTAATCGTCTAGATCATGTCCCCTGTATGTTTTTTGTAAAAATTCTATTAGCTTTGAGTCGGTTTCATCTAATTCCATTCCGTAAAGATGTTCAGATTCTTTTGGTAGAGCCAATCCTTCCATTATTTCACCCATTTGGTTTCCCATTCACAGTAGGGAGCACCTTTACACGCACATTTGTTCTCTACTATATGCGAGTTTTTTATACCCATCTCCATTTCACCATGGGCAGCATAAACACCCATGAACCAATTACAAACCATTGATTTTGGGCCATACATACCTTTTGCATATTCAACAACAGGATTATGCTTTACATGGAAAATGAAGTGGTGCTGACCATCCTTTTGAATCTTGGACCTGACGAACTCTGCTTTCCCAAATCCTATGAACTCCAATAAATCAAGTATAGCTCTTTGTGAAACCCATCCTCCGTGTGGTTTTATGCCCATATATTTTATGAAATCCTTTGCAACTTTATTGCCTTGTTTAAATCCAAGCTCGTATAAATAATCCTTTCCTTTTCTTTCACCTATATTTTGTAATATTTCGGCAAAGACATATGAAGGAACAAGTGTCCAGTCCATATAACCAAAAAGTCTTATTCTTCCCTTTTCTGTTGAGAAAGCCCGTCCCAGAAGCAGTTTTTTAAAGGTTATTGCAAGTCCCATTATTCCACCTTCAGCATTTCATGGATGACCCTGAGCTTCTCCATCTCGGTTGGCCATGCCACCAGGGCCCGGCCGATACGCTTGACCCTTACCTTCTCGGCCTCCTCGAGCTTCCTTATGTGGTATACGAACTTCTTTATGTTGGTGTTGTCGACCTCGAACCCCAGGTCTGTTATCAGCTCCTTTATGTGGGTGGGCCAGTTGGATTCGATTCTTTCCAGGATCTCCTGACGCAGGGCCTTTCCCTTCATAAATATTAAGTAAGTGAGAAAAGTTTATATACTTTATGTCATATATGTGATAAAAGCAGGGCATATTCTTAAAGGGTAAAGTAACACTCTAGCCACCAAACCTCCCATTCTTTATTAGACTCATGATCTTTTTAACTTGTTCATCAACTGACAGATTTCGATGATTGTATCTCCACACATATTCACCAAGATACAATCCCAACATTAATCTCCTAATCCCGCCTTTTGATGCCAATTGTCTCTTCAGGTAACCCCAGAATCCCTCCAAACCGTTAATGTGAACACCCTTGTTCACATACTCCTTGCCGTGATCCACCATCCTGTGGACATATCCCCTGGTAGCTATTCCGGTATACCCTTTCCAGGTATCCGAGTATACGGTTGAGCCGCTACTAACTTGTTTGGTTATCAGCGGTTGCAGAGTCTTTGCCTTGGAATCATCAACGAGCTCTGCCCATACTATGCCATTCCTGGCATAGATACCGAACACTGGTTGCTTGGATGTTCCCCTTCCCCTCTTGGTTCCTTTCTTCCTTGTCATCTTTGGTTTGTTCTTCCACTGCCCACCAAGATAGGTTTTGTCCACTTCAACTATTTCTGAGAACTGTTTGGGTATATCGGTTTTCATTGCCTTGCGTACTATCATCAATGCCCTAAGTATCCTTGGTTTATTGATGCTTGTTTCTGCGGAGATCTTGTTTGAGCTAAGCCCCAAAATGAACCATCTGATTAGATCTTTCCATTGTCTCCTGGTCAATCTCAATGGAAATGATCTCGGATTCCATTCGTATTTGCATGAAGAACATCTTCGTTTTTGCCTTCTGATATTGATCCCGTTTTTTGAGCTACATTTGGGACACGTTAATCGTGGCATATAAGCTGTATTATGGTGGCTGGATTATAACCTTACCC
>CAZAEI010000003.1:0-76251 GCA_964484305.1 uncultured archaeon
TTTGATTTTTCCAGTCTTGAATCTGATTCTCGTGACAGCACTTACTAAAAATGTTTATATACACCCTCCTACAATAATTAAAGGATGTCCATGAAAGCACAATCTGCAATGGAATACCTGATGACCTACGGATGGGCAATCCTGATCGTCATAATAGTGGCGGCAGCACTCTATGCACTGGGAATCTTCAACCCGGCAACCTACACAGGAAGGATCCCGACCGGGTTCACAACCCTGGGCGCTCCAGATGACTGGGATGTTGACAGCACCAACGGAGACGTCAGTATATTACTTAACAACCGCCTGGCTAGCCAGATTGAAATCTACTCGATAACGGTCTCCACCACGACTGGTACACCTGACACCTGGAACACATTCAACTGTACCGGTGCTGCAGCAGGAACGAACTATGACTACATGACAATCGCTCCGGGTGGAAACATTGACCCATCGACTACCTGCACAAATCTAGTCTATGACCTTGCGGTAGGTGCACAGACAGCAGGAACAACCTATTCCGTAGATGTCGAAATACTCTACAATTCAGGTGGTTTCAACCACACAGAGTCCGGCAAGATCACAGGCACTGTATCTTAGGCCAGCGATCCTTGAAGGATAACACACCGCCCCTTTTCTTTATTTTTATCATTATTTCTTGTTTTATTAACCAGCCACCGCAATACATTTATATGTACAAGCAGGTAATAGCGGTCAGGAATGACCTCAAGATGTCGAGGGGCAAGCTGGCTGTTCAGGTTGCCCATGCCTCCCTCGAGGCCTACAAACACTCGGACGGCAGGGTCCGCCAGGAATGGGAGTCCGGGGGGGCCAAGAAGGTCGTGGTCAGGGTGGATGGCCTCAGGGAGCTCCAGGAGCTCCACAGGAAGGCCCGCACCCTGAAGCTGCCCTGTGCCCTGATAAGGGATGCAGGCAGGACAGAGCTTGAGCCAGGGACTGTCACGGCCCTGGGGATAGGCCCTGTCAGGGAGGGTGAGGCCGACAGGCTCACAGGAAACCTCAAGATGCTATAGCAGGCTTTAGGGGGAGAATGTTCATGACCAAGGAAGTCATTGTATCAACCGGTGGGAAGGAAGCCCCTACCCAGCAGAAGCTCCAGGAGAAGCTCCAGCTCTTCCAGCTCATGGAGAAGCATCTGGATGCCCTGAGGCAGCAGGGGGCCATGGCAGAGGCAAGGGTGATGGAGCTTGAGGCCACAGGGGCTGCCCTCATGGACATAGAGACGCTCAAGGAGGGCAATGAGACCCTTATTCCCCTGGGAAGCGGCCTCTATACAAAGGCCAGAATCACCTCCAAGGAGATACTCACCGAGCTCGGGGCCAGCGTCATGCTTGAAAAGAACATAAAGGAGGCCACTGCCTTCCTGGACGAGAGAAAGAGGGAACTCGAGAAGGCTGCCGCACAGATTGAGGAGCAGGCCGGTGAGGTCATGGAGAGGCTGAACGAGCTCGGCCCGGAACTCCAGAAGATGGCGACAGAGCTTAAAAAGGACTAATCAGCTTACAGACGCTTCTGCGAGTCACAAGCTGATTAGCAACATGCAAATTCTACCTATTTTCAGGGCATTTTGGTATAAACAGCACAAGTCAAGCTACAGAAACCTTTATATACCTTATTTTCACTATTTATAAGTGACATTATATGCCATAGATTCATGAAATACCCCTCTAAACAATCAATGAGGACACAGAACCGGCGTTAACATATCACTACAGGAGGCGGCCCTCGCCTTTCCGTCTCTCATCATGCTATCAAAATAAACAAGTCAAACCAATTTCCCTTGCGGGAATTCAGTGCATGGGCTTGAGCTTTAAGAGCAAGTTCATGCAAAGGACAAGTGTCCCCAAAGGAGCCGTTCCCAGAAACCGCATCATGCGGGCCATTGAGGGAAACGGATTTCGGTTAGACTTGAGAATATATAAGGCCTGATTTTTGAGGATTTCTGTTATCTTGGGAGTTCTCTGGCAGATTTTAACAAACTTAAATCTTTGAGTCGGCATAAGCCGGGAAAGGAGTATGTAGAATGAAAAGAATAACCGTAATCGTTGGCCTGTTGGGCCTGTTGGTAGTGTTTATAGCGACTGCCGCTTCAGCGGGAAGCATATCCTTTTACACATTCAACAATGCCTTTAAGTCTGTAAAGATTTACACAGACGGGCATGAATATTGTGGGAAATTCATAAGATGTGGTTATGATCCCCAGTTTGCCCGCCTAAAGGAGCAGAATATAAAATTTCCCCATACCGATGGCAGGAACGCCACGGTCTTTATCGAATTCAGGGGCAATGACGGGGAGAAGGAGGTTGATCGGCTAGCCGCATTCAAGCTGGCTGACTACTCCTACCAGGACCACCCCTTCTGCCTGGCCATTACAGACAATGTAATAATGACGTCAAACTTTGGCCCGGTGGAAGAGGGCCTGCGAAGGATAAGCCGCTGGGAGTACCCAGAAGATTGCCTTATCCGGAATTCATACCTCCCGGCTAGGATTGATTACAACCGCAAGAGGATCCGTGTTGGGGAGTGGGTCTGGATTAATGCCTTCCCGGTGGGAGATGGTGTCTATTCCAAGCTCTGGCTTGACAAGAATGGCTACATCTTCCCACACAGGTTTAATGGAAAATGTGGCTGGAGGGAAAGGCTTAGGCTTGCCCTTGTTGTGGAAGAAAATCCAGCTCAGAAGCATGATGGTCACCCTAGTTTAAAAATAAGGTCTTACTGTAAGGACGGTTACAGCTACGATCTCTGGGCCTATGAGGTAATCCCAGAACAGGGCGTCGCACTTATTAACTGGTAACTTAGTTTGGCTGCATAGAAGGAGGTCTGTTATTTTTTGGTAACACCCCTCCTTTTTTGTATTGTCAACTTAACGGTGTCTACTCACCCGGTACCTACTCACCTATATCATGTAAATTTTCGGAAAACAGTATATATAGACATCGTTTTCAGAACCTTCCTGAAATTGTACCTTCAAAAGATGTTGATACAAAACCAGATACAGGAGGCAATAGAATTTTAAATCGACGTGACGTGGGTGAGTAGTTACTGATAATTCAGGATAGTGTAATAAACATGGCGGCCATTGATACCGATTTACACAAAATGTACAAATATAAATGGCCCCTGCGGGATTGAGGGTCGAGAAGTCCTTATTCATCCCCTTTGAGGAAATTTTAGAGGGGATGCACTTAGAGGATAACGCTCCTAGGGCTTGAGCCTCTGAGCCTCGGCCAATCCACCCCCTCGGGCCTTGGGGCAGCAGGCCATGTCCCGCAGGAACCCGGTCCCCAGGTCAGATGCACCGCCTCATGACAAAAGCAGGAACCTGGTTACCTGAGGATAGTTGTTATCTAGCACCATCAGTCCCAGTGGCATATTCGTGAAATAGCCGCATACATGTATTCTGGGACTGCAGGCACTTTGAGTCGGGCGAGAGAATACGGGTCATCCACACAGAAAGGAATCATCCCCAATCAAGCACATGTAGTCTTCATGGCGATTGGGAATGACACGAGATAGCCACAGCCTACCCTGTGCCCATGTCCAGAATTCAGGTTGGAATCGAGCCAGGTGTCCATAACTATCTGTAGATAATTAACCTGAAAGTTTATAAAATTACCCGTTCGTTAATCGTGAATGTTTAGAAGGGGGTTGCATGTTTTTCGTACACGTCTGCAACCGCAGGTTGTCTTGCAGCCTGCTGCAATAGTTATGCTGCATCTCTCGTGCTAAAGCACAAGACTGCCTGCATCAGCAGTGTATTGGAAGAAGCGACAGCTCTCGTAAGAAGGTGTTACTTGTGCTCGTACTTTTCCTTGAGCTCGATGTCTATCTTGATGCTCTCGGGGATTGGTATCCGCACGACCTGCCTCAGTGCCCTCTCATTGGAGCCTATGTCCACGATTCTCCTGTGTATCCTCATCTCCCACCGGTCCCATGTGGCGTTGCCGTGGCCAGTGCCGTCCCCGCAGGGTGTCTTCAGGGTCTGAACCCTTATCTTCTTGGTTGGGAGGGGTATCGGCCCCCTGACCGAGACCCCGTACTTCTTGGCTATCTCGAGTATCTGGTCTATGACCGCCTTGAGTTCCTCCTGGCTTCTCCCTGCGAGTTTGATCCTGGCAAATTCCATTTCATTCACCTTAACATTTCAGTCTACCTCTTGGACCTCTGCTTGTATCTCCTCGGGCCCTGCGAGGACCTGGGCGGCTTGTGGGGCTCTGTCCTCCTGGGGTCAAAGACCAGGAGGTTCCTGTCATATGCCATGTACCTCTGCTTCAGGTCCCCTCCAAGCAGCTCGACCAGGCCCCTGGCAATGGCCTGCCTGGCGGCGTCCACCTGGCCTGTGGTCCCCCCGCCCCTTACAGTCACCTTTACATCAAATCCCTTCCAGGACTCTCCTGCAATCAGAAGCGGCTCCTGAAGCCTCAACCTCATGAGCTCATTCTCTGCAATCTCAGGGGGGAGGGAGTTTATCCTTATCATACCCTTTCCCGGCATGAAGCGCGCACGCGCAATCGCCCTCTTCCTCTTGCCGACTGTAAGCAGAATCCTGGGCTTCTCTTCAGGCTTTCCCTTGGTCTTTGCAGTCATTCAGTCACCATGTCTTCTTGGTCCCCACCCTCTCGGCAATCTTGCCGAGCTCTGTGTACTTGCCCTTCAGCTCGTTCCGGGCTGCCTCGGGTCTTGTGAACCCCCTTCCCTGGAGCTCATCAGGTACCGAGAGGAAGACCCTGAGCCTCTTGAGGGCCTCGCTGCCCCTGGGCTTCTTGGGAAGCATGCCCCTTATGAACCTCTTGAGGACCTCGTCAGGCCTCCTCGGGTAGAAGGGTCCGTGGTAGGGGTCCCCCCTTTCCACCTTCTCCCTCATGTTCCTGACCGTGTACCTGGGGTTTCCTGATACCACAGCCTTCTCGGCATTGACAATATATACATGCCTGCCCTTTAAAAGCTCCTTGGCCGCCACCGAGGCGAGCCTCCCTGCAACGCAGTCCTCTGCGTCTATAAACATGTCCATGTAAACACCTTCGCTATCCCAGTATCCTTACCCTCTCTCCCCTGGGGTGCTTCTCCACGAGCTCGCTTATCGTGAGGCAGGCCCCGCCGGCCTTCTTTATCTTCTTCTCGGCATCCTCAGAGAACTTCATGGCAGCCACTGTAACAGGTTTTGTCACATCCCCCGAACCCAGGACAACCCCCGGAACCACAGCCACCTGGCCCTTCTCCAGGTTCCTCTCAAGCAGGTAGAGATTGACCTCGTGCCTTCTCCTGCCGGGCCTGTTCAGGAGCCCTGCCACGGCCTTCCATATCGGGGCCTTGTTCTCAAGGCTGGCCAGGTTCAGCCTCTCTATGGTCTCCCTGAGCACAGGGTTCTTGTCACGCACCTTCATTTAATCACCTTGATTGCAAAAGACGGCCAGCGGCCGTCAAACGGCTTTAACCATTATTGGTTAACCAATTACTATACAATCTACATAACTGTGTATTTAAATGTTTACAGGGATGCCATGAAAAGATATGAGGGGGGCCGGAATTCAGCCGCTTTACCGGGAGTAGACCGGTAGAGGGCACGACTTGCGGACTTGCGTCCGAAGCCCTCTGCGGTTTCGAACCGACGAAGGCATCTCACCCAATCCTCCCTCTCGGGAGGCAGGCACTGAGCCACAGGATTTCTCATTATGCATCCGCACTCGATACTCAAGCCGGTTCTTTCCTTCCCGACCCGCCGTATAAGGGAAGGTCGGGCAAGATAGCTTGAGTCCTGCCCCTTTGACCACTCGGGAACCCCCTCATCCCCGCTTACGAGAGTCTGCCGACTTCTGCAAGCGGGGGAGCAACTAGAAAGATTACCAATTAACGGCTTAAAAACGTTTTGTGCCAAGAATCAGAGGCTCTAGGTCATTTCCTTGAGCTCGGTCTTTATCTTTTCCATCTGCTCATAGATGCCCTTTACGTACTTATCAACGTCGCCCGGTGCGTCTATGTCAAAGTCCTCTATGGCGCTGGCCCTTAGGAGTTTGGAGTCAAGGATTGCTATAATCGTATTGAAATCGTCAAGGGCCTTGTTTGCTATCGAGATTCCCGTGGTCATCTCCTTCTCTATGTCTGACAGTGCATCCATTGCATCCCTCAGGCTGAGCGAATAGGACTTGAGCTTCTGAAGGTTCTTCACTATGTCAGTGTACTTGTCTATCTTGATGAATACGGGCGGTGAGCCGTGGATATCCCTGGCCTCCCCCCTTGGCTTGCCCCCTGTTTCAGGCAGCTTCAGGGGCTCAGCCACACCCCTGGCCTTTGCCTCAGGGGCAGCCGCGGCTGGCGGCGCGGGCTCTTCCTTTACCTCCGGCTTTCTTGGCGCTGCCGGGGCGGGGAGGTCAATATCAGAAGACGGGGCAGGTGGAACCGGCATCCCGGGAGGCACTGGCATCGCCCTGTCAGGGGCCGGCGGCATCCCGGCAGGCACCGGGACATCCGGCGCTTTCTTCCTAATCTTGGGCAAATCAATCATCACAACCACTACAATAATAATTGTTTCCCAACTTATATATGTTTTAATAATGCGCCGACCGGGATTCGAATTCCCGAGCCAATCTTTAACCGAGTCAAAGAGGCTTCCCGGGTCACAGGCTTGGAAGGCCTATCCCAATCACAGGCAGAAGTCTCAGGATTTCCAAGTGACTGTCTGGATCCTACCACTAGACTATCGGCGCATTGTTTTGAATATTGAATACACCTATTTAAATCTTGCAAAGCCCGGAGGGATATCGTCTTGCAGAAGCCCTTTCATGTTTCTTTCGGACGCGTTTCTTGAGGAAGTTGTTAACTCCTGTAAAGAAAGGTGTCAGAAGTCGAAGTCTATTTTCTGCTTCTCAGATGGGCTGGCGCTCTCTGTTGACGGGGCTTCATGTTCCTCAGGGACATCCCTCTCCTCTGGAGGGCTCTCTGCAGGTTTTTGTTCGGCAGGCCTTTCTGCAGACCCTCCCTTGGGTATGCTGCCCGCTATCTTCTTTGCAATCGAATCCATGCTGGCCTCGTCCTGCTTCTTTATAGGCAGGACGCCCTCAAGCCCCAGGCCCTTTTCGGCCTCGGTCCTGGGTATGATGTGGAAGAGTATGTGGGGAACCAGCTGCCCTGCCATCTGGCCGTTGCTCTGGCTTATGGATATACCCCTTGCGCCCGTGGCCTTCCTCACCCCTATGGCAACCCTCCTGATGGCCTTCACGAGGACGGTGGCATCATCCTCGCTTGCACTGAAGATGTCCTCTATGTGCTTCTTTGGAATCACGAGGGTGTGCCCCGGATTCCTGGGGTTGATGTCAAGGAAGGCCAGGTTATGTTCATCCTCATAGACCTTTCTGATCGGAATCTCACCTTTAACTATCTTACAGAATATACAATCTTCCATAAAATCACCTATTTTGGTATTTGGACTTAATCTTTTTAACCATTCCGTCTTTCTCTTTATCAGGAATCTTCTTGACAGGGAGTATACCCTCGAGGCTTACCGGGTCCTCGCTGGAAAACCTTGGAATCACACGGAACTTTATGTGCTTGATGACCTGGCCTGCCGAGGCCCCGCTGCTCTGGGAGATTAACACCCCGTCAGCTTTTGTTCCCCTGAGTATGCCTATCGAGACCTTACGCACTGCCTTGAAGAGGTGGCATGCCTCCTCCTCGGGGAGGTCCATAATAGTCTCGTGGTGATTGTTTGTTACAACCACTGTGTGGCCGGGGTTCCTGGGATTGATGTCCAGAAAGGCAGTGGTCCACTTGTCCTGGTAGACCTTCTTGGCCTTTATAACACCCTTCACTATCCCGCAGAATATGCAGTCCCTTACACTCGTGGCCATTGCAACCCTTGTGTTAATAATTGCAGGGCATTATTTAAATAATGGGGCCACCCGGATTTGAACCGGGGTCGGCGGCTCTTCATGAACCCGTCTCTTTCGGAAGCGAGCGGAACGCAGTGAAGCGAAGCTCCTTTTCCGTGAACGCTTTTCTGAAAAAGGGTTCTCCCAAAGCCGCAATGCTAGACCAAGCTACACCATGGCCCCGTTACCTTTCACCCGACTTGGCTGTGCGGTGTAAGTCGGGCAACATCCTTTGTATATTCTGGGAATTTGGCTTAAGCCTTTGTCTTTGTGGAAGGACTTGTCCTCCTGTAAAGGCTTAACACCATGGCCCCATTACCTTTCCTTCCCGACCCAACTTGTCTGCCTGTGCCGGAGGCACAGGACTGGACTGGTTCGGAAGGTCGGGTGAATGCTTTGTATATTCTGGAACAGGTATTTAAATCAAAAACCTGTCTATTATCACAACAGGCCTCGGTAGCTCAGTTGGGTAGAGCGATTAGACAGGATGTCTCGTAAGCCTCGTAACTGGGCGGGAAAGCAATAGGTCGAGGGTTCGACATGACCCCTTTTCAAGAAAAAGCGTCAACGGAAAAAGGAGGCTACTCCACTTCGTTTCGTTACGCCTTCCAAATGAAAAACGGTTCAAGGGAATCCCTCCCGGGGCTTTTATTTTTCCAACAAATCAGATACAAAAGACCTCAGGTTTTTTATCCTTGATATGACGGTATTAGCTTCTTCTGCGGATATGGATTTTCCATAGTAGTTAAGTGCATTCCTCACTTTTCTGACATCATCAAATTCGTCTCCCTTTCTACTTTCTCTTATAATCTCTTTCAGAAAAGCAGTATAACATTCATGGTTGTATACCTTGTATCCTTTTTTAAGAGCAAGAGCCTCCAGAAGTTCCCGTAACGAATCATAAGCCAGGGAAAGCTTAGAAGCCGCTGTTATATCACTCATGTCGAGCCTGCTTTCAGATTCCAGTTTGTTTCTGCTTGATATGATTAAGGACTTTATGAAATTCATATCAGGCTTCACACCTTTAACTATCCCTTTATTGTTACATTCCTCCCAGTCCATCTATATCGATGCTCCTCCTACCAATACATACCCATTCAGTATATTATTTGCAAGTTCCTTGTTTTTCACATTTGTGATTGATTCAAACCAGAATATCTGTATTTTCCTTTTTATTTTCTTCTCAAATGTCTCTATATTTAATTCTTTTTCATGTGCAAAAACAGCCAGATCCACGTCAGATTCTCGCCTCACTTCAGCCTTTGAAAGAGAACCAAACAGAATTATTGCTGGGCTCGTAAGCTTCTTTTCCATGTAAGCTGTTGTTTCTTTCAGCTTATACCTCCAATATATTCTTGACAAATCAATGAAATCTTTACTTTCCTTGTTTGCATAGAATAATATGAGATTTTTGTAAATCTTCTTTTGCAGAAGATTTTCAGCACGGTAAGAAGCCAGCAGCTTGGATGCTGTTGGGGGTGATATGTGTATAATCTTGGCATATTCCCTTACATTAATCCTTCTGTAGCAATCCTCAAAAAATGGCCTTAATTCGTTAATTATCCTTATCATGTGTTAAATATTGTTTACAGTTGTTTAAATAATTTAACGTTGCTCCTCTCTTAGACCCTCCCGGGGCTTCAGTCCAACTTGTCCACATTAGGAGAAGTGATAGATATAGTTGGATTCAGAATTTATAAACTATAAACATAATTCGGCTTTGCTCACATATTCGTTTCTGCTCACAAATTAGTCCTGTTTGTCGGTTCCTTCCTTTTAGTTGTGCAATAAGAAGTGCTGGTCCTTATCCGATTGCTGACCAAGTAGGTGATCATAAAAACCTACCTACTTCTTCTCTTTATACTTTATTCCAAACCACGTTGCAACAGCAGTTACGACTACTATGATAACCGTTAAAGTTGGCTGGCTTAATGGATGAAGTATCTCATTAATGATTATTACCAGACCTTCAACCAATACAGCGAGCGTAGCTAATGCTGCTGTTGATAAGCCATATATTTTTGACATAATAATAATTGAAGTTCTATTATAAATAGATTTATTCACCGAGTCGTTTGCTCATAAATCAACAATCTGCTCACAAATTGGGGAATTATCGGTCATTCTTGAGCAAAGCTACATAATTCGGTTACTTGCTCAACGCATTACCAACGGTTTCCAGGTAATCTATTGTGATATTTATCGTCTGATAGGGATCTTTCGGATTCAAAGTGATATCCATAGGGAAAACAGGCATTGTGGCATAACCAGGCAGTTCATAAACAGAACAAGTGCCATCCCACATGCATATTTTTTCCAGTTAAAAAAGTTAAAAGATACTGGAGAATATTCTTCCAGAGAGTCAACCGAGACATTCAATATGGTTTCTGGCATCACTTTTAGTCTGATTTCTTTCGGGGCAAAAAATCTTCCGTTAAAAAGCTTGTTTTCATTCATCTGATCAGAACCTACCATCAGATTATAGTAACAAAAGCCACAAATATAGACAGAACAGTTCAGTGCTCTCCCGGGGCTTTTATCATTAAACCAACCATTAAATACCAGGAACTGCAAGATTCTATTCATGAAGACAGAGCTGTTGGTTAAACCTCCCCGCAGCAGGCTGCTAAAGGCCCGCAGGGTAATCCTTTCTCCCGGAGAGGAAGTGGGCGAGCACAAGACAGAGGAAAGAGAGGAACTGATAATTGTATTAAGCGGGACAGCCAGCCTTCTGAAGGGAGATGATGTCATTGAGCTGAATGAGGGGGAGGCTCATTTCATTGAGGAGGGCCTGACGCACAATGTCAGGAACAATTCCGGCAGGGTGCTGGAATATATATATGCGGCTGGCCTCTTCGGTTGAGGTCACTTCTGGCCCTTGAAGGCGATTCCGGGCAAGCTTTTTACAGTGCCTTGGTCAGCATCGACCAGTATGGTGTCCCCGGTTTTTATCAGGCTGGTTGCGTTGCCTGTCCCCACAACAGCGGGCAGGCCCCTCTCCCTGGCCAGTATCGCGAGGTGGGAGAGCCTGCCCCCCTGGTCTGTCACCACGGCCCTGGCACTGCCGAGGTACCCGGCCGCTTCAGAACCAGCATGCTCCATGACTATTATGCTCTCAGGCGGGGCCTTATCGATCGGGCTGTCCCCGGACACGACATATGCTGTCCCACTCACCCTTCCGCCGGCCACAGGGTGCCCGCTCACCCCGCTCTCATCCCCGGGCCTGCGGGCCTTGTACTCATCATCCTTCATGTGCTCTATTGCATATCTGAATACCTTCTCGAAGTCCATGTCCCTGACCTTCATCAGCAGGAGAAGCTGAACCAGGGCCTGGCCATAGGCCGCGGTCTCACCTGATTTGGACATGCCTTTAACATACCTGGTCTCGGGCTGGTGCCTCTTGTCGTGGTAGATGAACTTGGCCAGGTCAAGCTGGCCCACAAGCACGGCGAGCCTGAAGAGGTCGTTCTGGTGGAGCTGCCTCTTGAGTATCTCTATGACCTCCTCCTCGAGCTCCTTCACGGTCATTGATGAATAATCCCTGGCCATTGTGAATATTTGCAGGGTCTTTTTATAAACCTTCAGCCACCCTGACCGGGTAACGGCCTTCAGGTTTTAATAGCACGGGTGCCAATTATATTGCATGAAGTACCTCCTGGTTGTCCTTGACGGTGCCGGAGACCGTGGAGACAATACCCCCCTCCAGGTCGCCCACAAACCGAACATAGACTCCCTCTCTGCTGCAGGCAAGAATGGCCTGCTCGATCTGGGCTACAGGAAGGAGGTCAACTCCGATGTCGGCTACCTGACGCTTCTCAGTTGCTACTCCAAGGGCGAGTATCCCGGCCGTGGATATATAGAGGCCCTTGGGGTGAACATCCTCCCGGGGAAGAATGACCTCTGCATAAGGGGAAACTTCGCGACCCTGGACTCCAGTGGGAATGTCAAGGACAGGCGAGCGGGCAGGGACGAGACCGGCCTCAGGGGGCTTGCTGAGAAGCTGGACGGCATGGAGATAGACGGTGTGGGATTCACTGTGATAAACTCAACCGGCCACAGGGTTGTGATTGTGGCATCGGGGCCCGGGCTATCTGGCAGTGTCATGCCCAATGACCCCATGAAGACAGGGGTTCCGCTCCCCCAGGTGACTGTCAAGAACACAAAGGCCAGGTTCACGGCCTCGGTACTGAACAAGTTCGTTTACAGGGCAAACAAGATCCTTTCCAGGGAGCCTGTAAACAGGAGGCGGAAGCTTCCGGCCAACACAATCCTTTTCAGGAACATCGGCATGAAGAGGGAGACCGAGGGCTTTGAGGACAGGTTCGGGCTCAGCGGGTGCTGTGTGGCCGGGGTCAATGTGGCCAGGGGCGTGGCAAGGTTCCTGGACATGGATGTCATGGAGGTGAAGGGTGCGACAGGGAGGCCTGACACCGACCTTGCAAGCAAGAGAAGGGCCACTGCCAAGGCCCTCAAGAAGTATGACTTTGTCTTCCTTCACATCAACGGGACCGACACACTGGCCCACGACAGGAACAGGTCAGGCAAGGCAGTGTTCATAGAGAAGATTGACAGGGAGCTGGGTAAGCTCATGGAGGGCATAAACCTTGAGGAGACCTGCATCGTTGTTACATGCGACCACAGGACAGTGAGCCTGCCGCTTTCAGAATACAAGGATTACGAGCACACCAGGGACCCCGTGCCCATCGTGATATCCGGGGACGGCATAAAGCCCGATGAGGTCAAGGCCTTTGACGAGCAGTCGGTCAAGAGGGGCTCCCTCAAGATGTCGGGGACAGAGCTGGTCCCCCTCCTTCTGATGCTGACCAAGAAGCGATAAAGCATGCCTTTGTGGCCATTCAGGAACATACAAAGCTTTAAAGCGTCGGCTGCAGGAGCTGCAGGGCTTGGTCTAGCTGCTGCAGAGAATAAATACAGACTTATAACAAGGGCTTATTCTGCTATAGGGGATGCTATTGCAGGTGCATTAAATATTCATGATATAGAGCTTGACGGCACAGCACTAATCAATAAAGGGGCAGCTGTTGGGTACGAGGCTGATAGGATTGCTAATGATATCTTCAGATTTTATGAAAGCAGAAACATCGACCCTGGCTACATAAAATATGATTTAATCGGAGCGATGGGAAGGAAACTAAAAGAAGAATATGGATATTCCGGGCAAACCAGCGGAATTGAGAAATTGCCAGTACCCAAGGACTATGCCGAACACATAAACAGAACTGATTAGAAAGAATGTAACTGTGGCCTTCTCTAAAAGTTTATATACAGCCAACCTCTTCACATTTTGCTTAAGCTTTTGCGGAAGCGATGGCTCCTGTAAAAGCTTATATATCAGAAACCTCTATTAACTGTTAATACCGGGACGGTTTATGAAGATTAAAATTTAGACAGGAGGATTTATGGCACAGCCCATTCCGCAGAACTACATGGCCTATGACAGGACCATCGTCGTGTTCTCCCCGGACGGGAGGCTCTTGCAGGTGGAATACGCCAGGCAGATGGTAAAGAACGGCATCACCTCCCTTGGCATTAAGCTCAAGGACGGCGTGCTCCTGGGTTCTGTCCGGACACCCTCACCCCTTGCAGTGACGCAGTCGTACAAGAAGATATATGAGATTGATGCGAGCATAGCCGCGGTCAGCGCCGGCTCCCTGGCCGATGCCAGGAACCTTATAGACCTGGCAAGGATGAAGGCACAAATCAACATGATAACCTACAGTGAACCCATATCAGTCAGTTCCCTCACAAAGGCTGTCTCAGACAGAAAGCACCTGGTCACGCAGTACGCCGGGGTCAGGCCCTATGGTGTGGGTCTCCTTATCGGTGGCGTTGACAAGGCAGGAGCCAGGCTGTTCGAGACCGAGCCCTCGGGGACCATGATAGAATGGAACGCCCAGGCCATTGGAAGGGGCGCTGACAAGGCAAGGAAGGCCCTATCAGGATGGAAAGAGGGCATGGACATCAAGTCAGGCGCCCAGCTGCTGGTGAAGGCCCTTAAGGCAGGCGAGAAGGAGGCCAGGACCGAGAACATCGAGGCAATCTATGTCACCAGGGGCAAGATAGAGAGGGTTTCACTCAAGGAATCAAAGAAGGGCTGATTCTTGGAATCTTTGTCAAGGAGTTGATACAATGGTTTCTGTAGAGGATGCAGTCATAGCAAGGATTGAGAGGTCGGGCATTCATTTCGAGCTCATGGTTGACCCTGAACTGGCCCTGGACTTCAGGGGGGGCAGGGATGTCTCCCTGGAGAATGTCCTGGCTGTCCGTGAGGTGTTCAAGGACGCCGGAAGGGGCGAGCGGGTATCCGAGGAGGAGCTCCAGAAGGCATTTCATACAACAGATATTTGGAAGATTGCTGAGGTCATAATCAGGCATGGGGATGTCCAGATAACCACCGAGCACCGAAGGAGGCTCGTGGAGGAGAGGAGGAAGCAGATTGCCGGCATAATATCCAGACAGGGCATGGACCCCAGGACCAATCTCCCCCATCCCCCCCAGAGGATTCTCAATGCCATGGATGAGGCCAGGGTCCATGTGGACCCCTTCAGGCGGGCCCCGGACCAGGTCGAGGACATCCTCTCCAGGATACAGGAGATTCTTCCGATAAGCATGGAGAGGGTCGAGGTCGAGCTGAGGGTTCCCCTCCAGTTCGCCGGAAAGGCCAACTCGGTTATAAGGGAAATCACCCCTGTCAAGAAGGAGGAGTGGAGGCCGGATGCCTGGGTAGCCACCATAGAGATAGCCGCGGGCATGCAGTCAGAGATATACGGCAAGCTCAATGAGCTCACATCAGGCCAGGCCGAGACAAGGATGGTCAGGAAGGGCCTCTGAGCCGTTAACTATATAAACTGTGATTTTAACTTTCGAAGAACGATATGAGAGACAAGAGAGGTGTTAACATGAGCGAGATGATAAAGAACGACAGGGACTTTGTTATCCCTGGCGATGAGATAATAAACAGCATGAATTATCTTCCCGGCAGGAACTGCTTCAGGGAAGGAAATTCGATATATTCCAAGAGGATAGGGCTGGTAAGCGTGAGGGGAAGGGTGATATCCGTCATATCACTCTCCGGAGTCTATGCCCCCAGGGGAGGCGACATGGTGATAGGCAGGGTGAAGGATATCCACTCAGCCGGCTGGGTTGTGGACATCAACTCCATTGGTGAAGCCTTCCTGCCCCTCTCAGGGGTCAGGGAATTCATAGACACCACAAAGACCGACCTGTCCAAGTTCTATGCTGTGGGTGATGTGATATACGCCAAGATAGGCCATGCCAACTCCCACACCATACACCTTTCCATGCAGGACCCGAGGGCCAGGAAATTCAGGTCAGGCAGGATAGTGGAGATGAACCCCGCAAAGGTCCCGAGGCTTATCGGAAAGGAGGGCTCCATGATAAACGTGATAAAGGACAAATCCGGGTGCAGGATAAATGTGGGGCAGAACGGCCTGGTCTGGTTCGAGGGTGAAAAGGAAGACCTCGTGGCCGATGCGATAAGGATTGTAGAGAGGGACGCTGCCATGGACGGCCTTACAAACAGGGTGTCCTCGATGCTTAATGGCAAGGAGTTAAGGTGATATATATGAAGAGAAAAGACGGAAGAAAACCAGGGGATTTGAGGCCGGTAGAGATAAAGGCCGGCGTGATAGAGCAGGCCGACGGTTCGGCCATGGTCAGGATGGGCCGGACGATTGCGATGGCTGCTGTTTACGGCCCCAGGGAGATGCACCCCAGGAGGATGCAGAAATCCGATAGGGCATTCCTCAAGACCATATACAGGATGGCCCCCTTCTCGACAACAGACAGGTGCAGACCAGGGAGGTCGAGGAGGAGCCAGGAGATATCCATGGTGACCAGGGAGGCTCTGGAGCCCGCTATCTTCCTTGAGGAGTTTCCCAAGACAGGTATATACCTGTTCATTGAGATAATACAGGCAGACGCAGGGACAAGGACAGCCGGAATCAATGCAGCGAGCGTGGCCCTGGCTGATGCAGGCATACCCATGAGGGACCTCGTGACAGCAGTGGCTGCTGGCAAGGTAGACAATGAATACTTCCTGGACCTGGAATACAAGGAAGAGGAAGAGACAGCCGCTGACCTGCCGATTGCATACATGCCAAGGAGCAAGAAGGTAACACTGCTCCAGATGGACGGCGACCTTTCTGTAAAGGATGTCAAGGCGGTTATGCAGATGGCAATCAAGGGATGCGAGATAATGTATGAAAAACAGAAGCAGGCCCTCAGGGAGCGATGGGAGACCAGGCCCAAGGAGGCGGGGAGGGAGGCCAGACCCGCGGAGCCTGCAAAGAAGCCCGCTGTAAAGGAGGCCAAACCCCCTCCATCCCCTAAAGGGGACAGCAGGGGCAAATCCGCAAAGTCCATTAAAACAAGGAAGAAGGAGTGATTAAGATGATACTGCAAAACCAGTACATACTGAACCTGGCCTCAAAGGGCCAGAGGATTGACAAGAGAGGACCTGACGAATACAGGAAGATAGTGGTTGAAAAGAGCCCCATAGAGAAGCCAGAGGGCTGCGCCAGGGTCACCCTGGGCGAGACCGTGGTCATGGCAGGGGTCAAGATGGGAATAGGAACTCCCTTCTCTGACAGGCCTGATGAGGGGGTCCTGATGGTGAATGCTGAATTCTCTCCCATAGCAAGCCCTGACTTCGAGAGTGGCCCTCCCAGCGAGGAGGCTGTGGAGCTGGCCAGGGTCGTGGACAGAGGAATCAGGGAGAGCCACGCAATCGACCTCAAGAAGCTCTGCATCAAGAAGGCCGAGAAGGTCTGGATGGTGAACGTGGACATCCACATCCTGAACCACACAGGCAACCTGATAGACGCTGCTGCGCTGGCTTCCATAGCTGCGCTCTGGGAGGTCAGGATGCCCGAGCTCAAGGGTGACGAGATAAACTACGATAAGAAGACCAACAAGAAGCTGCCCATATCTTCCAAGCCCGTGCCCGTAACCTTTGCAAAGGTTGAGGGGAGCCTCTTCATGGACCCCAGCCTCGAGGAGGAAGAGGTGATGGGGGCCAGGCTCACTGTCACCACCAAGGATGACGGGAACATCGTGGCCCTCCAGAAGGGCGGCACAGCTACCCTTACGCAGGATGAGATAGAGAACGCCTTTGGCCTGGCCGAGAAGAAGGCCAGGGAGCTGAGAAGGCTTCTGAACTAGGGCCCTGGGCTCAGGACTCAAAGTGATAACATGGGAAGGACAAAGAAGGTCGGGGTGGCAGGGAAGCACGGAAGCCGCTACGGAAGGGCAATCAGGACGAGGGTTATCAAGGCGGGTTCCCAGAAGAGGTTCCGCTGCCCGTCCTGCATGAAGCTCACCCTGAAGAGGGAGTCTGCGGGCATCTGGAGCTGCAGCAGGTGCGGTACCAAGCTTGCTGGAAAAGCATATAAGCCAGAGTAGTTATTATAATAAGGTGGTCGCGTGTACAAGTGCCTGGGCTGCGGAAGGAAAATCGAGATTGATTTGAGGACAACCAAGAAGGTTATCTGTCCGTTCTGCGGCTACAGAATTATCAAGAAGACCCGCTCCGCTGTTATAAAGAAGGTCCAGGCCAGGTAGATATTGCCCGGCCTTCCGAACCAGTCCAATCCTGTGCCGAGGGCACAGGCAGACAAGTTGGGTCGGAAGGAAAAACACCGATTGGAGGCATATGGTGGAAGAAAACCAGCAGCAGCTTCTGCAGAGTGCGGCAGTGCTCCAGCAGCAGCTCCAGAACATCATGGCCCAGAAGGAGGCCATAGGGACCCATGTGCTTGAGATAAAGAAGGCCCTTGACGAGCTCGGGAAATCCAAGGAAAGCGAGGTCTACAAGATTTCCGGGCCAATCCTGATAAAGTCCCCCAGGGCAGGTGTCCTAAAGGAGCTCAGGGAGAGGGACGAGATGTTCGACCTCCGCTTCAAATCCATGGAAAAGGAGGAGAAGCGAATCAAGTTAAGGATAGAGGAGCTGAGGGAAAGGCTGGTCAGGGGCATGAAAGAGCCTGTGGGGGGTTAGGTGATTTCCATGGACAGTGAAGAGGTCAACAGCCTGCTTCAGGAGATTATAACTGACAGGGGGGTTCCCAGGAACATCAAGGCATCGCTTGAGGAGTCCATCTCCATCCTTAACGGGAGTGATTCCGAGGAGGAGAAGGTAGCGTCCATAATATCCGTGCTTGACGATGCCTCGGGTGACCCGAACCTCTCCTTTCACACCAGGACCAAGATATGGAACATGGTGTCCGTTCTGGAGAGCCTGAAGCAGGGGCCCTGACTGGCAATAATCAGGCCGGCAGCGCGGCCAGGCCTGAGTTCCCACCTCTGATTTAATTCCCTGGAATACCCAGGTATGCCTAAATGCTTATAAATCTTTCAGCAATATAGTCTACAGCGCTTATGGTGTCCCAAGGGAACAACCCACACTAAAAGCATGCTGGTTGTTTCCTTGTTGTGCTGTGGTGCGTTTGTGATGAGGAGGTTCTTATATGGGACTTAGAGATATGCTTTCCAGGAAGGATGAGGAATACGATGAGTTCTCCGGCGAGGAGTACATGGAGGTCAATCTCATGGATGCCGATGAGAGGAAGATGGGCAAGCTCGGCATCAGGATAGAGAGCCTGGAGGAGTTCGCAGACACCGAAAGAATCCTCAAACAGATCAGGGAGGGTTCTGTGATATTCCTGAAGATAAAGGGCATCAGGGACAAGGACATGGGCGAGCTCAAGAGGGCAGTGGACAAGCTCAAGAAGGGTGTTGCTGCCAACAACGGCGACATAGCCGGGGTCGAGCAGGATTGGCTCATTCTCAGCCCGCACTATGCAATGATTCACAGGTAGGGCCTAGGCAATAACGGCCCTGCCTGCTTTATTATAGAACAGAAATTAGAATCCCTAATTAAGTATAGATTTCTAAGCCTGGGACATTTCTAGTTAATCCTCACGGACTCCAGGTTCTTGGGTGCGAGGGTCTCGGCCCTGAAGGACTTATGGCAGTCCCTGGCCATCTCGAGGCACTTGGCTGCCTCGCCGTGCTGGACTATTATCCTCTCGGGCCTTGCCCTGAGCTTGTGGAGCCAGGACATGAGCTGGCTCCTGTCCGAGTGGCCCGTCAGGCCCGAGACGGTGTCAACGTTCATCTCTATCCTGATGGTCTGGGTCTTTCCCCCGTTGCCATAAATCGGGATTTCCCTCCACCCCTTCTGTATCCTCCTTCCCAGGGTCCCCTCCCCCTGGTATCCCACAAAGAGGAGGGTGTTCTTCTTGCCCAGGGCCAGTCCCCTGAGGTATTCGATTGCAGGACCGCCTATGAGCATGCCTGACGTGGCAATGATGACAGCCGGCTCGCCGCTGTCTATTATGCCGTCCCTCTCCTTGGGGACGACCCTCTTGAACCTGTCATAGAGGAAGGGGTTCCTGCCCCTGTGGAAGATGTCCCTCTGCAGGTAGTGGTTGAGGTACTCGGGATAGGCTGTGTGTATGGCAGTGGCATCCCATATCATACCCTCCATGTATATGGGGTACTGGAACTCCCTGGCAGCCAGTATGGCCATGATCTCCTGGCCACGGCCGACCGCGAAGCTCGGTATCAGGACCTTTCCGCCCTGCTTCATTGTCATCTCAATGACCTGCATGAGCTTCTCCTCGGCCTCCCTCCTTGAGGGCAGGATATCCCTTGATGCCCCGTAGGTGGACTCTATTATGACGGTCTCGGCCCTGGAGAAGTCAGTGAATGCGGGATCAAAGAGCCTTGAGGGCCCGAACTTCAGGTCAGCTGTGTAGAGTATGTTGTGAAGGCCCTCTCCCACATGGATGTGGGTAAGGGCAGAGCCCAGGAGGTGTCCCGCGGGCTGCAGGGTAAGCCTCATGTCGCTCGTTATGTCAGAGACCTCCCCGTAGTCAAGGGTAATGGAGTGCTTTACAGCCTTCTCCACTGCCTTCTTTGGGTAGCTCTCCTTCCCGTTCTTGTGGCAGACGTCGATGTAGTCCAGGCAGAGAAGGGTCATGAGGTCCCTGGTGGGCGCGGTGCAGTAGAGCGGCCCCTTGTATCCCTCCTCATACAGGCGGGGAATCAGGCCGCAGTGGTCCAGGTGGGCGTGTGATAAGACAATTGCGTCAATCTTGTCCAGGTCGAACTCAGGGGCCTCCACCATGGGGCCCTGGTTATTGGAAACGTCAACGCCGAAGTCAAGCAGGACATTGCTCCTCCTGGTCTGCAGGAGCGTGCATGACCTCCCGACCTGGCGGTAGCCCCCCAGGGCAGTGAACCTTATCCAGTCCCTGTTCTTGTCAAGGGGCGGCCTCTCCTCATTTATCCTGGTGCCTATCGTGTTGAGGAACTTCTTCCTGTAGCCTATCTCGCTGTGCAGGAGGTTCCGAACCGCCCTCACTATTTCAGAGTTTATGGCAGGGGCGCGCTCTATCTTGGGGAGCCAGAGGCTCTGCTCCTTTATCTTCCTGAAGGTCTCCCCACCCTTGCCTATCACAAGGCCTGGCTTCTGGGACTCTATGATGACCTTGCCCAGCTCGGGCTCGAAATAGACTGCCTTTATTCCAGCGTCCTCGGGAACGATCTTCTCTATGACCTTCTTGGCCTTCTCGGGCTCCAGGGCAATCGAGAGGTCCGGCCTCACCTCTACCCGCTTCTTGAGCTCCCTGACAATATCCCTGACAGGCCCCTCACTGTTCCTGAAGAAGTCCTTGTTCTTGGTGTATATGACTATCTCCGAGCCCTCGAACTTGACCTCGGTTATGTCAGCGTCCCTGGGCAGGTTGCTCTGGAGTTCCTTAAGAATGCTCATTTTATCTTCCTTACATCTGGTTATATCACAACAAGAGAACAATCACCACCAATCAATACGATAGCGTGTTTTTAGTGGGGATTGTTTCCTTGGAACATAAGTCTGCACTGGATTGGAAGAACCAATCAGGCAACAAGCTTCTTTACGTCTTCGTCGCTAAGCATTTTATAGCCGCGGGAATCTATAACAACGATATCGATTCCGTCCCCGCCTGATGCGATGTCCCTCTTGGTGGCTGCTCTCACCGCGCGTGCCACCAGCTTCTTGGCATCCTCCACCGGCATGCCTGGCCTGAACTTGTCCTCCAGGACCCCGAAGGCCATCACAGAGCCGGAGCCTGTGGAGAAATACTCCTTCTCATCTGAAAGCCCCCCTGAGGGGTCGAGGCTGTAGAGGCAGGGCTTGCTGTCGTACCCGCCTATCACGAGCTGGACTATGTAGGGATAGAACCTCCTGGAGTAGAGTATGTTGGACACCAGCGCGGCAGCGCCCTTTACGCTGGCCTTGTCGCCCTCATTGAGTTCGAAGAGCCTGAGCTCGGCCTTGATGTATCTGACCAGGGCCTGGGCGTCCCCGACCACGCCTGCTGTGGTCACTGCGAGCCTGTCATCGAGCTGCAGTATCTTGGGGAAGTGCTTGCTGGACACCAGGTAACCCATGGTGGCCTTCCTGTCGGCCCCGAGCACAACAGCGCCGTCGGCAATGACGCCCACGGTGGTCGTTCCTGTTTCCATCTGCTTTGGTCTCTCTGCCATGTTATCCCTTCAGAACCAGCTTAAAGATATTGTGCAAAGGCTATTTATAAGCTTTATGGTTCCTTCCTCAACTAACTGAATATGAAGGCATTTTAAAATAAAAAATACAAGCAACGTCACTGAGAGCTTTATAAACCATTATTGTAACTATTAAATAGTCACAAAAATATGTGAGAGCTGAAAAGAATCATGGTTACAAAGGAGGTTTGACTGCAATGAAAACTACATATGAAGGGGATATAACCTATCGGAAGGCCAAGGAAGTCTTGATGGGAAATGCCATGCCAGAAGGAAATCCCATCGGGCTTATTGCAGGTGATAGAGAAAGTTACAGAAATAATGTCTGGGGCAGGGACGGGCTTATATCTTGCCTTGCCATGAGCAATTCTGGAGATGAGGATTTAATCTATCTGGCTGAAAAAACAATCGATACCTTGGCTGAAAAACAGTACAAGGACGGCCAGATACCAAACAAGGTTCCAGTCGACGGAAGTGAGCCAAGTTTTGGTAAAGCAGGATGTGTAGATGCCAGCCTTTGGTATCCTGTTGCTCTCTGGAACCACTACAAAAATACAGGGATAGCGAGTTTTCTTGAGAGAAACAGGCGAAGAGCCGAAGAGGCCATAAAATGGGCAAACTCCCTTGACCAGAACAATGACTATCTTATAGAAGCCAACGCCCGTTCGGACTGGCTTGACTTATATGGAAGACCCGGAAGGGTTTTATACAACCAGATCTTGAACTTCATGGCGTTGAAATCCCTTTACAATATACAGGAAGAGATGAGTGAACCAAAGGTCATAAACTGGCCTTTGGGACCAGAGGAACTCCATGAAAGAATAGAGATGGTCAGGAAAAACATACAAAGGTTCTTGTGGCCAAAAGAAGATTATATCGAAGACATAGAAAAGGAATATGGATATAACCACTCATGGATACATCAGGATTTCCGTAAGGCTTTGGCTGAAAAAAAGGAACTGGAAAAAAGAGGGGAGGAGTATTTTCTGGCAGCTGTTGATTTTGATAGGGTCGACTGGAGGTTTGACACTATTGCAAACACTCTCGCAATCTTATCCGGGATAGCTGATGAGGAGCAGACATCCCATATAATCGATTATATGAAAAACCATAGAATCTTAGAGCCATATCCTGCAAAATCATTAAACCCTCCTGTAACCCCAGAGGACCCTGAGTATAGATTAATCTTCCCAGACTCAGATTTTGAGTATTCAGATGAACCTGGACTGCATAAGGAAAGGACAACTCCGGGAAATTACCATAACGGTGGGATATGGCCTTGGGTAGGAGGGTATGCCGTTTTGGCAGAGGAAAGGGCAGGCGAAGATGTTTCCGAAGATATTGATAGCCTGGGAAGGCTGAATTCCATTTATGATTATGGATTTATAGAGTGGATAAATTCTAGGGGAGATGCTGAGGGTCCAAGGGGAACCACTCGCCAATCCTGGTCAGCAGCCAACTACATGCTTTTGCATCAAAAGATTTCAGGCAAAAATACAGTGTTTGATGATTTAATGTGAAACAACTAAAAAACCTACACTTGTTCCACAACTACCGAATCAACTTTAAGTGCAGGTTATTAAGTTGATTCAGTATAAAATGACATCAGACCATAAATGGAATTTATAAATGATTAAATTTCAATATAGCTGGGGCGCTTAAGGCTTGAACATATGCATGGTTTACTGGTTTTATCCTCCTGTTATTGGAGGCACGGGTATATATCTCGAGAACCTGAGCAAGTATCTGGCAAAGAAAGGTACCAGAATTGAGTTACTAACAGGGCCTGTTAAGGGTGCAAGGAAAATACAGAGATTCGGCAGGTTAACAATCAGAAGAACCCCTTCCCTGAGCATTCATGGAAAAGAAGACCCCCAAAAGAGGGGATACGAGCTATTGGAATATCTTCAAGACATCATACAGGAGAAAGATATTTCCGTGGTTTCTGCCCAGAATTTTCACATAGGCATTTGCCCAGCACACACCCTTACCGTGAATTCTGCCTGCCTGAATACAGCGACTCCGCTGATAAACACAATGCACAACTATTGTGAAAGCAGGCTCGACAAGACCATGTTGGCTAATATGATGTGGAGTAAGGTGATTGGAACAACAAGAAACATGACAGAGCATGCCTATGAGGCAGGAGTTCCCATAGAAAAGATAAATTGCATATACAATGGGATAAGCATAAAGAGGTTCCGGCCCGGCAAAAGCGACTCCTGGCTTCGCAATAAATACCACATCAAGGAGAGGGATTTTGTCATAGTCTGCCCGACCAAGCTCATAAGCCTTGATACAGGTGAACCCCTCTTTGAAAGAAAGGGTTTAATAACCCTGCTGAAGGCAGTCTCTATTGTCAACCAGGCAAAGAAGAATATAAAGCTTGTGATTACGGGGGCGTCACCCAATCCGTTATTCATGCATGAGTACAGGGATGCAGTAAAGAAACTGAAGGACATGGCAAGGCTTTATGGAATCGGCAACAAGTTCATAATCACAGAAGGCGTCAAATCAAAATATATTCCGGCACTCTACAATGGTTCTGATTTGATGGTTCTTGCATCAAAAGATGAGCCGTTCGGCCTGGCATACATAGAGGCAATGGCCTCTGGGCTGCCTGTAATAGGAGCAAGCAGCGGGGGCGTGCCTGAAATCATACAGAATGATGTAAATGGCTATCTGACCCCGGCAGATGACCATGTCGAGCTGGCAAAGAGAATCCTGTGGCTATTGAATGATAAGAAAAAGATGGAAAGATTTGGGGAAAACGGAAGAAAAGTGGCCGTTCAGAGGTTCTCCCTCAGAAGAATGGCAGAAGAGACAATGAAGGTATATGAGTCCGTTGTTAAATAAGGTTCATAATAAAAACATTACATATTATAAATATGTTTAATCACCACATGGGGGCTTTCCACTATTTGCCGTTCTTGAAAAAGCAGCTTAATGAAATATATATAGTTCATTCTCTTGATGCCTTCGTATTCTCTTTAATAGGTATTTTCGTTCCAATTTATTTGTTGACGTTGGGATATTCTGTCTCCCAAGTCTTAATATTCTATATAATAAAACAACTGGCCGTATGTGTTTTTTCATTCCTTGCCGGATACGTCTCCAATCATTTTGGTCTAAAGCACACCATGCTGATGAGGTTTCCTGTCGTATCAGCCTTTTTGATAATGCTTTATTCATTGGATTCAGTTGCCTTTCCTCTGACCCTGATTGCAGTATTGGGAGGGTTTCAGACTGCTTTGTATTGGATGCCGTTGCATTCCCTCTTCTCCCGAAGTTCAGATAAGGTTCACATGGGCACTGAGGTAGGCAAATTGTATTCCTTTCCAAGGCTGGCAAGCGTTATAGCTCCTTTAATTGGCGGTTTCATAGCCATATTTTTCGGATTCAGTACCCTGTTCATTGTTGCGATGATATTTCTGGCTGTTTCGGTAATCCCTCTTTTCTATTCCTCTGAAGTCAAGCCACACGTCAATTTTCAGATTAAAAGGGGAACAATGATATTTAAGAGATATCCCAGATATTTTCTTGGCGTAGGTGTGAACCATCTGGGGGGAATTACAGAATCCGTTATCTGGCCCATCTTTGTATATCTGATTCTGGCAAACGTCTTATCCGTCGGGATGGTCGGTACCTTATTAAGTCTAGGAACAATTCTGTTTACCCTGATTTCCGGCAGACTATCTGACATGTTTGACAGAAAGCGTATCATCAGAATCGGTGCAATGATTATGATTATGGTCTGGTTATTGAGATTCTTTGCCAGCACCGAGGCATCCTTTTATTTACTTACAGTCATGGCGGGCTTTTTTACAGTCCTGATCCTGGTTCCATTCACATCAGTAACCTACGGCCTTGCAAGGAGGGGCAATATTGACGAGTTCATAATATTCAGGGAGATGCCGGTTGCACTGGGTAGAGTATTTATCTTGTTGCTGGCTCTAATCTTTGTTAATCAATTGGGATTCACTTTTCTGTTCACGGGCATCTCTCACCTTTTCCTAGTGCTCTTCTGAATCCATCACTTCTTAAACATGCCATTCAGCTTCAGGTAGATGGCGTTGGTCCAGCCAAAGCCTGGCTGGGTTGGGTATCTGTCCTGCTTGCCTACAGTGCATCTTACAACATTATACTTCTCCCAGAACTTACCCGTCTTTTCAAAAACCCTTTTGTTCATACCAAGCCATTTCATCGCTATCCTTTCAGCATCCATCTCGTAACCATATCTCAAGAGTCCCTGTATCACAATCCACTGCTGGTTTGGCCACCCGTTGGGATAGTCCCACTGCTTGAACTTCTTTGAAAGACCTTCTTTTTGCGTGTTCGCCAGGCCACCCTTGCATTCGAATTCTCTGAGGTTCCTTACCATCTTCTTTGCCATATGCTCGGTGGTTATGCCTGCCCACATGGGATAATACCCCGCAAGTGAGTAGAATTTGCTTCTGAGCTTTCTTTTGTAGTTGTAATCAAAGAACAGGCCCCTCTTCTCGTTCCACATGAGCTTAATCATGTTCTTTTTTCTATTCCTTGTCATCCTTGCATATTTCCTTACCTTGACTGGATTCCCGAGAAGGGAATATATCTTCTTCAGGTCTGTCTCGTATTTGTATAGCAATGAATTGAGGTCAACCGGGAGGTAGTTAAGGCAGTTTTCCTTGTACCTCGATGTCATATCCCAGCCGGATTCGTGCTCTGCTGTCAGGTGTGTCAAGAAGTGGGAGGTATATCTTGAAAGGCCGTTGTAAACCAGGTGACCCTCCTTTGCATGATAGACCCTTGCCATCCAGTAGTCCCTGAGTTCTTCCTCAACAATCCTTGTCATCTTCCTGAGCCATACCCTGTCCTTTGTGGCTTCATAGATATCCAGAATCATTGATGTCAGAAATGGGGGCTGGGACAACCCCAGGTCATAGAACCTGTTCCTCGCAGGAATCACGCCGAACCTCATATAAAGGTAGGCGAAGTTCTCAACCATTCCCTTTGCAAGCCCTATTTTGCCAGATTCAATCAGTCCAAGGTTCTGGAAATAACTATCCCAGTACCAGATATCGTTTTTGTATCTTGTATGATTTGGTGAAATAAACGGTTTCGGCAGGCCTATGCGGATGCCTGCATCCTTGGGTTGATAGCAAAGTGTCCTTTTCCAGTATCTTTTGATATAACTCAGTTCATTCATTACTATAACATTCTTTCCCATCATTTATATTTCTAGTTTTCAGAACTCAAACCCGACGATCCAGAAAACTTTATATATCACAAATGGAATAATATATCACTTGGTTGGGGAACCAGGTATAGAACCCGATTGCACTGATATGGAAACCAGAAACAGTAGGCCACAACTCAATTGGGGAATTGAGTTTGCCTGATGAACATGGGGAATTTTTCTTATTCTGAAGAATCTTAAATAAAATAGGAAAGGGTGTTTAAAAAAGATTTCGATACCCGAATACAACCTTTGAAATGAATACATCAGAGAATACATATCGGGTTTCGGGGGCATGTGGCATAAAGGGCTCGCATCATGCCGAAAATCAGGCCCTTTCCTTTCAAAACAAATCAGGAGGGAAGGAAATGGAATCATTAGTTCAGGAGGTTTTTGAAAGAAGCTTCAGGGAGAACAAGGAAAAGGAAACACAGGAACCGGCAAAGCAGGAGCCGTTCCAGTCAGGGCCTGTGCAGGAAGCCCCTGTTCAGCAGCCCGTACAGGAGGATACCCCGGACGACAAGCCGGTTTATTCGGTGTTCTCCCCGTCCGAGGACACCGCAAAGAGCATCCAGGACGAGTTCGGGCTTGATGTGAAGGAGGCAAAAATCGTAATCCTCGGGCTGGGCGGTGCCGGAAACAACTGCATAACCAGGCTTACCGAGATGGGGGTCGAGGGGGCCTCAACCATAGCAGTCAACACCGATGTGAAGCACCTCTCAGTCTCAAAGTCCGACAGCAAGCTGCTCGTGGGAAGGGACCTGACCAGGGGCCTCGGGGCGGGGGGCTATCCCGATGTCGGAAAGCGCGCCGTGGAGGAGTCAGAGAAGGAACTCAAGAAGGCCCTTGAGGGCACGGACATGATATACCTCGTGGCCGGCCTTGGAGGCGGAACAGGAACAGGAGGCGCCCCTACCATTGCAAGGATAGCCAAGGAGATGGGCTGCATCGTGATAGGCTGCACCACCATGCCCTTCAAGATTGAGGGCGCCCGGATAGGCAAGGCCGAGGACGGGCTCTACCAGCTGAGGCAGGTCTGCGACACCGTTATAGTGATAGAGAACGACAGGCTCCTCAAGATAGCAGGCGACCTCCCGCTCCAGCAGGCATTCGGGGTGGCGGACAACCTCATCTCAACAATAATAAAGGGAGTGACAGAGACCATAGCGACGCCTAGCCTCGTGAATCTGGACTATGCGGATGTCAAGACCATCATGCACAGCGGCGGCGTGGCGGCAGTAGGGTTTGGCGAGTCAGACACCAAGAACAGGGCCGAGGAGGCTGTGGTGAAGGCCATGAGCAACCCGCTCCTCGAGGTCAACTACGACGGCGGCACAGGGGCCCTTCTGCACATCACGGGCGGCCCTGACCTCAAGCTGGACGAGGTCAACATGATTGGGGAGTATGTCTCCAAGCAGCTTGACCCGGACGCCCAGGTTATCTGGGGGGCCAGGATAAACCCCGACTTCAAGGGCAAACTGAGGGTGATAACCATAATAACAGGCGTCAAGTCACCCTACATACTGGGGCCGGTGGCAAGGGAAGAGCCAGCCAAGAGGGACTTCTCCCAGGAACTCGGCATCCCGATTGTCACACGGGCCTAGGGAATCAGGCACGGCTGCGGCACGATAGCCGCAGCCCTCCCTCCTGATTTTGATAATCTTGTTTCTCAAGAATCATACAACTGGTTTGAGTGCCTCTTCATTCGCCCATGCTGCTAGTTTTGGAAGGAATTTGTGGCTCTTTGAGAGTAATATGATCCACAGGGGGCCCAAAATCATGCCCTCTTATCAGTTCAACTAAATGGTATTTGCAAGACCCTCTCCAGTTTTCATAACATGGTTCAACCACGCCTTTATCATCAAAGCTATCCCATAACAAATCATAAACATTCTTTCTGTCACAACCCTCATACTCGCAGCGATGGTAGCTCATATTAATTGTTAGGGAAAAACTTTAAACCCACAGGAACGAAACCAGGTAGGCCAGGCCATAGAGGACCATGCCCACCACCATGTCTATCACTCCGAGAATAAGGGAGGCGAATCCCGCTATCAGGGCGAAGACCGGTGACAGGACAATCAGGAGGACCACACACACCCCCAGCACAAGCACGCCCTTCATGGAGCGCTTTAAGTCATAGAAGAGGGCAAACATGCCCCCTGTCATGACCCCGGCCAGGTGTGCGATGTTCGCCACGTTCCGGGTGAGCTCGGCGAACTGCTCGGGCCTGAAATAGACTGCCAGGGTCTCGAATATGACGAAGGCTATGGCCACCACACCGAGGGGCAGCGGGAATATGTAGAGGTGTATCCTCTTTATGGGGTTGAGGAGCATGGCAGCACCCATGACCCCGAACACGCAGCCCGAGGCCCCGACCACCGGCATGGTTTCGGTGAACATGTAGACAAAGCTGCCCAGGAGGCCGCTGATGAAGTAGATGGAGAGGAACCACTGTCTGCTCACCTCCTTCTCAAGGACCTTGCCGAAGAAGAAGAGGCCCAGCATGTTGAAGAACAGGTGGGAGGCCGAGACGTGCATGAACAGGCTCGTGAACCACCGCCACACCTCGAGCTTGGTTGCCCATGAGAAGGAGAAGAGGTTGAATGCAGCCTCAGTGTTCGGGAGGCTGAACACCAGTATGAATACCAGTGTATTGATTATCATCAGGCCCCAGGTGAGGGGGTGCTCCTCGAAGCTGACCATCTTAAATTATATATGCCAGGGAATAAAAATATAGTCATGAGGAAACTCCCTGAAGGGGAAACCGAGAGGCTTCTGAAGAAGTTCCGGATTCCCTACCCCAGGCACATCCTGGCCAGGACCGAGGAAGCCGCTGTCAAGGCGGCCGGGAAGATTGGCTTTCCTGTCGTGATGAAGGTCTCCAGCCCTGACATAATCCACAAGACCGATGCCAAGTGCGTGATAATCAACATCAGGGACACGGGCTCGGCAAGGGCTGCCTACAGGCAGATTCTCAGGAACGCGAGGAAATTCAAGCCCAGGCCCAGGGTTGAGGGTGTCTCGGTCTGCCAGATGGTTCCTTCAGGGACCAGGGAGGTCATAGTGGGAAGCAAGCAGGACCCCCAGTTCGGCCCTGTCCTGATGTTCGGCCTGGGAGGGATTTTTGTCGAGGTCCTCAGGGATGTCTCCTTCAGGCTCATACCCCTTGAAAGGAGGGATGCCAGGGAGATGCTCAGGGAAATCCGTGGCTTCAGAATCCTGGAGGGCGTGAGGGGCCAGAAGCCCGTGAACTTCAGGACCCTGGAGGACACTGTAATGAAGGTCTCCAGAATGGTCTGGGCCAACTCGGGAAAGGGAAGGAAAATCCAGGAGCTGGATATCAACCCGCTCTTTGTTGACGAGAAGAGGGTCTGGGCGGCCGACGTGAGGGTGCTGGTCTGATAATTAATATTTACAAAGAGATTTCATAGGCATTGGCCAGCCTGTCCAGGGTTTTCTCTGCCTCTTTTAACTGATTATCCGCCCTCTCTAACGCGTTCCCTGTGTTCCTTTCATGAATGAATATGTTTCTGATATCCTCCCCGGCTTCAGTATCTATCACACCGCCGCCAACAAGCTCCCCCACGGTCTCTTCCATTACTTCAGGCGTTACGGTCTTTCCTTTGGTCTTTTCAACAATCATGTCATATGCCCCCGGCACACCAGATGCCCTAAGTATCGTCTGCATGCTTGCAGAAGCTATGGCAGGGTTCTCCAGAAGCTCCTTATCTATGCCATCGAAGTTCGGGTATGTTCTCTCAAGGTCTTCATATATTCTCCCGATAGCAATCCCTATGTTTGACATGGGCACAGGAAAATATCTCTTTAAGAAATTTCTTCTCAGGTCTCCCTGCTTTCTCTGCTTGGCCAGCAAATCGAAGACTTCAAGCTCGGCATCTGCCAGGGTAATAGAAGTCTCGCCCCCCTCTGTTCTCCATGGGTTGACCTTCTGCGGCATTATGGAGGAGCCCCTGTCCTGCTTCTTTGTCTTCTTTTTCAGTATCTTCCTGCTTAGGTATGAGCTGTAGTCGTCCGCCCATTTCAATAGGGGCAGATTGGCCCGTTTTATGATATCAACCAGTTCAAGAAATCTCATGTTGGATTCGTCCTGGTCACATGCGGGCTGGTATTCGAGCTCCACCCCCTCTATCAATCTCCTGTAGAAGGATTGCCAGTCATGGCCGGGATAGGCAGCTATCATGGCTGAATCGTTTCCGACAGCCCCTCCCATCTTCCCGTAGAGCCTGAATGGTAAATACCCGCTCTCTCCACTAACAACCAGTTTGGATATTTCCTGGTCTAGGGCAGAGGCTATATTCGCAACAACCTTCTTTAGGGGGGTGGGAACGGCGTTCTGCTCATGTGTCTGGGCAGCTATCACGGTAAAGGGTCGGGGATAACCCTTCGGCACTTTGTGCCATTCCTCTGCCTTTCTGATAAACAGATTCTGCAGGCCTGCAATCAGCGGGACATAATATTCTTTCATTATATCCCTTACCATGAGGCTGAATACGTTGCTGTCCATGTCTGCAGACGTTCTGCCAATATGCATTGCCCTTTCCATAAGGTCTGGATCGAAGATGTCTCCCATGTTGTACAGGGCCAGAATGGTCATTGCTACAACGTCGTGGTCTGTTTCCTTTTCTATCCTCTTGAACCTCACAAAATCCAGTTCAGAGAAACCTGTGTAGAGTTCTCTGAGGGCCTTTCTCTGATTGTCGCTGAAGGGATGTTCGATTAATCTTTTTCTGGGCCCCCCGTAATTCTGGAATTCGTCACCAAGCCCTATTAGGTATTCCGATTCAAGGGCCAGTCTCCTCCTGACCCATTCGAACTCAGAGGTTATGTGCCTCAGGGGTTCCGTATATCTAGCATAACGGCCTTCTTGGGGAGTAAAGGCGTGCATTGTCCTGATATCATATTCCGTGGGCTCAATGTCCAGGTCCTCAGGAGTGAGCCCTGCCTTTGACAAGGGGTCCATGAAATAACTTCAGTAATAAGTTTTTTAACCTTTTAACCAAGCCGGATACAATCATGGGTTTCTGGGATGATTTCCCTTTAAATTATTTTCTGCTAATTCTTAGTTTAGTATGTTCGAGATCGATGTTAACTATCCCACACTGAGAGAATCCAACATTTCTGGTTTGGAACTTGATAGGAGAGGGAAGGTCAGGGATGTTTACCAACTTGAGGATGGAAACCTTTCTATGGTGACAACCGATAGGATATCAACACATGATGTTGTTTATAAGCAATGCATAACACACAAAGGTTATGGTTTGGTTCAAACAACTGCTCACGCCTTTCCTATCACAGCCCATATTATACCAAACCATTTCATAAGCTCTCCTGATCCAAATGTGATGCTTGTAAAGCCCGCCGAATTATATCCCATAGAGGTAATAGTAAGGGGCATACTCACTGGTTCTGCATGGAGAGAATATAAAAAAACGGGCAGTGTGCTGGATCATGAGCTGCTAAAGGGGATGAAAAAGAACCAAGGGTTCGATAAACCCATCGTGACACCATCAACCAAGGCAGAAGAGGGACTGCATGATATATATCTAACACGTCAGCAGGCAAGGGATATCGTAGGACCTATATGGGACGAAATAGGGAGAATATCACTGCAGCTGTATGATTTTGGCAATGCTGTGGCCATGAAACATGGTGCAATGCTCGCTGATACTAAATTTGAATTTGGGAAGGATGCTAATGGCTCTCTTATCCTTGTTGATGAATTGTTTACACACGATTCATCAAGATTCTTAGATGTTGATGATTATGAGAAAGCTTTTGCTGAAGACAGAGAGCCTGACTGGATAGACAAACAGCTAGTGAGAAACTATGCAGAATCGCTTGGCTTCAGTGGTGAAGGAGAAGCACCCAAGTTGCCTGATTATATAATAAAGGGGGCTGCTGAACGAGTATTGAAGGTTTATACTATATTGTCGGGAGAAGACCTTCCAGCGCCGGCAGAGCCGCCTACTGATGAGAGGATAGCAAGGAATCTCAGAAATGCAGGATTAATTGGCTAATAACTACGTGCTTACCATGACCCCGCCCAGCCCGGCGGCAGCGAACTTGTGGATTATTTCTGCTATGGAGTTGAGGATGCCCTGGGCCTCTCCCATGTCCATGGAGAGCTTCTCGGGCTCCAGAATCTCTATGCTGGAGGGTGCATAGGAGACAACGACCCTCACGAGCTGGTCAAAATTCCTGGTGAGCGCATCAACGTCGACTATCCGGGAGTAGGCCTTCTCTATCCTTGGCGCGGGCTTCTCGACTTCCTGGGTTTCATGGAACCTCCTGTCAAGAATCATCGTCCCTTCCTCCTGCTCCATCTTCTCTACGTGCTTGCTCAGGGCGGATTCGGCAGCCTCCCTGTTTATGGCAAGGACCTCGATAATCATGGTTGACTTTATCCAGCCCTCCCTGAGGCGCTTGTCCGCAAGCCTCTGCTTCTTGTCATCCATAGAAAACACACCCGTATTAGTCGTTATTTGCCTTCCTGCTTATTTAAGTCTTGCGCCCCGTAGAGCATGGCCTTGGCGCGCTCGAGCTGCTCGCTCTCCAGCCTGAGGACCTCCTCGAGCATCTCCCTCTCGGCCTTGAGGAGCGGGCCCTCCCTGTCCATCATGTTCAGGTATATGGAGATGTTGTTCTGGATTATGCCAACAACGTCCCTGGGGTCCGGCTCGAGGTTCCGGCCCAGGCGCACGCCCCTCCTGTAGAGGCACGGGTCCACTCCCCACTTGCTTTTCAGGTAGTTGCAGGCCACCTCACCGACCCTGCACTCTGCGCAGCTCACCCAGTCCTGGCCCTGGCTGGTGGTCAATACCATGCAGGAGTTCTCCTCATCCTTCTCTGCCTTCAGGAGCCTGACCTCCATTATCCCACCTCCATGTATATTATTAATCGCAATCTATTTTAGTGCCTATTTCAGTGCGCTCCACTTCCTCCCTGCCAGGGCGAGCCTGTGGCCGCAGGTGCAGGTATCCCTCATGGCCGCGACCCCGAAGCCGTGCCTCTCTATCAGGGGCCTGCCGCACTCCGGGCAGTATGTTGTCTCGCCCCTGTGGCCCGGGACGTTTCCTATGTAGACGTATCTGAGGCCCTCCTTTACGGCTATACTGTGGGCCATCTCAAGGGTCCTGGTCGGGGTCGGCTCTGCGTCCCTCATCCTGAATTGCGGGTGAAACCTCGAGAAGTGTATGGGTGTATCAGGTCCCAGGTTCTTCCTGACCCACCTGGAGATATCGGTCAGGACCTTCCTTGAATCATTGTATCCAGGGATTACCAGGGTGGTGACCTCAACCCAGACCCCCTGCTCCCTATAGAGCATGGCCGCCCTCTTTACAGCGGCCTCGCCAGGGGCATTGCAGAGCTTCCTGTAGAAGGACTCGGAGCCCTTGATGTCAATATTGATGGCGTCCAGGTAGCGGCTGGCCTCCATGACAGGCTCCGGGCTGGTGAACCCGTTGGAGACCCAGCAGTTGTAAAGACCTGACCGCCTGGCCAGCTTCATGGTGTCAAGGGCATACTCGAAGAATATCGTGGGCTCGGTATATGTATAGGAGATGCCCTCCACGCCCTGTTTCCTGGCAATCTCCACAATCCTCTCAGGGGGAATGTGCTCCCCAACTATCCCGGCTCCTGCAGCACTAGGCTCTTCCCCAGGTGAGTTGTTCTGAAACTGCGGGTGGGATATCTCCCAGTTCTGGCAGAACTTGCAGTCAAGGTTGCACCCCACCGTGCATATGGAGAGGCAGTTAGAGCCCGGCGCGAAGTGATAGAGCGGCTTCTTCTCTATGGGGTCCACCGCCATGGAGCACAGCCTCTCATAGACAAGGCTGTAGAGCACGCCTGCCTGGTTCTCCCTGACCCCGCAGAAACCCCTCCTGCCAGGGAGAATCACGCACTTCCTGGGGCAGAGGAGACACTGAACCTTCTTCCCCTCCAGCTTCCTGTAGAACAGGGCCTCCTTCATGCAATTCTTTTATCCCAAGGCTTAAAATCTCTTCCGGGCACTGGCCTACCGGAACTCTTATAATTCCGCTTGGCAATAATCTAACACCACTTTGTTTCCCTTCACTACCTAAGCGCCTGCAGGTGGCTTAGCCACCTGATTGTGTTTTTTGTACAGGTGAAGGGTGTGCATTTTGGGTGATGCCCATCTACGAGGAGAACAGGATAATCAGGGACGCCCGCGTCCTGAGGGAGCAGTTCATACCCAGCAGGGTCCTCCACAGGGAGGGCCAGCTCGATGCCATAAGGGACTGCCTGAAGCCCATCCTCAAGGACACGGAGCCCAGGAACACCATTGTCTTTGGAAGCCCGGGGACAGGCAAGACCTGCATCGCAAGGTTCGTGGCCGAGGAGCTCTCTGCCCACAGCACCTCGGTCCAGAACAGCTACATAAACTGCTGGGAGTGCTCCTCCAGGTTCAAGATACTCTACAGCATACTCCAGGACATGGGCCTCACACTCTCGGTTCACAGGAAGGGCACGCCCACTGACGAGCTGCTTGAGAGCCTGAGGAAGCGGCTTGAGCAGCGCTACTGCGTGATAATCCTCGATGAGGTGGACAGGCTCGATGACGACATGGTCCTCTACGACCTGGCCACCCTGCAGGGGGTATGCCTCATACTGATTTCAAACACAGAGACAGTCCTCCATAACGCAGACCCCAGGGTCAGGAGCCGCCTGGCCTCTTCAGAGCGCCTGGAGTTCCCGGTCTACAGGGACGGGGAGATTCTCGACATACTCAGGGACAGGGCTGAGTGGGGGCTGCTTCCGGGGGTGGTCAAGCCAGCCCAGCTCGAGAGGGTGGCCTCTACCTCAGGGGGCGATTCCCGGGTTGCCATAGAGACCCTCAGGATAGCTGCCGATGAGGCTGAGAACAAGGACCTTGAGAAGATACCGGACAGCTCGATAGACAGGGCCCTCCCCAGGGCCCTGGTGAGCAGCAGCGAGAGGAACATCGAGATGCTCTCCCCTCACCAGAGGCTCATCATGGAGATACTCAACCTGGAGGAGACCATTGATGGCGGGGAGCTCTTGAAGAGGTTCCAGAGGCTCTCCGGCCAGAGGGGCCTCAGCAATGTCACAGACAGGACATTCAGAAACCATATGGACCGGCTGGCCCACCTGGGCCTGGTCAGTTCAGAGGGCAAGGCCAGGTGGAGGGTCTATTCCGTTGTACGGCCAGGGGGCTCTAACGGAAATCCGGGTTCCGGATAAAACCGATATCATGCGGCCATAACGGAAAAAAGGAAAACGGAAACGTCCTATCCATAGGTTTATATTGGGCCAGGGTCAAGCCCTTTTTATGGGGGCGATATGCCTTCATGATATCCTCAAGGATATTGCCTCCAATGATAGTGATTCCATGACCCGCGTTGCCACCGCTGCCAGAACGGAACCAGGTGTCGATGAATGGAAGCCCACCCAGGCCGGCCACGAGACGCCATCCCTTCTCTCCTTCACCAGAAGGGAGGAGAGTGTGGAGGAAACCCACGGGGACATTTCAGAGCTCCTGACCAGGAAGTTCAGGGAGTTCTTCCCCTAGCACAAACCCGCTTAAGGAGGCGATTCCATGAATTCTGTGAGAAATCTCCTGGAAGCCATAAACAATTTCCTGTTCCCCTACAGCTATCTCCAGAGCCCGGGCTTCGAGGTCTCCAGGAACCTCATGCCCTGGGACAGGATGCTCAGGAGCCTCTCCTAGAACCAGGCGGAATTACTTCTTGACCAGCTTGCGCTGGTTCCCCATATAGGGCCTCAGGGCCTTGGGAATCAGGACAGAGCCGTCCCTCTGCTGGTGTACCTCCAAGAGGGCCACCATGGTCCTTGACGTGGCCAGGGCCGTGTTGTTGAGGGTGTGGACAAAGCCCGCTGGGGCCTGGCCCTCCCCCTCCCTGAACTTTATGTTCAGCCTTCTGGCCTGGTAATCCGTGCAGTTGGAGTTCGAGCCGATTTCCCTGTACTGGCCATCGGCCATCCACACCTCTGTATCGTACTTCTTGGCAGCCAGGCTTCCGATATCACCCGTGCACACATTCACCACCCTGAAGGGAAGCTCCAGGGCCTTGTAGAGGCCCTCGGCATTCCTCTGGAGCTCCTCGAGAATCCTCCATGAGTCCCTGGGGTGGCAGAAGACAAACTGCTCCACCTTATTGAACTGGTGCATCCTGAAGAGGCCCTTGGTGTACTTGCCATGGGAACCGACCTCCCTCCTGAAACAGGGAGAGACCCCGCAGAGCCTGATGGGCAGGTTCCTGAGCTCCAGGGTCTCGTCCATGAACATGGCAGCCATGGGGTGCTCGGATGTCGCAATGAGGTAGAGGTCCTCATCCTCGACCTTGTACATGACGTTCTCGAAATCCCCCAGGTCGGTCACCCCCTCATAGGGCTTCCTTGACATCATAAGGGGCGGCTCCACCGGGGTAAAGCCCCGCTTGACAAGGAAGTCCACAGTGAACTGCATGATTGCGTAGTCCAGCCTTGCCAGGTCTCCCTTGAGATAGAAGAACCCCGAGCCAGCAACCTTGGCCGCCCGCTCCGAGTCTATCATGCCCAGGTCCTCGGCAATCTCCAGGTGGTTCCTGGGCCTGAAGCCGAACCTTGGAATCCTGCCCCAGTGCCTTACGGGGACGTTGCCACTCTCGTCCCTGCCCCTGGGCACGCTCTCGTGGAGTATGTTGGGGAGCCTCATCAGGGCGTCCCTGTTCAGGCTCTGCAACTCTTGGACCCTGGCCTCCAGGGCCCTTATCTCCCCGGGGAGATTCTTCATCTCCCTGATTTTCTTCCCGGCGGGCCTGCCATCCCTCTTGAGCCCGGCAATCTCCTCTGTGACCGTGTTGCGCTTCCTCCTCAGCCCCTCAAGCCTTTGCAGGCCTGAGCGCCATTCCTTATCGTTCTTTATCAGCCTCTCCAGGAGCTCGAGCTTGTCCTTCTCGCCCCTCTTCCTGAGGTCCTTCCTGACTATCCCGGGGGTTTCCCTGATGAGCTTTATGTCAAGCATTTCTGCACCCTGCTAAAAGAGAGGCCTAACTACAGACCTCCCAGAGGCTTGCCTCTCTCCATATCCTTCCGTACACCGACATGTGAAGGTTGGGGTCTACCACGAAACCACCTATAGAATTATACGGGTCATTATTAATAAAAAGCGGTCATGAGATAATCTTATTATAAGGAGATATCAAAACCAGGTAAGAACGAATATCTGTTTCTTGATATTTTTTTTCTAAGGGCAGCTTCAGCAGAAGGATGCCCCTTGGCAATATAATTGTAATCAAACCATTCACAAAGGTTTCTGATTTCGCATGTATATAATCCACATGCAAGGGGCTTAACTTCATGTATTATACACTTGCCCATCTTGTCATGTGGTAGCCTATCATAACATTCTGTTCCTAGGAACCTCAACCCGACAGAATCTTTTAAGAATTTAGAGATAGACGATTGCTCAATCTTCCCTTCCTCTGTACGTGGAACCTCCTCAAAGAAGATGCACCTTCCATCCAAGTATCTGGGAAAAAGTAACTTCCTGCCCAGATAGATATCCCCTTCAAGGTATTTGGAATACAGCTCCTCAGGTGTGATACCTAATTCATTCTCTGCAAATGTCTCTATCCTCTTGATTTCATCCTCAAGAATAGGCGGTGTACGTTTGCAACACGAAAGCCCCCGTTGACACTTGTGTGTGCTTCCTAATTCCAGCGCCCTCTCGGGCGAATCATCTGCAGAAAGTACATATTCCATAATCTTCTAGATGTTACTAATTAATTTATAAGCAAAACAGCAAGCTATCAGTAATCATTCCAGGCCTTTATCCTGAGGTCATCCAGGCCCTTGCTGTTTATTGTCCTTATGAAGAGCCTCGCGAGCTGGGGGTTGGTTATCAGGGATATCGAGAAGTCCACGGCCATCCTCCTTATGTAGTATTCATCGTCCATGGCCCTGTTCTCGCCCTCTTCAGGGACATTTATCACAAGGTCCAGGCCGCCCCCGGCCATGCGGTCTGAGATGTTGGGCTTCCTTTTCTCGTGGATCTTGTGGAGCATGGTGTTTTCAACGCCATTCTGCCCGAGAAACCTTGAAGTCATCTCAGTGGCATAGATATCGAAGCCCCGGGCCCCGAGGCTCCTTATGGACTCGAGGGATTTGACCTTGTTCTCGTCCCCGCCGAGCGATACCAGGACGCTCTTGTCGGGAATCCTGTATCCAGTGGACAGCATGGCCTTGAGGAAGGCCTCCTCCAAATCGTCTCCCATGCAGGCGACCTCACCCGTGGACGACATCTCCACGCTGAGCGTGGGGTCAGCGCCCCTTAGCCTGGAAAATGAGAACTGTGGCGCCTTCACGCCGATGTAGTCGATGTCCCATATGCTCCTCGTGCTCCGGGCCTTCTTCCCCATCATTACCTTGGTCGCAATCTCTATGAAGTTGCTCTTGAGGACCTTGGATACGAAGGGAAAGGACCTCGAGGCCCTGAGGTTGCACTCTATGACAGCGACCCTGTTGTCCTTGGCCAGGAACTGTATGTTGAAGGGCCCTGTTATCTCAAGGGACTCTGCGACCTTCCTGGCGATGCTCTCTATCCTCTTGACGGTCTCCACATAGGTCTTCTGGGGCGGGATAACCATTGTGGCATCACCTGAATGCACGCCGGCATTCTCCACGTGCTCTGAGACAGCCCAGGCCACGACCTCACCCCTACTGGCAACCGCGTCTATCTCCACCTCCCTGGCGTTCTGGACGTACTTGCTTATGACAACGGGGTGCTCCCTAGAGACATCGGATGCCTTCCTGAGGTAGCGCTCAAGGCCCTCTTCATTAAAGATTACTGTCATGGCAGAGCCTGAAAGGACATAGGACGGCCTTACCAGGACAGGGTATCCCACCCTCCTGCAGAAGCCCCTGGCCCCGTCGAGGCTTTTAAGCTCCTTCCACATGGGCTGGTCTATTCCCAGGCTGTCCAGAAGACTCGAGAACTTGTGCCTGTCCTCGGCCCGGTCTATGTTCTCGGGTGAGGTCCCGAGAATCCTGGCCCCGTGCCTGTGGCATCTCAGGGCGATGTTGTTGGGTATCTGGCCCCCCATGGAGACCATGATACCCAGGGGCTTCTCCTTCTCATATATGTCCATGACGGCCTCGAAGCTCAGCTCATCAAAGTAGAGCTTGTCGCATATGTCGTAGTCAGTGCTCACGGTCTCGGGGTTGTTGTTGACCATTATCGTCCTGTATCCGAGCTTCCTCAGTGTTGTCACTGCATTGACGCAGCACCAGTCGAATTCCACAGAGGAGCCAATCCTGTAGGCCCCTGACCCGAGGACAATGACCTGGCCCTTCTCCCTGAAATCCAGGTCGTCCTCGCTGCCGTGATAGGTCAGGTAAAGGTAGTTGGTCTTTGCCGGGTACTCGGCTGCGAGGGTGTCAATCTGCTTTACAGCTGGTGTGACATCCATTCCCTGCCTCAGTTTCCTGGCATCCAGTTCGTCAATGCCCAGGGTGTTTCCTATCTGCCTGTCCGAGAAGCCCGCCTGCTTGGCCCTGAGAAGGATGCCTCTTGAAAGGCCTTCTGGCCCGGTTTCCCTGAGCATGGATTCCATCTCCACTATCTTTCCCATCCTGTGGATGAACCACCTGTCAATCCTGGAGAGCTGGTGAATCCTGTCAACCGAAAGGCCCCTCTTGAGGGCATCTGCTATGGCAAATACCCTCTTGTCAGTGGGGCTCCTCAGCTCCCCCTCGAGTTCATCGAACGCTATGCCGGGGTTGCAGACCAGCCCCTCCATGCCTATGTCAAGCATCCTTATGGCCTTCTGGAGGGCCTCCTCAAAGGACCTTCCAATGGACATGACCTCGCCAACCGACTTCATCTCGGAACCGATTCTCTTGCTGACCCTCCTAAACTTCTGGAGATCCCATCTGGGGGCCTTGACAACGACATAATCAAGGGCAGGCTCGAAGCAGGTCATGGTCTTCTTGGTTATGGTGTTCTCAAGCTCCGTAAGGGCGTATCCCAGGGCCAGCTTGGTGGCTATGAAGGCGAGCGGGTAGCCGGTGGCCTTGCTCGCAAGGGCAGAGCTCCTGGAGAGCCTGGCATTGACCTCGATAATCCTGTAGTCATCGGATTCCGGGTCAAGTGCGAACTGTATGTTGCATTCCCCGACGACGCCTATGTGCCTTATGAGCCTTATCGAGAGCTCCCTGAGCTTATGGTACTCGTGGTTGTTGAGTGTCTGGGTGGGCGCGATCACAATGCTCTCTCCTGTATGAATTCCCATGGGGTCGAAGTTCTCCATGTTGCAGACGGCTATGCAGTTGTCCCTGCGGTCCCTGACAACCTCGTACTCTATCTCCTTCCAGCCATCCAGGTATTCCTCTATAAGGACCTGCTTGGTATGGGTCAGGGCCTTTTTCACCTTCTCCCCGAGCTCCTTCCTGTTGCGGGATATTCCGCTGCCCTTGCCCCCCAGCGCATAGGCCACCCTTGCCATGACAGGGTAGCCTATCCGGTCAGCGGCCTCGAGCGCCTCTTCAATGCTGCCTACAGCAGAGCTCCTGGGGACCTTGAGGCCTATCTCTGAAAGCTTCTTTACAAAGAGTTCCCTGTCCTCTGTGTTCCTGATGGCCTCCACAGGGGTTCCGAGCACCCTCACCCCGTACCTGTCCAGGACCCCCGAATCAGCGAGCTCGACCCCCACATTGAGCGCGGTCTGGCCGCCAAAGGAGAGCAGGATACCGTCAGGCCTCTCCCTCTCTATGACACCCCTGACAAAATGCGGGGTTAGCGGAAGGAAATAGACCCTGTCCGCCATGTAGTCAGAGGTCTGTATTGTCGCTATGTTGGGGTTTATCAGGATTACCTCTATACCCTCCTCCTTCAGGGCCTTGATTGCCTGGGAACCGGAGTAGTCAAACTCGCCTGCCTGGCCGATTTTAAGAGCTCCGCTGCCCAGCACTAATATCTTTTTTGGTTTCACGTCTTGCTACCCCCTTCATTCTTAACCACCTTGAGGAATCTCTCGAAGAGGAATCTCGTGTCCACCGGACCCGGCGAGGCCTCCGGATGGAACTGCACAGACATGAAGGGCCTTTTCTCGTGCCTTATCCCCTCGTTGCTCCTGTCATTGACATTGACAAACCATTCCCTCCATCCATCGGGCAGGCTTTTTATATCTACGGCAAAGCCGTGGTTCTGGGAGGTTATGTAGCACCGTTCTGTCCCCTTCTCGATGCAGGGCTGGTTCTGGCTGCGGTGGCCGAATCTTAGCTTGTAGGTGTCTGCTCCTGCGGCGAGGCCTAGTATCTGGTTGCCCATGCACACACCCATGGTGGGCAGCCCGTGTTCGAGGGCAGCCCTGGCAGCCTTCACTGCCCCGCACCTTTTCGGGTCACCCGGGCCGTTCGAGATGACCAGGCCCCCGGGGCCGTACTCCATGATTCTGTCAAAGGGGGTGTCCACGGGGAATGCAGTGACCTGAAGGCCCAGGGAAACCAGGGAATCTGTTATGCTCCTCTTCACCCCGCAGTCGATAAGGGCTACCCTGAGCTTACCCCTGCCGAACTCCTTCACGGACTTGCATGTAACCTCGCTTGTGAGGTCCCGTCTGTTGGGGTCCTTAACTCCCCTCGCCTCCTCCCTGAGGGTTTCCAGGTCTATCCCGTCCTCGGAGACCTGGAGAATCCCCAGCATGGTCCCCTTCTCCCTGAGTCTCTTGGTGAGGGCCCTGGTGTCCAGCCCCTGGATTCCGGGGATGCCGTTCTCACTGAGCCAGGCATCAAGGCTTTTTCCAGAGGAGTGGTGCGAGGGCTCGCTGCAGAGCTGGGTGACTGCATAGCCCGTTATCTTGGGCCCGTCAGACTGGAAATCACTGCTTGAAACCCCGTAGTTTCCTATCAGGGGATAGGTCTGCACAAGAACCTGTCCCCAGTAGGATGGGTCGGTTATGCTCTCGGTGTATCCCACCATGCCTGTGTTGAAGACAACCTCACCGGAAACCTTACAGGTGGCACCAAAACCCATACCTTCAAAAATTGTCCCGTCCCTTAAAACCAGTGCAGCTCCTTTAGTTTCTTTGATAAGAACCCACCAATAGTTAGATGTTTAAGTATTTAAAAATACAGCCTGGCCAATTAAAGCAGCCATCATCCATATTGTTAACAGAAGGATTTATGGCAGGGGTGGTTGAAATGGAAAAGAAGATACGCTCTCCAATCGTGGTCATGCTCGGACATTGATTATCCTTGTGATAACCAGCCGAAAACGTTGACCACGGAAAGACTTCAATACTTGACAACATCAGGGAAACCGCTGTCACCAAGACAGAGCCAGGACTCATAACCCAGCATATATCGGCCTCCTACATCCCCAGGAATATCATAGTAGAAAGGTGCGGGAAGATGCTTGATAAGCTTGGCATAGAATTCACAATCCCGGGCATTCTTGCTATCGACTCCCCGGGCCACGAGGCCTTCACCACACTCAGGAAGAGGGGTGGGGCAATAGCAGACCTCGCGGTCCTTGTCATCGACATAAACGAGGGCTTCAAGCCCCAGACCGAGGAGAGCCTGAACTATCTCAAGCAGTTCAAGACCCCCTTTGTGGTCGCCGCAACCAAGATAGACAGGATTGCGGGATGGTCCCTTTCTCCCGGGGCGTGCTTCTCCGAGGCCTATGAGAACCAGCCCGAGAGGTCCAGTGAGGAGCTGGACAACAAGCTCTACCGCCTGATAGGCCAGCTGGGGGAGAGGGGCTTCTCTGCAGAGAGGTTCGACAGGGTCCAGGACTTCACCAAGCAGATTGCGGTCGTCCCGCTCTCAAACGCATCCGGCGAGGGCATACCCGACCTGCTCGTTATGCTGGGGGGCATTGCCCAGAGGTACCTCAAGGAGCGGCTCGAGCTGACGCCGGGATGGGGCAAGGGAACCGTCCTGGAGGTCAAGGAGTACCGGGGCCTCGGGACAACGGTTGATGTCATACTGTATGACGGGGAGATAAGGCGCGGGGATACCCTGGTAATAGGGGGGGAGAAGACTGCCGTCACCAAGGTGCGGGCCCTCCTGACGCCAAAGCCGCTCAGGGAGCTAAGGATAGAGAAGGACTTCAGGACCATACCATCTGTCCGGGCTGCTGCGGGAATCAAGATATCAGCCCCCGGCCTTGAGGGGGTCATTGCAGGCTCCCCCTTAAGGGCAGTGAGCAACGAGAGGGATATTGACCAGGCCACCAAGGAGGTCAGAAGCGAGATGTCCGAGGTCGAGCTCGAGACCGACCATGAGGGTGTTGTCCTCAAGGCCGATACCCTGGGAAGCCTGGAGGCCCTAATAAAGACCCTCAGGGATGCGGGCATCAAGGTCAGGAAGGCCCGCGTCGGGGCAGTGACCAAGAGCGACATAGCCGAGCTCAGGTCCCTGGGGGAGCCCATGATATTCGCCTTCGGGGTGAGGATTCCCCCTGAAATAGGGAAGCTTGCCGAGGACAATTCAGTAAAGATATTCTCCTCTGACGTGATTTACCGCCTTGTCGAGGAGCACGAGAAGTGGAATAAGGACAGGAAGCTCAGGGAGGAGGAGGCCCTCCTGGCCAGCGTGTCCAGGCCCGCGAGGGTGAGGGCCCTGCCCGGATACGTCTTCAGGCAGAGCAAGCCGGCAGTCTTCGGCGTCGAGGTGATGAAGGGCATAATCCGCCCGGGCGCCACCCTCTCCAATAAGGGAAGGGACATCGGCGAGATAAGGGAGATACAGTCCAGGGGCGAGAACGTCAGGGAGGCCGAGGCAGGGGAGAGGGTTGCCCTGTCCATGGCCGGCGTTGTGGTGGGCAGGGATGTAGAGGAGGGGGATGAGCTCGATGTCAGGGTGACCGATAAGGACAGGGAGGTCCTGAAGAAGCTCAAACCAAGGCTCAGGGGAGACGAGCTCGAACTCCTGGAGGAGATGGATAATGTTTCCTGATAAATCCCATGGGAAGAGAATAATCAGGATAGAAACACTGAGGGAGATGGTGAAGCCCCGCCACGGCTACAGGATAACCACCGTGGACCCGGTCATAGTCAGGTCAGGAAGGGTTCTTCTCCAGAAGCGCTCCTTTGGCCTCTTCAAGGGTTTTTGGGTCCTTCCCGGCGGTAGGGTGGATGCAGGCGAGGACACCTGGAGTGCCTGTACCAGGGAGGCCAGGGAAGAGACCGGCCTCAGGGTGAGCATAGTAAGGATGATGGGCTTCTATGATGACCCCGACAGGGACCCTGAGAAGCACGCTGTGAGCATGGCCTTCCTCTGCAGGCCCCTGGGCGGAAGGCTCAGGAAATCCAGTGAGGCCACTGAGATTAAATGGTTCCCCCTGGACAGACCTCCTAGGAAGCTCGGCTTCGACCACGCCAGAATCATATCCGATGCAAAAAGGCTGTTGGGAAGGTAAGCTTGTTCTTAACCCACAGAAGCCAGACAATCCATATACCAAGGACCAGGGCCACGAGGCCTGCCTGGAAGAGCCAGTCATGTATAACAAGGGCCGCATCCGTCCCCCACGCCCCTTGGGCCGCGACCACCCCGGTGACCCTGGCCAGGTTTCCCAGCCATATCAGGGGCATCCCCAGGGCAAGGCCCCAGGCCCTCCTCCTCAAGGATATCCCGGGGACCGCGAGCACCAGGGCGAAGAGGAAGAGCATGCTCTTCCAGCCCGTGCAGTCGGGGATTATGAAGAACCCGAAGCCGTCGGCAGTCAGGCCTGTCCCCTCCTGGACCACCCCATATCCGGCTGCCTGGAGGAGCCAGGCAGACTGGGAGGCCACAGCAAGCTGGAGTGGATACAGGTCAAGGCCCAGCCATATCACAAGGTAGAGCGGAAGGGCCAGCACACATACCCTTACAAGGAACTCGAGCATGCGCATCATCCTGGCCTGCCTGGGCGTCAGCCTGGCCCCCAGGAAGGAAACCCCCGGCTTCATAATTTATATATATCCGGCCAATAATATAACATGGAGTTCCGGATATCCATAAACGAAAAACACCTCGTTCTTATTCTGGCAAGCATCTCTGTTCTTGCATGCATAGGGCTTGTTGTCGCTTACGGAACCAGTAACCCCTCTGTGATGGGTCACACCTGGGGCGAGATAGAGTGCTCGGGATGCATCACATCAGCCGACATAGGAGACGGCCAAGTCGCATCAGCCGACCTGGCCGATAATGCAGTAACCACAGCCAAGATAGCTGACGGCCAAGTCACAAACGCCAAGATTGCCTCAATGGACTGGGGTAAAATAACAACAGGCGTGCCATCCGGCCTCAGTGACGGGGACGACGACAACTACGCATCATGCAATTGGCCCGGAGCATATACTCTATCGACGGTAGTGGGTGCAACGCAATCCTGCAGCGGTTGTTGCACTGTTGGTACTTACTGTGCACAAGCTTGTCAACGAGACCGTATTGATACCTTAGCTGCAACATGCACCTCAGCTATTGTGACAGCAATGACCTACACTGTGGGCTCATACGGTACATGTTACTGTCCAACTGAATGCTATAGTATTTGAGACAACAATCCTCTACAAGCTAACAGTTCTGAACCCGATTTCGGCATCAAGGGGACTGTCCCTGATATCAGAATCTGATGACAGGTATCCGGTGATGGAGCATGGCGACGAAGTCTATGTCGAGTTCGAGCAGACGCCCAAACCCAAAGATGGGTTTTCCAGAAGAGTGGAGGCCAGGGCAGAGGGCCATTGCATTCTTCAATAAATCAGAGTGGCTGGCAACTGGCGTGTGCTGGTCTGTTCTGAATCCTCTGGAAGTCATTCTTTGTGTTTGAAAAACCCCTCTATGCCCCTCTTGACGTGGTCCCCATTCAGGATTACCCTGGCCCTGACGAAGTTCTCCAGGCCGGGGCTGCCTGAGAGGCCCAGGGCCCTGAGCCTCTTTTCGACCCTTTTCATGGTGGGCCTGATTGTGTTGTAGGCATGGAGGGCAGAGGCCAGGGCGTCCCTTTCGTGCTGGTTCGGCCTTTCCTCCCTGTCCCTGAGGAATCTCCTGGCCAGGAGGTTCTTTTCCTTCTTGGAGAGGTTCTCCCCGGGCACGACAAGCCTGGCGGAGAACGTGGCGGCCAGCCTCTCCACTGCCGCGGGGGCAGGCCTCCTGTCCGCAGCCACCATGACAGGCCTTCCCAGCCCTACCAGATGCCTGGATATCTCTGCTCTGGTCATGTTCTTCCTGCTCACCAGGGAAATCAGGCTCCCGCCCGTGTCAAGCACGGCTATTGCAGTCGTGGTCCCGGGGTCGACACCGATGATTATGGGAAGCGGGTAGTTAGGCAGCCTATCACCTGAACCCTTCACCATGGTAAGCATATCACTCCTGTCCTCTACTATAGGGCACAAGACGATGTGTGCAGACTCACCGGTTGGTATTTAATTAAAAGAAATAAATATACTGCATGGAATACCCAGGCTCGGTTCTCACCAGGAACAAGAGGGGTGAGGCCGAGGTGAGGAACCTGCTGGAGCGTGGGGAATTCGTCCGTTACAACTACACAGACCCGGAGACGGGAAAGGTCGTGGAGTCCGGTAAGACAAGCATCATACTCATGTCAGAAAGGGGTGTGCAGCACCTCTTCCTGATACCACTCAAGGACGGCCACTTCCTGACTGTGGCTGACAGGGATAAAAAACTCAGGCATGTCTGGGACGGCAGCAAGGCCGTCAGGGTCTAGTCAGAACTAATCATGATAGAAGAGAAAGCCAGAGCTGCTCTCAAGAATGTCACTAGAACCAAATTATTCTATAGGCTAAATGATCTGAGAGGAGAAGGACTAATAAAAGGTAGATTCGTTGGTCCCGGCAAAAGTGTCTGGATTTGGTGAAGGAGGGAAGCTTTCAGTGATATAACTCCTTCTCAGTAACGAAAAGTATTTAAACATTTCTCTGCAATAAATGGTTATGTCAACAGAAACAGGTTCAAAAGCAGTAATCTTTGAAAAGCGGAAGATTTATCCTACTGGAACGACTGTTGGCAGGGCCAGGCCCATGGAGTTACAGGGAGAATACGGACCAGAAATAACACAATTTAATGAAGTATACAGCATTCTTGCAACCCTTGAAGACACAGCAACGCTTGGTGATATGGCAAAACTGTTTGAACACTATCTGCAGTCAGAGCTTGGCGTGCTTGACTTGAAAAATGAACAGGACACCCTTCTCAAATACCTCTTTGCTGAAACAGGAAAGGGAAACGTCTGTGCCAATGCTGCTAATTACAGTTTCAATGACAGTGGTCTAAAGAAAATCCACGAAAGCGACAGGCGCGTTTTATGGGTTGTGCGGCCTGAGTATCTTGATCATAAAAACATTAAGGGAGGAGAAGAATACCCAGAATGCGTTCCCATAACAGGCTGGATTGCATTCCCAGAAGACACAGGAAAGGGGCTCTTTCGAAGAACCAAAGACGGTGAGGTGTTGGGAATACCTGAATTCACTGTTCCCACCAAGGAGGAAGCCAAAAGGACCTTCATTGACAGGGGATTTTCAGAAAAATTTGCAGAGAATGCCGTTTCTAAATGGTACAGTAGAGGTGAGGGTGATGGAGTATCCGCTGTGGTTCGCTATTCCGGCGGCAGGAACGGTCAGTTCGTTGCGAATGCCGATGAGCATCCGTCGGACAGGAGCTCGAGTTTCGGTCGGTTCCCTTCCAGTAGGTCGCCGAGCGGAGCGAGGCACGCCGGTAAGAATGAAATTGCCGACCAGTTGGTAGCTCTGGCTGCTCAGTTGAGATCAAAAGGATAAATGTCACCACATCTAATTCTATTCATCTCTCTGGTAACAGGGAGATCACCAGAAAGCTGGGCATCAGTGTCGATATGTCCATTGGACATGCCGAGTATATGCGTGAACTACATGCCTGGTTATAGTGCTATGAGGCGTTAGTTTCATGGCCATAAAATACAGCGGCGATACCGATAATATGAGGTAAAGCCGCAGTGTGCATCCGAAACAATACTGCTTATAAGAAGGTGAGCAGCCACACTACAAGATGCATTTAGTAACACAGGCTACAAGGGTCCGCTGTGGATCGCTATTCCAACGACAGGAACGGTCAGTTCAATGCAAATGCCAATGAGCATCCGTCGAACAGGAAATCTCTTGCTTGTAGAGACCTGAACTCGAATATCGGTCGGTTCCCTTCCAATAGTCCGCTGCTTTCTGGGTCATGTTTCCCTAGGTGTTCACAAATGTCCTATACCCTTCTGTTCCAAAAAACATATGACCTTGTAAAGTGGATATACCCAACTGTCAACAAATTTCCTCGGAAACAGAGACTTACTCTCTCACAGAGAATTGAGGTAACCACAATCAGAATACTCGAATTGGTTATTGATCTCAGTGACCGAGATACTGCAGTTAACAGAAAGAAAATCCTCCATGAACTTCATAAACTCCAGATTCTCCTGCGTCTGTGCAAGGATCTTTCTTACCTGAGCTTCAAGCGATACGCATATGTGAGTTTCCTGATTACCGAAATAATTCAGATATTGGACAAGTGGGGGGGGGGGTCTCGTGGAGGTCTGCAGAAATTTGTTTCCTAAGCTTTGCTCATTCAGGAATCTTGAGCTTGCATACAGAAAAGCAAGAAGAAACAAGCGATGCAAACCAGCAGTCCAGAAATTTGAAATGCATCTGGAGCAGAACATTCTCCAGCTCAAACATGAGCTTGAAACAGGAGCATACACTCCCCGTCCACTCAGACAATTTGTTATCCGAGATACAAAGACAAGGGTGATTTCCGCTTCCCGTTTCAGGGACAGGGTAGTTCATCACGCTCTGTGTAATACCATCCAGCCAATCCTTGAGAAATCATTCATTCATGATTCCTGCGCAAACCAGATAGGGAAAGGGGCGAGCAGAGCATTAGAACGGTTTGATACATTCAAGAGAAGGGTCTCGGAAAACGGCAGACTTGTGAACAAACCAATCACCACTAGCATAGTGATTGGATACGTATTGAAAGCAGATATCAGGCATTATTTTGATACTGTTGATCACGAGGTGTTGCTTACCATCATCCAAAAGAAAGTCAAGGACAAGCGGGTAATGGGATTGATAAAGAAAATTCTGGACAATCACTACATTCCAACCCCTGGAAAAGGTATGCCTCTCGGGAATCTCACTAGCCAGTTCTTTGCAAATGTATATCTGAATGAACTTGATTATTTTGTGAAGCATATATTGAAAGCAAGACACTACATCAGATATGTTGATGATTTTGTTGTGCTGCACAAATCACGAGAGTGTTTGGAGCAACATAAAAGGCAGATTGAAGACTTTTTACAAACACTCAAACTTGAATTGCATCCAGAAAAGTCCAAGATCTATTTGCTCTGCAAAGGAACGTCATTTCTTGGTTTTCGTGTGTTCTATCATCATAAACTTGTCAAGAAAAACAATCTGCGAAGAATGAGAAAGAGGGTTTCGGAATTTCGGTCAGTGTATGGTAAGAATGAAGAGTTTGATCAAGAAATATTGAGAAGTTTTACCGGTTGGTGCGCTTATGCTATGCAGGGAGATACGTACAAGTTTCGAAAAAGAATGATGGAAGAACTCACAGGAGGCGAACATGCCCTTTAACGGCCTTTAAATATGTTTTTCCGTACACGCTTTTGTGGAAGTGGTATCGACAGCTATGTCATTAACTTTGTTGGTGGCGCGTGCCGAAGGCACTGCGCTGGCGAGACGTGCCGGTTACCGAAGGTAATCTTGTGGCTTTGCCGCGAGAGTTGTGCCACATCTCTTATGCTAGGGCACAAGACTGCCTGCTCCGAAGGAGCAGCGTAAAGGCACAGTAACTCCTGTAAAAGGGTGTTAAACAACACGGGGTCCCCTGATGTAGCCGTCTTCCCTGTTCCTGAGGTTCCTGAGAAGCCTCTCCCTGGGGATGCTTGGCTCCACCATGTCATCCCTCAGGACATTCCTTAGCTCCACTGGCTGGAAGGTGGGCTTTACCCCCTTTGTGGGGATTTTCTGTAGGGTCCTGAATGCCGAGAGGACATCGTCCAGGTCCCTGGAGAGCCTGGCCAGCTCACTCTCTGTCAGGTCGAGCCTGGCAAGCCCGGCCACCCTCTTGACTGTCTTTCTGTCCACCACCACAATATCCACCCAGGTTTCTTGGTTAACCCTTCACTCCCCTTGTTTATGTTGCCTTTCGGGGCTTAATAACCTTAACGCCTCCTCGGGCTTCCCGTGGACGAGGAGGTCGAACACACCCTCATATATCTCCTGTTCAAGGCCAGCCTCCCCGAGGTTCTGTCTGAGGAGCTTCCTTCCGAGCTCCTGGACAGAGATGGTATGCTCCCTGATGCCCACTGCCTGGGGCTTCTCCTCCCCCGTCTCATGCCTAACCGAGAGGATGGTCCTGTCCCCGAATCTTGAGTTCAGGCCGGGCAGGTCAGGGACCATGCCCCTTACCCTTATGAGGGGCTTCTTTTTGTGCGGGTGTTCCAGCAGACTCTCCAGTTCGGCCTCGAGCCTCTCCTGGGAGCCCTGGTGCTCAAGATAGTAGACCCTTCTCTGGACCTCCAGGGGGATGAATGCGGCATCGCCTGATTTCGTGTCGAATATCCAGAAGCCCTTGGGGGCGACAGCCTCCCTTGTGAGCTGGGTGGTTGTGAGGGAGCCCGGTATGAGGAGGGGCGAGCCCGAGTAGCTGGACTTCTTGCTTTCGTGGACATGGCCGAGCACATAGAGGTCGAAGCCCTTGGGAAGCCTTTCCAGTGGAAGGAGATGCTCCGCATAGATGAAGGGCGAGATGGACTGGTGCAGCATCATGATGCTGAAGCATCCCCTCTGGGGCCTGGGGTTCCACCTCTGCAGGACAGCCCCTGAGAACTGTTCAGGGACCCCGGACATGCCCTGGATGCATACCTGCTCCCCGGCCTTCTCCAGGATTACGCCGTTGCAGTGCAGGTATATAAGGAATCCAGCCTTCTCCAGGGCCTGGACAGGGTTTATCAGACCCCTGACCCTCCTCTCATGGGTCCCGTGTATGGCGACAACCGGTATGCCCTGCTGGTGCAGGGGGGTGAGCTCCTCCACATTTTTGCCTATTCCGCGGACGAGCCTCGTGCCGTTTTCGGCAGCAAGGGGCTTTATGAGGAGCTCCATGCCCCTTGTCAGGGTCTCTGTGGAGGGGGTCCTGCTGTCGAACAGGTCCCCGGCCACGAGGATGAGGTCGCATCCCATGGCCTTGTCCAGGGCCTCACCAAGGGCCTCGAAGGGGTCACTGGCAAGCTCGCTTCCCGAGCCGTATCCCAGATGGAAGTCAGATATTATGGCCAGCTTCATGGTATCCCTTGAGAATATACTCACAAACAATTTAAAATCCCCTGCCAATTATATCCATGAAGCTTGACATCAAGGAATTCGAAGGGAAGGTAAAGCCAATAAGGGACACTGACACATATTCTGTGCACGACCTTGAATACCTTGACCACCTCAATGTCTCCATGACCATACTCCACCCGGGAAAGTCCACAGCGGGCCACGAGCACGAGGGGATAGATGAGGTCTATGTTGTGATGGACGGCAGGGGGGAACTGCAGCTCGATGAGAAGAGGTTTCCCATAGACACGGGCGACATAATCCTTATAAGGGGCGGGCAGTACCACCAGAGCTTCAACACAAGCAGTGAGGACCTTGTTTTCATATGCATATTCGAGAAATATGAGGGCAGGGGAGGAAGCAAGCCCGTGAAATACGCTGGGCAGGCTGACCAGCCCGGGAAGCCGAAGGCGGATATCGAAAGGCTCAAGAAGGATCTGATGGAGACCATAGAGAGGGATACCAGCTAAGCCGATTTCATGGGGTTTCTTTCCCGGCCTACCTGAAGCTCACCAGAACCAGGGACACCAGTGCAGCCAGGATGAATGTTGACCTGATTATTTCCGCGGTCCCGAAATCCAGGGCCGCTGCAATCAGTATAAGGACCAGTATGGGAATGCCCTGTCCCAGGTAAAGCCAGAAGTGCCTGAATACCACGCTGTTGGGGGCCCCCTTCTTCTTGGCGAACTCGACGAAGTCAGCATAAATGGATATGGATAACGAAGTTATGATGAAGCCGCCAATCAGTGAGAGCACCATGAACTCGAGTTCCGAGTCGGCAAGGAACCTCATGACCCAGAGGCCTGCGCAGAGGAAGGCCCCTATCCGGGTGACCCTCCTCCTCCCCCTCATGGTGTTGCTGGCATGCCCAACCAGGAGCGTGAATATAATCATGCCCATGCCCATCAGGGAGGCCGCAATGCCCAGGGAGATGAAGCCGTAATTTATGAACACATGGAGGGACCAGAAGACAAAGTCGGCAGTGGATACAATCCCCAGGACAAAGTAGTACAGTGCACGCCTCATGTCCATCGAGAGGTTTATGTTCTTCAGCCTGAACAGGCCGATCCTGTAGTCGCTTGAAAGGAACAGGGGAACGACAGAGAGGAATATGATGCCCACGGAGACTGCAAAGAGCCAGTGGAAACCCATGAGGGTGAGGACCGCTGCCCCGGCAAGGGGCCCCATGACAGCGGCCATGTAGGGAAGCCCGTAGAGGAGTCCGGTCTCCTCACCCTTCCTTACCCTGTCAGAGGCATTGACATACTCTATATTGAACGAGACCCAGTAGAGGGAGGCTGACATGCCGCCCAGAAGGACAGCGGGCCAGTAGAGCCCCGGCAGGCCTTCGATGTTCATGACCATGGCAAGGTATGATATCAGTATGGGTGCCCTCAGGAGGATAGTGTGCTTGACCCCTATACGGGCATCTATCCTGGCTGAGAGCGTGCAGAGGAAAGCCGACACAATAGACTGGACGAGCACGAATGCAGCCGTCTCCGCGAGGCTGTACCCAATCTCCAGAAGGTATGCGGGAATGAAGATGCATATCAGGAAGAGGCCGAAGGTCTCTATTATCTGGTTGCTGTATATCTCCTTGAGCTCCCTCTTCAGGTGGGGAATTTTGTGCAGCCTGTAGAAGTTGTGCATTCATGAATCACCAGGAGAGTGGATATAGACCTATTGTCCCGGCCGGAATAAAAAGGCCTTTCTCATGCTACTCAAGAATCTCGACCCTGCCGCCCAGGGCGTCGCCAGGGAGGCCCCTTGAGAACCTGGCTCTGAGGACACCTCTCGTGCCGTGGACCTGGGTTATCTTGCCGAATATCTCCCTGCCTGCGGGGGACTTCCAGGTCACCCTCCTGCCAATAAACCCGGAGGCCATGGCCTTGGTGTCGCACCCCCCTACCTCTATCAGGAACTGGTTTGTGGTCTGGGTGTGCCTCCCCCTTCTGTAACTAACCAGGGTTGCTTTCATACCAGTTATTAAACGCAGCATGCATATAAATAGCTTATGAACATCCAGGAGACTGACCAGGCCCTCATAGTTTCTGTAAGGGTTAGGCCAGATTCACCGGGATTCAGGCTCTCCAGAAGGGCTGACGGCCTGGTCATGGAGCTTGCCAGCCCTGCCCGTGAGGGCCGCGCAAACCAGGAGATAATGAGGGAGCTCCCCAGGCTCCTGAGGTGCGAGGTCAGGATACTCAGCGGCCTGAAGTCAGGGAAGAAGCTGCTCCTTCTCAGGGGCCTCACAAAACAGGACCTGGAGCTTGTGCTAGAATCCCGTTAGCCAGTCTAGCACCCCGGGCCCCACTAAGTAGCCCACATAGGCCGCTATCGTGAACTGCAGGACCCTCCCGACAAGGGAGGCCAGCAGGAACTTCCTGAAGTCCAGCCCGAATATTCCAGAGGTCCAGGTGAAGACCTTGAAGGGTATCGGGGAGAAAGCCGCTATAAGGACAGCCCAGGCACCCCAGCGGTCGTACCACTTCTCGACCCTGGGTATGTGCTTCCTGAAGAGCCTCTCGGCCACGGGCCTGCCCAGCTTGAGTCCCAGGGCATAGCCTATAACAGCCCCTATCAGGGAGCCGGCAGTGGCGACCAGGATTATGGTCACGGGGTCAATGCCCATGGCCGTGAACGGGGCGATAAAGGTGGCGGTGGGGACAGGGAATATAAAGGATTCCAGGACAGCAATGACAAAGGCCCCTGCAAGGCCGTAGGCCTGCACAAAGGCCTGGACCCACAGAATGAATTCCCCTAACACCCGAATCACTTAATAGAATTAGGCCTGGCCTCTTAATAAATGGAGGTGGGTTCAGGATGTCACGAACCCGTCCCTGCCCGTCTCCATCTCCACTGGTATCTTTATGGGGTTCTCATGGCCTTCCTGGCCCCCGGCCCCCTCTGGCTTTTCTTCCCGGCCGGGCCCGGCCGCCCCGCCTTGGTCAGGAGCGGCCTGTATCTCTGGAAGCCCCGCGGCCCTCCTAAGTTCCCCGGCCCTGTCTGTCCGCTCCCAGGTGAAGTCAGGGTCATTCCGGCCGAAGTGGCCGTAGGCAGCTGTCTTTCTGAAGATGGGCTTCCTCAAATCCAGGTACCTGATTATCTCTGCAGGCCTGAGGTCGAACTGCTGCTCCACAATCTCCCTGAGCTTCTCATCAGGGACCTTCCCGGTCCTGAAGGTATTCACCATCAGGGAGACCGGCTTCGCTACCCCGATGGCATAGGCTATCTGGATTTCGCACCTGTCCGCAAGCCCCGCTGCCACGATGTTCTTGGCTATGTGCCTGGCCATGTAGGAGGCTGACCTGTCCACCTTGCTTGGGTCCTTTCCTGAGAAGGCGCCGCCCCCGTGGGAGCCGTGGCCCCCGTAGGTATCGACTATGATTTTCCTTCCCGTGAGGCCGGAGTCTCCCGGCGGCCCGCCTATCACGAACCTTCCGGTGGGGTTGATGTGGAAGGTCGTCTTCTCGTCTGTCCAGTCCCCACACACCGGTCTTATTATCTCCTCCATTATCCCCTTTCTGATATCCTCATCTGCTATGTCCGGGGAATGCTGCGCGGCTATCACGACAGTCTCCACCCTCAGGGGGGTCCCGTTGTCATACTCGACAGTCACCTGGGACTTGCCGTCAGGCCTCAGCCACGGAAGGGTTCCACTCTTCCTGGCCTCTGTGAGCTTCATGGCAAGCTTGTGGGCGAGTGTGATGGGAAGCGGCATGTATTCAGGGGTTTCATTGCTGGCGTAGCCGAACATGAGGCCCTGGTCCCCTGCTCCCTGCTCCTTATGGAGGCCTTCCCCTTCTGATACCCCCTGGGAGATGTCAGGGCTCTGCTCGTGGAGGGAGACCAAGACCGCGCACTGGTCAGCATTAAAGCAGTACTCAGGCTTGTCGTAACCGACATCCCTGACCGTGTCCCTTACTACTGATTGGACATCTATGTATCCCTTGGTTGTGACCTCCCCCGCAATGACTATCAGTCCTGTGGTTGTCAGGGTCTCCACAGCCACCCTTGAATAGGGATCTTGTTTTATCAGTTCGTCCAGAACAGCATCCGATATCTGGTCGGCGATTTTATCGGGATGTCCAGGGGTTACTGATTCTGAAGTAAACAAATACGTTGCCATATTCAACCTCCTCCCTTAGCTTCTAAAAAGATTTTATATTGTTGGTATTTTCTCTGTAAAAACAGATGAGCGTCTTTGTATATCCAGTCCGCTAGTCCCTTACCTCTACTACATGAATACTGAACTATGAATGTATTATTGCTTATTTTTCGGATTCTAGAAACAACACCAAGATTTTCTCTAATTTTTTCTACCATCTTCTTCAAGAACTCTGGTGAACCAGAAGAAACCGTTATTTCAAAATAAGGGCTTCTTTTTCTTTCAACATATCTTACATTTCCATCACCATCAATAATACCCCTAATAAAATGTCGTAGATAGTCTGTTGGTATATCCGGGAATTTTACTATAAGAGATTTTCGGGGAATAACTCCTAGCTCCATAAGTCTCAAACATATTTTCTTATTATTTACTATCAATCTGTTCGATTTTGTCTTTTCAGCATAAAGTAAAGGCTTTGTGCTTAGAAGTAGTTTTCTTATTCTTACCAGATGAATTCTATCTTTTTCTGATGCTGTTATTGTAAGAGATTGGTAACCTTTTGAAGGATTCCAAGCCACATTCCCATCAGCAAATATATAACCCAGAATATATGCTGAATCTTCGTTCCATTCATTAAAAAAAGATTCGTTAACGGTGTGTTTTTTGTGGCGAAACCCCAGCTCTGCACTCCATTTGTTTATCGTTGTCTTCCCCACACCCAATCTTCTTGCTATCTCCCTCTGTGAGACTTTTCCTAAATTCGATTCAATAAAGGAGATCATTGACTGTTTTTTCTTTGGATCGATTTTTGTGCCCATAGATAGATTTATGGTTTTATCGCATAAATATGTCGGGTGACCTTCTATATATGGCTCTGAATCATATAAGCACAATTCCATGCTAATCATCTTAATCTTTCCAACCCAGCGAGACTGGATTAAGAAAATCTTATAAATCCACCCATTTATATAAGTTTCAATATACAATAGTATAATTCAATAACCACCAGTTATAATCAGCGCATGCCTGACCAGGCCAACAGGGCCGGGCAGGGAGGAAGGGGAATGCTGATAACAAGCAGGCTGATAAGGGAGCTCAGGAACGAGGCAGGGCTTTCCCAGGCCAGCCTGGCCAAGCTGGCCAAGCTGTCCCAGGCCCACATAGCCAAGATAGAGGCCGGCAAGGTCGACCCGAGGCTCTCAACAGTGAACAGGATTCTTTATATACTGGAGAGCAGGGAGAGGAGGAAGCGCTGCAGGAGCGTCATGAACCCGAACATAATCTCCACTGACCCGGACATGCTTGTGTATGAAACCATAAAAATCATGCACGAGCACAAGATATCCCAGATTCCTGTCATGAAGGGCCAGGTTCAGGTGGGGAGCATAGACGAGGCCACCATAATCAAGAACATGGGGCGCAACCTGAAAAGGCTCCAGGTAAAGCACATAATAGACAGGCCCTTTCCCGTGGTGGATGTCAGGGACCCTGTGGAGGTAATCAAGCCCCTCCTGGACTTCCATCCTGCGGTCCTGGTCGCAGAGAAGGGGAAAATCAGGGGAATCATAACAAAGAGCGACCTGCTGAGGGTGTAGAATCCCAAATCTACTCCAGGAGCTGCTTCACGAACTTCCTGGGGCTGAACATCTCAACACTGGAGTATTCCTGGCCGGTTCCCAAGAATAGTATGGGCTTCCTTATGGTGTGAACGACAGAGAGTATGGAGCCTCCCCTGGGGTTGACATCGGTCTTGGTCATGACCACGCAGTCCACGTCCACGGCCTCGTGGAACTTCCTGGCCTGCTCCACGGCATCGCTTCCTGTCAGGGAGTCCACCACCAGGACCTTGAGCTCCGGTTTGTTGACCCTCACGACCTTACTTAACTCATCCATGAGGTTCCTGTCGGTGTGGGCCCTCCCTGCTGTGTCAGCCAGGACAACATCAAGCCTGTTCTTCCCGGCATACTTCACGGCATCGAATACCACTGCCGCTGAGTCAGAGCCGTACTGGTGCTTTATGACCTTGATTCCCAACCTCTCCCCGTGGACCTCGAGCTGCTCGATTGATGCGGCGCGGAATGTGTCAGCTGCTGCGAGGACGGGCCGGAAGCCCTTCCCCTTGAGGTAGCTCGCACACTTGGCGATGCTTGTGGTCTTGCCCGAGCCATTGAATCCCAGGAAAACCATGAGGAGCGGCCTGCCCTCCTTGCGGGATTTCTTTATCAATCCCTCCAGGTCAATGCTCCCCTGGTCCACTATCTCGAGGAGGCTCTCCTCAAAGGCCTTCTCAACAGCTTCAGAGGCCCTGCCCCTTCTGACCTCGCTACTCACAAGCCTCTCCTTGAGCTTCTCCTTGAGGGAGTCCACAACCCCGAGGGCCACGTCGCTCTGCAGGAGCTCAACCTCTCCGTCTCCGAAGAAATCATCAATATCCCTTTCAGTGAGTTCCCTGGCAGAGACCCTCTCCCTGATTCCCCTCAGACTGGCAAGCCTGCTCCTCTTTTCAGGCTCCTCCTTGGGTTTCTCAAACAAGGGCTCTTCAGCCTTGAACTCCTCAACTTCGGACTCCTCAATCTCTGGCTTTTCTTCAACCCCTTCAGGTTTCCTTTCAGGGGGTTTTTCTGTTACCGGTTCTTCGGCGATTTCTTCCTTCTCGATATTTTCTCTTTTTTCTTCACCGGGCTTGGCTTTAGGAAGCCTTTTAGGCCTGACCCTTCTGGCAGGCCCAGGCCTGGCTACTCCAGGCCTTTTAGGCCTCTCCTCGACCTTCCCTTCAGCAGGCTTCTCCACAGCGGGGGTCTCGGCCTTGTTGGAGAGCCTGGCCACGCCCTCCCTGAGCTTCTTCTTGAGCGAATCAAACATGTTCATCAACCCCCGTCGCTTCGCGACGGCACGTACATTTCACCATCTGGCTTCGTTCATCCACTGCAAGCCAGCATGCACACCATCACTGCAGCTCTGCATTCTTGCAGGTGTGCACTCCAGTTAATTAATGTGGGGCATTCGTATTAAATATTTAAATACTCAATAACCAAGTGAGGTCCCATGGAGCCGCACATACTTGAACTTCCGAGAAGGGTGGTTGTAGGCAAGGGCGTCATAGACGGCATAGGAAGGGATTACGAGATTCTGGGGCTGTCCGAGAGGCCGCTCATCCTTGCAGACGACGCAACCCTGAAGATAGCGGGCGAGAGGGTTGCTGCCTCCCTCTCCAGGTTCAGTCCGGCCAAGGAGATCGTCAGGGATTCCACAACAGAGGAGGCCGAGAGGATATCCGGCCTCGCAGCGGGCCATTCGTGCATAATCTCGGTTGGCGGGGGAAGGGTGATAGACATAGGCAAGGTTGCGGCCTTTAGGAATGGACTGCCCTTCATATCCGTCCCGACCGCACCCTCGCATGACGGCATAGCATCAGAGAGGGCCAGCCTGACCCATGGGAACAGCAAGGCCTCGGTAAGGGCCAGGCCGCCGCTCGCAATCATAGCTGACATCAGGATTCTCATGAGCGCCCCCCACAGGCTCATAGCCTCGGGCTCGGCTGACGCGATATCCAATCTCACCGCTTTCCAGGACTGGAATCTCGCAAGGGACAGAGGGGAGTACTACTCAAGGTATGCCGCGTCGCTTGCCATGTTCTCGGCAGAGATTGTCATAGACTCGGCGGGGCTCATCCGTGAGAGGAAGGAGCGCGGCATAAGGAACCTCATGGAGGCCCTTCTGACCTCGAGTATATCCATGTCCATGGCAGGCTCCTCAAGGCCGGCCTCGGGCTCTGAGCACGCATTCTCCCATGCCCTGGACAGCCTTGGTTCAAAGGCCCTGCACGGGGAGCAGTGTGGTGTAGGCTCGATAATGATGGCCAGCCTCCAGGGAGGGGACTGGAAGAGAATCAGGGACGCCCTGAAGGAGGCCGGGGCCCCTGTAACAGCCAGAGAGCTCGGGGTCCCTGACGGGCTCGTGGTAGAGGCCCTTGTAAAGGCCAGGGGTGTCAGGGAGCGCTACACAATACTCAACGAGAAGCCCCTTGATGAGGAGAGGGCGAGGGAGCTCGCCAGGGCCACGGGCGTTATATAACATGAACAATCAGGCCCAAGGGCCTGCATGTGATGGCACAAGGCAACATATAAGTATTTAAGCCCATATTATGAGTATAGCCCGGAAGGTGTACCCATGAAGCTGTTCAGGAAGAGGGGCCGCAGGAAATGGGTGATGAAGTACATCAGCAAGAAGAGGAAGTCAGGCCCGCTTCACTTCACCCTTATCGACCCGGACAAGCAGAAGCCATCGGAGGCGGCCAAGCTTGCTGTGAAGGCAAGGGAACTGGGGACCGATGCAATCATGATAGGGGGCTCCCAGGCAGCGCAGGCCTTATACCTGAACGACACAATCAGGGCCATAAAGGACAAGACCGACCTGCCTGTCATACTCTTCCCGAGCTCGCATTCAGGGGTCTCGCCCTATGCGGACGCCGTATTCTTCATGAGCCTCCTTAACTCCCGCTCGCCCGCATACCTGATTGATGAGCAGGTCAAGGGGGCTGTCCTGGTCAAGAGCTACGGTATCGAGACCCTCCCCATGGGATACCTGATAGTGGAATCAGGAAACATGACCTCTGTGGCATGGGCCGGGGATGTCAAGCCGCTTCCCAGGGACAAGCCGGAGTTCGCGGTGGCCTATGGCCTGGCAGCCAAGTACTTCGGCATGAGGTTCGTATACCTCGAGGCAGGCTCAGGGGCCGAGAAGCCCGTGCCGAACGATACCATAGCGGCCACCAAGGACGCTATCTCCGGAAACGGGACCATACTCATTGTTGGCGGGGGCATCAGGGACGAGAAGACAGCAAGAGACAAGGTCCGCTCGGGGGCCGACATCATTGTCACAGGGACCATAGCCGAGAAGGACCCCGAGGCCTTGGGCCGGATAATCAGGGCTGTTAAGAAGAGCAGATAGGGCTCTGGGACTGCAGTTCTTTTTATACCTTTCTGGAGAATCAGGGAAATATAACAGTGTTATATCACTCCCTGTCCGTCCAAGCAACAATATAATATATCAAAACCAATTATAAGAATATGAAAGGCTTTGAGACAATTGGGCAAGGAATGAAGGTCATTCTTGCTGTATTTGTGGGTGTTGTTACTTTCTTAATAGTCACCCAAACATGGGCTTCCCTTGGTCCTTCAGGATCTGATGGGCCTGCCACAGGATTTGATTTCCTGATAAACCATGCAGCCCTCAGGTACGGCGTAGAGGCAACCCTCATAAAAGCCGTGATAAAGCAGGAGAGCAACTTCGACCCTGCAGAAAAATCCGATGCAGGTGCCAAGGGCCTCATGCAACTCATGCCCAGTACAGCAGAGGGCCTCGGGAAACCCACCACACCAGAGGGAAAATATTGCAACCTCGACATAACCGACCCCTTCGACCCGGAACAGAACATAAACGGGGGGACCTGCTACCTGTCATATTTATTGGACAGATACGATAATAATAAAGAGCTGGCCCTGGCCGCATACAACGCAGGACCAACAAGGGTCGATGCCTGCAAATGCGTTCCAAACATACCGGAAACCCAGCAGTATGTCAGACTCGTGACAAATTACTACGATGAATACAAGGGTCAGGGCGGCTTGACGGCGGTTGGATGACCTTGGACAAAAATGTAACTGCAATGATGGGCCAGATAACAATAGAGTTCAGCATATGGTTTTTTGTGAAGATTGTGCTTTTCCTTCTGCTGTTCCTGATACTTTTCCTTTTCGTTCCATCCACCCTGCATGCAGCTGCTGAGTGGATTGGAGGACTCTTTGGGGGCGGGGGCTCCCCGTAGCGAGGCGCTTAGTTATGAAAAAACCACAAAGAAGAAAGGGAATGAAGGGCTTTGAAATAGGCATCAACATGATGGTCCTCACAGTCTTTGCTTTCATCGGCATAGGCCTTGCTTTTGTGGCATTCATTGCCACCACCGAATACTTCCCCGAACTCCAGGATTGGCTGCTCAACTTATTCAACGAAACCCTCACCCCGGATATGAAAGATAACTATGAGATTACCAAGGTCTCTATGCAGGCCCTGGTGTGCGCCATAAACACCGTAGCGACAGGGGAGGAATACACAGCAGACGGCTGCTCTAAATTCTATACCAGCACTCCCCCAAAAACCAGTGATGAGCCCGGATCGGTTTTTCCTAATATCCCTGATTCTCCTGTTGTACCAGAATATGGGGCTGATACCCCGCCACAATATGATCCAGGTGTAGGCAACATGGTCTCCAAGGACTACAGTGACTTCATGACAGGCCTCGCAACCAGAGATACACAAAAAAAACAAAAAACCGTGTTTACATGCAATCAAGGATACACTGAATGTACATTATACAACTTCAGGCTTCCCCAGGAATTTGGTGGCGTAAAAGGCACAGCCGAAGAGTGGGTTAAAGGTTGTGGAGATCCGGACTTCCTTATGTACTGGCAGGAATTCCCAGAGGGTGAAGACCAATCATGGAACAGCTTCCGAACCTGGGCAGAAAACGTATATGATATAATCTTTGCGTGGTGGGGCGCGGGCAAAGTGTTTAGAATCGGTAAGGGCACTGCAAAGATCACGTTCCAATACACTGTAAAGAAGGGGATATATTCTGCTAAGGATGTTTATGCTAGAATAGTCTATAGGGATCCGCTCGAATATTTCGTTAAACATACACTAAATCAGAAATCGAGTGCAACACTAAAACAAGAACTGGGAAAAATCGGAGAAGAAATATTATCTAAAAAGCTAATGGGTAAAGAGATAGCCACTCTCGCAAAGCGCGGTATTGCAATAACTCCATGGACGGTAGCGGCTGCTCTTATTGACAGCATCAATGCCAAATACAAGCAGTATACCAACTCAATTGTGTTGAAGATTCCCTTTAATGACCCAGAGAACAAATCACTCCAGCTTAACGGCGAACCCGTGTTTCTAAAGAACAAGAAAACGTCATTCTATATGGTCTCTCCCTGTGATGCAAACCTCAAGGTAGAGAGGGTTGTTGCAGAGTGCAACGCCAAAGAAACTAATAGTGGCAAAATCACTAGTTTTGCATACGACCTGACATCCGGTTCAATGAGATGCTATGAGCCGGATTTTGAAGATTACAAGGAGATTCCGGCTTCTGAAATTGAGTGCAGGAAAGACAAAAATATAGCAGAATACTTCCCTGGAGAGGATCCCACGATTCCAAGTATAATATCAGGTATTGAGGGAAAGGATGAGCTAAGGATATCAAATCTTGCCGAATCAAAGGACGTACTAAACATAAGGGACCCAATCCACGGTGTTACCTTCATTCTCGAGAAGAAAAGAGTTACAATTGAAGAGCCAACCGAAATAGGGTTTATTGAAAATGAAATTGATGCTTGGGAAATAACACGTATAACCTTTGAGAACACTGACGGATCAGAAAAGACATTCAATGTAGTTGACGGAAAAACAACAAACCCCGAATTCATCGACCTCGGTTACAGCGATCCACCGGAATTGGGAAAATACATATTCAACTACATTGACCCAGAAAGTGGTCTAATCAAAATAGAAATAAAACCAGACAATTTCAATATAGAGTTCGATAGCTCAAAGAGCGACATTTCAGGCATCACAAGGGAGCGTGGCAAAAATCTTCAATGTACCTGTGAATACACAGGCCGATTTACCGATCACAAAGCAGTAGGGTTAACAGCAGACCAGATTATCTCTGAATGTGATGATTATGTCAGATCACATTATCTTGGCAGTTATAAAGGAGCCAGCGACCTCATGTTTTACGACTGCAATGAGGTGGGAACACCCGAAACCCCTGATGGAAATGTTAATGTAGAGAGATGTGAGTGTGCGTTTAAGATGGGTTCTTCCACAGAAAAATATTATGTCTATGGAAAGGATGAAGCAGACGCTACTGAAAAATGTCAGGACGATTTCGCATCCTTCCAGAATACAAAAAACAAGCCAAGCGAGCTAACGATATCAAACTGCCAGCCAATCCAAGGAGATTTCGAAGATGTTGAAAACGATTGTCCTCAATGCGGGGAATACAAGAAGATTTTAGAGAATATCAAATTGATTAAGTTTGAGGAAAGGGTTGAAAAGATTGAAACTGATGTTGGAGATAAAAATCTTGAATATAATTCACTTATCATTGTTCGTGATGACTACAGTGTTGTATTCACTGACAAGGACAGCAAGGTTAGAGAAACAATAGAAGAAATGGAAAAAAGAGAAGCAGACGGGATTGCCGAGACAATAGGAATAGATAAAAAGGCATGGTATGAGATTTTTTGGTATTCGTTTCCTGACCAGGTACTTCTGGAGGACATGGATTTTGATGGCAAGATAGACATTGTCAGCACAAAGCTGGACTGCAAGATACCTGGCGTGACCGTGGAACTGGTGGAAAGGAACAGCCTTGGAGATGAACCCAACTTCTGCTTTGCTCCAGGAAGCAAGATAAGGACTGCCATAAGATGGGTCCCTGAGGCAGGCATTCTGCTTGGAGGTGTTGCAGGCCTTCTAGGCGGGCCGTTAGCCGGAGTGAGTGTCCCAGGCGGTATGGTGGTTGGACAGAGGGTTGGCGCAGCAATCTTCACGGCATATGTGGTGGTTGAGAAATTCACAGGAAGCGCGGACATATGGCCCGGAAAGGATACCTGAATCGCATCCTATTCTAAGTACCAGGTCCTAAGGAGTTCACAACATATTTAGCTGGCTTACTTAGAGTCCTCTGATTCTTCGGAACCTCAAATATTGAGAATACTATGGAAAGACCATTCTCATAAAAAACTTTATAACCCTGTCTCCAACGACCTCCGGTTTCAATGGGTTCAATCTCTGTTACTCTCACCCCCTCAAACCCTCTAAGGTAATCCTTGTAACCTTCTACATTCCCTTCCATGTAGACATCTCTCTCACCTGACTCAAGGGCTGCGGCAAAGGACTCCATGAAAGCATCATGACTGGACATATCAAGGGCATGTTTCTTGGGAGTAGTTGCCCCCTCGATTTCTTTTGTTGGGTATGCTGTCTTAGGAAGCTCTAGTGATGCTCTGGGCATTTCTTTTTCAGACAACTGCAGGGTTACGGGCGCCGGCTCCCTTACTACATTTACTTGGGTCTCGTCCACATCACCGCCCATGTATTTCGAGCCAAGCCATCCCAAAAGAGCAACGCCTGCGGCCACAGGAACCCCTATCCCTACTATCCGTTTTATCCGCCTTTGCCCCTTCCAGTTGATTGGGGTTTTGTAAAGCTCATCTGCAGTAGTTGTGCTGTTTGCCATACAAACACCTCTTGTGAGTAGTTAATTCGACCATTTATAAAGGTTTTGGTGTGCAATTGTCGATATATAACAGTGTTATATCAAGCCCCGTGGCGGCCATCCCTCAATTTCAACCGACCGAGGACAAACGATTAAATAAACCCCCAGACAATATATAACCATGGAAATCACAATAAGGACGATGCTAATTGTGGTTGTCGCTCTGATTGTTATCCTCGTCGCTCTGACGGTTGTGCTCAACCTCAGCGGGGGATCAAACAACGCAATAACCGGCCTCTTTGACTGGATAAAGAGCATGATGGGTTAGCACAGGTTAGCTTCCCGGCAAACAATAATTCTATACGCGGCTTGAATATAAACATCCTCCTTGTATAATAAAGTATGAACATGAAATGCAAGGGAGCGACAAACACAGCACTTATAATCATAGGGAGCATAGTCTTTCTCCTCTTTGTGCTCGGCATCTTTATCTACAGTATCTGGCCCTGGATTTATTATGGACCGTTCAGCCCCTGCTACGCATCTGCTTACTCCAGCGTCAGGACCCTGGCAGGCTTCGACCTTCTCAGGGACCCCCAGACCATTGCACTGGGAAAATGCGTCAGCGCGCTCTATCTTGTAAATGGAAATGAGCTGGACGAAATCTCAGAGAAGATAGGCAAAAACTTCAAAAAGGAGCTGGACTGCGATGAAGGGGGAAAGAGCTATGTCATAGCAGTCCCCATCATCGAGGGCGGGGAGTGGACATGGAACATCTTCAAGTGGCCAAAAGAGATGCTCAATGGGTTAAAGCAGCGATATGTCCAAAAGGTCTGGCCGGGGGCCATCTGCAGGATTCTCAGCGAAGAAAGGAAATTCGCCTACACCGCATATTTCGAGGGCGACAATACATACTGTGTTGACATAACCAAGGACATGCATGCCTCCACCTACTCTATAGACTGTTGCAAAGGCACCTGCAAAGAATGTGGGGCCAACCCCAACAATCCAGGAATGTTCTACGACGAGGAGGACACCAAGGGCATATGGGATAGGTGCGAGGGAGAGATTTCATGAGGAGAGGGATATCATGAGGGGCGATGTGCCCCTGACGGTCCAGGTAATCTTTGCAGGACTCCTTGTAATGGTGGTTCTGTACTTCGTGTGGCAGGATGTGATGGTGCCTTCTGTAAGGAGCTATGGAAACGAGCACGCCCACTTGACTGCCCAGGCAATTGCAACTGCTGTCAATTCACTCTCCAGGGAGGAGCAGGGAACCTTCTACAGGGAACTGGGCCTTGCCTGGGACATTGGTGTATTTCACAAGGATGATGATGCCTACGTATCCGTATCCCACGGAGAATTCAAGAGCGGTGACATAATCATCCTTTATGATATTGACGATTTCACAGCAAGCGATATCAGCAGCATTTATGTTGTCAAGGAGCTGGGCAAGAAGGCAAGGCTAACGGAGAAGATATAATGGGAGAGTACCAGCTGATATACACGGCCATAGCGGCTATTGTATTCGTGACAGCCATAATAGGCGGGAGATTCTTCATAGTAAGCAACTTTGTCCAGGCGGACATCGAGTCCCAGACAACCACGAGGGAACTCAATGCCATGTCCCTTTCATATAATATTCTGGACTGCCTCAAACAGGATGGAGACTCTGTCCAGGCGGGATTCCTTGATGGCAACACAGGCAAGAATATCTGCGAGCTCTGCGGGATATGCAGCCTGATTTCAGAAGCCATGGTTACAGACCTGGAAGCATCAGAAAGGGAATGGGAATTCAAATATTCTGCTGTATCCAAGCTCCCCCAGACTCTCAGTGACAAGCTGCTCGTGTGGAGAGATGACAGAAACAAGAAATCATACTCAGTCTATCTTGACATAGACTACGGAGAAGAATCTCATATGGGGATGCTTGATGTAAATGTCTAGGAAGATGAAGGGTGGGGAACTAACGGTATTCTTTATCATTGCAGGAGCAGCAGCCCTTGTCGGGCTTTTTATAATACTGAACATGATTCATACGAATTCAGTTCTCCAGGTAAAGAAGACAATAACACTCTCCACTGACCTGAGCGACCAGGGGACGGCTGCCCTGGGCCTTCTGAACAGGGAACATCAGGGAAAGAAGTACATAACTGTTTTGGGAGAATCAGTTGCAGAAAACTATGCTTCACAACCCCAGGATGCCTACAATTCCCTCAAGGCCACACTCAAGGAGCTAGAGAAGGGTTTCAGCTTTAAATTCCAGGAGAACCCCGACCTCAATACAGGGGAGCCCCAGAAATCCGCGACATATGGGGAATGCGGTCACACAGAATCAGACCTTGGCATAAAGCTGACCTGGCCTTCTGAAACCGAGAGGGTCACATCTGGCTTCGGCTACAGGAACACCCCGAGGCCCTGCTACTGCCACAGCGGCCTGGACATAGCCAGCGGGCAAGGAAAAGGCGATGAGGCCAGGGCTGCATACGACGGAACGGTCATCTTCCTTTACGACAACTGCAAGGAATCCCCCAACTGCTTCCTAGAACCGGACAATAGTAACTGCGGGTGCGGCAGCGGTTATGGAAACAGAATCACATTGAAACACATTTCCACGAACGGCATGGAGTTCTACACCCACTACTGCCACCTCAGTGAAATCAATGTAGAGAACAGGCAGGAAGTCAGGGCCGGCCAGGTCATTGCAAAGACAGGCAACACAGGCCGCTCAGAGGCAATCCACCTACACTTTGAGCTGTCCACAGCAGAAAAACCAACAAAGGATACCAATGCAATCAATCCCTGCCCGTATTTTGATAACCCTCCTGACAAATGCCAGCAGGTCGAGACAGAGAGTTGTGATGTGACAGCAGGGGCCAACACATTCAATGTTGAAATACCCCTTCCCGGTGCTGTAACAGGTAAGCTGAAGGGAAAGGTTGTGATGGAAAAATGACAAAAAAAAGAAAGGGAATAGCTGACATAATGATTCTTATGGGAATGATAATAGGGATTGTGTTAATCTTCTTCGATTTCACCCCATTCTGGGCCGAGGGCGATACCTACAGGGTTGTCCTCCATACGCACATGTACGGCATGAGCAATGCCCTGGATGGCGCCGAACTCTACGTTTCCACATCCCTGGACTATTCAGTCTACCAGGCAATCTATGACGCCCTTAAAGGTTTCAACAGCGAGACCGTCGGTGACGGGAACACAATCCCAACCAATGAAGAGATTCAGGAATCCATAAGAAGAAACATCGAGGATAACCTTGTCAAATACACCAGCGCAGCCTACAGCTTCACCCAGGACTATAATGTAGAGATTCCCAGATACACTATATCCCTTCAGGATGAACTAGGCAAACTCAGGGTCACCACCTCGACCGGTGATGCCAACATGTCCGTGACCAAACACATACAGGAATACGGCCTTAAAGAGGACATTACCATAAAGAGGCCCCTCCTGCCGGAGAATGTTTATGATATCAACTATATAGGGATTCTGGAAATTGCCAGAGAGCGGGGCCAGCCCATTGAAGAGGCATTCCAGGCAGCATTCTCCAATGCAAACACCTATATCAGGGATTATGCACCCATCACATCATGCAGTGATATAAAATCCTGCTCAGACGATTTGACAGTCGAGTTTAAGGAAAAACTAATCAGGGAACTTGAATCACCATACGAACGGGGCAACTACCTTATAACCCCCGAGATACTCGATGCGTCAGTAACAGTCGAGCTTATAGACAACGACAAAATAATAAGGTACAAGGCCACGGCCACCCAGAGGGTGACAATAAACGAGACCGGGCTTTTCGCTACCTACTACCCCGTCTGGAACGGCAGCGAGATAACCTTTGACAACCTCAGGCTGGTCTTCCTCAACGAGGCCTCGGAGACGACTACCCTAACGCCTTAATGTTAAGCCAAAAGGAGTTGCCCGCTCGCAAGTTCAATATCCGGCCCTTCGGGCTGGCACGCACTACATCACCATCCGTTCCCTTCGGGAACGGCACGCACTTGCTCAGGGCAGCTTCCAAGAGCTCCGTTACGCCTTCCAGCGAAGGAGTTTTCCACCTGTATAGCACGGGCTGCTTCCAGAGTTATTTTGTTTTTGCTATTCCGGCCTTCTTCCTGCCGGCCTTTATGGCAAATCCTCTCCAGGAAACCTTTATATACTAAATACTATAACATTATAGTATTAATAATATAATAGTGATTATATGGACAAGACAACATTCAGAATACTCGATACACTCTCAAGGGACCTGGCCAGTCCTGTCTCTATAAACGAGCTGACCAAAAGAATAACAAGGCTGCACAGCCCTGCCTATTACAAGAATGTCTATGACAGGGTCCATGAGCTCTCCAGGAGAAGGCTCCTCAGCGTCTCCACAACCGGCAACGCCTCCCAGGTCTCCCTGAATCTTGGCAGCTATCTCTTGACTGACATGCTGGCAGAAGTGGAGATGATAAACAAAAGGACCCTGCTTGAGAACAGGGAAGGCATCCAGGCAATCCTCATGGAGCTGGAGTCCTGCCTCAGCAGGGACTTTCCCCTGATAGATTCTGTTTCACTAGTTGCTCCCAAGAGAAACCTCTCCCTCAACAGGCTAGAGTTCCTAATCATCCTCAAACGGGGTGCAACAGACCTGATGGATATGCACCTCTGCCTCAGAAGGCTCCAATCCATGCACAACATCAGTATAGACCCCCTTATCCTCAGCGAGAGCGAATTCACAGGTTTTTTAAGGAGCAGTGAATACAATCCACTCAAGGACATGCTTTCAGATAAGATAGCGGTTCTTAATCCAGTGAACCTCTGGAGGTTGCTATCCAAACACCTCACCAGCGGCATGGTAATAAAAAGCACAGGGAGCGTGGATATCACAAGAATCCCTGAAAAGGACCTGTCTTACAACCTGGAAAGATTCGGGTACAGGGAATTCGGCACCAGGACACGGGCTGGCAGGAGGATATGCCTTGAATGCATCATCATCAGTGCAATGCTCAGTTCTGATGCAAGAAAAAGGGAATCTGTTCCTATTCTCCTTGCCAAGAACAAAATCAACTACAGCCTCCTGGTCTTCCTGTGCCAGGAACACAACATACTAAACAAGCTTCTTGGCCTCCTGAATACTCTCAAAAAAATAAAGTGCTCAAATGAGGCCCTCTCGGCTATAAGAATCCTTGAAGCAATCGGAATAGATGAAGAGAAGGCTGATTTGAAGGGCATAAAGAAGAAGATGGAGCTCTACCATGCAACTTGAAAAGAAGCCCCTAATGGAATTCCTAGAGGAAATAGACAGGGCCCTGGAAGAGAGAATAGAACTCATAGCAGTTGGCGGGACAGCCATGACACTCCTGGACATTAAATCATCCACAATAGACATAGACTTCAATCTCTCTGATAGGGATGCTGAGTCATTCAGACAGGCACTCAAGGCAGTTCCACATGGTTACAGAATAGACATATTCAGGGATGGCAATATATTCTCTCAGCAACTTCCTGACGGCTTTGAGAAGAAATGCATTCCCGCAAGGAGCTTCACAAATATTAACCTCCTGGCACTCCATCCCCTTGATATAGTTGTCACCAAAATAGGCAGGCTGGATGACAGAGACATCCAGGACATAAGGGCCTGTATAATGGAATTCGACCTGACCCGTGAACAAGTAAAAGAAAGAGCCAGCATGGTGGAATACACGGGCAATGAAGAAAACTACCGCTACAATCTCAAATACGTGCTCAAGAACCTTTTTGACTGATTTTCTTTCCCAACCCGGCCTTCTCCCTGCCGGATTTTATGGTCCCCGAAACCCTTACGCTCTGGAATATCACCCTCTGGTCACCAATCTGGTGTATCAGGCCCATGGCCACCTTTACCTGGTCCACGTACTTGGGCGACACCTGGATAAAGCCTGACTGCTCTTTATGGTTCCAGAGGTTCCTCACAATCCTTATGTTGGCCCTTGCCAGCCCGGCCTCCCCTATCCAGTGTGTCATGGAGTTCCAGAGCGCGTCCCTCACGGTCCTGTAATCCACACCCTGCTCAGAGATAACCCTGAAGACGACATACCTCTTCTTCTCCCTCATGCTGGGAAGCCTCCTCAGGCCCATGGTAATCCTATGCCCCTCTAAACCACTAAATGGCATATATTTCAAACAGACATTAATACAACAGTTGGGTGTCTGTTTAAAATAATTTATAATCCCATTATAAATAACTCTTATGGACTACACCAGGCTCACTGTTTCTGATTTCATAGACCAGGCCGGCTCGGGCTCCCTTGACCTCAGGGACTTCTATCCCCGCCTCTTCAAGCGGCTCAGGGAACTCAACCGGACCTACAACATATTCGTGACCCTGGCCGGGGAGCAGGCCCTCTCCCACATTAAAGCAGCCAGAAAGCCCTCCGGAACCCTTGCGGGCCTCCCTGTCTCCCTCAAGGACAACATCTGCTCCGAGGGCCTTCAAGCAACAGCCGGCTCCAGGATACTCAAGGGTTATGTCCCGCCCTTTGACAGCACCGTGGCCTCCAGGATAAAGTCCCAAGGCGGGATTGTCGTCGGCAAGACCCAGATGGACGAGTTCGGCTTTGGCTGGGCCTCTACCAACTCGGGCTGGAAGATACCCAAGAACCCCCACGACCCCACAAGGACAACGGGCGGCTCCTCTGGCGGCGCAGCAGCCCTGGTAGCCAGCCTGGAATACCCCCACATAGCCCTGGGGCAGTCCACAGGCGGCTCCATCTCAAGCCCGGCCTCCCTCTGCGGCGTGGTGGGCCTCACCCCCACCTACGGCCTGGTGAGCCGCTACGGTCTTATTGACTTTGGCAACTCCCTGGACAAAATCGGCCCCATGGCCAGAACCGTCCAGGATGCTGCGCTCATGCTTTCTGTGATAGCGGGCCACGACCCCAGGGACCCCACAACTGTCCAGAAACCTGCCCCGGACTACCACAAAAAACTCAAACCCTCTGTCAGGGGTTTGAGGATAGGCATCCCCAGGGAGTATTTTGGCAAGGGTGTCGACCCCCAGGTCTCTGACAGGGTCTGGTCCGCCATAAAGAGACTCGAGTCCCTGGGAGCGACCTGCAGGGAGATATCCCTGCCCATGACACCCGATGTAGTAGCCATCTACTACACAATAGCCACCTCAGAGGCAAGCACCAACCTCGCCAAGTTCTGCGGCATCCGCTACGGCATGGAGGAGCCCATAGAGGGGGACTTCAACGAGTACTTCTCCAGGGTTCGGAGCAAGTACCTGGGAGAGGAGGCCAAGCGCAGAATCATCCTCGGGACCTACTCCAGGATGGCCGGCTACAGGGACCAGTACTACCTCAAGGCCATGCAGGCCAGGACACTCCTAATCAGGGAGTTCAGGAAGGCCTTCAGGGTCTGCGACGTCCTGGCTGCCCCTGCCATGCCCTGCATAGCCCCCCGCTTCTCTGAAATAGAGTCCATGTCACCACTCCAGAACTACATGATGGACATACTCACTGCGGCCCCGAACCTTGCCGGCATCCCCACGATAAGCCTGCCCTGCGGAAGGGTCAGGGGAATGCCCGTGGGCCTCCAGTTCATCGGAGACCACCTGGGGGAGCAGGCCATCCTCAACGCGGCCCACTGCTATGAAAGGGAGGCATCCCCATGATTCAGCAGGCCCGCCTTGTCAGGACCCTCCAGCAGCTTGTGAGGATACCCAGCCACGAGTCCTGTGGTGAGATATCCAGCCACGTGGCCTCGGAAATCCGCAGGCTCGGCATAAAGCCCTCCATGGACAGGGACGGCAATGTGGTCGCCAGAATTGGCTCAGGCCAGGCCCTGCTCCTCAACGCCCACATGGACACCGTAGGCGTGAAGGACTACAGGGATGCCTTCTCTGGTGAGATTAAGGGGGACAAACTCTACGGCCGAGGTTCCACAGACTGCAAGTCAGGGGTTGCAGCAATGCTCGAAATCCTTCGAATCCTCAAGGAGAATCCACTCAAGAAGCAGGTGATATTCGCCTTCACAGTAGGAGAGGAAGATGGTAATGAAGATACCGATGGTGCCTACAATGTGGCCAAGAAGGTTAAGGCCACCCACGGCCTCGTGCTCGAAGATGCCGTCAAGGAGGACGGCAGCATTGGCATATTCATGGGCTGTAAGGGAAGGTTCGTTTATACTATAGAAGTCCTCGGAAAGGCCAGCCACTCTGGATTACCAGAGGCAGGAGTGAATTCGATCTACCTGGCCTCAAAACTTATGGAACGGCTCAGGAAATTCAAAACCACTTCCATGAATATTCCAGGATGCGGAAAGGTCAGCTCATACCTGAACGTAACCCAGATAGAGGCCAGGGAGGGAAGCAATATAATCCCTGGAAGGTGCTCTCTCACCGTGGACTACCGGGCCCTTCCCGGAGACAAGGAAACCATTGTAAGAAGGAAAATCCAGCATATATGCAGTGCAGTTCTTGGAAACTCGTACAGAATATCCCTCATGAAACTACCAAAGGAGGGCTATATAGAATCAGATGCAGAATTCCTGAAGCTCGGCAGAAAAACCATCCGGGAGACAGGCATGAAGCCCTTCACGGGCCTTTCTTTTGGATGGAACGATGCCGCGGTCTTCAGCAAGGCTGGCATAGCCACGTTTAAGATGGGGCCTGGAACCACTGGCCAGGACCACAAAAACCCTGAGTACTGCTGGATACCAGGCCTTGTGAAGGGAACCCAGGCCATACTCAATGTGATAAGGAGATGGGATGCGCAATGAAAGTCAGGATAGGCCTCGAAACGCATCTGCAACTCAACACCCGGAGCAAGGCCTTCTGTAGCTGCAGGAATCCTGTCAACCTCAGGGAGGAGCCTGAACCCAACACCCTGGTGTGCGACACCTGCCTGGGCATGCCAGGCTCCAAGCCCCGTGCAAACAAGGCGATGGTTGAGCAGGCCATTAAGGTGGCCCTTGCCCTAAACTGCTCGATATCCAGGGAAACATTCTTCTCAAGAAAGACCTACTTCTATCCTGACATGAGCAAGAACTTCCAGATAACCCAGTACGAGGTTCCCCTTGCTGAGCACGGCCATGTTTATATTGATACCAGCTTTGTACTTGGAAAATCGAAATTGGGAGAAGCAACTTTAGGTATCAAGAAAAAGAAAATCAGGATAACTCGCGTCCACATGGAGGAGGACCCCTCCAGGATAGTTCACGTGGGAGGCCTTGGAGGAAAACACACCCTCCTTGATTATAATCGTGCAGGTATCCCACTCGTTGAGATCGTGACAGAGCCTGACTTCTCGAGCCCTGAGGAGGCCAGGGATTTCCTCCAGAAACTCGCCACCATACTGGAATATCTGGGGGTTTATGATTCCAGCTCCAGGGCGGTCTTCAAGTCCGATGCCAACATCTCCCTGGCCGGCGGAAAGCGTGTGGAGGTCAAGAACATCACAGGCACCAAGGAAATCGAGCAGGCCCTCAAGTTCGAGATATTCAGGCAGCAGAACCTCATAAAGCGGGGCGGTAAAGTCGTCCAGTCAACCAGGGCCTGGGACCCCGACACCAAGACAACCCGAGAACTCAGGGCCAAGGAGACCGAAGAGGACTATGGCTACATCTTTGAGCCGGACCTCACCATACTCGAGATAACCCGGAAACAAATAACCAAGACTAAGAAATCCCTGCCCGAGCTCCCTGACCAGAAACACACCCGCTTTATAAAGCAGTTTAGGATACATCCCAAGGTATCCGAGGCCCTGGTATCCGAGCTCGATCTTGCCAACCTCTTCGAGGATCTTGCCTCAAGAATAAACCCCAGGCTGGCCTCTGTATGGATTGCAGGCTACCTCAAAAAGACCCTTAACTACCATGACCTGAGATTCAGGGAATCGGGCCTGAAAACAGAATGGATAACCTCTCTTCTAAGGATGGTCCAGAAGGAAGAGCTAACCGACCGCAACGCCGAGCTTGTCATGAGGGAGATGGTCGAGGATAAGGGGAACCCTGAAACCGTGATGAAAAAACACCACATCGGAAAAAGGGCTTCCCTGACAGGCAAACCCCTGAAAGATTCAATAGAAAGGGTCCTTAAGGCCAACCCCAGGGCCGTCCAGGACTACAGGGCAGGCGAGGACAAGGCCCTCCACTTCCTTGTGGGCCTGGCCATGAGGGAGACCAGGGGCCAGGTGGATGCCAACGACATTAGGAAGCTGATTCTGAAGCTGATAAAGAAATGACTGTTAAAAAGGCAAAAGGTTAAATTCTTTATCATATTTCTATTGATGTGGCCTTATGGATAAAGCAAAAATCATCATTCCTTCATCATCCGCAAATGTTGGATTGGGGTTTGACATATGGTGCTTGGGACTTGAACAGCCAAAGCTCCAGGTTACTTATACAAGGACAAAGATGGGAAAGGGGGTTGAGGTTGAAGCCAGAAGTCCCTATCAACCACCTTCTGGATTAAGTTTGGGTCATTCAGGCAAGAAAGCACTAGAAAACTATCTTGAAGTATTAGGTATAGACGAAGGTGCACACCTATTATACGAAGATGATGGTTATCCTGTTGGAGGATTGGGAAGATCTGGTGCGGAGGCTGTTGGAGCTGTAATGGCAGCATCACTAATTTATGATAAATTAAGTCGAGATGAAATTATAGTTTATAGTTCAAAAGGAGAACCAGGTGAACATAAAGATAATGTGGCTGCATCAACCAATGGCAGGTTTAATATAATTGCAATTTCTCCCCTTACCGGCAATCCATCTGTGCACTTCTATGATGT
>CAZAEI010000004.1:0-45396 GCA_964484305.1 uncultured archaeon
GACCATCCAGAAGCAGAAATCTGCAATAATTAAACCTCTAAAACTCCCTGCTTATCCCAATACCGAGTATCCTTTCCTCAGTTGTATTGCCGCTGCCATAGTCCGATTTCTCTATTTTGTATCCGGGCCGTATTTCCCATTTCCCAACATGCGCATACACTCCTATGTCAACACCCTCTTCGTCTGGGAGAAGGTCATAATAGGAATCAATCCTATATCCCTTGACACCAATCCCGAGGTTCTTGCCTTTGTATCCTGCATTCACCCCGAATTCCCCTTCCCTTTCCCCTATCCTTTCTGAGTAATACGGCTCAAGCGAGAGGCCCAGTCCATCATGCCCAATACCGAAAATTGTGCCGGCATCCAGCCTGCTGAACTTCAATTCATAATTCGCAATATCAACAACACCTTTCGGAAACAAGGCGCACCCTGCGATTATATAGGGCTCTATGCTTACGGCCCCGATTCTATTCCTGTTAGAAGCCCCGACTTCAGCTATAAGATTCTTGGTAAGAAGCCTTTCTCTTGATTCGATTTCGCCATCAACAAGAAACTTCTCTGTCAACTTGAATTCATTTACAGCAAACCTGAGACCCAGCCCGAGCCTCCCCTCATACAGTTCTTTGGAAACACCCAAGTCAAAATTTAACCCATCCAGTCCGTTGCTATAAGCCTCAAAACGCTGGTCAATCTCCCCTGCCACATAACTTAGTTGGCCATCTATCTTTAATTTGCCCAGCCAGGGAAGTTTAGGATCAAACATTCTCTTATATCCTATTTGAATCAGTATCATACTATATAACGGAGATAGCGGACCCCCTCTTATTTCTCCACCCTTCACAAAACCGCCCAAGGCGTTCACTTCAACAGAGTCTAGATAACGAGCATGGTCGAGAATGATTTCAATGCCGTCATTCCCCCCGTCATCGTGAAGTAGTAGCCTTTTCAATGGCTCAGAGGTTCCATCAAAACCTATAAAATCATTGAAGAGCTCCCCCTCTTCTGTAAGTATCATACAACTGAACTTTCCGTCTTCATACAATCTGTGCCTGAATACAGTCTCTCCCTGATGATACTGGTAAGCCTCAAGCGCGCTCTTGGTGTCGTCCCCCACCAGAAGCTCACCATCAATCACGACAGCTTCCCCATTATCATTGAGTAGACGATTTCCAAAATCAATCACGGCAACCTTCCCATCCTCTAATCTTACGATTGTATAAGCATGCCTCCCCCCTCCTCTAGCCCCTAGGACTGAGGCAGCCCTTGAGCCAGCATCATCCAGGTATCTCTCGGTGATAGAAGAGAACTGAAGACACGTCCCAAGGCCTTTATCTTCCTTCCCTGTTTCTAAGCCGGACTGGAATTCAGAAAAGAAATAATCCCGTGAAGGTATCCCACCTACCGTTTCATTGGATGATATTTCTAATGAACCCCTGATCGCGGCCCCCAAGACAAGCCTTTGATATTCTGAAAGCCCCGCGCCCCTATTGACGAGACCCCGGTAGGAGTCAACGACCCCATCCTTTACGTCCCTTATTGTGCTCCCAACCTCGAATATTTCATCATAAGATAATCCCAAAATATCAGGTTTGAGTAACAAAGACCCGGTATCCCTGTCGAATTCTACCTTCGAGTCCGGACAATATGGCCCTTGCTGCTGATCTGCATGATGATAATTAAGAGTTATATTGAACCCAATCCCCTCTTCCCTGCGCGGAATATCCGGCTCTGCTCTGAGCCAGGACAGGGAATCATCTGCCCTTGCCTCCTCCCAGCCGAGCAGGAGGGTGCCAAGCAAGCCTCCTGCCAGAATGGCCATTCTCCCTGCATTCCTTAAACCGTATCTTTTCATGAACAGAATATAACGCATTCATTTTTAAATACCTATGTTGTTGCTACTGACTGGTCTTAAAAAACATCTTTATTGGCCTTCCAGCGGCTCCATGGACCATGCCGGGAGCAGGAATGCCCCCCAACCAGGATGGAACGGGCAATCCTTGAATGCCCGGCCACAGTATAATCCGTTGTCCAGGACCAAGGCACTCCCGAGCCTGCATGCTCGTCCCTCAGGAAGAGACCCCTGCCCCGGCACCTTTCAGATGCTCCAACCTATGGTTGCCGGGGCCGGGTTCCCGGAGCCTCGGATGGTCCTAAGCAACCCTGCCGGCCTCACCCCTGGTTTCCCTGGCGGGCTCTGTAGAAAACATAATTAGGGCACCTCCCTAACTATTAATCGCTATGAAGAATAGCAGGGAGGCGGCACCCTATGTTAAGATTGGCGAACATAATAATAAAGTTAACTGAGCGTTTACGCCCAGTGTTCAAAAAATCTATGCCTGCATATTCATGCAGGAAATCCAAGCACACGTACAAGCAGCATCAGCTAGCAGTAATATGGTGCCTGATGAAGTACCTGAAAACCAACTACAGGCGGATAGTTGAACTGCTCGAACTGATGCCTGGAGTCAGGCAAGTAATTGGTTTGAACCGATTGCCCCACTTCACAACGATCAACAAGTTCTTCCTTAGGATCAATACACCCCTTATGTGCCTGGTTCGATGACAAAAGCTATTTCGAGTTCTTTCCGCTGCATGCTGTTTATCCCTTGCGAGGGTAACTGGTATTAAAAATACCAAATTCTGGTATAACGTATTTAAATAACGGGGTTAAATACCAAATAAGTGGTATAAAATGGTGAAGATAGAAGTGCTGATTAAGGAGGGAAAGGTAAGCAGAATCAGGGAGCTGGAAATACAGAGATATGTAAGTTTCTTTGAGAATTCCTACAGGGACAACCTGAAGCATTGCGAAGCAGTTGCTGGGAGATTCCCGAGGTGGAGCATCATCTCGGGTTACTATGCAATGCATGACATCACAAAGCTTCTTCTGGCAAAGAAATTCCGGCTCAAGATTGACATGAAGGTGCATTCCACAACAATAAAGGTGCTCAGGGAAGTGATCAAAAACAAGGTCCTGGTAAATCTCATGGAGAAGGGTTATAGCGAATTTGTTTATCTTGCAAATGATCTTGCAGGAGCGAAGAGGGAAAGGATAAAATCCCAGTATTACACAGGAACCGAATTCATGAGGGAGGAATATGAGAAAAGGTCAAGGGAATTCATAGGAACTGTGGTCAAGCCCTATCTGGAAAAGATAGAGGCGCTTGTTGGTGATATGAAATGATAAGCCAGGTATTTACTCAGCATGCCTTTAAAACAATGAGCATGTTTTCGCTCTCCCCAGGCTCAAGGTTCAATAGAAAGGAGATAAAGGAAAAGACTAGACTCAACAACGTGCCCTTGGATAAGGCACTGTTAAGATTGGTTTCCTCGGGAATTCTGAAAAGGGATGGTAACTTGTATTACCTGGATTTTGAGAATAACTCGACAAAAACAATCCTTGAAATCTGCTCAAAACAATATAGAGTGTTAAAGGAGTTGCCGTTCGATGTTTATTTGATATTGGTGGACCTTGTTTCAGAACTCTCATTATACAAGGAAATAGAAGCTTATATTTTTGGCTCATATTCAAAACTGATTTATGATGAGAAGTCGGATATAGACATAGCTATACTTGCAACAAAAAAAACCGATAAAGAGAGACTGCAAAAGGCCGTTCAGAAGTTGGAGAAACTGTATGTCAAGGGAATAGAAACGCATTTTTTTGATAAGCGGCGATTTTACAAAAACAAGAAAGATCCTCTCGTTAAAGAAATAATCAAGAACGGAGCGTTGATTATAAGGAATTAGTGGCAATCCCGGTATCAGCACCAACAGCAACATCTGCCCCAACTACCCGGGCCAGAACTCTGTTCATGAACACAGCCCGCCGGCAGGGTCGGTCGAGTTCTGATGGTGAGGCCCGGACAGGGGTATGGGAAACCCAAGCCTGGTTCGACGACAGGGATTACTATGAGTTCTTTCCGCTGCATGCTGTTTATAAATTAAAAGAATAAAAGATAAGTACACATCAGGAAACCAGCTTTAAATAAAGGGGATATAAGAAATGATAAGAGTGAGGGACAAAGAATCAAAAATGAGTAATATTACTCAAAAATGGATATATGTGCTTTTGCCTTTCTCGGATAATTATTCTGCCAAATTATCTGCAAGCGAGTTGTCAAGAACATCCAAAATACCCCAGCAAACCACTTCAAGATACCTGAATAAACTCACCAGACTCAACCTGGTTAGCTATGGGAAAGAGGGGAAAAACAAGCTGTTTTATTTTGACCTTGAAAAGCAGACTACAAGAACAGTGCTGAATCTAGTCGAAAGCCAGAAGTCCCTGGAATTCCAGCTAAGGGTAAAAGAGATTGCCGTTATTGTTAATGAAATTCTAAGGCATTGTGAAAGCCTGATTGTTTTTGGCTCTTATGTTTCTGGTAATTTTAACAAAGAATCTGATTTGGATATAGTAATTTTAGGTAGTCACGACAGGGAACAGATTAAAAGAATAAAACAAAAACAAATCATCGAGATTAATGAGCACTACGTATCTTACAATGAGTTTGCCAAAATATTAACTTCCAGGAATCCTTTGTCAATAGAGATAATGAAAAATCACGTTCTGTTTGGGGATGTTTCAAAGATTGTTCATATTTTTTTGATGAGAGGATATGAACGAAGATAAAATAAGATGGTGCTGCAAGCAGAAAAAGGGAATTTGGTTAATCGAATTAAAACCGCATTTGAGCGACTCCTATATGAAAGAGGCGAATGAGACCCTTGAAAACGTTTTTTCTGCCAAAGGAAAATGGAAACTAATAACAGCTTACTATGCATGCTATAATGCATTTTATGCGATACTGATGAAATGCGGAATAAGATGCGAGATTCATGACTGCAGTTTGGAGTTGATGGGGTTGTTTGATTTCGACCATTCGCAAATGGATTATCTCACAAAATTAAAAGAAGACAGGATTCAGGCACAATACCATCTTAAAGATATCGTTCTTGAGGACGATTCTGCTGTTAAAGAATTCATACTGGAATGTAAGACAGTACTAGAAGCTTTGGATTCAGAAAAAATAGACAAAATCAGGAGAGGGTTGAGAAAATTTGCTGCGCAATAAAATGAAATGAGTTATAACAACTACTCTCCCTCGACCACCCTGAGGCAGAGATATGCTCTGGGGAGCACAGCCCGCCGGCAGGGCCGGTCAAGTTCTGATGGTGAGGCCCGGGCACGCCCCCTGGTGGTGCGCAGATTCTGTCTCGTTCTTTCACAGCCGCGCATTATGCCGCTCTACACCTCTGTCCTGTTGAAGAGATACCTCGCCAGAACTATTATGGCAACGCAGAAGCCCGCAAGTATGCCGAAGTCCAGCAGTGCGGGGAGGTGCGAAATGCCGGTTATCAGGCCCCGCAGGCCGTCAACACCATAGCTGAGCGGGTTCAGATAGGAGAGCGCGGCCAGCCATGTGGGCAGATTATCCAGCGGAAACAGCGCTCCTGACAGAAGGAAGGTGGGCATTATGAGGAAGTTCATTATCAGCTGGAATCCGTGCATGTCCTCCATGACGGATGCGAACGATATGCCGATACCAACGAAAGACATGGATATCAGCATTATGAAGACCACTGATGTCAGGACGCCGGGTATGCTGGTGATCTGCACGCCCATGAGCACGCTTATGCCCAGTATGAAGAACGCCTGTATAACCCCGTTGGTCATGCCTGCGAACATCCTGCCGAAGACTATCGAGGTTCTGCTTACCGGAGCCACCATTATCTCCTTGAGGAATCCAAACTGTCTGTCCCAGAGTATAGAAACGCCTGCAAACATCGATGAGAACAGCAGTGCCATTGCAACGATGCCTGGCGCGAGGAAATCAAGGTATGTTGCTCCCGCTGGCAGGCCTGGTATGTTAACAAGCGGATTCAGCCCCAGCCCAAGGAATGCGAGAAAGAATAACGGCATGGCCAGGCTGCCCACAAGCCTGCTCTTATTCCTCACGAACTTCTTCATATCACGCAGCCAGATGATATACACTGCATTCAGATTTGAACCCATGATTACCGCCTCATTCCTGCGCGCATGCGCTGCCTGAACCTGTCGCCTGCGTTTGCCTCCTGGCTCCGTATGGTCTTGCCTGTGAAATGTATGAATACGTCTTCCAGTGTCGGCTTGTGCAAATCAACCGATTCCACCCCTATTCCGGCAGCCTCGGCCCCCTTGAGCAGCCCGGGTATCCTGCTGCCGGCGTTCGCCATGGCAACGGAAACAGAGTTGTCATGCAGCTTTACCTTGGATGCCCCCTTCATGGATTTCGCAAGCGATGCCATCTTGGCGGCATCACTGACCTTAAGCGTGATAACATCGCCTCCCATAGAGTCCTTCAGGTTCGCTGGTTTGCCAAGCGCCAGTATCCTGCCGTGGTCGATGATTGCAACCCGCCCACAGAGGAAATCGGCCTCTTCCATGTAGTGGGTTGTAAGTATGATGGTGATATTATACGTCTTGTTCAGCTTCATTATATAATTCCAGATTACCCTCCTGGTCTGGGCATCAAGGCCGAGCGTGGGCTCGTCAAGGAAGAGCACCCTGGGCCTGTGCATCAGGCCCCTGGCTATCTCCAGCCTGCGCTTCATACCGCCGGAGTATCTTTCAGCCAGCTCGTCAGCCCTGTCAGACAGCTCCACCAGTTCGAGAACCTCCATTATCCTCCCTTCTCGCTCCTTCCTGGGCATGCCATACATCCTTGCATGGAAATCGAGGTTCTCCCTGCCAGTCAGCTGGTCGTCCAGGGCGGGGTCCTGAAAGACTATGCCTATGCAGTGGCGCACGGAATCCGGATCCTTTGTGACATCGGTTCCGCATACCATAGCCTGGCCTGATGTGGGCCGGGTCATGGTGGCAAGCATCCTTATGATTGTTGTCTTGCCTGCTCCGTTGGGGCCCAGCAGGCCAAATATCTCACCATCGTTCACCTTTAGGTCTATGCCATCCACTGCCCTTACGCTGCCGTTGAATTCCTTCCTGAGATGTTTTACTTCTATGGCCCGCATACCCATCCTTATTCTATATCAGTCCGAATTATATATAATGCCCGGGGGCGTCTGGCTAAGCACGAATGGCATCAAATGCTTCTATGCAACCACGGACTAAAGTAAGTGGTTTGCTGATTAATCATATCTGCTCTGTTCCCTTCAGGAACAGGCAGTGCCTGCCAAAGGCAGAGCACTCTCGAACTTCGCATCTGTCTACCGGTTAAAACCAGTATTTTTTGGACTCAGTTCAAGATAATCCACGGAGTTGGGTTTCAAGAGCTGGCTCGGTAAACGAATTTAAAAAACCCCCGGCAAACATATAGCAGGTGTTTTTGTGCATCAGAATATCATCGAGGCCAGCAAGGTGACCAAGTACTACGGCGGGGACGATGCGTGCAGGGTCGAGGTCCTGAAGGGCATAGACTTCGAGGTGCGCAGGGGGGAGTTCGTGGCCATAATGGGGCCATCCGGCTCAGGCAAGACCACCCTCCTGGACGTTCTGGGGGCCCTGCTGAAACCCACGTCAGGAAGGGTTCTCATAGACGAGGAAGGCCTCTCAGGACTTACGGATACCGAGCTGGCCCGCATCCGTGGAAAGAAGATCGGCTTCATATTCCAGACATATAACCTCATCCCAAGCCTCACAGCCCAGGAGAACGTGGAGCTCGGGTTGAGGATAAACGGCAGGACCAAGTCAGAGTCCAGGAACCGCGCAGTGGACCTCCTGAAGATGGTGGGCCTGGAAGAGAGGCTCCATCACAAGCCCTCCCAGCTCTCCGGGGGCGAGCAGCAGAGGGTGGCGATATGCCGGGCCCTGGCCAACAACCCCATAATTATCCTGGGGGACGAGCCAACGGGAAACCTTGACTCCAGGACAGGATTCATGATACTAGAGCTGCTCAAGAAGCTCAGTAAGACAGAGGGCTACACCATAGTGGTGGTCACCCACGACCACAGGATAGGCAAGTATGCTGACAGGATTGTCCACATGATGGACGGGAGGATTAAGAAGAGATGATTTTTTAAACCACTGCACACATTATTAAGAGGTGTTTTCATGAAGAGTCTGGTATTGCTTTCTGCGGCTGTCTTCCTTGCAGCGCTGCCGGCCCTGGCCTGCGCCCAGATAAGCTCTGACATTGATATGGTACTGACAGACCAGACACCCTACCCGGCTGAGCCTGGAGCCAATGTTGACATAGAGTTGGGGCTCCAGAACAACGGCTATGGCGAGGCCTCCAATCTGGCAGTGGAAATCGTTCCTGCCTCTCCCTTCAGTCTGGTCAAGGGAGACAGGGTAAAGACCTACCCGACCATAGGGGCAAGGAGCACAGTCAAGCTTACCTATACCCTTCTCGTGGACGATTCCGCCCTGGCTGGTGACTACGACCTGGAATTTAAGCTGTACAACCCTGTCACGCCTGAGAGCTATGAGTCAAAGGAGATAGAGATAACGGTCCTTGGTGAGACCAAGCTGATAGTGGGCATGGTGGAAACCACCCCGGAGACCCTGGAGCCGGGTGGCCGCGCAACCATACATGTGACCATAGACAATGTCGGGACAGGTGACGCAAGGCACCTTGAGGTCAGGATGAACGCAAGCTCTGATGACCTTGTCCCTGTCCTCTCAGGCGGCATGGTATATGTGGGGGACCTGGAGGCAGGGGAGAGCAAGACAATAGACCTCCATTTCAACATAGACCCTGATGCTGACCAGGACACCTATCTGTCCACACTCACAATTACCTACAAGGACGAAGATAATGAAGAGAGCACAGACACCTTCACCATAGGGATACCCGTTGAGGGCACGGTGACGTTTGAGATAGTGAGTATAGAGCCAAGCTTCACCAGGGGCACCCTTGAGATAGAGGTTGCCAACAAGGGAACCGGGGACGCCAAGTCTGTGGAGGCACGGCTTGTTGTCAACGGAGAGACCGTAGGTGTTGATTACCTCAGCCAGCTCAAGGCCACCAAGAAGACAACCTTTGACTTCCCCCTTGTCATGTCAGGCAAGGCCGAACTTGTGATAAACTATATGGAGCCCGGCCTGGACAAGAAGACAGTCAGCAAGGACCTTGGGCCCCTGAACTTAGCTGCCCCCGGAGGCGGCACCACCACAACCCTGGTGTTTGTCATAATACTTGCAGTAATAGGCTACTTTGTCTGGAAGAGATACTTCAGGAAAAGGAAGCGGTAGCAGACGTTTTCTGAAACTTGACAGGAAAAAAGCAGATAAGTTATAAAATCCCGGTCTGGAATAATAAAGTGTGGTTTGCATGAGGATAACCTTTGGCCTTATCGGAGCGAACTTCGTCATGTTCATACTTCAGGTTGTGCTGACAGGCTTTACTGATGCCTTTGCCCTTACCCCCACAATGGCTTTGGGCGGGGCCTGGTGGCAGTTCATAACCTACATGTTCCTCCATGGTGGGCCCATGCACATTGCCCTGAACATGTTCATGCTCTTTATATTCGGCGAGGTCATGGAGCAGGCCCTCGGCGAGGTGAGATACATAACCCTCTACATTGCCTCTGGCCTCGGCTCCGCGCTGACGTACATCCTGCTCATGGGAGTCACCAGCGTGCCCATGCTCGGGGCGTCCGGGGCAGTCTTCGGAATATTGGCGGCCTACGGCCTGATGTTCCCCAAGAACAAGATATGGGTTCCCATACCCTTCATAGTCCCCCTGCCGGCATTCACTGTTGTCATACTACTCGCTGTCATGGAGTTTGCCTTGGGATTCTTCGGCCTTGAGAAGGGGATAGCCAACTTCGGTCACTTCGGCGGAATTGTCACAGGCATACTAATAACCTGGTACTGGAAGAAGACCTCCAGGCCAAGGGACGTTGCGGAAAGAAGGAGCTACGAGTTCTTCTGGGAGTAATGCATGAAAGACTCTAACCTGGTTGGAGGTGTTGCTGTAATAGAAAGGGATGGTAAGCATCTCCTAATAAAACAATCAGGCAACAAACCCTTCGGCGGGCAATGGAGGCACCCGGGCGGCAAGTTTGAGTCGCATGAAAGTCCCATTAAAGGCCTGAAGAGAGAGATTAGGGAAGAGGTTGGGTTAGAGATAGAGGTGACCAGAAAGGAACCCTTAATGGTTATGAAAAGCGATTATGAATATGGCAATTTTGGATTCTTTGAAGCGAGAGTTAGGGGAGGAGAACTAAGAACAGATAAAAGGGAGATAGAAGACGCCGGCTGGTTCACTAAAGAAGATGCAAAGAGAATGAATCTGATGAATGCAACGAGAAATTTTTATGAAAACCCCTGACATTCTGAGTTTGAACAGCACGGAGAAAGTATATAAACCCATCGCATCAATTAGATTGCAAAGCTGGGGAAGGTAAAATGGAAGATAAGAAGTCAGAAAACAAGAGGTGCAGCACCTGCGGAAGAAGCGTGGAATCAGAGAGCATATGGGTGGAGTTCCCATGCCCTTCATGCGGCAAGGTAAAGATAGTCAGGTGCGAGAAGTGCAAGAGGCTTGAGAACCCCTATACCTGCCCCAGCTGCGGCTTCAAGGGGCCCTAACAGACTAACATCATTTTTAGAGTTGGTTCATATGGGAGAGGTTATCTGCGTTTACAGGATAATGCCAGGCAGCCCTGATGATTCTGAAGGGGTAAAGAAGGCCCTGGAGGCCCTCAAACCCAACCGGCTGGAGGAGGAACCCGTGGCCTTCGGCCTTGTCGCTCTGAAGTTCACCAAGATAATCCCTGACGGGCCAGGGAACCTCGAGACCCTGGAGAAGAAGCTCAGTGATATTGAGGGCGTTGGAAGCGTTGAGAACATCAGAACAAGCAGGGCCATGTAGTTATTTGCTGAGCAGAAAAGCAGAAACAAACCCTACTTCTTTGCCCTTTTTGAGGCAGGCTTTTTGGCAGCCTTCTTTGCCGCAGGCCTCTTGACAGCCTTCCCGGATTCAGGCTTCTTCTTGGGCTCCCTCTTCTCTGCCTTCCCTTCAGGGGGCTTTTCCTTCCTGGGCTCCGCTTTCTTCTCTACCGGCTTTTTCTCAACCTTTGCGGCCTTGGCCTTCCTGGGCCCCAGGCCGAGTTTCGTTATCAGGTTGGCCCGCTGGTAGGCCTTCAGGATTTCGCTGTCGGGTGCGTCGCTCTTTATGTTCAGGGTCTCCATGACCGGTTCAAGGTGGTCTATGTTGCAGCGCCTCCTCTTGACAGAGGTGAGCTCCATGGGCCCTGTGACCATGACAAAGTTCTCGTCCATCTTCTTGACAACGACGCAGTACCTCCCGGACTCCCTTCCGGCTATCTTCAGACAGAGCCTTCCCACTTCAATCATATATTCACCTCAAACATTTTTGCGCGCCATTTCCTTCAGCCTCTCCCTTGCACAGGAGGGGCAGAGGTTTCCCCCGAACATCCTTGATGGAACCTTCATGCTCTTGGCCATTTTCTTCATTTTGGCAGCCCTCTCACTGGCCACCCCGTGGAGGGGCCTCCCGCACACTGCGCACCTGGCCGGGGAGGGCTTCCTCCTCAGGTAGTGGGTGACTGAAGCTCCTCCAGGTATCCTCTTCTTTATCCTTCTGAGGGTTCTTGACCTGAGAGATGGTCTTGGCATATTACATCACCATCCGTTGCTTCGCAACGGCATGTACCTATCACCACCCGTCCCCTTCAGGAACGGCATCTGCTTGTTAACCTTGTATGTTGATGTTGTTTCTGTTATTTAAGTGTTTATCTTAGCAGGCCTTGCTTTTTAAATGTTTCAGAGCATGGAGCATACGTATTTATCAGAGCAATACGAATTAAATACTATGAAGAGAGTTCTGTTGCTGTCTGCCCTTCTTTCACTACTTCTTATACCCCTTCTTGTAGCGGCTGATGGGTGTATCTTCATTCCCGACTACGCAGAATACGTCTACTCCCCTTCCCAGAAGGCTGCAATAATATGGGATGGGAGCAAGGAGACCATGATACTCTCAGTAAAGATGACCATGGACAGGCCTGAGAATGTGGCCTGGGTTGTCCCATTACCTTCCAGAACCAAGCCCGAAATCACAGAGGGAGACGAGGAAATATTCTATGAAATCACACGGCTCCTCTCGCCCCCGCCAAAGTCCCGGGGCTGGGGATCTCTTATGACTGGTAACCTTCAGGATTTAGAGGGCGTAGAGGTCCTGGAGGAAAAGAAGATAGACATCTATGATATAGCAATCCTAAGGGCAACGGATGCCTCTGTTCTGGTGGACTGGCTGAATGAGAATAGCTACACAACCCCTGATGAGGCCATACCAACCCTTCAATACTATGTTGACAGGGAGGATTTCTATTTCATAGCCAACAGGGTGAATGTCTCAAACAAGTACGCAGGTATGGTCTTTACTGAGAATGATATAAACTGCGCAGGGGCCTTTACAGAAGAGATAGGCTCATGGTATATGTATGATACGGATTATGCGGAATATATTGAGAGGACTATAAACGAGACGCATTCCAGAATGCCTCAATATCTGCGTAATGCGGGCTGCGACAAGGCCTCAGCCGATGCTGTCAAGGTTCTCTATCAGCTCAAGAGCGGCATATCCACTCCCCTGAAGATGGAATTCGAGCCAGAGGAGCCCTTCTATCCCATGAAGATGACCTCTATCAATCCGGGAAGCATGAAGGTGAACGTATACGTTTTTTCAGGCAACTACCTCAAGGACAAGTCAGGACTCATGGGAATAGACAAGATGACCCAGGTAAACACAGCTATCAAGGAATCCCTGGGGCTCGTGAACGAGAACTTCCTGACAGCCCTTACGTTTGATGATGATACCTCCAAAATGGTTGAGGACTCTGTCTTTGAGGCCGCGGCATATAACCCGGCAAGGGACCCCTATTATGTGAGCCCACAGGAGATGGTAATGGGTGCAGTGTTGCTTGTGGTGATGCTCCTGTTTTACGCAGGCTTCCTGGTTTATTATATAGTTGCTCCGGCCTTCCTGCTGGGTTTGGGTGCGGGATGGTCTGGGAGATGGGTGGCGGAAAAAAGGAAAACCATGCAATTGAGATACTTCCCGCTGGCAGTTCTGGTTATAGCAGAAGCCCTTTACATTTTAACCTTTTCTTACTTACATCCGGGATTTTTTACATTTTTACTGCCGGTTATAGGGCTTAACCTCTTTGGTTTCTACTCGCTCGGCTGGAAACGGGGAGCTTGGAAATGGATACTTGCAGCAGCTGCAATCTCTCTGACAATGCTGGGCCTTTTCTGGCTGCTGAGCCTTTTGTATACCTATATATTCTGATGACTGAAGCTGCTGGGAACAGCTAGGCTGAGAAGTCAGCCAGCCTCCTCTGCCTTAGCATCCTGCTGCTGGCTATGTAGTCCCTGACAGGAAGCCTGAGCCCTGAGCCTATCTGCTCAAGGGCCTCCTGTCGGGTGTCAAACTTCATGAAGGGCTGCCTGAAGGCGTTGCGGACGTTTTCAAGAATCTGCCAGTTCCCCAGGGGGACTGTGTACCCCTCATAGACCTCCCTGAAGACCACGACCATGGCCTGCCTCCCCATCCTGGCAAGGCCCTCGGCCACGCCAAGCCTGCTCGCGTAGTAGCCGCCTCCCTGGAGCTCTGCGTACTTTCTCCTGCCCCCGAAGGGCTCGTATTCCTCCAGTATCTCGGGACCCTTGAGATTCGCAGTCCACATGGAGCCAGGGGCCCAGGCCTCGAAGTTCTCGAACTCCCAGCTGCCTGGCATGAGAAGGATCTCGAAGTGGTTGTCGAGGAACTCGCTCGAATAGACCCTGAACCCATCAATCTGGGGGCATTCCCTTATTCTGGCTATCAGGTCCTGGGCCACCATGTCCTGAACCGCCACTATGCTCCATCTGGTTGGCACGAGCTTTCTGGAGTCCTTCATTCCGAGTACCCCTGATGAAAGTATGCTGGATATCCTGTAGACGTCGTGGCCTTCCTGATAGAGCATTATGCCTGCCTGGCTGGCCCTGAGGTCGTCACTCACTATGCAGTCAATCCCCCTGGGTATGTGCGGGTTCTCGGCAAGCCTCATGCTCTTGAGGGCCGCGCTGGGGCCCATGGGCTGGACTATGTCAGAGAAGCTGACCCTGTAGAGCGGCCTGCTCTTGAATGTGAGCTCGACATCGGTCGGCCTGTCTGACAGAGCGAGCTCCTGGTTCTCCAGGACGTACCTGCTCCTGGACCTGATGTCCTGGGAGACCTTGGCCCTGAGCATCATGGAGCGCATCTCTATCAGTTCTGTATATGGCATCCCGAACCATTCTGAGGGGCTGTCGATGCTTTCCCTGTATTCCACTGCCGCTAGGGGCCCCGCACTGACTCTTGGGTAGCCCATCCTGCCTACAAAGACAGAGGTTGAAGGGCCAAAGAAGTCCATGGGAAGATTCCTGACCTTGGGCCCCACCCTCAGCCTGGCCATGAGGGGGCAGTGCACCTGGCCGCAAAGGGCCCGGCTGCCCTTGCACACGAGGCACATCCTGGCTGTAGAAACCATATACATCACCACCCTGCCTTTCAGGCAAGCAATCTTTCACCTTCCATCCCCCTCGGGGACGGCAGACACCACAACACCTTCCGTTGCTTTGACACCCCTGGTGTCAAATTTCGCCATAAAAGATGGCAATGCTTCGCAACGGCAGACACCACATCCAATACAAAAACTATTTATATGTGCTTCCAAATCTTTAAACCATTCTCTGTTAAAATATATATACCAACAATATGGGTATTGCTATGATTTGCAGGAGATGCGGAAGAATGGTGGAGAAGGGCTGGCGCTTCTGTCCGAACTGCGGGGCAGGCCTGGAGCAGATGGGAGGCTCCATATTTGACGAAATATTCTCCAGGTTCAGAAGGGAGTTCAAGGATGTGGACAAGCTCTTTGACAAGGAGTTCGAGGTTCTTGACTTATCGCCATTCTTCAGGAATTCCCATGCTCTAGGCGGCACAGGCACCCCGAGGGGCGCAGGAAGGCCTAGGGGATCCGGGTTCACGATAAAGATAACAAGGGGGAACGGGGAGCAGCCCAGGGTAGATGTCAAGACCTTTGGCAACCTTGACCGCAACGAGGTCAGGAGGGAGGTTGCAGATGAGATGAGGGACCTTGGCATGAAGACCCCATTGATGGCTGGCCGGGGTGAAAGGTCCCCTGAAGGGCGCAGAGCCCAGAAAGAGAAGCCGCATCAGGAGCCTGCAAGGTTCACAGAGGAGCCCAAGACCCAGGTGAGAAGCGTGGGCACCGAGGTGACAGTGGAGATGGAACTCCCTGACGTGAAGTCAGAGGGTGACATAGAAATCAATGAACTTGAGTCCTCTGTAGAGGTCAGGGCCAGGACAGGGGACAAGGCCTACTTCAAGATAATAACCAAGCCCGAGAGGTTCTCGGTCACCTCAAAGAGGTTTGAGGAGGGCAGGCTCTATCTGGAGTTCTCATAGTTGGTTCAGTGTGGCCCCTAATTTTATAATTCTGTCAACTTAGAGGTGCATTTCTGCAGCGTAACTACTCACCCATATCATGTTCTCCTGAACAACTGACATTCCCTCAGCAAAGAAATCCCTACTCTGCTTATCCCACGTACTCATGACACCCATGACCACCTCGTGGTTATGTATCCCCCTATCAGACCTGCTCCTACCTGTTATCTTCCTCATTACCACAGACGGTCTCAATCCCCTCTCCGCTTCATTGTTATTATCAGATACTTCAGGATTCTCAACAAACGTAAACAGAGCATCCCTGCACTTGGATATCACATCAGTGGGTCTCGGTGAAGCCTGCTTCCCGCATCTCTTGCAGTGGTGGCTGGGTATTTCATATCCTGTGTTCATTGGTTCAGGGGGTCTGATATCCTCCGTGTATCGCTTCCTTCTCTTGACTGGTCTGGATAATTCGCCTCCACAGCAAGGACACCTGTCAAGTGAAAGCCTCTGTTTTCTGTGTATCCTGTCTGGTACAGGCCTGTTATTGGGTTTGTGTCCTTCCTTAGTTCCTGGGTTTCCTTTTCAAGTTTCAGGTATCCCCCTTCAATGAATTCTACATATGCCCTGAGATGGGGATACTTAGCCATTAATTTGTTTGCTATCCTTGGTCGATCCATCAATAATATATTATGGACGAACTGGAATATCAGCGTAAAGCATAGCTATTTATAGGGTAGAGCGCGACATGGGTGAGTAGTTACAGCATTACCGTGGGTGGATGTTTATGGCACTCAAGAAGAGGCTTACTTAAGGTCTCTGAACCTCCTGGCCCACAGGATGATGGTCCACCTCGAGACCCTTATCCCCTTCCTGGCCAGGTTCATCTGGACCTCTGAGGAGGAGAAGCCCTTCCTGTAGAGGCCCACGGCCTCCCTGATTTCCTCGGGGGCGAACCTCATCCTCCAGAAGACCGGGTCGGGGGTGAACTTCCTCCCGCAGGACTTGCACATCCTCATGTGCTTCCTGCTCTTCTCGTTGTGCCTGAAGCCCCGCCACACTGTCTCTGCGCTCCCGCAGTGGGGGCATTTTGTCTTGTCCATGGGTATAATTGGTTCCGGGGGCCTTTAAAGGTGTCAACTTAGCGAGAGACAAACATTTAAATATTATAAACTCTATATTATATTATATAACAATAATTTATAATGTAGATGTGATATCATGGACTGGAGAAAGACTGCCAAGGAAGCAGAGGGCCTGCATACTGTTAAGAGCCTTGCCAAATCCATGGGTATTAAAAAAAGCACAGCAGTGCTGTATATCCATGAGATGAGAAAGGGAGGCTATGTCAGGACAATGAGGGGGAGGAAGGGGAAAAGGCTCTATGACATCTCCCCGCTCAGCCTCAGGAAAGTGGGTTCGGATGGATTCATTGAGATACTGAACAGGAATTCAAGTCTGAAAATACAGAGGCCCTTTAAGCAGAGGGTCTATGGGAAAAAACTGACCATAGAGGAGGCCCTGGTCCGTGCGCTCAAGAGCGATGAGCCGAGGATTGTGCTTGCATCGCTCGGGCTTTTCAAGAAACCACTTGACTGGAAAAGGATATACAGACTAGCCAAGAAGGAGGGCTTGGAAAGGGAAATCGGTTCGATGTATGAACTGAGCAGGAGATGCTTCAAGGTAAGAAGGATGGACGGCAGGATAAGGAGAAAACTGAGGGATTCCCCAATAAGGAAGGGGTTTATTATAAGAAGGGTAAGAAGAAGTGATTTCGGTGATATTGAGGAAATGTGGGGGATGCGTATCCCATTCAGAAAATCCGAAATCGAAGAACTCGGGTGATGGTATGATAAGAATAGAGGAACAGAACAGGCTTTTCGAACTGATAGGAAAAACCATCGAGAGGGATATTGATGCATTGGTGGTTGGGGGCTCTGCAATGCTATATTACAATTTTTCCAAGATCTCTACCAAGGACATAGATATCGTCCTGCTAAACGAAAAGGACAGGAATTATCTTATAGAAGTTATTCAAGGGATGGGGTTCAAGATGAAGATAAAGCCTGAAAAGCGGGGCCATCCGTATGTTCTTGAATCTGAAGAATACGTCTTGGACATCTTTGCAGGGAAGATGTTCCGCCTGGATATTTCTGAGGGGATATTGGAAAGGGTAAAAGAAAGGGTTGAATACGGAAACCTGACGGTCTGCGTGATTTCTCCGGAAGACATAATTCTATCTAAAAGCATGACGGACAGGTTCAGGGACAGGGAAGACGTAATAGAAATAACCAAAGAGGCAAACATTGATTGGGATTCGGTTTTAAAGGAATGTAAATGGCAGGCAAAGAACGGTGATTTCCGCTTCTGTGTCTATCTGTATGACTTCCTAGACGAGCTGGTGCATGATTACAGCCTTAAGATTCCCAAGGATACAGAAAGAACTATCAAGAAGCTGTATCGGGATTTCCTGAATAACATTAAAACAAAGAAATAACCGGGACGAACAAATATTTGCAGTTCTTGAGTCAGAGGGGATATTCTACATCCTCTCGGGGGCCTCTATGCCCAGGAGGCCCAGCGCGTTCCTGAGGACCTGGGCCGTTGCCCTGACCAGGGCCAGCCTGGCCGGCCTTGCCTCCCTGCCGGCCCTGAGGACCGGAACGCTCTGATAGAACTCATTGAACCTGGTGGCAAGCTCCAGGGCATACCCCGCAATGTAATGGGGCCTCATGTCCTTGGCAGCCCTCTGGACAGCATCGGGAAACTCCGCCAGCTGCCTGAGAAGGGCCAGCTCCATTTCCCCTCCAGGAACAGCATGGACGGGCCCGCTGGGAGCGCTCCTGCCCCCGCTCCTGGCCTTCCTGAGGATTGACATGGCCCTGGTGTGGCTGTACTGTATATAGGGTCCTGTGTCGCCGTCGAAGTTTAGTATCTGGCCCCAGTTGAACACAATAACCTTCTCCGGGGACTTGCTTAACATGGTGTATTTCAGGGCCCCCATGCCAACCAGGCCTGCTGTCCTGTCCAGCTCCCTGCTGGAAAGCCTGGGGTTCTTGCTCCCTGTCTCCCTCCTGGCCAGCTTCAGGAGCTCCTCCCTTAGCTCGTCATAGAGTATGACCTTCCCCTCCCTGGACTTCATCTTCTTGCCAGAGCCGAGGTTGACCAGTTCATACCTCAGATGGGACTCCTTCCTGGCATGCCTCCACTTCATGAGCTCCAGGAGCCTGAAGAGCTGCATGAAATACAGGTTCTGCTCGGAGCCCACGACATGGACAATCCTCTTTGGCCTGTATTCCCTCATCTGGAGCTCGGCCAGCGCAAGGTCCTTGGCATGGTAGAGTGGGGTCTTCTCCCTGGTGACAAGGACGAACACGCCCAGTCCCTGCTTCTCCATGTCCACTATTATGGCACCATCGCTTACCCTGGCAATCCCCTTCCTTGCCAGGTCCCCGGCCATCTTCAGTCCCTCGGCCTCGACCTCGCTCTCGAAATAGAGCCTGTCGAACCCGGCCCCGAAGTCCCTGTATATCCTGTCAAAGTAGTCGAGGCTCCACTTCCTGGTCTTCTTCCAGACAGGCATAATCCTCCTGTCCCTTGCATAGAGCATGCTGTTAATCTCCCTCATGGCCTCCTCGGCCTTCCTGCTGCTGGCTATCTTCCTGCTTGCCTCCCTGTAGACCTTACCAAGCCACCTTCCCCTGTCCCCTGACGGGGTCCTTCCCCTGTGAATATTAAGGAATCCCCAGAGGCACTTCGCCACATGGGGGCCTATATCCCCCTGGTAATTGGCCCTCACCACATCAGAGCCCCCGGCCTCCAGTATCCTGCAGAGAGATTCCCCCAGGCAGATATTCCTCACATGGCCTATGTGAAAGGCCTTATGTGTGTTCGGGTGCGCGAATTCCACCATTATCTTCTTTCTCCCTGTGGTCCTCCCGACTCTGCCATACCTTTCGCCCTCCTTAACTATCCCCTTCAGAAGCAGCCCGGCCGCCCTGTTCCAGTCCATATAGAAGTTGATGTAGGGGCCGTGGGAATCCACATTCCCCACCAGGCCGGATGGCCTGAGCTTCCTGCTCATATCCCTGGCAATCTCCGCGGGATTCTTCTTTTTCCGCTTGGCCAGGACAAAGCAGGGATAGGCCAGGTCCGAGCCTATGTTACCGGGCGGCCTCTCGAGGCCCTCCTCCGCAAGCTTCCTTGGGACCTGCCGGGAGAGAATCCTCAGCACATCCCTCCTAAACTCCTGCATGAGGTTCATAACAATAATTATGTTCGCGGAATAAATAACATATATAAACTAGTGTTATGATAACATTACCTTAGTGAACAGATTAATCGTAAAATAGGTATTATGCTTGTTCTTACGATGACTGTGTGATTGCATAGAATACCAGATGAAAGGAATTGGACCATGAGATTCAGTGAATTCAGGCTTAAGCCCGCCCTCCTGGAGACTGCAGAGAGGTTGGGATTCAGGGAGGCAACCCCTATCCAGGAGAGGTGCATAAACCACATACTTAGCGGCAGGGATGTTGTAGGAGAGGCAGAGACGGGCTCCGGAAAGACCGTGGCCTTTGCCCTCCCGATACTCGACAGGATCTCCCAGGGAAGTGGGATACAGGCGCTTGTTCTCACGCCCACCAGGGAGCTCTGCGTTCAGGTCACAGACGTCTTCAGGGATTTCGGCAGGCCCCTCGGAATAAGGGCAATAAGCGTGTACGGCGGGGTGGGCCTCGAGCCCCAGATAGATGGCATGCGCACGGCTGACATAGTGGTGGGGACTCCCGGGAGGGTCCTGGACCACCTGGGCAGGAAGAATATGGACCTGGGGGGCGTGAGGTTCCTTGTGCTTGACGAGACAGACAAGATGTTCGAGATGGGATTCGTAGAGGACGTGGAGGAGATAATAGGGCACGTTCCGGGAAAGAGGCAGACCCTCATGTTCAGCGCGACCATGTCATACAGCATACAGTCTATAACCAAGAAGCATCTCCACAACCCCATGGTTGTGAGGACGCGCTCCTATGTGGACACAAGCAAGCTCAGGCAGGTGTATTACGACATATACAACCAGAACGACAAGTTCTCCCTCCTGGTCTATCTGCTCCGGAACCACACACCCGGCCTTGCTTTGGTGTTCTGTGCTACCAGGCAGGAGTCAGGCATCGTGGCGAGCAACCTGAAGCGCCAGGGCGTGAATGCCATGGCAATACACGGGGGAATGACCCAGTACAAGAGGGAGCAGTCACTCGATGCGCTCAAGCACGAGAACATCGATGTCCTCGTGGCCACGGACGTGGCAGCGCGGGGCCTCGACATAAAGAATGTCACCCATGTCTACAACTATGACGTTCCAAAGACCCCCAGGGAATACATACACAGGGTAGGCCGCACGGCCCGGGCAGGAGAGAGCGGGTCTGCAGTCACCCTCCTCACCCACCGCGACCATGACAACTTCCGCCGCATCCTGGCCGATGAGGGCATAGCTGTGGAGAGTGAAGGCATCCCGCCCTTTAGTAGGGTCCCCTTCAACCGCTTCCTAGACGACACCCGCAGGGACCGCGAGGGAGACGGCAGGGACAGATACCCGGACAGGAGGCGCTCCTCAGGCCACAGGCACTCATCAAGGGGATATTCAGGCAGGGACCGTTCCAGAAGGGACCGGAACCCCCGCAGATAGGCCTGGAAGCTCCGGGGGCCTTGATTATTCAGGAAGCCTGTTCGATTCTACTTCAGAACCCGTACAGAGGATGTGGCTATCAAACCTATTCCGAGAATTCCTGTGACAATCGCAATGCCTGTAGTATTTTCTCCGAAAACACTGCCTTCGAACATTATGAATGCCCCCATCAAGGCCAATGAGATTCCCAATATGAATAACAGTTTCTGGTTTACCATAAGTATCATTGGCCTGAGATATTTTAAATAGGAATTCCATGTTCCAACAGATTTGTTGTTTTTTTGTTTCCCTTCTACATTTTGGAAGAGCCTTGGAAAAATGGTTTTTGAGAGAGGCGACTATGTTCGATATGTATTATACGAACCCTTGAGGAATACCTATTTGCCCTGCTGGGACTCCAGGAAAACATGCTTGACCTCTGAGGCCTCCTTCTTGTGCCTCGGCCACCTCAGTCCCTTCCTGAGCATGACCAGCCTCTTCCTTGGCCCGGGGACAGAGCCCTCTATAACGAGGTAGTCGCCCCTGACCAGGCCGTATCCTACCCAGCCACCCTCCGGGCTGATGCCGTCAGAACCAATCTTTAGGAGCCTCTTGTTGTACTCTGTTCTGGTCTGGAAACCGTGCTGCCCTGCCATAGCAATCTTCCCTGGCAGGACCCTAGCAACGCCCCTTGCCCCGAGGACGCCTCCGTGCCTCCTCTTCTTTTCGTGCTTCCTGGGCCTTACCTTAACCCCGAACCTTCTGACAGGGCCCATCCAGCCCTGGCCTGTGGTTACGGCCCTGACATCAATCCAGTCGCCCTCCTTGAGGACATCAGACACGCGAATCTCCTTACCCAGGCTGTCCTTGGCGTACTGCCACTTGGCAGAGACATCATCACCACCCAGCTGGAGCTCAAAGAGCTCGGGTTTCTTCTTGGCCACTGCGGTCTTTCTGGGGGCTGTATGGACAACCAGCCTGACATCAGATAGCTTTCCAGCCTGCCCATCAATCAGCTTAATCCCTGATTCAGGGTCGGTCTTGTGGGGAATCTTGAGCCTCCTGTCAAGGTCCTTGCTCAGGCCATGGGCCCATATGGTATGAAGGTTCCTGAGGCCGTAAGGGGTCTTCCTGTAGGTTCTTATGGCGCAGACAACCACGTTTGGGCATTCAAGGACAGTCGCTGCCTTGACTATCTCCTGGCCCTCTGTCGCAGAGCCCTTGGTGTTGTCAAGATAGGTAACCCTGGTCATACCGGCCTTGTAGCCCGCGAACCCCGCAGGTCCTGACGAGGCCGTGGGGGAGGGATTCCCCACACTGGGATAAATCCTCCTTGCCCTCTTCCTTGGCCAGTATGCCCTTGAACCCGCAACCGGTTTGTGACTCCTTGCCATATCATATACCTGTTTGGTTATATTCGTTCTTATTGCGACATCCGTCCCTTCGGACGGCATGCACTCATTCACCTTAACTGTTCACTTTGGTAATCATACATGTCCGTCGCAAAGCGACGGCTTGTGCACGTTCACCTTCTTGATTATCCTTCATTTCGTTATTATGCAATTAACGCTTCTTTCCTGTCCTCTTCGGGGATATCGAACCTACCTTCCTGCCGGGCGGTGCGTGCCTCGAAACGGTCTTGTGCTTTCCCAGGCCCCCGTAACCCGAACCGAACGGGTGGTCATATGCATTCATGGCCACTCCCGATGTCCTTGGATAGAGCTTGCCCCTCCTGTGCATGGCATGCCACTTCTTTCCGGCCTTTATCCAGGGCTTCTCGTTCCTGCCCTCACCTGCCGGAATCCCCACGGTCACCCTGCAGGCAGGATGAAGGGATTTCTTCTTCTTGGAGGGAAGCTGTATTATGCACTCCTTGCCGGATTTTGAGACAATGGTGGCTGCCGAGCCCGCCGTCCTGCATAGCTTGGGGCCTGAATTGGGATAGGTCTCTATGGCAAAGACCTTGGTTCCCTCGGCAAGCTGTGAGACCTGGTTAACGAAGTTGTGCACAGGGTCCCCCACCCTGATTCCTTCAGGGGCGATAATGAAGCCCTTCTTCTTGTCAGCGTACTCCACCTCGGCCAAGGGGGCGTCCCTTAGCTTGTGGTTGACTATATCCACAACCATACCCTCCATGTTCCTGTACTCCACCCTGGGCCTGAAGGCATAGTTCGGGACCCTGTAGGTGTGGGAACCCCTCCCCCTCCTTTGTGAGATTATCCGCTTACCCATCCAATCACCTTAGAGCATTCCCATCCTTGATGCGATGTCCGCTGCCGAGTTGTCCGGATGGAGCTTCACAAAGGCCTTCTTCTGGCCCCTGGTGGTTATCATTGTCGAGACCCCAACCACCCTGACATCGAAGTTCTTTTCCACAGCCTTCCTGATGTCCTTCTTGGAGGCCCCGGAGTTTACTATGAAGACCAGCTTGTTCTCTATCTCAACCATGTTCATGCTCTTCTCCGCAAGCTGCGGGTACATCAGGACCTTCCAGGGGTCGGTGAACTTTTTCATGCAAGCTCCTCAATCTTCTTGAGGGCGCCCTCTACCCAGACACAGAGCCTTCCGGGCTCTGCTCCGGGGGCGAGCATCTCAACACCGAGGTCTCCGACCTCACAGACCTCAAGACCGGCCAGGTTCCGGACAGCCCTCACAAGTCCCTTATCCTCGGATATCACGAAAAGCATGCCTCGACTCTTCCTGTACTTCCTTCCCCTCATGGTTCCCCTGCCAGCGCGGGGCTTCCTCCCCCCGAGCCTTGTCAGCTCCTCCAGAAGGCCCAGGTTGTCCAGGACCTGCCTGACATCCTTAAGGACGGTCAGCTCCTGGAGCTTGTCCTCCACTACGAGGGGGATGTGCTTCACATGCTCAATCCTCTGCCTTTTCTCAACCCAGTCCCTGTCAAGCGTGGCAGAGGCCGCAGAGAGCAGGGCAGCCACCCTTTCCTTCTTGTTCACCTTCCTCTCCCAGACCTTCCCGGCCTTGGGGGGGTGGGCCTTTCTTCCCTTCACTGCCTGGGGGACGAACCGGGCTCTCATATAAAGGCTTCTTGTGCTGGTGATTCTCTTCATCCTGGCCATTTCCCTGTTCATCATGCTGTGGCGGATGCCCCGGCGGCCGTGATAACTGGCTGACGTTTTCTTTCCTGCCTCAGGGTCTGCCCCGTAGGGCTGCCTTATAGCGGCCTGCTCTGCCTTTACAGCCCTCTTAATCAGGTCAGGCCTGACAGGCCCGGAGAGGGCCCTGCCTAGCGTGATGCTCCCCTTCGGAATTCCCATTAAGGCATATACAGGGATTTTCATGTCAACATTTCCTCCCCGGCTTTGCTCATACTCTTCAAGCCGGCATGCATTCCCTCACCTTACAGAGCGTTGCGGACCCGTCTTGTTTTACTCTGTGAATGACGGCATGCAACCACACGGCAAACACAGAACTAGCCCGGCATGGCCTCTTAGGCCAGCCATGCAATGCAGATAGGGGGGTGATTATCCTGCATTTGCCAATGAATTGGTATATTGTGTTGCATCGTGTATATTTAAAGGTTTTCTGCAGGATTCCGTAAAGGGATAATAATACAGTAATGCAAGTATAAATCATGATAGTGACAGTCAACCAACTCAAGCTCATCCACTACTTCTATTTTGCCATGGGAATCTTCGGCCTCACCAATTCAGTCTTCATGGGATTCGGAAGCCCCCTCTCCATGATATTCCTGGCATTCTATGCGGTCAACTCCGGGGTAAGTTGGTACATGGCCCATGTGGCCAGAAGGAAGATGTCCAGCTATGTCGTCGTTCAGTCCCTGGGGTTCTTCATAAACCATGCAATAGTGACCGTGCTGACGGTCGGGGGCACGGCCCTGATATGGGTCTCAGGCCTCATACCCGACCTGCACCTCCTCAGCACCCTACTCATGGCCAACTACTTTGCAATGTTCCTGGCAGGGCTGTGGTACGGCCTCATAAGGGCGGACTTCATCAGGGGCCTTTTCACAGTATATGACAGCTATCTCTTCAAGAAGGCCAAGGCATTCATAATCAGGATAAGGGAGGCATACTGGGATTTCTTTGGGAGGCAGCTTGTCGCAGAGGGGGAAATCCAGGGCTACGAGTACGGCACCATCAGGGAGGTGGATGAGAACCTGCTCTCTGCATGGAAGAACAGGAAGAAGCTCCAGTACGTCCTGGAGTGCCTGGGAAGGATAGAACTCTCCATGGCCAGGCACGCCCTCCAGCAGCTAAGGGAAAAGATATCCTTCCTCAGGATGACACCAGGCAGTGAGCGCGAGAAGCCTATTGCCAGGGCAGAGGGGGAGCTTCATGAAAAGGAGAATGAAATCATGAGATACGAGAAGTCCTTCTACAGGAAGACCGGAGAGAGCGAGCTCCTGCAGGCCTGCTTCTAGAGCAGAACCCTTGCCAGTATATATATTGCATAGAGCGAGAGCAGCAGGATGCCATCCCTCCTGGTCAGGGCAAGGCCCGTTCTCATGAGAATCAGGAGCAGCAGGGTAAGCCCTATCATCACGGGCATATCTATCAGGACAGCCGAGTGGTCTATGTTCTGAATGGGCCTTATGACCGAGGCAGTGCCAACCACCAGGAGTATGTTGAAGATGTTGCTCCCTATTATGTTGCCTATGGCTATCCCGAACTTCTTCTTCAGGGCTGCCACTACACTGGTGGCCAGCTCCGGCAGGGATGTTCCCACAGCGACAATGGTCAGGCCTATGATTATCTCGGGGATGCCGAAAGAGCGGGCAATGGCCATGCTGCTGTTCACGAGGAGCCCTGCAGAGACTATCACCCCGGCCAGTCCTCCCGCCGTGAGGAGCAGATGGCCCAGAAGCCTCCTTCTCTCCACCCTGGAGCGCACCCCCCTCCTGTCCCGGGGATGCACGCCCTTAACCTGGACATGTATGAAGAGCGAGAAGAGGGCCAGCATTATGATTCCGTCGACCAGGCCTATGGCATACCCGGAGCCCGGGGAGTCAAAGAACATGCCCATGGAGAGTATTAGCAGGAGCAGGGAAACGCCTATAAGGAAGGGGTAGTCGAATCTGAACACACTCCTGTCTATCCTGATGGGCATGAGCAGGGCTGCCAGGCCCAGAACCAGGCAGATGTTGGATATGTTGCTTCCAACAATATTACCCAGGGATATGCCGGTGCTCCCCGCAAGGTTGGCTATTGCGCTGACGGTGAGCTCAGGGAGCGATGTCCCGAAGGCAACCACTGTCATGCCTATTATTATTGAGGAGACCCCGAAGTACTTTGCGATGCTTGAGGAGCCGTCCACCAGGTAATCAGCGGACTTCAGTAGCAGCAGAAGGCTGGCATAGAACAGGAGGATGTTGCAGAGCACATCATACCCGGTCATGCCTGCCAGGCTGGCGAACAGGAACCCGAGGGCAATCGCAACCCAGACAAGGTTTCCGGGCTTCCCGAGCCTCTCTAAGAGAATGAGTCCTGCCATCCCAACCGATTGATATTTGTCCCGGTGCTCTATAAATGCCTACTCCAGTGAGAAATAGACCCTTCGGTTGGCCTTGCCCTTGTTCTCCATGCCCACTATCCTGAGACTGCCTATCTCTGATGTGTTTTTTAGGTGCGTGCCGGCGCAGAACTGCCTGTCGAAGTCCTCTATGTCAACGACCCTGAACTCCTTTATGTCCGGGGACATGCCCCTGGCCAGCCTGACCAGGTCAGGGTCCCTCATGGCCTCCTCCCTGCTCATGAAGAGAAATTTTACTGGGTGGGCCTCCCTTGCAACCCTGTTGGCCTTCTCCTCGAATCCCCTGAAGAGCTCCCTGTCGAAACCCTCAAGGGAGAAGTCAACCCGGGTCCTGTCCTCTCCAATCTGGTTCCCTGTTATCATGGCCCCAGTCTCCCTGTATATCAGGCCGGACAGGACATGGGACGCTGTGTGATATCTCATGAAGAGATACCTCCTGGGCCAGTCAATCTCGCACGCAACCTTATCCCCTCCTTTCAGGCCCTCATGGTCCACCTCGTGGGATATCTCCCCAGAGAACTTCCCGGCATATACCACCTTAAAGGCCTTAGCATCAGATGCCCTTTTAATTGTCCCGGTGTCCCAGGGCTGGCCGCCAGATTTTGGGTAGAATCCGGTATCCTCCAGGGTTATGAACTTCCCCTTGGCTGACTTCACCACGGTCTTCCATGACCTGAGATAGCAGTCCCTTAAATAGAGCGGCTCATTCATGACCATCACCTTAACTCTCCATTCCGGTAAGCATGATAAGTCCGCCTTTCAGGCAGCAGGTACTTATTCACCTTAACCTTTCGATTTGGTAAGCATACCAAGTCTGACCTTGGTGTCTGCAGGTGACTTCGTCACCTGATTGTGCTTGGTCAGCAGGTACAATTCACCTTAACTATTCACTCTGGCAAGCACACCCGGGTCACATCCTGACGGGCACAGGCAATCACGCTGTTGCTATAAATTGAGGCCGGAGTTTTTTAAGTATTCCCTGTAGGCCCTCTCCACGGTTCTCCTGTTCACATATGGGGTGTGGTGCCTGAATCCCCCTGCAAAGCTCTTGGGTATGTGCATGAGCTCGTGTATCAGGGTCCTGAGCTTCTCCTCCCCTGTGAGCCTGTCAAAGTTCTCGGCCAGGACCTCTATTATGTAGTGGGCCTCTATCCCCAGGGCGGACTGGAATATCCTTGAGAGCGCATGGCACCTGGCCAGCACCCTCCTGGAGCGGGTCCCTGTGCTCCGGACCACGGCCACCCTGGCCAGGTCTATGTGCTTCATCCCGAGGATATGGCTGATTCGCCTGACCTGCTCCTCCAGCTCAGGGGCCCTTGTATAGGAGACCCTGTGGTATGAAGCCATAAGCATCAACCATCTATATTATTCGTCTTGAAACAGCCCGTCTGGGGCAGCATATACATTACTTGTACCCGAACCTTTTATTGTATTCCTTGTGATCCAGAACCTCAAGTATCACTGCTATGATGCGTACTTTCTCTCCGATAAGTGTGTAAATCATTCTCCAGTAATCATCCAGCCGGAGTCTCCATAGATTGGTTATACCATACCTCTGTATATAGTGTTTTGGCCACAACCTATTTTGTATTTTTTGGCCAGCTTGGTAATTCTCTGTTAGTTTGGCAATCCCCTTCTCTATCAACATTAGTAGGTACTTTGCCTCTCCTTCACCCCTGTCTGTCCGCCTCTGTAACTCAGCAAACTCTAATGAGAAATCTCTAGATAATTGTATGTCTGCCATATAATATCACGCTAAGAAATTGGTTTTGACAGACTTCGTTATAAACATATGGATAGGACATTTCCGTTTTCCATTAGAATTATTGGGTAACCTTCTTATATGGAACAGCCCCCTCGAGGAGCTTCCTTGTCTTGGGATTGTCAGCAAATATCCATAGTATTTCCCCTTTATTGACTATTATCTTGTTGCTTTTTTCGAGGTAGTCAATGATTACATTAAATGTCTGCCACATTACCATCTTTGGTAATGCCCTCCAGAGCTGGTTCTTTGTCGGATAATAGTCCAGTCTCTTTATAGTATCCTCTACCATTAGCACAGTATCCAGCCTTGGCATGTGAATCACCTGGGTTTTCATCTATTCACCTATTGATAATACTATATATATAAATCCATATATTTATAAATCTATCGGCTGAATACAACGCTTTTAATAATCTGGTGCACACTTATTCTTCATGGGACCAGAGACCATAGAAAGGGCCAGGGAGACTGCCTTCAGGGCAGCCCGCGAGGCAGGCGAAATCATAAAGGAGAACTTCTCCAGGCCTTATTGGGTGAGGCACAAGTCAGGCAGGGAGACCCAGACCGAGATAGACCTCAGGGCCGAGAAGGCTATATTATCCATAATCAGGGAGGCCTTCCCTGAGCATGGCATACTGTCCGAGGAGGCGGGCCAGAAGGAATCCCCGGGGGATTATCTCTGGGTCGTGGACCCCCTGGACGGCACCACGAATTATACCATAAAGAATCCCTTCTTCTGCACGTCCATATCCCTGGCCTTCAGAAACGATGTGGTCATGGCCGTTACCTATGCACCCATGACAGGGGAGCTCTTCCATGCTGTCAGGGGCCGGGGCGCGTTCCTGAACGGTAAGCGGGTCAGGGTCTCCCGGGAGGGCAGGCTGTCCAATCTCCTCCTCTCATACTGCAACGGCAAGTCCCGTAAGGACAAGGTCGAGATTGGTAGGATTTTCTCCAGGATAAAGCCCGTTGTCAAGGACTTTGACAGGTACAAGGCCGGTGCCCTTGAGCTGGCCTTTGTGTCAGCGGGAAGGCTTGCCTCCTATATGGCCAACAGCCAGATGTCCTGGGACTCGGCTGCAGGGGCCCTCCTGGTCAGGGAGGCCGGGGGCAGGGTCACCGATTTCGAGGGCAGGCACTGGGACATTAAAAGCAAGGACATACTGGCCTCGAACGGCCTTATCCACAGGAAGCTGCTGGATATAATCAGGGGGATAAGGAAGGAAAGATAATCCGACCCAGATTATGAGAATTGCGAGGCAGCGCCATACTTATAAAACAAAAATATATTTTACAATCGTGCTGAAAGAAAAAGAAGTTACAGTCAGTGAGTTATTAGGACTGAAATGGGAAGATGGAATTATTTTAGAATTTACTGGCTTTAGAAATATTTTAAAAACGTTAGAAAGGATGGAGAAACGTGGATATGGATATAAAGTTATAGTGGAAGATTATCTTACTGGCTTACCAGAGAATGTTTATAACATTGTATCTGCTCGCATAACAAACCGTAAAGGAAGGACAATAATTGAATTCGGAAGAGAACCTGGTTTTGGTTGGGATGGTGAAGTAGATGTATATGGTTTTAACTTTCCTTTAACAATTATAGATGAATACCACAGAAGGCGTGAACATAATGATAAAATTGATTTCGATGATGTTGTATTTGAATATTTTATTGAGTAAAAAATAAATTCAAGCAATAACAAGCAGTTGCATATAACGGGTGATTTCATGGATATCTGGCTGGACAAGTACAGGCCCGGAAAGACCTCGGAGATAGTGGGACAGGGCAAGGCTGTTAAGGAGGCCCTGGACTTTCTGGATTCCTGGAGTCCCGGCCAGGCTGCCTTCCTCCACGGCCCCCCAGGTGTGGGAAAGACCCTCCTTGTTGAGACCCTGGCCAGGGAGCGTGGCCTGAGCCTTCTGAGGCTCAACGCCTCTGACAGCAGGACAGCGTCAGGAATAGAGGCCATGCTGGGCAGCGCCTCGAAGACGAGGGACCTGTTCGGCTCAGGCAGGCTGATACTTATAGATGAGGTTGACGGGATATCCGGCCAGGAGAGGGGAGCTGTCGGATCCATAGTCAAGATTATCAGGGAATCCAGTTTCCCTGTCTTTGCCATAGCCAACGAGCCCTGGAAGCCCAAGCTGGCCCCCCTGAGGAGCGCCTGCAGGGTGATAAAGCTCAGCAGGGTCATGACTCCCTCCATAGAGAAGCGGCTCAGGGAGATATCCAAGGCCGAGGGAATCGAGGCCGAGGACTCTGCGCTCAAGAGCCTGGCCCGCTTTTCCCAGGGAGACCTTCGTTCTGCAATATCCGACCTTCAGGTAGTGGCCCATGGCAAAAAGGCCCTGAAGGCCAGGGACCTGGAAATCCTGGGTTACAGGGAGAGGGGTATCAGCATCTTCTCTGCCCTTCCGATTATATTCCATTCCAGAAGGGTTGCCGCCACCCGCAAGGCCATATTCGATCTCGACAGGGACCCTGACGAGGTCTTGCTGTGGATAGAGAGCAACATCCACCAGGAGTTCGTTCCCGGGAAGCTGGCCGAGGCCTATGAGCTCCTGTCAAGGGCGGATATCATGAGATCCAGGGTCCGGGGGCAGCAGAACTGGAGGTTCAAGGCCTTCATGACTGACCTGATGTCAGGGATATCCGTGGTCAAGGGCGAGACCCACAGGCCCCCGGGCTTCAGGCCCTTCCAGCGGCCCACCAGGATTGCCATGCTCGGAAGGAGCAGGGCCAAGAGGGCCATGATGAATTCCATGGCCTCGAGGATAGGCGGGTTCACCCACTCATCCAGGAGGGTGGTAAGGAGAGACTACATCCCCTACCTGAGAATCATGCTCTCGGGCAGGGCCAGGAAGGAGCCCGAGCAGGGCCTGGAGCTGGAGAAGGATGAGCTGGCCCTGATTAAGGGCTAGGTGCCTGTAAGAAAACCGCTAAAACGGCATTTTCTGGTAAACCGATACCATGCAGCCCACTAAAAGCTTTATAAACCCTTTTTGTCACTATTGAATAGTTAATAATATATCACTAAAGAGTCACAATCTTGTTTTCTACAGGTTATACCAGAGGAAGGTACATGTCTATATCGATGGTGTTGAACTGGGCGGTTCTACAAAAAGGTGGGTTCTGTCCGAACTATATCTATAGAGGCCAATAGTATATGCGGGAGAAGCTAGCCATACAGGCAAGAGTTTATTGATATGAATACATCTTCCACTCTCTCGGGATGGATTACGGGCATCTCTCTGTTATCCCAAGTGTCAGAGGGGCCGATGAGGGCCTCCAGGATGTCGTTGCAGCCGTTGTCAATCATCCGGGGATAATATCCATTCCTTTCAAGATAGTCATGAAAGACCCTTTTCATCCCCCTTGCCATCTGCACCGCCTCTCTCAGGTTGCGGGGATAGAGGACAACCAGCTGCATCCCCTCAGGGCCGCTGCCAATCTTCCCGAACAGGCTTTCGTCTGGTATCTCCTTCCTTGAAATCCTGTGGATGTTCTCCTGGAGAATCCTGGCGACATCCCTGGGAAAGTATGAGGAAAACCCGGCTGTCACGGTCCAGCAGCCATAGGCCGTGCCAAGGTCGATAAAGTCTTCCCCACCCCTGCTGCTTCCGGTTCTGGCCCCAGGGCCGTCTTCTGGGTTTTTAAGCATCTTATGCGTCTGGCCCTCCAGATGAAGAAGGCATTCCCTGCATGACTGCTCTCTCTCCCTGATTCCGGACAAATCCTCCCTGGTATCAAAATAAAGGTAGTGTTTCGGGCGGCCGAGCTCATAGAGGGGTTTTCCTATATAGAGCCTTCTGTTATTGTCAGCCACCAAACCAAGGGATTTACCTGTTTTCGTTTTCCACTCCTTCATGAAAAAAGATGGGATGGCTGCTTTTAAGCATTACTGTTCCCTGGAGCAAGGGAAATTAAATCCCCGGGGGTTATTGTACAATCCGCTATTGCTCTTCTCAAATGCGTTGATTCTTGTTGTTTGTGATACAGATGTTCAGGCGCCGGAAATTGTATAGCTGGTCACGAAAATCCTTTTCAGGGACATCCTCCAGGACACGGGTCTCCCAGTCGCCGTCGAATTCTATCTCGTCCATTCTCTTCTCTGGCCCTTCCAGAATTTTTCTAAATGCCCCCTCAATCAATTCAGGGGCGTCATCCCCGCTTATTTGTGCCATTGTAACGCGCTTTACAACCCGGTTATAGTAATTTCTGTGGAGAGATGTGAAGGAGTAGGGGCCTTCATACTGGACGATGCGAACCCTCCAGTCCGGGGGGTAATGAAATCCTACACAGTTCCTTTTGCCATGTGAGAATGTCTTAACCATGTATTTGCGGTCTTCCATGGATCATGTGTGGAGTAAACAGATAAGAGATTATCCTGACTTCCACAGGCCGTGGACGTTGCAGTACTCCCTTGCTTCGATTTTTTCTGCCTTGACCTCGAATTCTGCATCGGGGGCATCGCCCGGTTTGAGGAACTTCCTGCAGGCCTTGCCATCGGCCACTATTTCAATCCACTCTATGAAGTGGCTCGCCTCCATGGGATGCGGGACGGAACCGACCCTGACCTTGACCCCGGATTCGGTCTTTTCGATGACGGGCACGTGCTTCTCAAGGCCCTCGTCCCTTTCCTTTTCCTGGAGCAGCTCCATGGGTTGGCCGCAGCAGACGAGCTCCCCCTGGCCCTCGTGAAGGACCTCGACAATGTTCCCGCAGACGTTGCACCTGTATACCTCAAGCTTCCTGGTCATGATACCTCCTAAACCGGTAAATATATAGGGATTTCCTGGCTTAAAAGATTAGCTTATTAATCATCAGGGTCATATCTAACCATGAGGAAACCTGTGCTAATCGGCCTTGCTATTGTAATGGCGTCCCTTGCCATTGGCATCTGGCTCTATCCGCAGCTTCCCGAGAGCGTGGCCATCCACTGGAACGCCCTGGGGGAAGCAGAAGGCTTCGCGCCAAGGATATGGGCCGTCACGCTCGTACCCTTTATCTCGCTTTCCATTCTCGGGCTGTTCTGGCTCATCCCGAGGATAGACCCGCTCAGGAAGAACATAGAGGGGTTCAGGCCCTATTATGAAGGCATGATTGTCGTCATCATGCTCTTCCTTCTCTATATACACGCCATCAGCCTGGCCCTGAACATCCTTGAATTCAACATAATGCAGGCGCTCTCACCTGCCTTCGGAATGCTCCTCTATTACATGGGCATCGTGGTTGGAAAGGCCAGGAGGAACTGGTTCATAGGCATAAGGACGCCCTGGACCCTGAGCAGCGAGGCCGTGTGGAACAGGACCCACAAACTGGGAGGGAGGCTCTTCAAGACAGCGGGCCTCATTGCCCTCCTCGGGGCTGTTTTTCCAGGCCATGCAATGTGGTTCATACTCGTCCCCGTGCTCTTCTTTTCTGGCTACCTGGTTGTATACTCATATCTTGAGTACAAGAAGGGGGCCGCTTAAAGGTGGATATTGAGCCTCTCAGGCCCTGGGGTATATCCTCCTGATTGTTTTCTTCCTGCGGAAGACTGTCCTGCCTTCCACCCCTATCTCCATGACCGATTCCAGGGGAGTGCTCAGCCTTTCATAGCCAGATTCGCCACCGGCGTGTTCTATATGAGAGCGTGTAATCCTTGATATCTCCCTTCCGAATACCATTCTCCGGTTTCCTGTCGCTCCCTTGTGAAAAACCGTTATCGAGCACGACTTCAGCCTCCCCTCGGCAAGGAGCTTGCTCAGAATGTTGTATGCCATGTTATAGGCCTTGCCTGTGGATTATAAATATCAGGCATCAAATATTGGTTATAGATATCATGCCCAGAAAGAAGGCCCTGAAAAGGAAACCAGCCAGAAAGGCCAAGGGAAAAAGCGGCCTGGACAGGCAGATGGATCACTTCGGTGAGGAGGTCGGGGCCCTGGGAGAGCGCTTCGGAAAGGGGATGGAGCAGAAGGGCCGGGAATGGGACAGCTGGTACTGCAGGACATTTGGGCCGGTCGGGCCCGTTGTTTCAGCTGTTTTCGGGCTGTTCATTCTCTCTCTGGCTGTGTGGCTGCTTTCTGTGGTGAACCTTCCCATAGGCAGCGGCTTCCTTGACAATGTAGGGAATTTCCTCTTTGACAACCTGGGCCTGTTCTTTGTTATATTCCTGTTCTTTTCATACACATCCTATCTTTCCAGGGTGTTCCCAAAGGGGTACAGGCCGCTCTCCCCCATTGTCACAGCATTGGGGGTTGTTGTTGCGCTGTGGGTGGCTGCGCAGGCGGTTATCATTGCCAACGTGTCGCTGGGGATTGCGGTGCTGACTGGAATGACATCCCTTGTGCTGATAAATATCGCTTGGATATTCGGACTCCTTTTGGTCCTGGGATATGTCATATTCTCTATAAAGCTCGCCCTTGAGGGGCCGGGGGAAAGGAGGGAGAAAATCATGCCTGCAGCAAAACCCGTGCATGCCAGCAGACCAGTCAAGGGAGGGCCCAAGAGGCTCTACAGGTCAGGCAGGGAGAAAATCCTGAGTGGCGTGTGCGGGGGCATTGCCGAATACCTGGGGGTGGACCCCGTGATAATAAGGCTGCTCTGGGTTATCGGGACCTTTGCGTGGGGATTCGGCATCCTGGCTTACATAATAGCCTGGATAATAATGCCCAGGAACCCCAACCATAAGTGGGAAGATTGAACCGCATCCCATTTCAGGGGCCAGAGGGTGCGTGCTCGTCAAGTGCCCTGTTCACCAGGGCGTCGGCAAGCCTTATCCTGGGGTCGGTTCTCGGGACATGGGTATAGGCCACCCTGGAGAAGGCCTTCTCTGTCTCTCTTACCTTCTCCACTATTTCCTTTATTCCCTTGTTCTTTATCTTAAACCTGCCCGAGAGCTGGTTCACCAGGAGGCGGCTGTCAGAATGGCAGGAGACCTCCCCCCGGGTGAAACCCCTGGCAAGTTCGAGTGCCCTGAGGACTGCCCTGTACTCGGCCTGGTTGTTGGTGGCCCTGCCTATGAACTCCCGGTGGTCCCTGAGGAGCCTGCCCCCTGGGGAGTATATAAGGATGCCTATTGCAGAGGGCCCGGGGTTGCCCCTGGAGCCGCCGTCCGTGTAGGCAAGGACCCTCTCCAGAAGGGACTGGTTCATGGTTTATTCTTGTGGGGGCGGGATTAAAAAGCTGACCTGCCTCTCCCTTATATGGCCGGGCGGGGGCTCAGTCAAAGAGGCCGCCCTTGCAGACATCGGCCACTACAAAAAGGACGGCGGCAAAGATTATCACATTCCCCAGGAGGTCGGATGGTGGCGGGAAGGTCTTGGTTATCTCGGCCAGCTTGAGGACCCCTCCCAGGAGGGCTGTAATCACGGCCCCGCTTATCGCCTTGTCAGACTTGAGGACCTTGGCGCTGGCCTCGAGAAAACGGGATATCTGGTCCATGAGGCTCCGCTTGGTGGCCATGTTATATTGTTGGCCTGGGGGATATAAAAGATTAGTAGGTTGCATCAGATGTCAAGCTTAGAAAGCATTTCTTTTGCCACCTGCTCCGCTTCCTTACCTGTCAGGTGGCCGTTGCCGCCGCTTGTCGGGATAACTGATATATACTCGTCAAACCCATAGGTTTCGCCATGGTAAGTATCGGAAGTTGTTCCTATAAGAAAGATATGGGGTGGATTACAGTTAAGCAATCCACATAAAACAAGCAGGGAATCCAGCACCTTGGATGAATATCGACTCTCTTTATTAATGAGACCCAGATATGGAAGCTGAGACGTATCCGCATCTAAAAACCCATCTAGTTTTTCTGGGTAGTCTATAAACAGTCTGTCATATATTACATGATCGGGAGTAAATCCACTGATAGCTTCAAAGTTCTTGTACCTTCTCTTGGTGTTGATATCATGATACAGTAATCCAATCTCTCTGACATCTCCCATATCAATCACTTAACATCACTTTAAAAGCAAAGTTTTTTAAAATGTAAAGCCTGAGGGCTCAGTACCTGGTTATGACGCCCGTGACCTTGCTCCTTTTTATGGCCCACCTGAAGACCAGGACCCCCAGGGCAAAGTATGCCACTGATAGTATTGCCCCTATGGCCAGTTCAGGGTTTGCAAGCCCCGGGGAGAATCCCAGGGCTGCCCTCAGGGACATTATGGAGTGGGTGGTGGGGACTGCGAGTGAAACGGCCTGGACCGGCCCGGGAAGAATGTCTATCGGATAGTAGACCCCGGAGAATATCATGATTATCCCCGTAAGAATCCATATCAGGGACATGTACTTGTCCCCCTTGGTCACCATGAGGGAGTTTATGACAAGGGCCAGCCCGGTGGCAAAGATGAATACAAAGAACAGGTTTATGAGGTAGAATCCGGCCAGGAAGATATTGAAGCCGAACAGTATTACTGCAAGGATGCCTGTAATCATCAGGACCAGTACGGAGCTGAACAGCCCGTATGAGGCATTCCCTACTATGAATCCCGCAAGGCTCGAGCTGCCCGTGAAGGTATGCTTGAGGGAATCGGCCCATATGTCAAGGGTTATCCCGAACGATGTTGCCCTCTGGGAGACGTCATATATGTTCCATACAATGACCCCTGCAAAGACAAAGAGCATGGTCTCGGGGCCTGCGCCCCCCTCGCTGACAAAGTATGCCAGTATCCCCAGGGAGAGTATGAAAATCAGGGGATGTATGGCTATCCATGCAATCTCTCCCATCCTCCTTGACATTATCTTGAACTGCTTGTAGAAGTGCGCGCTTGCTTCCTCCAGCATCATGTCACCTTCCCGTACCTTTTCGGGAGCGGGGTTGTCCTTCCCACAAGTGTGAGGAATACCTCCTCCAGGCTCGGCTTCCTTATCTCCATGTCCTTTACGGTGAAGCGGTTCCTTTTCAGTGCTGCCAGCACGGGGTTTATCACGCTCCCGGCGGAATCCGCTGTTATGAACAGGCCGTCGCTCACGCAATGGTGGGTCACGCCAGGCATCTTATTCAGGAATCCCAGGCCCGAGTACCTGTCCAGGTAGAGGTGTATCACATCTGGTATCCTCAGGCTGTCCCTGATGTCCCTTATGTCACCCTCGTTGACGAGCCTTCCCTGGTTGATTATGGCAATCCTCCTGCACATCTGCTCCACCTCGCCCATCTGGTGGGAGGTCAGGAGGACCGTCATGTTCCTCTCCTGGATAATGTCGAGGATGAAGTTCCTTACATCCAGGGCCACCTCGACGTCGAGGCCCGCGGTGGGCTCGTCGAGGAAGAGCACCTCGGGGTCGTTCAGAAGGGACTTCGCAACAGCGACCTTCTGCCTCATGCCTGTCGATAGCATCCCGAACTCCTTATCCTCGAACCTGTGGATTCCAAGCTTCCTTATCAGCCTGTCTATGTTCTTCTTTCTGGCGGAGGAATTGAGGCCATAGAGCCTGCCGAAGTAGTTGAGTATCTCCCTCGGCTTCAGGTCCCAGTAGAAGTGTGTCCCTCCCATGCATATGCCTATCCTCTTCTTTATCTCATTGGACTCCCCGGTCACGTCGTATCCCAGCACGCGGGCCGTCCCCGATGTCGGGGTAACCAGGGTCGAGAGTATGTATATGAGGGTGGTCTTGCCTGCCCCGTTCGGGCCGAGCAGGCCGAAGGCCTGGCCGCTCCTTATCCTGAGGTCTATGCCCCTGAGGGCATGGGTGGTTTCCCCGCCCTCCCTGAAGGCCTTCCTGATTCCCGAAACCTCTATGGCGTCCATAAGGATATTTTGGCTTAGCCTATTAATTAGTGAGGCCGGTTCGGCGGCATGGGGAATGAGGCCTGCAAGCATCTCGATTACCACCGGCCACGGTCCGTTGGGATGTCCTGGCTTGACCCGCAATAAGGGGAATGTTAAATGATTTAAATCATGCTGCTGTTGTTTCTATAGGTGTTTGGGATGAAGAGGGGATATGCTGCGTTTGTGGTCCTTATAGGGGCTGTCCTTGCAGGGATGCTCCTGGCCTCTGTCGAGCCAGTGTGCGGTAACGGGTTCGTGGAGGGAAGGTTCCCTGATACCAGCTATGAGTAGTGCGATGACGGCAATACCCTGGACGGGACGGGTGCTCAGGTGCCTGCCTTGTGGAGTTCCCTGAGAGGATATATATAGCGCCGTACATGGGAAACATAGACGGCCATTTCACGGATGAGTGGTTCTTCTTCTATGACCAGCTGGTGGATTACTTTGATGGTGAGGAGATACCCGTGGGGGCCACTGTATATCCTGCCAGCCTGGACAATCCCAGGGTTGCGCCCTACATAAAGAGGATATATGAGAGCCACTACATGGAGTTTGTCCAGAAGGCCCACTACATGGAGTTTGTCCAGAAGGCCTGGACGGGCCACGAGAAGGAGCAGCAGATAGACATCCTTCCCTTTGAGGAGCAGAAGGAAATCATAAGCAGCGGGAGGGAGGCCTTCAGAAGTCATATGGCCAATATACTCGGTGTGAACGAGAGCGAGGTCAGGGTCCCTGTCGCCTACAATGCACCGCAGGGAAGGTTCACGAACGACACGAGAAGGGCCCTGGAGGAACTTGGGTTCAGGATATTCTTTGAGATGTACATGAACGATGACCTGGGACCCGTGGAATCCACGGACATGCTGGGCATTACCCAGTACGGCGTGGGCATTACCACAACCGGAGATGCGGGAAGGGAAACAGAATTCTTCCAGCCGGGTGAGACCCTGCTTGAGCTGAGAGACTTCAACAGGGAGGACCTCAGCATGGTTTATATCAATGGCAGCCGGGTGGTTCCCCTGTGGGTGCACCACCAGGACTTCGAGAGCAGGACCAGGCCAAACATAGTGGACCAGGGGAAGTGGGATTCCTACAGGTATGTGATGGGCCGCATAAAGGAGGAGCCCAACCTCATCCTGGTCTCGCCCACTGATATATGGGAGATGAGGCACTGATTTCGTCCGCACGCCGTTTAAGGCGTTTATTTTTAAACCAATAATAGAATTCTATTGCATGAAAGCTGTATTTCCTGTTAGGTTCATGTTTGCTTTTCTCATTTCTGTTGCTGTCCTTGGCCTGCTCGCCGACGGGGGCCAGGGCCAAGATGTTGATGGGTTCCAGGTCACCCAGGTGCAGCTGGAGCTGGTAAGGCAGCTCTATAATGACAACATAGGCGCGGTTCCCCAGGTAAGGGACCTGCTGGCCAATGAGAGGATTAACTTCCATGTAGAGGGTATGGGGTGCGTGGCCATTGTGAACAGGGATGGTGTGATGCAGTCAATAGAGCCGGGGGAGATGCCTGACCCCACCATGAACATGTACACGGACATGGAGACCATGGAGAACATCATGCTCGGGGAGACAGAGCCCCTGGACGCCCTCAAGGAGGGCAGGATATGGTACGAGGGCGTGGGCTTCTTTAACTGGCTCAGGTTCGCCTTTGCCGGCCTGCTCTTCAACATCGCCGCGGCCCTGGGGCTTGTATAGGAAGGAGGAATTGTATGAACGCGTTCTGCCGGAGGATATGCCCGCTGAGAAACACAAGGCTATGCCTGAGGCTGCTGAAAAGGTGACGCAGACGGGGAGGGAAACCATGAGGCCTGATAAGGGAAGATTACAGACCGGCGAGCACATACTGGCAAGGCTTCTTGAGCTTGATTTTGGTGTTAATGTAGGTGTCTGCAAGTTCAAGGGGGACCAGGGGTCTCTTGAGGTCATGTCCAGCCGGGACATGAGACAGATTGATGCTGCTGGATATCAGAAAGGAGTTCAGGAAATCATAGACAGCAATATTCCTGTCAAGAAAAGCGAGCTAAGCAGAGAGGAGGCCGGTATGATTGCAGATATAAGCAGGGTCCCCCCTTCCCTTGAAAGGATAAGAATCGTTGGGATAGGGGATTTTGACAAGAGGCCCTGCAGGGATCCTCATGTCGATAATACTGATGAGATAGGGGCGTTCAGGATTCTGGGCGTAAAAAGGGTCGGCAGCGACCGCTACAGGCTCACCTTCACGGTTGAATAACGCAGAGGGCCTTAACTGACACGCGGAACCTATTCTTGGGCAAAGCATGCCGGCATGGAAACCAGCATCAAATGTCATGAGGCAACAGAGATTCCAGAAAGGAGATATAATCCGCATGAATTTGGATTGCTTCGCGAGTCATCTCACGCCCTTCAGAACCATATTCGCCTCTCAATAACCCATCATAAACCGTGAGGACATTTCTCGCTGTTTCTATTGGCATTCCTGAATTTGCAACAGCGAGAGGTGGCTGGTTGCCCCGGTTTCCCTCAAGCACCTCTTTGCACCCGTCTGGAATAGTGGTTTCCGCCCCTAATCTCCCAAGGGCGTCGTCAAAGACCTTCCACCAAAATCCTTTACGTTTATCAAAATAATCTCCTGCCCTTTTGACAAGCTCTTCTGGCAGGGACCTGCCGAAAATGTTTCCCATCTCTTTGGAATAATGTGCCATATGTGACAAGGCCGCGCTTTCTGCTCCGCAATCTGATTCAAGCGAGTGCGTGTACAATTCCATGCGATTCCTTGCCAGTCCGATTTCAGCCCTTATTTCTCTGGTATTCATAGTTAATTGGTATTGCCGTTAATCTTAAATAGTCATTTCAAGCCGCTTTTAAGCAATTACCCGAATAACCATGCATGGAGCATGTCGCAATCATGAGGAAATCCTGGGGCCTGACCCGGAAAATCATCACGGGCCAGAAGAGCATGGAATCGAGATGGTACAAGGTCAGATATGCCCCCTGGAACAGGATTGGCCCCGGCGATACCATCTATTTCAAGGATTCGGGGGAACCCGTCACTGTGAAAGCAGAGGTCGGCAGGGTGATGGCCTTCTCGGGACTGACTCCCGGCAAGGTCAGGGGAATCCTGAATGAATACGGCGAATCGGACGGGCTCGAGACGGATGAGATTCCCAGGTTCCTTGACATGTTCAGGGACAAGAAGTACTGCATGCTTATCTTTCTCAAGAACCCGAGAAGGGTTGAGCCGTTCCATATCGACAAGACCGGCTTCGGCGCGATGTCCTCATGGATAGTTGTCGACGACGTCAGCAGAATCAGGAAGGATTAGGGACCGATGCCCTCCCGAGTAATAAACGTTTAATCAAACCGAATTATCCATTAATCATGTCCCTAAGCGAACTGCAGAAGGAGATCTTCAGGAACAAGACAGACAGAGGCTTCAACGTCACCGACGTCGGCAAGGAAATTATCCTGATGGCCGAGGAGCTCGGGGAGCTGGCAAGGGCCTACAAGAACAGCGACAAGAAACCCGCCAGGGAAATCAATAACAGGGACAGTATAACCGATGCCATAGGCGACCTGATGGCCTACTGCCTGGGCCTGTGCGAGATGCTCGGCGTGGACAGCGGGGAAATCCTCAAGGGCATCATCGAGAACAACAGGAAAAGGGAGCACACCGGCCAGATTTGACAAGTTTGTACCCTACCCAGATTCACACACTTAAAAAATTAACCTTCTCAATATTATTCATGTCTGGAATGAGATATTCTGATATCGTTGATTACGATAAACTGGATCCGTTCAAGGAAGAGTCTATAAGAAGGTTACAAAAAACGCTAAGCAACCCGGAAAGATTAGGGATATCTGTTGTTGAAGAATCTATCGGGGAAACTGCTGTTGCAGTCGATATTGGTTACAGCGGCGATTTCTACCTTGCTTTCAATGTTGAAGGCCTCGGGACAAAGAATATGATTGCAGAGGTAATGGCTGAAAAGAAAAGGATAGGAGAAGGTATTGGAATCGATAGAAGAACATTGTTTGCTGGCCTTGGACAAGACGAAATGGCAATGACATTGAACGATTTAACAGGCATAGGTGCGACCCCATTCCTTTTTGAACCTATCGTAGCTACTGGTGATTCTGATTATCTCACCGACCCTGATAAATCAGCAGGAATTATCGACGGTTTCGAGAGGGGAGCAGCAATTGCAAAGGTTGCAATTCCGGGCGGTGAAACACCAACACTTAAAGGAATAGTAGGTGCAAATACAATAGATGTCGCTGGTGCATCAGTTGGGATAATTAGGCCAAGTGTTAGACTGACAACAGGAGATAGATTGGTAAAGGGTTTGACCATATATGGCATTGAAAGCAGCGGAGTGCATTCAAATGGCGTGTCGCTTGCAAGAGAAATAGCAGAAAAAACCAAAGACGGATACTTCACAAAGTTGCCAAGTGGCAGAACAATTGGTCAAGCTCTACTTACACCAACAACGATCTATTCACCGTTTGTTGAAGCTATGTTTGAGGAGGAAGTTGATGTTCGATATATGCAGCCAATAACAGGACATGGCTGGGCAAAAATAATGAGGAAAAAGAAGCCATTTAGATATATTATTGAAAATCTCCCAGAACCGCAAGAGGAATTCAGATTTTTACAGGAAGAAGGCCCTGTTGATGATGAGGAAGCATATAAAACATGGAACATGCGTGTTGGTTGGGTTGTAATGGCACCTGATAGTGACGCCAGAGGCATCAGAAAGGCTGGAGAAAAATGTAACCTCGGTGTTTACGAACTTGGCCCTGTGGAAGATGGTGAAAGAGAAGTTGTTATTGCACCAAAAAATATAACCTACAAACCAAGATAAAAAGACTTTTGAACAACGCCGGCAGTATGAACTTTGCCACGAGACTAATCAGGCTTGAGCCCTGTCTTTATGTCTGAAGCCACGTCTTTGTATGCTAAATCAAAGAATATCTCATGGCCGTGGGCAATATCATCTAATATTGGTACAAGTTTCCTTATCGCATCAGGCTTTAATTTATCGTCCAATGTCTGGATTACCTCATCCGCTTCGAATATATTCTCTTTCAGTTCTCTGATATACTCTCTACCGTAAATACTCAGACTGGGACAATCCCTGCATAACATGTCTTTTATTGCTTCAGCCTCATCGTCTTTAAGAGAATCTTCCAGAATCTTTCCCAGGTAGAATTCCCACTTGCCGAAACCAGATATGTCGCCATACTGGTGCATAAGGTCATTGATTTCCCTGAGCTTTCCGGCATAGAATCTGCACAACTCACACGGGTTTTCTATGAGGGACATGAATCCAATAAGATGATATCCTTTTTAAATGGCATATACCATATTACGGCCTTCTTCAGCAGCAGTTTGAGGAGCAAGAAGAGAACAGCGCAGATAAACGAGGTTCTGCTGAAAATCCTATGCCACAACTTATGCGTAGTGATTCAGGAAATTCATGAAATCTCACTTTAAAGGCTGTCTTTTTATATCTTATTTTTATAGTAAAATGGCATATAATAAATATCAGGCAATAATATCCCTAAGGTTGGCTCATGTCAAAAGAGAAATTCATGAAGGCATACGCAAATCTAATAACAGATGAAAGGGATGAAATCATAGTGGTGATAGATGGGAAAACATACACATGGAACAGAGCCTATGATGAAATTAAAAGCAACACCCAATTAGGTAAAAAGATACTTCAGAAATTGACTAAGATGGGAATAATTTAGGTGATAATTATGCCATACTCCAATGAAGAAAAAATCCTTATTATAGCGAGGCTTGAAACTTTGAACAAAGATTCCAAAATACTGCTTATGGGAGAAAAAAAACCCATTACCGTTAGGGAAATGATAGAAGAAGTGAAGCGGGATTCAGAGCTTGGAAGAAAGATTGTCAGAATTCAAATGTCTTATTTAAAGGCATTAGCAAGTGGCGGGATTGACTTATGACAAAGCATATTCTCTTGACAAGGCCATTGCATGACATACCAACCAGCTATTTGCATTGCATATCTGGAGAACTTAAAAAAGAGATTGAAAGCGTGGGAGAGCATAAAGTTATAGATTTGCAGAAGGAAGATGCAGTAAGAAAAAAATTTGAAAAGGCTCTGGACAAAATTAACCCAAGATTGGTTGTTTTGCATGGTCACGGTTCATATGACTCTGTTATAGGCCAGAATGAAGTGATATTAGACAAAAATAATGTCTGCAAATTGAAATCCAAGATAGTTTATGCGGTTGTATGCGATGCAGCTCTTGATTTGGGGGAATCTGCAATAAAGAATGGGAACGCTGAAGCTTTTATCGGATACGACTCTGAATTTGTGATAATTGTAGACCCTCAGAAATCGGCCATTCCAATGAAAGACAAAAATTTCAGGCCATTCAAGGATGTCCATAAAATGCTGGTTTTGTCTTTAGTGTCTGGTTGTACCGTTTCTACGTCTTTAGACAGAACCAAAACTCATATGCGAAAATTAATAAGAGAATATGGTGTTAGAGGTATCAAAGACAAATATGGAGATGCTCCCCTTATAAGATTTGGTTTGTTTTGGAATTTGCTGTGTTTGAAAAAGCATGGAAATGGGGATGCGGTCTTTTAAAATTCTGTTGCAAAACTCCTCTCTGTGTTGCAAAAGTCAGGCTGAATCTCCACTTATGCAACAAAGCCCCCACGACCGAAAGCTTTAAATACCCTTATGAATATATATTCAATATAAGATATGAATAAATATTCAAAACCGTCGGGTGCCTGCGAAAGCGGTGCATCTTGAAAAAGGTTTAGAGGTGATTAATATGCCATGGGGAGACAGAACAGGGCCTCAGGGTGCCGGCTCAATGACAGGCCGGGGAATGGGCTACTGTGCAGGCTATGCAGCCCCCGGATATGCAAACCAGGGGCCAGGCTTTGCAGGGGGCCGCGGATTCGGAAGAGGATTCGGCCGTGGTTTCGGCCGCGGAAGATTCTGGGGCGTTCCCGCTCAGCCCGTCCAGCCGGTCAGGTACGTGCCGGTCCAGGCCGGCCAGGTCCCTCAGTACACAAGAGAGGCTGAGCTTGCTGAGCTGAAGGCCGAGAAGGATTTCGCAGAGCGTGAGCTCGAGAGCATCAAGGCCAGGCTCAAAGAGTTGGAGAAGGCCGACTCCGGAAAGAAAAAGTGATAAAGCAGCGATACAAATAACCAACAAGTTGCATAGTTGATGCAGCAGTGCATGCTGGCTTGCATTGATTGAACAGGCCAGATTTTGCATTAAGAGCCAATATAGATAAGCAGGTGCAG
>CAZAEI010000004.1:45496-68704 GCA_964484305.1 uncultured archaeon
TTGATTGAACAGGCCAGATTTTGCATTAAGAGCCAATATAGATAAGCAGGTGCAGTAGTGCATGCCGTCGCTCTTGTGCCCTGTAAGGGTATGCGACGGACTTTGCACGAAGAGCCAATATAACCAAGAGTTGGAGGGATATGCCGAGACCGAGGATGTTCAGGAGGGTCTTCTTTGAGCCAGGGGTGACCTATTTCAAGCCGGCCGGGGCCAGGATGGCCGGGCTGGCCGAGACAGTCCTGACAGTGGACGAGTTCGAGGCCATCAGGCTCAAGGACCACGAGGATATGGGCCAGACAGAGGCGGCCAGGAAGATGGGGATATCCCAGCCAACCTTCCAGAGGGTGTACGAGTCGGCCAGGAAGAAGATAGCCGATGCCCTGGTCAATGGCAAGGCCATAAGGATAGAGGGAGGCCACTACAGGTTCATGGGCCAGCCCGGGAGGGGCCTGGGAAGGGGTCCCGGTGCAGGGCCCGGGCTTGGCCGGGGAGGCCCGGGCAGGGGAAGGGGATTTGCAAGATAGATTTGTGAGGTGATTTGAATGGATATGAAAGGAAGAGGCAGGATGGGAGGCACTGCCATGGGACCCGGAGGAGGGTGTGTGTGCCCGAAGTGTGGCTACGCAGGCCCGCACCAGAGAGGGGTCCCGTGCTTTGAGCAGAACTGTCCCAAGTGCGGAACCAAGATGGCAAGAGGCTAGAGTGGAATGAAGGCCAGAGGCGAAGGAATGGATTCAAAGAAGGATTCAGGCCAGGGAGGGGCAGAGGGAAGAGGAACCAGGCAGGGTCCAGTAAAGAGCATGAGGAAGACCCTGAATGCATTCAGCCAGATGATTCCCATAATAATCGGGGTTCTGCTCCTGATTTCCCTGGCAACGGCCGCTGTGCCGAAGGAGTTCTATTCATCAGTGTTCACCGGGAATGAGATTCTGGATTCGCTTATAGGGGCGGTGTTCGGGAGCCTTGCGGCAGGGAATCCCGTAACAAGCTATGTCATAGGCGGTGAGCTCCTCCTCAGGGGAATCTCCCTTGTCGCAATAGCGGCGTTTATCCTGGCGTGGGTGACTGTCGGGGTTGTGCAGTTCCCTGCAGAGAGCATGATACTTGGAAGGGGTTTTGCCTTTAAGAGGAATCTAGTGAGCTTCCTTATGTCCATTGTGATTGCATGCCTGGTTGTGTTTAGCCTGGGGGTGCTGGGATGAAGGCAAAGGCCGGAGGGAAGGAGGGAAGGCCTGAGGGAATGTCAGGAGGGGCAGGCATGGGAAAACCCGGGGGCAGGATAGGAACCGGCATGAAATTCCTCCTGGTGTCATGCCTTGTGTATGTGGTTGCGTATGTTGCCAGCCCAGAACTGGCCCTGTCAGCCATCTCTGTATTTCTGAGGATGGTTGTTAACATACTCCCTGCCCTGGCGCTTGTGCTCGGGATGATGTTTGCAGTGAACCTGCTCCTTGAGCCCGGCAAGATTGCCAGGTACCTGGGGAGGGAATCCGGGGCCAAGGGGTGGCTTATTGCAATCGGGGGAGGGATATTGTCTGCGGGGCCGATATATGCGTGGTATCCCATGCTCGCTGAGCTCAGGAAGCACGGAATGAAGGATTCCCTGATAGCGGCCTTTCTCTACAACAGGGCGGTCAAGATACCGCTGATTCCCATCATGGTGTATTACTTTGGCTGGATTTTTACGGCAATCCTAACGATTTATATGCTTGCCTTTTCAGTTATAAACGGGTTCATTGTAGGATTCAAGAGAGGTGAAAGGAATGATAATAGTGGTTAGCTCGGCGGGAAAGGAGATGGACAGCCAGGTTGACGTGAGATTCGGGAGATGCCCGTATTTCATGGTGGTTGAGGTTGAGGGAAAGGAGATAAAGGGCCACAGGGCTGTCGAGAACACCTCTGCGCAGCAGATGGGCGGCGCGGGAATGACTGCCGCACAGGCTGTTGCCGAGCTCAAGGCGGATGCGGTCATAACGGTGAACATGGGCCCCAGGGCATTCATAGTTTTCAAGCAGCTCGGGATAGACATGTATCTGGGCACCGGAACGGTAAGGAAGGCCGTGGAGGACTTCGTTGCCGGGAGGCTCAAGAAGGTCGGGGGCGCGACAGGGCCGGGGCACATGGGCATGCCAGGGTTCGGGCCGGGAGGCGGAACGGGCAGCGGCCCCGGAAGGGGTATGGGAGGGGGGCAGACATGATAATAGCAATGCCTGTGCTTGATGACAAGGGAAGGGAATCCAGGATAAGCATGCACTTCGGGCATAATCCCCTGTTCGCGGTATGCGACACGGAGAAGGGAGATGTCACTGTAGTTGATATAGGGGGCCACGGCCAGGGATGCACCCCGGTGGAGGGGCTAAAGAAATATAAACCCGACCTGATATATACAATAGACATAGGCGGCAAGGCCATGCTCCTGCTGAAACAGATGGGAATCGGGATAAAGACAGGCAAGTTCATGACAGTGGGAGAGGTTCTGGAAAACCTTGACAGGCTCGGGGAGCTTGATGAAGGCTGCGGCCGATGAGGGTTCTATGGATGAAGAGATAATGGAAATCAGAGAGAGGAGGATGAAGGAATTTATGGAAAAGAAGGAATTCCCTGAAAAGCCCATCGAGGTCAAGGACAACGATTTCGATGAGACCATCGGGAAGTATCCCCTGGTTGTGGTGGATTTCTGGTCAGTGTTCTGCCCTCCCTGCAGGCTTATAGAGCCTGTGCTGGAGGAACTCGCAAGGGAGCTCCATGGCAGGGCCGTTTTCGGGAAGGTCTGTGTGGACCAGGAACGGCTGATGGCATCCAAGTTCGGGATAACAGCCATCCCCACGCTGCTGGTCTTCAGGGGCGGGAAGCTTGCTGACATGATTATCGGCTATGCCCCCAAGGATGTTCTTCTGGGCAAGCTGAAGAAGCATCTCGGTGAATAAAGAGGGACTGTCGTGGAGGTCAGGAATTTTCTGAAAGGGGAGAACGTGATTGCCGTGGTCGGGGCCACGGTCAATCCGGAGAAATGGGGATATAAGATTTACAAGACCCTCAGTGGGGTCTTTCCCAGGGTCTATGCCGTAAACCCGAGGTATAGGGAGATCCTGGGGGATAAATGTTATCCCGGCCTCAAGTCCCTGCCCGAAAGGCCTGACACGGTCATAACGGTTGTACCCCCCAGGGTCACGGAGGGAGTAGTGAAGGCCTGCAGGGAGCTGGGAATCAGGAAGGTGTGGATGCAGCCGGGCTCAGAGTCCAGGGAGGCCATAGGGTTCTGCGACAAGAACGGCATTGGGTGCATGTCCAATGCATGCTTTGTGGTTGATGGTCTCAAGAAGGGGTTCATGAAATGAGGTGATTTTGAATGAGGACGATAGCGGTTACAGGGGGGAAGGGGGGAACTGGCAAGTCCACCATTGCGGCCTCCCTGGCAGTGGTGATGGCCGGGGAGAGTAAGGTCCTTCTGGCTGATGCGGATGTGGAATGCCCCAATGACCACCTCATCCTTTCTGTCAAAAGGAAGAAGCTCAGGGATGTCTACCAGCCCATACCGGAATGGGACTTCTCGAAGTGCACGAAGTGCGGGAAGTGCGCCACGGTCTGCAAGCAGAACGCCATCGTGGCCGTGGAGGGCAGGTATCCTGCCTTTGTACCTGACCTCTGCATAGGATGCAAGGCCTGCATGGTTGCCTGCCCCGTAGGGGCGATAGGGATGGGCAGGAAGAAGATAGGCACAATCTTCAGTGGCCGCGGATATGGTGTCGACCTTATCTCAGGGGAGCTGAAGCTCGGGCAGCTGGCATCCGGGGAAATCGTGGTGGAGACCCGGAAGGCCTCTGAGGAGGTTGCAGGAAAGAAGGGCTCTGACCTTGTGCTCGTGGACTCGTCCGCTGGCGTGGGCTGCCCGGTCATAGCCTCTATACAGGGCTCTGACTTCGTGGTGGCTGTCACAGAGCCGACACCCTCGGCCCTGCATGACCTCAAGAGGGTCCTGTACATAGCGGATCACTTCGGGATTCCCAAGGGCCTGGTCCTGAACAAGTCTGACCTTGACAGGGGCTTTGCCAGGAAGATGGAGGCCTTTGCCAGAAAGGCCGGAATCCCCGTGCTGGGAAGGATACCCTACAGGAAGGATTTCGTGGAGTCCACTGTAAAGATGAAGCCCGTGGTGGCCCATAACAAGGATTACGAGGGCATATTCCAAGGGATAGCAGAGAAGATTACTGCTTCTCTAGGAAAAGGTCCCTGAAGCCTTCTGTGAGGGATACTAAATTGGTCTTGCCGTTTGGCCTCTTTTCTATCAGGTTTCTTGCCTTCATCCTTTCCAGTGTTCTGAAAAGCTTCACCTTGGAGATGCCGGTGAGGGCAGTGAGTCTTGCCTGGGAGAGCTCTCCCCTGCTGTCTGTCAGGATTTTCAATACCCTTGCTTCGTTCTCTCCAAAGAGGTTCAGGAGAAGTTCTCTGTCTGGTTTTGAGTGACTTCTCTCAAGCTTGGGTGTAAAGAGGTAATAAACAAGCGTTCCTATAAACAGTCCTGTGGAGCCCACGAAGGGTATGAAGAACGGCAGGGGAATCAGGCAACCGCAGACATCTCCGGACTCTATCGTAACCTGGACGTAGAGGGACGTGACCGAGATTACAAAGACGAATACCGAGAGCACAAGTATGCCGAAAACTATCTTTCTCGAACCGTTCATAGTATCGGTTTCATATTTTGAAACTTAAGTTTATATATGGTTTCAGGTTATTAAATACCATGAAACCCATATTTCCACTGGCCATGATGCTGATATTGCTGGGAGCCATACCACTTGCATCAGCCCAAGTCAGGGTTTGCGCGGTATATGTCACAGGCATAGGATGCTCAAACTGCGCTGTCACAGACCCTGTCGTAACATCAGGCCTCACTGCGAAGAATCCGGATTATATTGTCATAGAATACGAGATATTCCACAGGAACGCTGACAACTATATGACAGCCGAGGACTACTTTAATAATTATGCGCCGTCGGGCGTGCCTCATGGTGTTCCCTTCCTGATACTGGGTGACGGCAATTCCTATATAGGGAGATCTGAGGTTCTGGGGACCGAGGGCGTGATTGTGGACATGATATCAAACGACTGTCCCATGCCTGACGGCTCCTCTGTGGAATTTGAGAGTCTGGACATAACTGCACTGTCCGGAGAACCCAACATATGGTCCAAGAACAGGGTCCTGGTTTCTGAAGGGGGTGGCGGTGATAATAATCTGCTGAGGGACCTTATATTTGAAGAGGACATAACGGACCTTCTGAAGGGCATGGGTTATGAAGAGGTTTCGACCGTGCCTGTTCAGATTTCAGGGAGCCAGGTTAATTTTGAGCACGCCGTCCGTCTGGACGGATGGATATTCCAGTGGAATGGTGAAGGCCTTGATGGCAACAACTCCGGAGACAATGGAGGAAACGGCAATGCACAATATGCTGTATCCCTCTATTCAGTAGCAGCTGTTCTGGTCATAGTGGTTGTTGGGTTGTTTGTTTACTTTGCCAGGTTCAGGTGAGATTATGGATGAAAAAAGGAAGAGGCTTGCAGTCGCCCTTGCCCTCGTTGCTGCGATAGTGGCCTTCTTTGCAGTGGCCCAGAACGCAGACCCCGGATATCTGAGGGAGCTTGGCCTGGTCATTCCGCTGCCTTACTTCACGTTTTTGATAGCGATAATAGACGGCTTCAATCCCTGCACCATGTGGGTACTGAGCTTTCTCCTGGTCCTGCTGATATCCGTTTCAGAGAGCAGGAAGAGGATTTTCACCGTGGGATTCACATTTGTTGTGGTTGTCTACATATTCTATTTTCTGTTCATGGCAGCGTGGCTGAATGTATTCCTTTACATAGGCCTCCTTGATCCGGTAAGGATAGCGATAGGCCTCGTAGCCTTGATAGCGGGGTTCATAAACTGCAAGGAATTGTTTGCCTTCAGGAGGGGCATAACCCTGATGATACAGGAGAGCCACAAGATTCCCCTAGTCAAAAGAATAGAGGGAATGAAGGACGTCATAAGGCACGGTTCCTTTCCCGCCCTCATCCTGGCCTCGGTTGTCCTTGCCTCGTTTGCATCCCTTGTCGAGCTGCCCTGCACGGCAGGCTTCCCCATAATATACACCAAGATACTCTCGGAGAGGGTGTTTGCGGAAAGCATGATTTACTATCTCTACCTGATGTTCTATAACATGGTATACGTGATTCCCCTTGCTGCAATAATAACCCTGTTCGGGTATTTCTTCAGGGGCAAGCAGATAACCAAGGGCCAGATGCAGGCCATCAAGGTCTTTGGGGGCCTGATAATGGTTGCCCTGGGGATTATACTGCTGTTCAATCCCGAGCTGCTGATGCTGGTCTAGCTGCCCCTTCTTTTTATCAGCAGCCTTATGAGACCCACTAGGAAGTTCGTCCTCGGGACCCTCTTCATGTAGTGCCTGTAGTCATTGCCGAACTTCTCGATGCCTGACCCCTCTGCCTCCAGTATGCCTATATAAAACATCGCCATCACTGCAAGGCCCAGGGCCGTGATTATCCAGTGCTGCACAATAAGGATTAGCGCGAGGCCGAGCAGTATCCCAGCCAGGAACTGTGGATGCCTGCAGATGGAATAGATTCCGCTGTCAACCAGGGTTGTGGTGTGGACAAAACTCTTTCCCCTTGGTACCCCACCCCTTCTCTTGAAGGTGTATATAGGCAGCCAGCCAAAGATGGCTGAAGTCCACAGGACTACCCATCCGAGATTCCTGACAGCCCAGTAGCCGGCCGGGTTGTAGAGGAAGAAGCTCAGTATGATTTGAGATACCACCACAACAGCCACGAGGGCATGCGGGATAATAATCTTCCAGTCCTTCATGTTCAGTCCCCTGGTTTCTGGTTAAAGAGAATTTTACCCTGCCTTCTTCCCTGGCCGGCTGCGCGGCCTTTTTGCTCTCCTGGTCCTGGGGCCCCTCAACCTTGATATCCTCCTCGCGGCCCTTACTGGCCTGAGGGTTTCGGTTTCGTGTGGTTCCGGCCCGGGAGGGCTGGTTTCATGGGGCTCGGACGGTTCTGGCTTCAGGGCCTCTGAGAATTTGAGTTCGGGGAGCTTGGCCTCCCAGGGCTCGGACGGTTCTGGTTCTGGAAAATCGACACGCTCTGGTTTCGGCGGCTCCGGGATGGTTTTAGGGATTTTGGTTAGGTCAGTATCTGGAGCCTCTGCCTGTTCCTTGTCTGTTATTTCTCCTGGCCCATTGTCTATTGCCTCATCCGGCATGTCCCTTCCGATAGAATCCATGATGTCCTTCTCTCCCGGCATCCACATCTCTGGGGGCGGCTTGTCCTTGCCGAAGTTGAGCTTTATGAGGCCCAGGGCCTCAGGGCGCTTGGATATCGGGTTTGCGGCGGGAAGCGCAGAGTGGTCCAGCCAGCGCCTGAGGGTCTCTATCTCATTCCTGAGGACAGATATCTCCTCATCCTTGGCCCTTATTGTGGATTCGTACTGCTCCCTTATCGTGGCCATCCACCTGGCCTGCTCCATCTTCCTGGCATCCTCGATTTCCTTGACAAGCCCTTCAAGTGACATGGTAAAGAATTGGCAATCAGCTTAAAAAACTTACTTTTGAGTGAAAGGGGGCTATTTCCTTGGCTTTCTTAGTTCGTTGGCTATCTTGGGCTCGGTGAAGTTGCAGTCCACGCAGGCCTGGGCAGCCCTCTTGCCTGCAGACCCGGGGACCTTCCCGGCCGCCTTCATGGCATTGTTATAGAGGGTTATTAAAGAAGGGCTCCCCTTCAGCTCAAGCTCCTCATTGGGCTTCATGAGCATTATCATCCTGGCGAGTTCGTAGCAGTTCACGCAGTTCTTGATTGCCCTCTCCCTTGACAAGTAACCACCCTTTTATATTTACCGGGCTATAATAAATATTGCTTATGGGAAGGAAATACCTGCCAAAGTACAGGAAGAAGAGGTTCAAGTAATTCTCTTGGCAAAGGCATCATTAATGGGCTTCCGGAACCAGTCAGGCAGAGTCTCAAAAGCTGAGCAGCACATGGTAAAACAACACGTCTCCTGGAGTCTGTGTAATACCTGTTAAACGACATTCCGCCCTCGACAGAAATGTTTTTATATGATTAAAATAATTTTCAATTGATAATATGCCAAGAAATGATCCTTTTGGACTTGGAAGTATTGATTTCGGATTTGGTTCACCTAGACAAAAAAGAGATTCTAGACGAGCCTTTTCAAAAACTCAAAAAAATGAAATATGGGCTCAACAAAAAGGTAAATGTGCAAAATGCCATAGGCAGTTGGATCCCAGAACAGTTGAATACGATCATGGGAGAGCTTGGTCTGCTGGTGGTCGTACAGTTGTAAAAAATGGGAGAGCTTTATGTGCGGGATGTCATAAATTGAAAACACATAAAGAAAGGCTCAAAAAAGTTGATAAAAAAAGAAAAACTAGGAACACAAATCCTCTTGATGTAAGACTTCCAAAAATAGATTTAGGAATTTAATAATAAAACTCGGGCGGAACGCTTCGTCGCTTCGCTCCTCGTTCTCAGGTTAAAGCCTTCGAATCGTTTAACACAGATTCAACGGGAACCGGCTATATGGGGCAAAGTTCCCCAAATTTTCTTACTGATAACCACGCTTATAGGGCTCTGACATAGTAGCGGGGAAAGAAGACTTCTGATAACCCCGTCCGTTATCTTCAATTCGTTCGGGTTTTATACTGACCCGCCAACATATTTACCCTGGTCATTGAATACTTTAAATTGTGTTGGAGAGTCTAGACCGAGTTTGATTTTTTTATCAATCGCGTTGTTTATCGTATCGTCCACACCATTAGAGTCACCAACAATTATCCATGTATATGGTGGGAGATTAAAGCAAATCATTCTATATTGACCCGCCGAAGCCTTTGATGCTCTTTCGAGTGCTCTTTTTTGGATATATTCGGATAATGATTTCGTTATCATAATAATAATTGGTGCAAAGTCTTATATTCATAATTGGGTGACCCGAACGAACTTCTCCGTTCCTCGCCTACGCTATTGATCCGGGAAGATAACACAGATTCAACGGGAACCGGCTAATCCTAGGCCATGTTCATTTCGAGGAAGTCCTGGAGGAACTGGCCGAACTCCTTGTTCCTCCTGGCCAGGGCCATGATGTCCCGCCTGCTCATGACCTTGCGGGATTTTGCTATCTGTCCTGCCAGATAGGAGGCTATGCCAGAGGCCCTGAGCTCTGATTCCGGGGCAGAGAGGGTCTTCTTCAGAAGGTCAGAGGCATCTGTAAAAGCCCGCCTGACCTCGGCCATCCAGAACTCGTCCTCGACCCATATCCTTCCCAGGGGCCTGTACTTCTTGAGGAAGCTCGCAGAGTTGGCCTCGTCAAATATGGGGGGACCCCTCAGTTTCCTTATCCTCGGGAGCTCCGGGACCTCCATCTCATAGAAGAACAGACAGGTTTTACCGTCAGACCAGACGTCATGGCTGTGGACATGAAAGTCGTGGTCCTCAAGAAGGTCCCTCACCCTCCTGTTTGTCCTCCTGAGCTGAGGCCAGAGGACGTCCTCTATCACCCTGGGGGCCGGGCAGGAGAATCCTATCAGGCGGGTCCGCCTGCTGGAGAGGTCAGAATCCATCCGGGATATGACCGGGGCGGGTGGTTTCCTGAAGAAGAACTCGGTGGAGGGCTTGCCTGTAAAGTCCCGGCAGGCCTTTATGAAGCGGATGAAGTTCCCGGGTGAGAGGGCTGCTGCAACATTCCTTCCGGGGTCCACGGGGTCTATCACGACGAGGGGCTGCTTGGGGAACTTATTGTGGATGTTCCTTACATCATTGATGGGATAGACCCCCTCGAGGTTAATCACGACCTTGCCCGCCTTCCACAGGGAGGCCTTCCTGGCCAGGTTCTTGAAGGTCCGGTAGTGTATGGTTAAAAGTTCACAAAGGTAGCCGGAAAATCCCTGGGTCCTTGCGTCAGAGCCGTAGACCCACTGGCCCTTGCAGAACTGCTTGAGCAGCCGGACATCAGGGACGAAGCCCTTGAGGAAGTGCCTGGAAAGCCACTCGTTGTGGAAGGGCGTCCTGTCCACCGCTGACTTTATCTTGGTGGCAGACTCCACCCTGTAGCACGGTACTATGTCCACGTCATACTCCCTGACCCTTGCCCTGACATAGGGGTGCTCGGCATAGGCTATGGTATGGCGGCCGTGCAGAAGCTTGGTTATCTGCCTCCCCAGTTCGAGACCCTGCTTCTCCAGGCTGTCCCGGGTTGTGTTTGTGGGAAAGCGTATGAATATGTCGAACTCCCTCTTGTCCTTCATCCAGGTGTTGCGGGTGAAGCTCCCCGCTATAATGTGGTCGAGGCCCCTCCCCTGAATGGCCTGGATGGTGGCAGAGACCACCCGTTCAACAAGCTGTTCTGTCCTCTCCTGCTCCCTCTGGGTGGGGGTTATCCTGTCGAGGACATCCTGGAGTGTCCTGTCTGTCCTGTCGATAACCGGCATGCTTAATTATTGGTCAGGGAAGTTTTAATTAATGTTTGCGGTGGCAGGCAGTCTCAGAAGCCAGTAAAAAGATATGGTTGGAAACGCACATCTCCTGACGTTACTGCTTTTTGTTATTGAAATATCTGAGTGTTTCTTGGCCGAAAGGTTTAAAAGCCGAATCTTTATTGTATATTCAGTGGTCTGATGTTCGGTTTCTTGATGCGCGGCCAGGGGCTCCTGCTGGAGAACCATTCTGACACGGAGGCCCGAATTGGTGAGGCTGTGAGGGGTACGGTGCACGCCATACCCGAGAGCGAGCCTATTTATACTGCCCTGAAGTTCTGCCTTGAAGGCCATAGGAACATCCCTGTGACAGACAGCAGGGGAGAGGCCTTCAGGGGGATTGTAAGCTCCCGCAGCCTGCTGGGTTTTCTGGGAGGGGGAAGCCTCCACCAGGCCTATGTGGCCGGTAAGGGGCTGGACACCCCTGTGGCCAGGATAATGCGGACAGGGTTCAGTGAGATAGACAGGGCCACCAGCCTCGGGCAGGCCCTGGATGTATTCAAGGAGACCGGGGAGGAGATGCACCCCCTGGTATCAAGGGGCAGGCTTGACGGCATGGTTACAGAGGGGGATATAGTCAGCCAGATCTCCGGGGCCACGGGGGTAAGCGTCTGGGAGGTCATGACCAGGAAGCCTGTCGTGGCCAGGACTGAGCATCCCGTGTGTGATGTCGCGGGCATGCTGGTCAGGGGCGGATACCGGAGGCTCCCTGTTGTGAGGGATTCCTTCCTGACAGGGATAGTGACCCCCCTTGATATAATCGCATACCTTAACAGGAACAGGAACCTGAACGGCCTGAGGAGGGACAGGAGCGAGCTCGGGAAGGCCATGAACAGGGCCGTGACCACTGTGGAGCCGCACGCTGATGTCTTCGAGGCCGTGAGGACCATGAGGGAGAAGGGGGTGTCCATGCTGCCTGTGGTGGATGAATACCGGGTCCTGGGGGTTCTGACCCAGAGGGACATCCTCGAGGCAATGTAAGGGACTCTGGAAAGGGATTTAAAGGTTGCAGTTGAATTCTAACCGGTGATTGCATGGAATGCGTTCAGAAGAATGACCTCACGCCATCATGCAGTGACGGGTCTCCAAGGGTTGCTCCCCTGTGGCTCGAGTATATAAGGACAGCATCTCTCGGTGTTTATGGCAGGGACCCTCATTATCCCAACCCTGAGAAAACCAGGCCTGTAAGGCTGTTTGATTTATTCGGAAGTTTAGATTGTAAATAAGGGAATCCCCAGGGGCCGGGTGCTTGTATGGTAAAGGTCATTAATTTTCCAGGAGTCCACAAAAAATATTGGGGTCCTCCCTCAGACTTCGGGCCGAATGTGCTTTATGATTACCTGGCATGGGAGGCGGAACAGATTGAAGCTGATAACCGGAACGAACCGGGTTCTGAAAACCACCAGGGAATGTCAAGAAGATTTCGCCACTATGTGAAAATGGACGGGAAGGGATACTGGCCCTGCAACGGCCGCCTGGTGAGGAGGCCTGTGTGGCTATGGAAAATGAGAAAGTATCTTTCGGGTGTGTTTTCCCATGAATAGAAGAAACCCCGAAAGGATGCTGGAGTTCTTCAGCGGGATAAGGGACTGCCTCCTGATTGTGGAGGGAAAGAGTGATGTAAAGGCTTTAAATACCCTTGGCTTAAAGAATATACTAGCCATCAATGGAAGGCCCTTGGCAGCCATCGTTGACATGGTGGCGGGCCTGAAGGTGAATTATAAGGTACATGCCGGTGGCGAAGCCACCGGAGAGACAGGCATTTCCGATATCATAGTACTCACTGACTTTGACAGGGAGGGGCGCCATATCGCGGCCAGGCTAAGCAAGTTGCTGCGCGCCCATAAGATTCACCCCAACCAGAGGTTGAGGTCTCGTATTATGGATTTCGGATTCAACAAGATAGAGGACATTAAAATGGACTCGATACTTAGGATGGGAGAATGCATGCGGGCGACGGCGCATAATCGGGTGATGGAATCACCCACAGGAAAGCTGGCATCCGATAGAAAGGTACTTGAAAGAATAAGAGGTGATGATTATGTCAAAACTGGCTCCAACTTCAACAAAATACGTGATAAAGGCTTCGATAAAGGCAAGGGGCGTAGTGGAAAAGCCGGACATCATAGGCGCGGTGTTCGGCCAGACTGAGGGGCTCCTGGGTTCAGAGCTGGACCTCAGGGAGCTTCAGAGGACCGGCAGGATAGGCCGGATTGATGTAAGGATAAAGTCAAGCAAGGGCAAGTCAGACGGAGAAATCATAATTCCCAGTTCTCTTGACGCCGCAGAGACATCGCTGATAGCTGCTACTCTGGAGACCATAGAGAGGGTGGGCCCCTGCACAGCAACGATAAAGCTGATAGGTGTGGAGGATACCAGGTCTGACAAGAGAAAGTATGTTGTCGACAAGGCCAAGGAGATACTCAAGAACCTGTCTGACAAGGGCGTCCCTGACAGCTCAGAGATATCAGAGCAGATAAAGGAGGCTGTGAGGACAGAGGAGGTGACCGAGGTGTTCGGGCTTACGGCAGGCCCCGGCGTAATGGAATCCGAGGACCTTGTAATAGTCGAGGGGCGCGCGGATGTCATAAACCTCCTCAAGTTCGGAATCAGGAACACCGTGGCCATAGAGGGGACATCGGTATCCAGGGGTGTTGTAGAGCTGGCAAAGAAAAAGACCGCCACTCTGTTTGTGGATGGTGACAGGGGAGGCCTGCTGATAGCCAAGGAGGTGATGCAGCTCACTGACCTTGACTACATAGCAATTGCCCCAGAGGGCAAGGAGGTTGAGGAGCTCACCCAGAAGGAGGCCTACAAGGCCCTCAGGGAAAAGGTCCCTGCTGACCAGTTCTTAAGTGAAAAGCAGGGAGCAGCTCCAAAGAAGGAGCCCCCTGAAAAGGAGCCGGATAAGGCCCCTGACGTGAAAGATGAGAAGATGTCTCCCGCTTCCAGGGACATCAGGACCACACCAGGCAGGAGGGAGGGATTCGCAAGGCCCAGAAGGGATGGGTTCGCGCGCAGGGATGACAGGAGCAGGGAGCCCAGAAGGGATGGGTTCGCGCGCAGGGATGACAGGAGCAGGGAGCCCAGAAGGGATGGGTTCGTAAGGAGGGATGAGCGAGCACCCAGGCCGAGATACATGCTGAGTGACAGTGAGAGGGAACTGTTCAAGAAGACCATTAGTGAGCTTGTCGGGACAGGGGCTGCATGCATCTTTAATGAAAAGAACGAACTCCTGGGCAAGGTGCCCGTCTCTGAACTGGAGAACACGCTTAGGACAATAGAGGATCCGCACGCTGTAATATTCGACGGCAAGGTGAGCTTCAGGCTAAATGAGCTGGCCAAGATGAAGGGTGTGAGATTCCTGATAGGGATGGAGAAGGAGGACTTCTACTCTCCCATAGTGGTGCTGTCCAGAAAAGACCTGGAGAAATAAGCGGCCCTCTCCAGGTCTGGTGGTGAAACCATGAATCCGGTCAGAAGACTTATTTAGGTAATACTCTAAGATATTAATAGGTATCTAAAGGGGAATAGTGTGGAACAGAAAATCTGGCTGGACAGAAAGAGGGGTGAAGTCTATTTTAACGACACCAGCCTCTTTGTCTGGAGGAGATCTGCCTCTGCCATAATACAGAGGGAATACGAGTACATCATCGGTCCTGCAACCAGGACAATATTCAGGGAGGCTGCAAATAAGGTTACAAGAGAGATATTCTTCAAGCTGAAGGAACAGTATCATAGATTGGGTTACAGAGACGATTCCAAGCTTGCCATGAATATGCTGGAAGAGCTTCCAAAATATGGTTATGGTGTCCCTGAAATGCTTTTTATTGATGAAAAAAGCGGTGCGGCAAAGGTAAGAATCCGCAACTGCTTCAATACCGAGGGTTATAAAAATACCGGCAAACCCATGTGCTACATGATGGAGGGCATACTTGCAGGCCTCTTTGAGACCGTTTTCAAGAAAAAGGCTGTCTGCAGAGAGACAAAATGTGCTGCAGCAGGTAGCCCGTATTGCGAATTCAGGATTTCTACATACAACATTCCTGTAAAGTCAGTGGGGACTTACCCCCATCCGCCAAAGAACCTTGTTCCCATAGAAGTGGAATTCAATCCAAAGAAGGGGGAGCTTCGGCACAGAGGAATAAACTCAGCTTTCTTTCCAAGGGGCTATCCCAAGAATCTCGAGATGGAGTCTGAGAAGGTAATAGGCACGGCGACAAGTGGAATATACTATATGATAGGAAGGGTAGCAGGCCTCCAGAGCGTAGGCAGGAGCATACTCAGCAGCTTTACCATGAAGGTTATAGCACGTTTCTTCAAGAGGAAATTCCTGTCAAGGCTCGCAGAGATTTGCATGGAGTTCGGCTACGGGGTCCTTGAATACATGGAAATTGACATGAAAAACAAGAAGATTGTAGTCAGGCTCCACAACAGCGCCAATGCTGTCGGGGCAGGAAAATCAGACAGGCCTGCATGCTACATTCTCACCGGCCTGTTTGCAGGGGCAGCTGACATAGTCTTTGGGAAAGTCATGAAATGTGAAGAGGTAAGGTGCAGGGCCATGGGAGACCCATACTGCGAATTCCGTGTATATCCGGAGATTAGATAGCAGGGAAGCTTTTTTTGAGGCAGAAAGTCTGCTGTAAACGATTTAAGGAAGTCTGCACATATATAAAGGGTATCTTATGGTGGTGGAATGGCAGCGGGTGTGGTTTCGGAGTGCATAACAAACATAGCGGTTTCTGTGGGGAGGATAGTCGGATTCAGACTCGCTGCAAACCTTATATCCGAACCCTTCGAGAGGACCAGGTCAATGTACAAGGAAGTAAGGGATGTCAAGGTCTCTGAGCGCTCCATAACCATAGTAATGGATTCCAGGGTCCCTGATAAGAGGCTGATTGAGATAATGAAGGTCTTTCTCTCTGGCATAGATGAACAGTATTCAAGGGTAATCGGGGGGGTATCCAAGACCCTTATAAGGAAGTCCCTTGAGTCGGTTGCCAGCAAACACGGAAAGGACTACCCCGGCCTGAAGGAGCTGCTGAAGGGCTACTAGCCCTGCAATTCTATTCATTCACCAGAAGAGTCCTTTGAATGTGTCTAGCGCTTGAACTGCCCCACCTCTGAAATGAGGTCCTTGTGGGTGAGAAAGAGCGACCTGCAGCAGTACCTCTCGAGGCCCAGGGAGTCCAGGACGCTCCTGGGCGACCTTCCCTTCTTTATGCCTGCCTGGTAGGCCTCCCAGAGGTGGCCCACTGGCTTTCCGCATGTCATGCACCTTATGGGTATAATCATATGCGCCTTGCCTTAAACTAGCTGAATAAAAGCCTGTATACCTTATCCTTCATGTGTTTTACTGGAGGAAGCATCTTAATCTTTTGTATTGCCCTCTTAAGTATTTAAACTTTGCCTGGGGCAGGTAAGAACTTGCGTAAAGGTACATATTCTGCGCCTTCAGGTTTTCCAATAAAAGCCCGGGGGTAGAACCAGTGACCCGCCCATTTTATCGGATCCTCAATAGCCAGCCTGACACTGCCCCTTTTTATTGATTCTTTTTCTGTTAAGCATCCATAGCACTCGAATCCGGAGAGTATTATAGTCTTTTTGACGTGCTCGAGTTCGCCTCCTTCATGAGAGTAATAAAAATCGATATTTATGTCACCAAAGGTGGTATCATAGGGTTCTTCGTCTATTGTCTTGTCTGGCCCAGCAACAAATTCCTTACCGTTTTTGCCCGTTACATAGATTTTACCGCATGTTGCACATCTGTTCAATTTGTCCGGAAATTCATAGCCGGATTCGTACAGGTACGATGCCTTTAGGGGGTCGGTGAGAAGGTCCTTGAGGGCATAGACCATGGGGACCTCGCAGCCCATATAACAGTTTAAGAAATACCGGTTAAGTTCCACGTGCTCCCTTAATGTCTCGAATCTGTATACCATTTCAGACCACAGCAATGGCATCAATATTTCCGTCTGTTATGGGCATAACTTTTGAAATCAGTGGTCAAAGATTGGTGGAATTTTGATATTAATAATTATTTGGTCGGCAACAGTTAAATATTTTTCGCCTGCGGGGAATCCTCCATTAATAATTATTTAAGCCTGGAAGTGAAAATATCATCGGGTGTTGTTTTGGATGGATTGAGCATAATAGCAATGGGCTTCAGGGCAGCTTCGGTGCTTTTCGGCCTGATTCTGGCCTATCTGGTGATTGTCATATACAGGAGGACCCAGGGGGGTTCAAGCGGCTGGTTGTACCTGATGATTGCCTATTCATCACTGGGAGTCTGGGGACTGTCACAGCTGGTATTCCTCGCGGTTCTTCCCAGCTATGCGGTCAGGGTTCTGACCGGAACCATGCTTTTCTTTCTGATAGGCATAATGCACTCCCTTGCAACGGTCATGCTTTCAAGGGACATGAAGCTCAGGGTCCCGTCGTGGTTTAACAAGAGAAACCTGTTTGTCATTATCCTGCTCTTCTATCTCTCCATGGTGGCGTACAACTTCCTGTTCACGTCGTTCACGGAACCGCTCGCTGAGGTGCTTGCCATCACGCTCTTCTCGGTAGAGGTCTTCTTCCTGGTTGCGGCATTCGGGTTCTATCTGATATTCAGGGAAACCCGCGTGAGTTTCTGGGTTTTTATGGGGATCAGCACCCTGGTCGCGGCCCTCGGGGTCGGTATGGTGGTGGCATTTACTGACTGCTGCGGCCTGGATGCCCCGCTTCATGGAGCAGGTGCCTGCCAGGAATGGATTTATGACTATGCGGATACCCTGCCCATGCCGTGCGTGGAGGGCCTGCTGCCCCTGTCCTCGAACGGGGTCCTGCTTATCCTGCTGGGAGAGATATTCGCGGTCTATGCGCTCTTCAGAATGATGAAGGCCATGGAATAGCCATGCATCAGGGCAGCCTTGTCCTGGAGAGGATGCTCACGTATCTTTCCAGTCTCTTTATTTCGCCCTCCAGAATCCTTACCGACTTCCTGACCTTCTCCCTCTCCTTGGGTGGAAGGTGCTCTATCTCGGACTGGCTGCTCTTGAAGTCCGCAAGTGTCGAATTTATGGACTTCCTTATCTTTATGACTATCGCATTCTTGAGTGTATCCAGGAGGTCTCCCTGCAGTGAGATGTAGAGGTTCCGGTCACCGTGTCTTCTGGATTTCTTTATAACACCCATGAGCTCGAGGAGGTCCAGGCTGAGGGATATCATGGATATGGAATAGCCGGTCTCCCTGGACATCTCCTGGAGGGACATCTCGCCCCCGTTCACGAGGAGGGCGCCCATTATCTTGCCGTGTATTGGGGAGTACCCGATTGTCCTGGCCACCTCACCGAATGTGGAATATATCCTCTTCTGGATGGTCTTGTGCGGCATGGTTCCTCCTGGCACTTGTTTAGTACTCGGGGTAGATATTTAAATATTCAATAGTTTTAATAATTATTAAAAGTTTAGCGGTTATGTGTGATATTATGGCTAGAAAGGCTCCCGAGGAGACCCCCATCAGGAAGACCACCTCCATCTGCCCTGAATGCCTCAAGGTAATAGAGGCGGACATCTTTGAGCGGGGGGGTAAGGTCTGGATTCGCAAGAGTTGTGACAGGCACGGAACCTTTGAGGACCTCTACTGGGGAGACTACGAGCTCTTCAGGAGGGCAGAGAGATGGGACAGGGATGCAAAGGGTATAAGCAATCCCAATGTTACCAAGGAGAACCCCGTCTGCCCCAGGGACTGCGGACTCTGCAGCCTGCACAAGAGCCACACCGCGCTGGCCAATATCGTCCTGACAACCAGGTGCGACAGGAACTGCTTCTACTGCTTCTTCTATGCCGAGAGGCTGGGTTATGTCTATGAGCCGAGTATGGGGCAGATAAGGGAGATGCTCTCAAAGCTCAGGGGTGAGAAACCAGTACCATGCAATGCCGTGCAGCTAACGGGGGGGGAGCCCACCATGAGGGAGGACCTCATTGACATAATCAGGATGTGCAGGGACGAGGGCTTTGACCACGTCCAGCTCAACACCAACGGGGTAAGGATATCCCAGGACCCGGAGCTCACCAGGAAACTCGGGGAGGCCAAGGTGAGCACCCTCTATCTCTCCTTTGATGGCCTGACCCCAAAAACCAACATAAAGAACCACTGGGAGATTCCCGGGGTCCTTAGGAACTGCAGGGAGGCCGGCCTGGGCATCGTCCTGGTTCCCACTGTCATAGGGGGCCTGAATGACGGGGAACTGGGGGATATCCTCAGGTTCGGGTTCAAGAACAATGATATTGTAAGGGGTGTGAACTTCCAGCCTGTCTCCCTTGTGGGCATGATGCCAGGGAAGGAGCGGGAGAAGAGAAGGATAACCATACCCGATGTCATAAGGAAGATTGAGGAGCAGACCCATGGCCAGGTGGGTATGGAGGACTTCTTTCCTGTCCCGAGCATGCTCAGGATAACCAACTTCGTGGAGGGCATGACAGGCAAGCCCGAGTACGACCTGGGTTCACACTTCGCATGCGGCATGGCCACGTATGTCTTCAGGGAGAAGGGGAGGATGCTCCCAATTACAAGGTTCGTGGATGTCGCGGGCCTCCTGGAATACCTGGACGGCCTCGGGGACAGGCTCAAGGAGAAGAAGGGGCTCAGGGCCCTGCCAAGGAGGGTAAGAACAGGCACAGGTCTGCTCTTCAAGATAAACTCATTCATAGACAAGGAGAAGGCCCCGGAGGGTTTCGGAATCGGAAAGATTATCTACAACGCCCTGGTGAAGCATGACTACAGGGCCCTGGGGGAATTCCATCACAAGAGCCTCTTTGTGGGCATGATGCACTTCCAGGATAAATTTAATTATGACATAGAGAGGGTGAAGAGGTGCTGCATTCACTACGCCATGACAGACGGAAGGATTGTCCCCTTCTGCGCTTTCAATGTGATACCGGAGTGGTACAGGGACAAGGGCCAGAAGTCCCAGGGCATTCCCATCAGGAAGTGGGAAGAGGAGACCGGAAGGAAGATACAGGACGACCTGTACAGGAGAAATGCCAGGGAGCTTGAGGCAGGCCAGCTCTACAAGGAAACCTATAAGGGGTTCCTGAAGAAGCCAGAGGATGCCGGGCGAAAGACTTAAATATATTATTACTATTTTATAGTAAAATTGGGTGATGATATGGAATATTCAAAAGAATTTGTCGAAAAGGTCAAAGATGCATTCCCTCCGGAACATAATATCCATGAGGCAATGGGTGCAGGGCATGACATCAGAAGGTATCTTGAAGGTGGGTCCGAGATGAAATTGAATCCGTCTGAGATTGTCGAGGCATTTGATGACGGGTAGCCGGAAATGGTTTATGCGGATGCAAAGCGTGCCAGATACATACATTCCCTGCTCAATGAATTTCATGGCCTTTAGCAGCAAGCTCTGAATCAACTATAAAAACCAACCAGTGCAATTATAATCATGGCCGACCTTGTGCTTTCAGTGACATATTTCGGGATACTTCTCGGTCTGGGGATAATAGTGGCCAATCTCCTGAAGAAGGTCAGGATTCCTGACACCTTCTTCCTGCTCCTGCTGGGGCTTCTCCTGGGGCCCACGCTGTATCTGAATCCCGCTGTTACCGGTTACATATCCACCACCCTGGTGGATGTCAGCCAGATGGGAAACGTCCCTGACTTCCTCAGGACACTGGCCCTGATTATGGTCGTGTTCACAGGGACCTTCAACCTGGGCCTCAGGACATTCCAGAGGTTCGGGAGCCTGGCGGTGAAGGTTGCCGTTGCGGGCGTCCTCTTCAATACCGTTGTGATGGGAATCATAGCCAATGCCCTGTTCGGGTTCGATTTGATATACTCCTTCCTCATGGCTGCTGTGATTTCAGGGACGTGCACGAGCGTGGTCTTTGCCTTCGAGGGATCACTGAAAAAGGCCATCAATACACTGAACGTGATAAAGGTCGAGTCGATACTCAACTCGCCCCTGAGCGTGCTCCTTCCCATAATCTTCCTCGACCTCGTGGCAATAGAGCCCGGGGCCATAATCGACCCCATGCACTATCTCAACCAGTTCTGGGTGATGATTGCGGTCGGTGCGGGGGCGGGCCTGATACTGGGCATCGGCATCACGAGGGTCCTGAAGGGCATGCTCAGGGAGTATTCGGCCCTCATGCTCTTTGCAGTGGCCCTTATAACGTATGCCCTGGCAGAGAACGTTGGGGGCTCTGGCATGCTGGCCGTTGCGGTGGCTGGCCTGATATCAGGGAACTACATAAGGGAGCGGCATGATGAGGTCCAGCAGTTCGATGACCACCTCTCTGAGATGCTCAGGATATCGGTCTTCACACTGCTAGGGGCCCAGGTCACCCTCTTCATAGGCCTGGAGGAGTTCCTTACCATACTCATGTTCTTCCTGATAATGTTCTTCATAAGGCCGGTCTTCCTGTTTCCCGCCCTGGGAAGGGAGAGGAAGGAATTCGACAAGAACGACTTCCTGCTCATGAGCTTTGTCACCCCGAGGGGCCTCAGCGCTGCTGCAATAGCGCCAATCGTGGCCGGCGCTTTAATCGCTGCAGGGAGTGTGGATGTTGCAGGCAGGGTTATGAACATAATATTCCTTGTCATAATGCTCTCTGTCCTCTTCAGCACCGCTGCAGCACTCCTGGTGGGCAGGAGAATCAGGGAGAGGCCGGAGGAGCCTGCAGGTCAGGGGGCTCCCCGGAAAGGGGAGTCACCCAAGGGCAAGGAGGTTCCTGAGAAGCAGGGACAGTCAGAGGGGGATGCTGGAAGCAAGGAGGCCCCCGAAAGGCCAGTGGACAAGAAGGCCAAAAACAGGGCAGGGCCTGTCAAGGAAGAGAAATCGCCTCCCTCGTCGGTGTACATATAAGCCGCTTGCAAGCCTCGCAAGCCCAATTCTTATTTCAGTGATTTCAGGACAGTGGAAAGAATTTCCAGGCCCCTGTCAAGCTCCTCCCTGTTTATGACAAGGGGTGGCATTATCCGGACTGTGGACTCGCCGCACGAGAGAATCATGAGGCCCTTCTTAAAGCACTTGTTCAGGACCTGGGAGGCCTCCTTCTTGGCCGGCTCCTTGGTCTTCCTGTCCCTGACAAGCTCGATTCCTATCATGAGGCCGAGTCCCCGGACGTCTCCTATAAGTTCGACCTCTTGCTGGAGGTCCCCCAGGTATTTGAGGGTGTGGTTTCCCAGTCTTTCTGCGTTCTGACAGAGCCTGTGCTTCCTCATGTAGGCTATGCTGGCAAGGGAGGCCTGGCAGGAGAGGGGGTTACCTGAGAAGGTCGAGGCATGGGCCCCGGGGGGCCAGTCCATGACGTCAGCACGGGCCACGCAGGCGCCCAGGGGCATGCCCGCTGCAATGCCCTTGGCCAGGGTGACGATGTCAGGGACTATGCCGAAGTGCTCGGAGGCGAACCACTTGCCTGTCCTGCAGAAGCCGCTCTGGATTTCATCGGCCACGAAGAGGAAGCCGTTCTTCCTGCAGATGGCCTGGAGGCCCCGGAGGAACTTTTTTGGAGGGACTATGTAACCACCCTCGCCCTGGACAGGCTCCACAACCACGGCCGCCACCTCGTCCGGAGGCACGATTTTGCCGAGAATCTGCTCCTCGAGGTAGGCCAGGCACTCCATGCTGCAGGAGCCGGGCTCCTCCCCGAGGGGGCAGCGATAGCAGTAGGCGTAGGGGGCGTGGGTGACGCTCGGTACAAGGGGGGCGAAGTGGTCCCTGTGGGTGAGCTTGGAGGCCGAGAGCGTCATGGAGCCGTAGGTCCTTCCGTGGAAGGAACCAAGAAAGGATATCATCCTGGACTTCCTGCTGTGCCACCTCGAGAGCTTGAAGGCGCACTCGACTGACTCTGTCCCGGAGTTGGTGAAGAATACCTTCTTGGGAAATTTGCCCGGGGTTATCTTCACAAGCTCCCCGGCAAGGTCCACGCCCGGCTTGTTATAGAAGTCCGTCCCGGCGTTGTGAAGGATTTTATCGGCCTGGCTCTTGACGGCCCTGACCACATCCGGGTTGGCGTGGCCGACACCGGCAACGGCGATGCCGGCGGTGAAGTCCAGGTACTTCCTGCCGTCTATGTCCCAGAGCCAGGCCCCCCGGCCGCGCTCTATCACAGCATCATAGGAGCGGGTGTAGGAGGGGGAAATCAGCTTCTTGTCGGCCCTGAGGACGGCACGGGACTTGCTGGGCATATTTATTATTATTTCGCCTGGTTAATAAATCAAGGCAGTTGCCCGGCATTAAGCCATATGAACAAGCCGGGTTGGAAAGGATATGGGGCCGTGGTGTTAAGCCTTTACGGCAGCTCTCTTGCCCGACCCTCCACAACATAACCCAGTCGGAAGGGACAGCACTCGCTTGCATAAAGGCTTAAGCCAAATGGTAACCCGTAACAGCGCAATGGGGCCGTGGTGTAGCTTGGTCTAGCATCGGAGCTTCGGGACAAGCTTTTTTCAAGAAAAAGCTTGAGCAAAAAGGAGTCTCGCTTCACTTCGTTTCGCTCAACTTCCATGTGAGAAGGGTTTGAAGAAAAGCTCCAGACCCGAGTTCAAACACCCTTTTCGGTGTGAGCATGCAAAAGCGTGTACGGAAAAGGGAAGGGAAGTCTCGGCGGCCCCATTGGACCAATTAAGTAAATTAGTCAGAGGGGGATGAGGCCA
>CAZAEI010000005.1:0-53640 GCA_964484305.1 uncultured archaeon
ATTCTGGTTTATTTTCACAAAGAAACATTCCTGTGAATGGGGATGTAGAAAATTCATTTGCTATTACAGGAGAGCCTGCTATCATATTACCATTTATCCCATTTAGCCCAGAACCAGCAAGCAAATCTATGTAAATCACATTTTTAAAAAATTTTTGCGTCTTCTGAGAGAAAGCTATCTTTGAAAAAAGTTCAACATATAAGAGAAGGGTTATTAATTTCAGAGCAGACCATGGTCCTGTTGGATAAAAAACATCAGGTTCTATTTTACTTATTGTGGATGTTTTTTGTATTAACGCAACAAGGTGTTTTTCCAACCAGTCCCAATTTGTGCCATATGCCTTCATAAAACCACTTAATTTATACAGTTACACTTTATCTCCCTGTAGTCCATGCCGAGGCTGTCCCACATCTCGGTGGTCTCCTTGCACATGGCCACGCGCCTGAAGCCGTGGCTGTCCTTGAGGTGGTTGATTGTGGTTGAGTACATCTCATGGCGGGTCTGGAAGTCTATCTTTCTGCCCCAGTTTGAGCGTTCTGATAGGTAGGGGACCCAGCTCCTGTCTGTTGCGTTGTTTATGGTGCTCTGGAGGCCGCGCAGGGAGCCTATAGTTATTCTTTCCGGGGTCAGGTTGGAAAATATCTTGTCTATCAGGTTGTTGTAGTGTTCCTTCCAGTTTTCCACAGGGACCATGGGGTCTATCCTGAGGCGCACCTTGTATCCCACTTCGCTTAGTTTCCTCGCGGCCTTTATCCTAAGCCTGGTGCTTGGGGCCCTGTGTTCCCACCTGTCGGATACGTGCTCTGCATTGAGCGTAAAGCTGACTATGGGACAGTAGTTTGACGGGATTTTAAGAAGGTTTTTTATATTGACGGTTTTTGTTAGGAACAAGACTTTGTGTTTTTTCTGCGATTCGAATAGGGATATTATGAATTCTGAGAATGGGCTGCCGTTGTTTTCATCCATGAGGGAGTCTGCAAGCTCTCCTGTGTTGAGGACCTCCCTTTGGTAACCGTTTGACACGGTTTCATCAAAGAAACTCATGACGTGGCTTCTGATTTTATCCCTATCCTTGAGCCTGGGATGTGCTTTTGTCGGAAGGAACCTGAATGTTCCCTTCAAGTAGCACCACGCACAGTCAAAGGGGCACCCATTGGCCCATTTTAATTCGAGGAAATGGGGACACACAACATCCGTTGATTTTTGTGGTGGAGGGGTTCTATCGAACCGTGTTATTATTGAACCGTCACCTACTGTTTTCACCAGTTTTTGGTGTCTGTGGGGATTTTTAAGTAACTGGTAGTTATGGTATCTGACTGCTACCTTTTTGAAGGCAGGCTCCATAATAAACCCTTGCCGTGGGGGTATAAAAGCCTGAGCATAGGACATTTCCGTTTTCCGTTAGGATTTCTGACCTCTCACCAGTCACTGAAGTGCAGTTCATGCCTGCCCTTCCTCTTTCTTACTATCCCCTCAAGGATGCCACGGAAGTAGGAAGTGGTCATTGTTGGGAAGTAGAGGAGCATGAACCTGAGTGTCCTTAAGGGGAGGAAGCCACCCCCACCCGTGCGGAATAATATCAGGGAGTGGAGGTACATGGCCACGAACACGGATACGAGCTCGATTATTATGGGTGCCGCCAGTGAGGGAAAAAGAAGTGGTGAGAGGATGAGTAAGATGGAGAGGAGACCTGTGGCTATGCCCAGGGCGAAGTAGGGATAGAAGAAGCTTATGAACTGGGGGGAGCCCAGATAGAACCTCCAGTGCCCCCGGAAGGCAAGGTAAGCGCCCTCGCCCCATCTCCTCTTCTGACGCCTGAGCTCATGTGTGGTTCCCGGCTCACGGGTGTGCGTGACCGCAAGGGGCTCCCACACTATCCTGTGGCCCTGACTGGCCAGGGTTGCGGAGAGGTGGTTGTCCTCCATCAGGGTTTCCGGCCAGGGGTGCCTCTCCAGAATGTCCCTCCTTATAAGGACGCTGCAGCCCCTGAACCCCACCATGCCCCCAAAGAACATGTGGATGCGCAGGAGGGCAAAGGTGAACAGGTTCTCCAGGGCAGCCAGCCTGGACACAGGGCTGCTGTTCTTCAGGAGGTACCTGGGCATGACCGCGGCCACCTCCCTTCTGGAGAACCATGGAACCATCCTCTTCAGGCAGTCCCTGGATGCCGTGGTGTCAGAGTCCAGGAAGAAGAGGAGCTCACCCCTGGATGCCCCTACTGCCCTGTTCAGGGAGGCCGGCTTGCCCGTCCTCTCAGGGTTCTGGATGACCCTAGCACCGTAGCTCCTCGCTATTGCAGGCGTGCTGTCCCTGGAGTCGTTTACCACTATCATCTCCTTTCTTGGGTAATCAAGGGCCCTTGCTGATTTGAGGGTCCCCCCTATTGTCTTCTGGGAGTTGTAGGCCGGGATTATTACCGATACGAGGGGCTGCCTGGATGGGGGGAGGGCATCCCTCTCCCTGTCGAGCCTTGACATGCCGGCCCTGCCGAGAATGAGATAGGCTGATGTCAGGGCCGCGACAGCTGTTAGCATAAGCATAATCTATATTGCGGCGGGGTGTTAAAAATAGGTTCTTATCTTCATGAGGCCGCGCTTTATGCGGGGCTTCACTGCCTGGCTGCTGGTGAAGAGCTCTGCCCTTCCGGAGCCTATGGCATCGAGTATGGCCCGGGTCTCCCTGGGGGCACTGACAAGCATGTAGACCCCTCCCATCTCCTCGGGGAAGTGGCTGTCGCTTCCGACCACTCCCGGAAGGCCATGTTCCCTGGCAAAGGAGAGGGCCCTTTCATTGAACCTCCTGAAGATTGTTCTTGCATTGAAGACCTCGATTGCGTCTATGTGCTTGAGGCAGGGTGTGATAGCGTTGCCCAGCCCCTTCCTCATAAGGTCAAAGGGGTGCGGGGTTATGACAAAGCCGCCTGCCTGCCTGGCCTGCCTGGCTGTTTCAGGGGCAGGCCTGCCGCTGGCCAGGGTCTTCCTCAGGCCCAGGGCTATCAGCTCGCCCTCAGAGGTGAGGATCTCCTGGCCCGGGATTACAAGGAGCCCGGTTCCCCCCGCGAGCCGCTCAGCCTCAAGGGAGCCCGAGACTGTTCCGTGATCGGTCACTGCTATGGCATCAAAACCAAGCTCCAGTGCCCGGTTGACCATGCTTTCAGGGCTGGCCCTGCTGTCCCTGGAGTGGTTCGTGTGGATGTGGAGGTCCACCTTGAGTGGTTTTGGGGTCATGCCAATCACACTGGAGATATTTTGATAAAAACAATATAAAAACAGGATACATTCTCAACATAGGGTGATTCACTGAAGGATTCCGGCCTTTCAGGGCTGATGTCGCTGTGCCAGGGGGCATGGTAGACCAAGGTCCTGTCTGTAGCCATTGAGACAGAGCTATTCACCAGGATTTCCAGGGGAGCCAACACCGTGGACAAGCTATCCCAGGAGTCCGGGATGGATGTAAGGATACTCAAGATGCTGACAAATGCGTGCAGGGCCCTGGGCCTTCTTAACGGTGAGGGTGAGACCCTGAAGAACTCCCCAGGGGCCGATGTGTTTCTGGTCAAGGAAGGGGAGTCCTATATAGGAGATTTCATAACCCCGATTGGCGGGGAGTATTATGATGTTTGGAGGGGCCTTAAGGAGGTCGTTGTAACAGGGAAGCCTGTCAGGGATGACAGGATGGTCCGGCTGAGCAAGCCGGGATACGCCGAGGCCTATGTAAGAGCCATGCAGGGCATATCCCAAGGGGCGGCCGCAGGGCTTGCCAGGGCCATGGATATCTCGGGGCAGAAGAGCCTGCTCGAGGTCGGGGGTGGTTCCGGGACATACTCCATAGCACTCGCCAAGAAGAACCCGGGCCTCAGAGGGTGTATGAGGCCCTTCCCAGGGGAGGGGCTGTTGTTGTGAACGAGTTCCTCTTGGAAGGTGGTGGAGCAAGCCCTGTGTTTTCGAGCCTGTTTGCCCTGAATGCATTCATGTTCTCAGATGGGGGCTCCCTCCACACCAGGGATGAGATATCAGATTGGCTCACGGATGTGGGGTTTGAGGGCGTTAAAGCTATAAAAACATCTGACTTCATAATCAGTTTAGCCGCAAAGAGGGTGGGATAGTGAAATCCGAGAAAATCCTTGATATAGCCAAGAGAAGGGGCTTCTTCTGGCAGAACTCCCTGGTCCACGGCCCGATTGCCGGGTTCTATGATTACGCACACCTGGGAGCGGCCCTCAAGAGGAAATGGGAGAATGAGTGGAGGGGCTTCTTTCTGGGGCTGGATGACAACTTCCATGAGATACAGGCCTGCCAGATAATGCCCGAGGGGGTATTCAAGGCATCAGGCCACCTGGAATCCTTCATAGACCCTGTGGTGAAGTGCAAGAAGTGCGGGAATGTCGAGCGTGCTGACCACGTTCTTTCAGATGAGGTAGTGGGGGATTTTGAGGGGGTCTCGCTTGAGAGGATGGGTGAGCTCATAAGGAAGCACGGGCTCCGCTGCAAGAAATGCGGGGGTGAGTTTGCAGAAGTCGGTGTGCTCAACATGATGTTTCCCTTGGAGATAGGGACGGGTAAGACAAAGGGGACGGGCTACCTCTCACCAGAGACCGCCCAGGGGGCGTATGTCAATTTCAAGCTTGAGTTCGAGTCCCTGAGGAGGCGGCTTCCCCTGGGGCTAGCCATAGTAGGGAAGGCGTTCAGGAACGAGATTTCCCCGAGGAATGCCCTGATAAGGATGAGGGAGTTCACCCAGGCCGAACTCCAGATATTCTTTGACCCCGGCACGATTAAGGAGCATCCCAGGTTCGGGGAGGTCGCGGGCTACAAGCTCAGGGTGTTCCCTGTCAGGAACAGGAAGTCGGGGAGGATAGATGAGATTAAGTGCAGCGAGGCTGTGACCAAGCTGAGGCTTCCCAGATTCTGTGTGTATCACATGGCCAGGGTTCAGCAGTTCTATCTCGACCACATGAAGCTGCCCAGGGAGAGGTTCAGGCTGAAGCAGCTGACGAATGATGAGAAGGCCTTTTACAACAAGTACCACTGGGATGTCGAGCTCGACCTGGAGAGCCTGGGTGGTTTTCGGGAGATGGCCGGTGTGCATTTTCGCACAGACCACGACCTGAAGGGCCACCAGAGGGTTTCGGGTGAGAGCATGGAGGTGAACATGAACGGAAAGAGCTTCATTCCCAATGTCCTGGAGCTCAGTTTTGGCGTGGACAGGAACATCTATGCCCTGTTCGAGCTCGCCTTATCTGAGGAGAAGGACAGGACTGTCATGAGATTCCCCAGGAGGGTCTCCCCCTTCGACGCCGGGATATTCCCCCTCGTGAACAAGGACGGCCTCCAGGAAAAGACCAGGGGGATCCATGCCATGCTCAAGAAGGCCGGGTTCAGTGTGTTCTATGACGAGAGCGGCAGCATCGGCAGGAGGTATAGACGGGTCGATGAGGTTGGTATAGCAGCGTCCTTTACAGTCGACCATCAGACACTTGAGGATGACACAGTCACCCTGAGGGACCGGGATACCATGAAGCAGATAAGGGTAAAGATAGGGGAGTTGCCCGGGGTCCTGGGGGAGTTCCTTGCCGGGAAGGCCCTTGAAAGGCTCGGTGTTATCATAAACCATAGTAAACAAAATCAAGTGCCCCATCATAAATGATGGAGTATGCATATGAGCATGCATCGATTATCTGTGTGGGGTACATCTTGCAACCCCCACCCTGAAAGGTGGATATAAGGGATTGCAATAAATAATCTCTGCTTGGATTTGATTTGCTGGTTGTGCTCTCAACGATTATAGTAAAGGGCATAACAAATTAGAAATTGTCCTTTGCTAGTTGTATCGGAATTGATTCCAAAAAGTCTTGCATGCCAATGCGAGAGATATGCATGCACTCTCGTGCTGATGCACAAGATTTTGTCCGATACTATAATAGTCAGGTTTATTGTTTGGAGCACTATAGTTCTGCCGGGGGGGGCCGAAGGGTTATATGTCCGGCCTGAAGAGCCTGTCCCTGAGCCATATTATGGCCAGGATCGTGCTCGAGACCGCGAGTATCTCCAGCCATTCCACAAGGCCCAGGGCCATTGTGGTGAATATGGGCTGGAGTACAGGGGTGTAGACAACCAGGAGCTGGAGCAGTATGGAGACTACCATGGCCAGGAGCAGCTTCCTGTTTGAGAAGACCCCTATCCTGTACTTGAGCCTCACGGACTGGACCCTGACCATCTCGAAGACGACCAGGGATGTGAAGGCCATGGTCACTGCCTTGGTGGCACCCCCCGGGAGGTTCAGCCAGAACAGGAAGAGCGTTCCCATGCAGATTATCACACCTACGAGCCAGATGTCAGTGAGCATGCCCCTGGAGAGTATCCTCTCCTTGGGGCTCCTCGGCGGCCGCTCCATGATGTTGGGGGCAGGCGGGTCAACGCCCAGGGCCAGGGCAGGGAGGCCGTCTGTCAGGAGGTTTATCCAGAGGAGCTGAATGGCAGTGACGGGGATGAGGACAGCCCCGGTGGCCGGGTCGGTGAAGCCTATTAGTATGGCCAGGAAGACAACAAGGACCTCACCCACGTTGCTTGAGAGCAGGTACTGTATGAACTTCTTGATATTGTCATAGATGGCACGGCCTCCCTTGACGGCTGTTACGATGTTTGAGAAGTTGTCATCCCTCAGGACCATGTCCGAGGCCTCCCTGGCAACGTCCGTTCCCTTGATGCCCATGGCTATCCCTATGTCAGCCTTCTTCAGGGCAGGGGCGTCATTGACCCCGTCACCTGTCATGGCTATTATGTGGCCCTTACCCTTCAGGGCTTCCACTATACGGACCTTGTGTTCCGGGTTTACCCTGGCATAGACCGAGACGTCCCTGGCTATGGAGGCCAGCTTATCTTCAGAGAGGTTGTCGAGCTCCTCACCTGTAAGGGCCATTACATTGCCATGGTTGAGGTTCAGCTGCCTTGCTATTGCGACAGCCGTATTCCGGTGGTCTCCTGTTATCATAACCACCTTAATGCCTGCCCTGCTGCAGAGCTCTATGTCCTCCCTGACACCATCCCTGGGAGGGTCTATCATACCCACAAGGCCCAGAAGGGTCAGGCCTGACTCTGCCTGCCTCTGGCTGGCCGTGTCCCTCAGCGGCCTTGTGGCCACTGCCAGGACCCGGAGCGCCTTGCTCGTCATCTCAAGGTTGGCGTCGAGGATGACCTTCCTGTCCCTCTGGGTGAGCCTTACCCTCTGACCATTCCTGAGCATATGCGTGGAAAGGGAGAGTATGGTCTCAGGCGCGCCCTTGGCGTGAAGAAACGACCTGTCTGCCCTGCAGATGACGCTCATCCGCTTTCTTTCAGAGGAGAACGGAAATTCCCTTATTCGCTTGTGCCTGGAGAGCCCTTCCGGGGCAATGCCTGCCTTGGCTGCGGCAACGATAAGGGAGCCCTCGGTGGGGTCGCCGATTATTGACCACAACCCCTTATCCTTCACGAGCCTGGCGTTGTTGCACAGGGCGCCTGAGCGGAGGATGGCCTTCAGGGTGGTGTCTGTAGAGGGGTGAACAGGCCTTCCCCTGAAGAGGAATTCCCCGGTTGGGGAATATCCCTCCCCTGTTATCTCAATTGTCTTGCCGCTGTGCCATATCTGGGTTATTGTCATCTCGTTCTTGGTGAGGGTTCCTGTCTTGTCAGCACAGATTGCCGTGGTCGAGCCAAGGGCCTCCACTGCGGGGAGCTTCCTTATCAGGACGTTGTGCTTGGAGAGCCGTTGCAGGCCAAGGGCCAGGGTTATGGTGACCACAATAGGGAGGCCCTCGGGTATGGCAGCCACTGCCAGGGCTATGCCTATTATCACCATGGATATCAGGAGATCCTGGGTTATGGGAAGCCCTGCCAGGGGTCCTGACCTGAGGATTCCCAGGAGGACTACTGCGGCGCATATGGCCAGGATGAGGGTGCCCAGCCTCCTTCCAAAGGAGTCCAGTTTCTTCTGGAGCGGGGTGAGCTCCTCCCCGGCCTCCTGAACAACATTTGCTATCATTCCCATCTGGGTTGACATGCCTGTCTCAGTGACCACCCCCCGTGCACGGCCGTAGGTGACGCTTGTCCCGGCCCAGGCCATGTTGCTTATGTCGGCCAGGGAATCCTTACTGACCGGTTTGGTGATTTTATTGACAGGGGTAGACTCCCCTGTAAGCGCGGCCTCATCCAGCTTGAGGTTGACCACCTCGAGGAGGCGCATGTCAGCAGGGACCCTGGTGCCCTGCTCCAATATAACAATGTCCCCCGGGACCAGGAGCCTGCTGGGAATCCTGGCCTCCCGGCCGTCCCTGAGGACAACTGCCTCGTGGGCTGCCATGCACTTGAGTGCTGCCATGGTCTTTTCAGCCCGGTATTCCTGGATGAAGCCGAATATCGCATTGAGAATTACTATTATTATGATGCCCAGGGCATCTGTGAAATAACCAATAAGGGCCGAGAATATGGTGGCGGCTATCAGTATTGCGATGAGGAAGCTCTTGAACTGGTTGAGAAATATGGAGACCGGCCCGGGCCCCTTCTCCTCCCTCAGCTCGTTGAGGCCGTATCTCTTTAGGCGGGAGGCTGCCTCAGTAGAAGAGAGCCCTCCCTCAGGGGTCTTCAGGTCACCCAGAACCTGGGCTGTGGTCTTCTTGTGCCAGCCAGGAAGAGTCATATCTTTAGTATTGTCTGACCTGGCTTAATAGTTTCCTCAGTAGGGCATCTGGAATCCCTGGGGGCCGCCGTATTCCGCCATGAAGGGCACGAGGAAGCTCAGGGCCATGAGCGCCAGTACAGCCAGTATTATCATCGGCACTATGAAGGCTATCAGTATGGAGAGCGCTGCCCTGTCCCCTGGCATGCCGTGCAGCTTCTGGAGGCCTGTCCAGTCCAGGTAGAGGGACCAGAGCCAGAAGAGTATGCCTATATAGGGTATCCATCCCAGCAGATAGCTGGGAGTGCCCCCATAGAAGACTGTCTTGAGGGTCTGGTGTAGCCCCTTCTTGGCCCCAAACACATAGGCCCACAGGTGCAGCCAGAGGCCGGCTATCACAGCTCCTACTATCCCGAATATGTAGATTGTTATAAAGGTCAGGGGATTGAGGGATATTATAGCAGATAGCACCGAAACGATAAGGAAGAGGATGGCCATGTACTTGAAGGCCTCAATAACATCGGTTCCCTTCTCCTTATCATACGCCTTGGCGGGTTGCTGCAGAAATCCCATTGCCTTTTGGAATATGTCGTTTAACATTGGTTATTCTATGTTTCTGGTATTTAAATCATCCACCCGTATGGCCGCTGGTTGGTGATAGAAGCTACCGGCCTTCCTCTTTCAGGCCCATTATGGCCTCTGCTATTCCACCAAACCGCTGGAGCGCTCTGCGGGCATCCTCCTGGGAGACCCCGGCCTTATCAGCTACCATCTCCACGTCATCGTCAGAGAACCCGGATTTTTCCCGCTCCTCCACATCCCCGGATATCTGGAAGGTCTCCTGGCCCATCATGTTAACCTTGGCCACAGAGGGGTTGTGTATGACTATCTCCCCTTCAGGGGTCTTTATTATAACCTCTTCTGCGTCTATCTGGGCGCTCTGGATGCCCATCTTCCTGGCCATCTTCTCGAGCTGGCGGGGGTTTATCTTCATGAAACTCACCTTTATTTGGTTGGTGTTGGTTTATTTAAATGATATTGTCCTCGAAGCCCTGAATACATAACAGTGTTATATCCGTTTGTTTTTCAGGCGGCCACATAAAAGAAGGTTTTAAATACACATATCATAATTATCGAACATGGATAGTGTAACTGACGAATTTTCACTTGCAAAACAGAAGCTGGCCAAGGACGTTGTGGGGGAGATTGTCCTTACCGAGAGCTCAGAGATGGTTATAAAGAAGTGGAGGAGTATATTCAAGATTTCCCAGAAGGCCCTGGCCAACGAGCTCGGGATAACCCCCTCTGTTATATCTGATTACGAGTCAGGCAGGCGAAGGTCCCCTGGTATAAAGCTGGTGGGAAGGTATGTGAACGCCCTCCTGAAGATAGACGAGGATAAGGGAGGCAGCGTCATCAGGAGCTTCTCCAAAACCAACCATGAAATACCAAGCATATCCAATGCCATTATTGACATAAGGGAATTCTCATCCACTGTCAGCATACAGGATATCTGCCGCCACCTGAACGCACCATTTGTCGTGAAGAACGGCATGGACAAACCTGTCTACGGCTATACTGTTATTGATTCACTCAAGGCAATCACAGAGCTTTCGTTTAATGAGTTGATAAAGCTCTATGGCATAACATCACAGCGGGCCCTCATATTCACCAAGGTCTCCACTGGAAAGACCCCCATGGTGGCCATAAAGCTGACAAACCTCCACCCGGCTCTGGTTGTCCTGCACGGTCTTGATGTTGTGGATGGGGTTGCGAAAAGGATTGCTGAGGTAGAGGGCATCCCACTGGCCGTTTCCAGGGTGGCGTCCCCCGAGGACATAGTTGAGAGGATGAAGGAATTTGAATAATCAGGCCTTGAGGATCACCCTCTTTATCTCACACTCTATTTTCCCTTTATTTATGGTCACGATACCATACCTTCCGGTATAGAAGGGTCCCGGATAGAAAAGCACGCTTTTACCTATCCTGTCCTCCCCAATCGATTCATGTATGTGGGCGGATATCACGAGTTTTGGTTTCCTCTTCTCAATAAACTCCCTTATTACCGGAGAACCAGCATGCTCGCCTGTGGCTGTCCTGTCAAGCTTCGTGTCCCTGGGTGGGTTGTGTAGTATAAGGATAAAATCATCACCTGCCCTTTTTGCCATCCCCTCAAGGGCCTCCTTGGTCTCCTCTTCTGTGGGCTCAAATGCTGTGTTGAAGGGGGTGAGGGCGCCGCCCCAACCAATAAAGGTTTCTCCACCAAACTTCCTTACCTTACCATGGAGATTCACATCATACTCCTCGAACGCATCTATTATTTCATAGGGATCGTGGTTTCCAGGCACACAAAGCAGCGGAACCCCAAAGGAAACCAGCTTCTGTAGTATAAGGTCTGCTATGTTGTGTTGGGAGAACCCGGGTGGTTGGTTGAACATGTCAGTAAAGTCCCCCGGGGAGATAATAAGGTCAAATCCCGTGGCGTCTATCTTCTTAAAGAACTCTGAGATGTCATCAGAATAGCCATGCAGGTCTGCTATTATTAGTATCTTCATATAACCACCAACACCACCCCGCCACATTGTTGTGGGGCCGGATGTGTTGTTTGGTTTACAACTTAGTAGGCAAAGCCTTAAAAGCATGTGTTTGTGGTTCCCTTGTTTCCTGTGGAGATGGTTTTTTCAGACACCCCTCCATGGTTTCCTGTGGAGACTTAAAAAGAGAAAACAAGCAACAAGCAAACATATATAACAGTGTTATATTATAGTTATAGTTATTCAATAACAAAAAGGTTTATAATACTCCCTCCATAAGAAACAAGGGGGGTGTACATGGAGCAGTCCAGCCTGAAAAACATATTCAATTCCTATATATCAGAAAGGAATATATTCAAGAACAAAGATACACTCACAACACGCTTTACACCGGAGAACATACCACACAGGGATTCCCAGATAAAGCAGATTGCCCACATCCTGGCCCCGATACTGAGAAACGAGAAGCCATCAAACATATTCATATATGGCAAGACCGGGACAGGAAAAACCCTCGTTATAAGGAACATTATAGAGACCCTCACAAAGACAGCCGCGGCCTCTGGCGTCGGCCTGAAGGCCATATATGTGAACTGCAAGATGCAGAAGATAACAGACACAGAATACCGCCTGCTTGCCTGCCTTATTAACGAGTTTGGTGAGTCAGTCCCCTACACCGGGCTGCCAACCAACGAGCTTTACAAGAAGCTGTTCAAATATCTTGAAGTGGGGGACAAGAACACAATTATAGTCCTCGATGAGGTGGATTCCCTTGTAAACAAGATAGGTGACGGGGTTCTGTACAACCTCACCAGGATAAACCAGGAACCAGAAAAAACAAAACTTACCATAATAGGGATATCAAACAACCTAACCTTTGTAGAATCCCTTGACCCCAGGGTGAGATCCTCACTCTCAGACGAGGAAATTGTCTTCCCTCCCTACAACGCCACCCAACTCAAGGACATACTCTCTGTCCGCGCTGGGGAGGCCTTCATCCCCAACACACTCTCCCCTGGGGTGATAGCCAAGTGCGCTGCCCTGGCTGCCCAGGAGCACGGGGATGCCAGAAAGGCCCTCGATCTGCTCAGGGTTTCTGGTGAGATGGTGGAGCGTGAGGGGACCTCCACGGTCACAGAGGTATATGTGGACATGGCGCAGAAGAAGCTTGACACAGACCGCTTCATGGAGACCATAAAAACCCTACCCAAGCAATCCCAGGCGGTCTTTATAGCCATACTGAACCTCTCTGTGGGTGGGAAGGGGGGTATCCAGACAGGCGCTGTCTACGACACCTACTCAAGCACCTGCAGGGGTGTCGGGATGAATCCACTCACGCAGAGGAGGGTCTCAGACCTGATATCAGAGCTTGAGACCGCTGGGATAATAAACACATCAGTAACCTCCCGGGGAAGGTATGGCCGGACAAGGATAATAAACATTCCCCTCTCGGACAGCCTGGTAAAGAAGATGAAGGGGGTTCTCTTAAAGGAGTTTTCGTGATATGGACAGACAGGCCGTGGTAAGGGAGCTTACAAAGAAGGGAATCATCGTAACCCCCGAGATGCTTGAGGGTGACGGCCCGGGCATGCCACACAAAGGTGATGCATCCCAGGCCCCGCTATCCAAACAACCAAAGGCCAGGCTCTCCGTCAAGGTAGCGAGGGTGGATGGGCTGCCCAGGATGTCTGCTGGTGACTTCACTTCCTACTACAACAGCCGCTATAACGGGCTGAGGGACATCCTCCTGAAGAAGATGCCCGCGCTCTCCATAAACAAGGCCAGAGAGAGCCTTTCTGAAGTCTCTGTTATAGGCATGGTTAAGGAGAGAACCCCTCAGGGGTTTGTCCTTGAGGACACCACTGGTGAGATTCCTGTCGTGAGCAGTGACGAGGTCAGGGACGATGATGTTGTTGGCGTAAAGGGGGCGGTCAGGGAGGGCCGCCTGTTCCAGGGGGAGCTTGTCTGGCCAGACATCCCCCTAAGCAACGGGGCGAGGTTTGTGCCCGGCATGACGCTGCTGCTCTCGACCATCTTGGACGAAGGCATAAGAAAGGCAGCCAGGGACGCCAGCCTGGTGTTCATTCCAGAGAGGCCGGAAACAGCGCTGACAGAAGACGAGGAGAGGAGGCTGATAACAGCCCTGCCAAACCCCTGCCATGCTGCCATAATGAAGGAAGACGAGACATTCAACCTGCTTATATACCACCCAGGCAGGCCGGTATCCGGGCAGGATGCCCTGGGGATGCTGAGAAGGAGGCACCTCTCCCCTGACAGGAGAGAGATATCCACAACAACCGACCCCTATCTTATAGAGCCCGTCCCGGACCTGTTCTGGATAATGTCCCAGGAGCGCCACACCGAGAGGTATAGGGGCGTCACTGTGATAATAACAGGCAACCAGGACGCTGTAAAATACAACGCAGAAACAGGTGAGGCCACCTTTACCCACGACATCGCACCTTCACGCGCCGTGCCGGCCTGACAAACATTTTTGTCATCACCCCAAATATAACCATGTTCCTGGATATCCTCCTGTTCATGCTCCTGGGCATACTCATCGGAACCATTACCGGCCTCATGCCCGGGATACACCCAAACACCGTCTTCGTGGCCATGATATCAGCGGTTGCCCTTCTGCCACCCACCCAGACAGAGCTGCTCCTTGTGTTCATCATGGCGCTCGCCGTCTCCAACACCTTTGTGGATTTCCTCCCCTCCATCATATTCGGCGCGCCTGACCCCGCGACCGCCCTCTCGGTCCTGCCTGGCCACAGGTTCCTGCTTGAGGGTAGGGGGTATGAGGCAGTCCTTCTTACGGTCATGGGCGGCCTGGGTGTTGCCCTGCTCACGCTACTCACACTCCCCCTTCTAATCTACATTATACCGGGGATATACCACATCATAAGGCCCGCCCTGCACATCCTTCTCCTCCTGGTCGTTGCCTGGATGATTCTTACAGAGGCCGGCTGGGGCAGGGTCCTCGCCCTGGCGGTCTTCTCACTATCAGGGCTGCTCGGCCTTGTAACCCTGAACGCCTTTGCCTCTGAGTCCATGCTCTTCCCCACCCTGACAGGCCTCTTTGCCCTGAGCACCCTCCTTGTGAGCTTCTATACCAGGAGCGTGATACCCGTCCAAGCAAGGACCGGGGAAATCAGGGGTGACCACAGAAAGGGAATCCTGACAGGATGGCTTGCCGGGTGGTTTGCAGGCATGCTGCCTGGTGTGGGTGCTGCCCAGGCCGGGGTCCTGGCTGCGCAGTCCCTGAGGGCCAGCACCAGGGAGTTCCTGACCGCTCTTGGGGGAATCAACACCTCAAACATAATGTTTACGTTCATAGTATTCTATTCAATATCAAAAACCCGCTCAGGTGCTGTGTGGGCAATATCCCAGCTGGTCTCCACCATCACGCTCTGGGACATGCTCCTCCTGGTTATGGTCGGGATAACAGCCTGCTTCATCTCAGCCATCCTAACCCTCGGTCTCGCAAGGGCCCTCCTAAGCCAGATAGGAAGGATAAACTACAGCACAGTGAGCCTGGGGGTGCTGATATTCCTTGTCCTGGTGGTCGCTGTCCTCTCAGGCCCCCTGGGCCTCCTGGCAGCGCTTGCAGGGACCTTCACAGGCCTGCTCGCAATCCTCTTCAGGGTCAGGCGCTCCCACCTGATGGGTTACCTCCTGCTCCCCACCATACTCTACTTTTCAGGCCTCTCCCCCACAGTGATGGTAACCATGGGAATATGATGGTTAATGAACCAGGGCAAGGTAATGTGAACTTCCACAGGAAACAGGGGGGTGTTCCGGCCCTGCATGCTATCGAAATGAACACAAAATGAAGGTAATGTGAACCCCATGGTTTCCGGTGGAGAAACCACACCCCCTCACTTCCACTGGAGGCTTCTACACTGCTTCACAGAAACACGCAAACTTAACGCACGGCGCAGTGAAGTGATTGTTAACAAAACCATGGCACGTTAATGTCATGTGAACAAGAATGGTGCCGGCTCTGGAATGGCACGTAGGGTGCCTGGGCCAGCTATCTTCCCGGGCCCTGGGTGGTGACCATCTCTGCTGTCCCGCCTCTATGGGAGAAGAGAAGCCTCCCCCCGCAGGAGCAGGCCCCGACCAGGGGGATTCTGGGGTAGAACCTCCCGCATTTCTCACAAGCGAAGCCGCTCATGTCCGCAACCGGAATCTCCCTTACAGGCCCCTTCTGCTCTGCCTGGGTGTTGATTATGTGCATGAGGTCAGACTGCCTCCCTCCACCCATGAGCATAGAGCGTGAAACCCCCAGGACGCTGAATATCCTCTCCATTGGAGGCAGGAGCTGGTTCTCGATATAATACCTGGAGTCCACCTGGATGCCGTTCTCCTCAACATATGTGGGGTCCTCGGCGCGCTTGGAGAGCAGACCCATACCCTTCACAATGACATAACCTATCCGGTCTCCCACACCAGGCACCTCACCGCTGTTCCTTGTCTGGAGCTTCTTCACCAGCTCTATATGCGGCTGCATGCCCTCATATTTTTCCGGCGGCTTGGTCATGGTCTTGGTAACCACAAGCTTCTGCACAGACACCTCGTTCTTCACAAGCTTCTGGACTATTTCTGTGAAGTATGATACAGCCTCCATGGGATCGTCCCTCTTCAGGACAATCTCTATGACATTCCTGAGGGTATCGCCCACGAGCTCGCACCAGTCCCTCCGGACGGTCTCTATACCCTTCATCTCTATGCCCTCCTTCCATCCGCCATCCACAGGCTCAAATCTCCAGGCAAAGTAGCGCTTCTTGGTCAGCGGCAGAAACCTCTTGAACACCTTCTCAAACTCCAGCTCTATGATGCCAGGCAGCTTATCTGTCACATCCTTGGATATCCTGTTCGCTATCTTTCTTATCTTCTCCAGGTCATCCGTGTCAACCTTAATGACAACGGAATCAGTGTCACCATAGACCACCCTGTAGCCATACTCCTTCTCAATAATGTCCTTGGTTTTGTGGATGATGTCCCTTCCACAGGCCGTGATGGTATTGGCCACGCTCAGGTCATATATCCTTGCCCTGGAGTATCCCATGTGCCCGTAGAAGGCATTGGCCATTATCTTGAGAGCCCACTGCTCTGCCTCATAGGCCTTCTTCTTGAAGGGGTCCTTTGCCCTGGCCTTCTTTTTCTTGGCCTCCACCCTGCTCTCCAGCAGGCCCTCGATTATGGTTGGTATGATACCCACCCTTACCTTTCTGGGGGCGAATTTCGTTCCCGCAACAGTCTCTATGGGGTTGTCAACGGGCTTGTCCCTGATAATCGTGGTCGGGCATATATTGAACGACCTTACTATGGAGGGGTACATGCTCTTGAAGTCCAGGACCACCACATTTGAATGGGGCTTCTTTTCAGGCTCGAACACAAAGCCGCCCTTGAGCTCCCTCTTCTTATCATCCTCCCTCCTGGCTATCTCGCTGCTTGTGGGCCTGCACGGAAGGATATAGCCCGCCCTGTTGAATTCCCTGAGAAGGAAGTTCTCTATCCTTGTTGTTTCACCGCTGTTCAGGGTGTCCTGCAGCAGGGTCCCGGAGACCTTGGAAAGGGCCACATACTTGTCTATCAGGTTGAGCCTCTGTACAAGAGACATTGCCAGAACCGAGTCCTTCTGCGAATACTTCACAAGCCTGGCAAACTCCTCAGGGCTGCCCCTCCAGAACCTCTCTATCTCACGCAGCTTCACAGGCTCCTTGTGGTCATTCAGGAGCCTCTCTGCGACAAAATCAAGGCCGTACCTCGCAAGGGAGTAGTCCTTCTTTACAATCTCAAAGCTGTCCACAACAACCCTGCCTATTATGGATATCCTGTACCTGGCCATGAGCTTCCTGGCATTGACCTGCTTCTGGTTGCAGCGGCCCATGAAAGGCCTTATCCTATGTTCTCTCATCCTGTCCAGTATGTAGGGGATGTCGAAGTTGTTTACGTTGTAGCCGGTCAGGATGTCAGGGTCGTACTGGTTTATTATCTCAGCAAACCTCTCCAGCATCTCCTTCTCTGATGAGAGGGTAGTCACGCCAGGGCCCGGCCTCGTGCTAAGCACCATCCTTTCAGCGCCCTTGAAGGGCTCCCCAAAGACCATGGATATGAGGACAATGGGGTCCCTGGAAGCCTCTGGCAGGGTCCCTGGCCTTACAGACACGCACTCTATGTCAAAGGCAAGCATCCTTAGGGGAACATCCTTGAGCCCCTCCACGGGCTCCACCGAGCTGACCCTTACACACCTGTCAACATTAACGGTTTCGGTGGAGACGCCGTTTTCTTCCTTGAACCCAATCCAGCCAAGGCCCCTGATGCCCAGGTCGTTCATGAACCTGTACTTGAAGAGTATGTCAGCCTCATAGGCCGTGACCCCCGCAGCCACCAGCCGCTCCCTTATCTCAGGGGTCCTTGATGGGTTGGTTATGGTTATCTTATATACATCCCTGGGGTCCTGGTAGCCCATTACCATCTTCCTGGAGACCCTCTCTATCTTCTGCACCTGGGGTTCCTTCTCCATGAGTTCCCTGGTCTTCTCTCCATCTGCATAGAAATACGGCTTGTACCCCTCGTAGAAGGCGCACACGGATTTGCCTGATTCAGTCTTGCCGAATATCCTGACTATGGGCCTCTCATCCACCAGGATGTAGTCGACATCGATAACCTGTATCTCCATGGAACGCACCATTAAGGCAAAACACAACATTACAATCTTGCCATGAAAACAATAAAAACACAGCACGGCCCGCGTTGTATATTATGGAGAGATATTTTCCTGCCTCCTGGTTTGCGGAAGGTTGGGAAAATATAACGGTGTTATATCCCACCAAATTAAAAGCCATTTACCCATATATTATCATGAAACTCTACCGCAAGGGCTTCAGGGCAGAGCGCGAATTGCTGAGGTTCCTGAGCGCCCGCGGCTACTCCTGCGTGCGCAGCGCCTCCTCGGGTGGCGCCCTCACTCCAGTGGATGTCGTGGCCATAAAATCAGGCAAGCTGCTTTGTTTTGAGATAAAGTCCTGGGCCAGGAAGCCCAGGCTCGACAGGAGCCAACTCTCCCGCTTCTCCGAATGGTGCAGGAACGCCCAGGCCCACGGCTTCGTTGCCTGGTACAACCAGAACCAGTGGAGGTTCCTTCCCGTAAGGGATGCCGAGGCCAACCGCTACGGTGACGAGTTCTGGATAGACTATGAATCCTTCCTAAGGGTCTTCACCCAATAAGCCTTTACAGGAGCTAACCGCTTTCCCAAAGGCTTAAGCCAAACTCACAAAATTTACAGGATAATCACAACATGGTCCTCAGGCCCCTCACAACCTGCTCCTCTCCTATGTCCGGGTTCTTTATCCTGACCAGCTTTATCTTGAGCCCCACATCCTCGAGCTCCTCTGGTATGACCATATCCACGAAGGGGGCCATCCACACGTCCAGCGTCCTTGACACCGTCCACTTGTGGAGCCCGGCCATGCGGGCTATCTCCCCCACAGTGATGTGACCCCTGTCCTCCTGGTGCGCCTTCACGAGAACCCTGTATATCTTCAGGACATTCTCAGTGGTGTTCCTATAGAACCTCGGTCTGGCCATGATAGTAATTTGACTTGGGTAAATTTATTTCTAAGCCTTTACAGAAGGCCGAGACCTTTCTCAACACACCGTCGCTTCGCGACAGGTGGTTTTGTGCCGCAGTACGAAACATGTGGCACATATCTCGCGTCAAAGCCGCAAGATTACCTTCGGTAACAGGCTTAAGCCAAACATGGAAACAACATCAAGCTATTTCTTCCCCTTTCTGACAGTCCTCTCAATCCTGTCCATGGCCTTCTCAATCTTCTCATACGCCGTCGCATAGGAGAGCCTTATGAAGCCCTCTCCCATCCCGCCGAACTCTGTCCCAGGTATCGTCGCCACCCTTGCCTCCTTGAGCAGCCAATCCGAGGCCTTCAGGCTCTTCATCCCCATGCTCTTTATATTCGGAAACGCATAGAATGCCCCCTCAGGCTCCAGGCATGACCAGCCAGGAACCTCCCTTACTCTCTTGATAATCATCCTTCTCCTCCTGTCATACTCCCTCCTCATCCTTTCCACAGCGCCCTGCGGCCCCCCCAGGGCCTCAACCCCAGCGACCTGCGACACAGTCGGCGCGCACAGTGAGGAGAAGACATGCAGCTTGGTCATGGCCCTTATTACCTCCTCTGGCCCGCATGCATAACCAAGCCTGAACCCGGGCATGGCATAGGTCTTGGAGAAGCTGTGCAGGGTCATCACATATTTACTCATTCCATTCAGCGAACCCATGGACACGTGCCTGGCATTCCCATACACGAACTTCTCATAGGCCTCATCAGAGAGGACAAGCAGCCCGTGCTCCACCACAAAATCAGCGACCTCCTCAAGGGTCTTCCTGCTCAGGACCGTCCCTGTGGGGTTTGAGGGAGTATTGATTATCAGCACTCTGGTCTTCTCAGGGACAATCATCCTTTCCATCACGTCCACATCAAGCTGGAACCCCTTCCCCTCCTCCAGGGGAATGGATATGGGCATCCCGTTCAGGACCTCCACTGTGGGCTTATATGAAAGAAACCCCGGGTCAGGAAGCATCACCCCCTCTCCGGGGTCTACAGTGGCAATGAGGGCAAGCATTATGGCCTCTGTGGAGCCGCTGGTCACTATTATGTTCTCCTCCCCTGCCTCTATCCCATTCTCCTTTTTAAGCTTCCTTATCACAGCCTTCTTAAAATCTGTCCTTCCGGCCACAGGCGAATAGTGGGTCATCCTTCTGTCCAGGGCCCCCTTAGCTGCCCTTATTATGTTCTCAGGAGAAACAAAGTCAGGCTCCCCCGGCCCCAGTGATATGACAGTCTTGCTCTCCGCAGCAATCTTCAGCATCCTCCCTATGGTGGAAACAGGAAGCTCCCTCTCCCTCTCAGAGATGATATTCCTTAGCATATTTTATATTGCGGCCCTCCAAATAAATATCATGAAGAAACTTGACTACTTTTTCCAACCCAAGTCCGTTGCCATAATAGGCGCAAGCCGCAACCCCAAGAAAATCGGCCACGTGATGCTAAGAAACCTCATTGAGGGAAAATTCCGCGGCAAGATATATCCCATAAACCCCAAGACAGACAGGATGTTCGACCTTCCCTGCTACCCCTCTGTGCTCAGGGTCCCCGGCAGAATAGACCTTGCCGCCATCTCTGTCCCGGCTCCCATTGTCCCAAAAATCCTGGACGAGTGTGGAAGAAAGCATATCCCCGCGGTGATAATAATATCAGGCGGCTTTGCCGAGGTCGGCAACACCGAGCTCGAACAGGACTGCGCAAGGATAATCAGGCGCTACCGCATGCGTGCTCTGGGCCCCAATTGTATTGGGGTGTTCGACCCCTGCTCAGGGGTGGACACCTTTTTCCTCCCCAGGTACAAGCTCGAGAGGCCCAAGGAAGGCAGCGTGGCCTTCATCTCCCAGTCCGGTGCCCTGGGCTCCGTGGTCCTTGACTGGATGGCCATGAAAGGCTACAAGATATCCAAGTTCATCTCCTATGGCAACGCCATCGACGTGGACGAGGCTGACCTGACAGAATACCTTGCAGACGACCCCAAGACCAGGGTGATATGCTGCTACTTCGAGGGCCTCAGGCAGGGCCGGAAGTTCTTCAACACACTTAGGAGGGCCTCCAGGAAGAAGCCTGTGATTATACTCAAGGGCGGCACGACCCAGGAGGGCACCCACGCAGTCTCCTCCCATACAGGCTCCCTTGCCGGCTCCAAGCAGATCCATTCTGCTGCCTTCAGGCAGGCCGGGGCAATACAGGCCCAGAGCCTTGAGGAGCTCTTTGACTTTGCCAGGGTCCTGACCTCACAGCCCATACCCAGGGGCGACCGGGTCCAGATAATAACAGACGGCGGGGGCTTCGGCGTCCTCACCACAGACTGGGTAATCGAGAACAGGCTCTCCCTTGCCCGGATGGACAGGAAGATTCTGGCATCCCTCAGGAAGGCCTTCCCACCCCACGTGGTCCTCAAGAACCCACTTGACCTTACAGGTGACGCCGATGTCGAGCGCTACAGGCTCGCCATCGATGCCGCAATCCAGGATTCAAATGTGGACATGATAGCTCTCATAACACTTTTCCAGATACCCACGCTCACAGCAGACATAACCGATGTTGTCTCCGCAGCTTCTGAGAGGAGTAGCAAACCCCTTGTGGTGATAGCGGCAGGGGGCCGCTTCACCGAGGTGCTTAAAAAGACCTTGGAGGACTCGGGCGTGCCGACCTTCTCATACCCGGAGAGGGCTGCCCAGGCCCTGCGCGCACTCTACGAGTTCGGCCAGGAAAGGAGGAAAAGATGAAAGCCCATGGAATCCTTATCAGAGGAAAGTGGATAAAGTCCAGTTCAGGCGAGACCCAGGAGAGCATAAACCCCACAACAGAGAAACCACTCGGCCTGTTCCAGAGGGGAACAGCCCACGATGTTGACCTTGCAGTGGATGCAGCAGAGAAGGCCCTTCCGGCATGGAGGGATCTCCCTGCCCCAAGGCGGGGCGAAATCCTGCTCAGAATAGCCAACCTCCTCAGAAAAAACAAGGAGCGTCTAGCCAGGCTCATGACCATGGAGATGGGTAAGGTGATATCCGAGGCCCGCGGAGACGTTCAGGAAGCCATTGACATAACCGAGTACATGGCAGGCGAGGGCCGCCGCCTCTTTGGCCACACCACCCCCTCAGAACTCCGTGACAAGTTCTGCATGACCATGAGGATGCCCCTTGGCGTCTGCGGCCTGATAACACCCTGGAACTTTCCCATAGCCATCCCTTCCTGGAAGCTCATGCCCGCCCTGATATGCGGCAACACCGTGGTATTCAAGCCTGCATCTGACACCCCTCTCTGCGCAATCGAGTTTGTCAAGCTCATGGAATCCACTGGCCTCCCCAGGGGTGTGGTCAACCTCGTGACAGGCCCGGGCAGCTCTGTGGGCACCGCCTTGGTGAAGCACCGCGACATCAGGGGCATCTCCTTCACAGGCTCCAGGGACGTCGGTGAGTTCATCTCCCGCGAGGCCGGACTCAAGAAGGTTGGCCTTGAGTTGGGCGGCAAGAACGGTATAATAGTCATGGACGACGCCAACCTCGAGCTTGCCCTGGATGGAGTGATATGGGGGGCCTTCGGCACAACCGGCCAGCGCTGCACAGCGGCCTCCAGGGTAATCGTCCACAAAAAAATCAAACCAAAATTCGAGAAGATGCTGGTCTCCAGGATAGGCAAACTCAGGCTCGGGGACGGCCTCAAACCCTACACGGATGTGGGTCCCCTAATCAACAGGACGGCCCAGAGAAAGGTTCACTACTACACCGGTGTGGGCCTCAGCGAGGGGGCCAGGCTCCTCTGCGGCGGCTCCCCTGTCAAGGGCAGGGGATTCTTCTACAGACCCACCCTTTTCACCGATGTCACCCCCAACATGCACATAGCCCAGGAGGAGATATTCGGACCCTCCCTCTCCCTAATCGAGGTCCAGAACCTCGACCAGGCCATCGATGCCATGAACTCCATAACCTACGGCCTCAGCTCTGCGATATACACAAACAACGTCAGCAGGGCCATGGAGGCAGTGGAGAGGATAGAATCGGGCCTGGTCTATGTCAACTCCAGCACCATCGGCTCCGAGGTTCACCTGCCCTTCGGCGGGGTCAAGGCCACGGGCCACGGCCGCGAGGCCGGCATTGAGGGCCTCAACGAGTTCTCCGAAACCAAGACAGTCTACATAGACTACTCCGGCCGCCTCCAGAAGGCCCAGATTGACGTGATCAAATGAAATAAAGTCCGACGCATTCCCCCTTGTTGATGGGGGAGTTAGTAGGGTATAATTATTTAAATAACTGATTACAATACATTACTATGATGAAGAGAAAATGCCTAAAATGTGGACATAGGTGGGTTCCAAGAATAGATAATCCAAGGGTGTGTCCCAAATGCCATTCCGCATGGTGGGATAAGGAAACTAAACATGCAAGTGGCAAAAACCGTTAGGTGCAAGATACACTCCCTTACAGGGATAAAGGAACAGATACTCAGCGATGAGTATAACGATTACCAAACTTTGTGCAAAGAGGTGTCGGATTGCGTGGACAACGACTGCATGCCACAGCTTCCATATTTCACATTCAAGAAGCCCCACAGGTACAGTGCGACCGTGTGGGGGGCCATAAGGAGTATAGAAAAGAAGAGACAGTTCGACAACATCAAGGAGCAGCCATTACACCTACGCAACGATGTTTTTACAGTCGTGGAGAAGCAGACCGAGGTGTCCAAGCATTGGCTCAGGCTACCCACCAAGCAGAGGCATGGTGGGGTTTGGCTACCAGTCATAGTCCCAAGGAAATACGAGAGCCTGCTAAAGCTAAATGTAGGCGACTCGAAGATAGCCAGGAACAAGAATGGATGGTTCTTGATGCTGACCGTCAGGAAGGAAGTAACTATCCGAAAATCATACTCTAACATACTCGCCATAGATCTGGGGGAGAAAGTCATAGCGACTGTCTGTGGCAGTTTCAACAGCCAGAGACCCGAGTTTCTGGGGCGGGAGGTTAGGGGAACACGAAGGCACTATGCATGGCTACGCAAGAGGCTCGGAAAGAAGAAACTCCCAAAGGTAATCAAGCAGATAGGACAAACGGAACAGAGGAAGGCCAACGACACCCTGTTCAAGATAGCAAGGCATGTCAACGATCTGGCAGAGGAGCACAACGCTATAATCGTCCTTGGAGACCTTAAGGGCATAAGGAACTCAGCCAAAGGTAAGAGATTCAATAGAATAGTATCTTCTATGCCATACTTCAAACTAACCCAAACCATAACACACATGGCTAACTGGGATGGAAGACAGGTAATCAAGATAGATGAGAGGGGAAGGACATCCCACACATGTTCAAGGTGTGGAAGCAAGGGGACAAGACCACACCAGGGCTTATTCGGATACCCCCACTGCGGATACCAAGCGAATGCCGACCATAATGGTGCAAAAAGAATCGCACAGATAGGTCTTGAGACTATACCATCTCTTGATGGGGCGACACTGGCATCGCCCATAACTTTAGGAGCGTGGCAACGTGCCCACTAAAGAACCCTCACCCTTCAGGGTGGGGAGTGTCAGATACATCTCCAGGGGCTTTGTCAGGAAGTCCTATCCCGAAAGGCCAGCATGGTCCCACAAGGGGGACTTCGGCAGGCTCCTTGTGGTGGGCGGCTCCAGGAGATACTCAGGCGCCCCTGCCCTGGCCGCCTTGGCTGCCCTCCGCTCTGGCTGCGACCTCGTGACAGTGGCTGCCCCTGAGCGTGCTGCCAACATCATAGCCTCCTTCTCCCCTGACCTGATAACAGAGCCCATAACAGGAAACTGCCTCAACAACTGGCACACCCGCTCAGTTCTTGAGATGGCCAAGCAGGCAGATGCCGTCGTCCTGGGAGGCGGCCTCGGAAGGAGGCCCGAGACCATGACCTTTGTCCAGAACCTCCTGGCCCGCCTTGACAAACCCTGCGTCATAGATGCCGATGCCATCCACGCTGTCTCGGCAAACAAGAAGCTCCTCGGGGGCAGCTTCATCCTCACTCCCCACTCAGGGGAGTTCCTCACCCTCACAGACCACGAACCCAGCCAGAATATAAAGGAAAGGCTCGAGCAGGCCAGGCTCTTCTCCTCCCACATGGGCTGTGCCATACTCCTCAAGGGCCACATCGATGTCATATCAGACGGCAAGTCCGTGGCCCTGAACAGGACTGGCATACCATTCATGACCAAGGGCGGAACAGGCGACATCCTTGCAGGCATCTGCGGCGCCCTCCTAGCAATGGGCCTGGAGCCATTCGGGGCGGCCTGCTCAGCAGCCTATATAAACGGCCTTGCGGGTGACCTGGCCTCAAGGGAGTTCGGCCCGGGTCTGCTCGCCTCAGACCTGATTTCTTTCATACCCAGGGCCCTGAAGTCAATCCTTGGATAGCTTGGACCTTATACAGTCTATCACATCGATGTCTGCTTGAAATCCCAGGATATTTCTGGCCCTGCTGGTATCCGCCTGCGTCTCCTTTACATGGTTCTTTATGGGGGTTTCAACCAATCTATATTCTTTCAGGCCCACGGCCTCTATTATATCCCTGAGCGAGTGCACCCTTTCGGTTCCGATGTTCATCACATCCGAGACCACACTGGAATTCATGGCTTTAATAAAGGCCTCCACCACATCATCAACATGAACAAAATCCCTCAACGTCTCCATATCATAGACATCAAATTGTTCTCCTGATTCCTTTGCCCAAATCATCTGCGAGGCTATATTTGCATGTCTTCCCTTACTTTTCTCATTATTACCATACACGCTAAACAGCCTGAGTCCGACCGACTCGAGCCCGAAGAAATTACGCCATGTACCATTCATTACTGGCTATCCTATACAAGCTGGGTTATGGGAGCAGGAACCAGGAATGTACAATCAATGCAATAGAATATTTCATTGATGAAGAAAAACTGGATATCGACAGGGAGTATATAGAAATGATAAGGTCTGCCAAGAAGAGGGAGGGTGCAAAATCAACAAGAGAAGATATGCAATACGGTGCAAAAACAAGGCTGGAGGAGGACAGGTGCAGGGGCTTAATGCACAATGCCATGAGGTTTGTTGAAAAGATGAGGGTTGCGTTAAAGATAATAGACATTGACACCAACGGAGAGTGAGAACAAACCAGGCCATTCTTGTATGTCTGCAGGACTGGGGCTGTTTTTTATTCCAGGGCCGGCTGAAATCATGTGTATATCCTGAGCCTGCTGTAGAGCCGCCTTATCCTGTCATAGAGCATGTTGACATCCTGATAATCCTCTGCCTCATTGAGCTGGTCATACAGGGAGACTGTCTCCCTGTAGAGCTTCTTGGCGATGTCAAGGTTCCCCCTCTTTATGGCCTCTTCGATCTGGTCCATCAGGGAGTCCATGCTGCCCTCTATCGCAAGGACAGGGCTAATCTGTGTCAGGGGTCTATTCTCTGTACCGGGCTGTGGCGGGCCCCCCTCTCGGACAGGTGCAGGGGGAATCCTTCCCCCGGTTTTTTTAACATCCTCCGTTCTCGGGAGAGCCTTCCTAGGAACTTCCCCGGACTCTGGCTTCTCCCGGACAGGGGCCTTGGGGATTTTCCTGACATGCTGTTGCCTTACCATTTCAGAGAAATCCGGACCCGTTCCCTTTATTTCACCAGCGAACTCTATCCTCTTCTCCCTCACAGTCTGCGCTGTGGCCTCCCTGAGCATGTCCAGCTTGGCGCCTATCTCCTCCAGGTCATCCTTGGTCGCAAACATCCTGTCCAGCCTTGACTTGCCCACACTTTCCATGATACCCTTCATACCGCTTTCCTTTAGCGCTGTAAGAAGGCTATCCACAAGCTTCTTGAGTTCATATAGCTTGTCATCACCCTCTGTTCTCACCCGCTCGAACCTCTCCTCAACGGAGCCCTCCAATTTCTTCAGGTCATCCTTCTTTGTGGTTTCATCGAACCTTGTCTCGAGCGTGTCAACAACCTTCATTATCTCGTGCATGGTCTCCTCATTGAATGCTATTCTGTCCTTGTAGCTCTGGAACTCCCCGAGCTTGTTGCTGAGGTCCGAGAACATAGTCTCTATCTTTCCGGCTGTTCTTGATGTGAACTTCCTGTCATCATCTATCTTACCCATCTTCTCCTTGAGCGTCTGAACAACACCAGACATCTCCTTGATTCCCCTGATGTTTTCCAGCACATCGGAGTTAGCCTTTATGTCCTTTCTCAGCTGCTTTATCTGTACAGCAAGGGCCTCTATTGTTGCCTGGTTCTTCTCAATTGACTCATCCTTCTCGGCGAGCTGCCTGGTTATCTTCTCGGGCTCCATACCCTCTGCCATCTCCTTTATACTGGAGAATCCCTTCTGGACCTCCCTGGTAACCCTGTCCCTCTCCATCACAGAGGACCTGAGCTCGCCAATCTCCTGGTTGAGGCCAGAGAGCCTCTCATCCACAGCCTTCCGGTAGTCTGCCATGGCCTCTATCTTTCCCTCAAGCTTCTCTGTCTTCAGAACAAGCATCTCCACATCAGTGGCCTTTTCTCTGCGGGGCGGTTTCGGTACTGCCTCCACCTTGGCAGGGGTCTTCTTGAGCCTTACCTTCTTTTCCTCTTTCTTCTCAAGCTCCTCAAATTCTGAGGGGGTTATCACATTCTCTTCATTAGAGGATTTCTTGTCCTTTTCTTCCAATCACTCACCCTTGCTTAAATGTTGCTCAAGGGACGTTATATAGATTTGCGCCATCCTGAAACGCCCCTGCTTCAGCTTGTCCCTGGCCAGCTTGAGCTCAAGCTCAATCTCAAATGTATCCTCTCCAGCCTTCTTGAGCCGCTCTATCTTTACATCTATCTCCTCGAGCCTCCCTGCAAAGTCACTGTAGAGCTCCATCTCCTTGTTGCTTATCTTGTGCGGATTATGCCACGTGGGCCTGAACTGGACAAAGTACGGCTTGCCGTCATTATACTTGGGGTTCTGAAGCATGCCCACGCCGACACCCTGCCTGGATATTTTCTTGGCATACTCCCCACCGTACTTGGTCTCCACCTTCTGTATGTCTGTAATAGACTTGGTGTTTAGCTGCACCTCTGTCAGGACATTTCCTGCAATGGCCTCCTTGAAGTCAGCCAGGACCTGGCTGCACATTATGATGCCTATGCCCCACTTCCTGAACTCCCTGGCTGCCTTCTCCAGGGACACGTAGCCGCCCTTGCCCCCGTACTTCTCAAGAAGCCTGTGCACCTCATCAAATACCATTATCACCTTTAGCGTGGTGGATTCCTCCCAGTTCATGCTGAAGAGGGAGTCTATTATTATGCCAACGGCCTCATCATACTGTCCTGGCTTGAGCTTGTCGAGCGCGAATACCGTGATTTCACCCGGGGCAAGGTATTTTTTAAATCCCTTCTTTATATCACGGAGAAGCTCCTGGGGGTCTGTCACCTCGAATATCATGCCCTTGAACGGCCTGGTCGACTTCGGGTCCATGCCGAACATGCTGTAGTATTTCATAAGGTTCCTGTCCTCCAGGGCCTTGACAAAGCCTGTCCACTGGGCAGTGGGGTCGAATACAATCACAGGGATGTTCTTGTCCAGGGCCTCCTCCACAAACACCGAGGCCCCCACTGACTTGCCAGCCCCTGTGGCGCCGGCCACTATAATGTGCGTGGTGAGGTCCGCGGGATTGAACCACGCATTCCTGTCTGTTTCAGCAACCCTGCCTATCCAGAATGAGTCCCCGCTCTCCTGGGGCATCTTTCTGTAGTTAATGGGAAATATGTACCTGGCCCTTTCAGACTTCCACTTCTTATATAATCCCCACCCATAGTAACCTACGATACCCATGCCCAGCATGGAGAGTATAAGCAGTATGATTTTTCCCTCCCAGGAAGACCAGTAGGGCTCGACCAGATTGAACACTGCCACCTCATTTACGGACTTCCCGTCTGCAAAATACGCCCATATATCCAGGTAGTACTGGCCCGTGGGATTGTTCCCTTTCATTTCTATGGATTTCGTGAACGCGAGGGACTCCTCCAGGAAGACATACTCGCTCGCATCAGCCACTACCCGCTCCCTCTCACTGTCCTTGATTATGTACACTATGCTGACATTGAACCCGGGCGGTAGTGCCAGGTTTTTGAGCTCCACACCAAACCTGAGCTTGCCCCCCGGGTTGACATTCGGGGTCAGTATATTGATGCTGAGTGAGACCAGGTCCTTGGCCTCAATGCTCACAGTCATGGTTATGGGTATCTCCTGGCTCCTCCCTGCAGCCGTGACCAGGATGCTTCCTGTATATGTCCCTGTTCCCATGGTATCCGGAACGGACACCACAACATCTATACTCTCACTGCCATTGTAGGCAATCTCTAGGAGGCTCTTCTCCGGGAATATGAAATCCTCCAGGCCCTGGACGTCCAGGGAGACAGTCAGGTTCTCGCTGGCCTTGTTCTTTACCGAGAACAGATAGGTCTTGTTCTCCCCGGGGTGAATCCTGATGCTGCCTATCGAGGTAGTAACAGTAAAGGGTATGGTCGTTGTGATGGTGCTCACAATCGATGACCTGCTGCTACCCCCTGTACTCCCGGTCCCGTCATCGCCATTACCATTCCCGTTCTCGCCTGTACCCTCCCACTCGGCCACCACATAGGACGATGCCCCTGTGGTATTGAAGCCTACCCTATCCTCTATAGTATCCACGCTCGCTGATATGGAGACATTCTCGAACCCCCCTGTGCAGGACCTCTCGCTTATGCTCCAGTTCGAGCATCGGTAGACCCCCAGGCTGGACTCTGTTATAGAGCCTATTGGCGTATAGGTGTAGAAGTCCTGGAGTGCTTGGGTGTAGTCAAGACTGAAACTTGTGATGCTGCTGGTCCTTGTAAGGTTGTGCTCCAGGGCAATCACCATGATGGGGTTCTCGGCCCCTTCGGGAAGGGTAACCCCTATCTGGGTGGTGTTCTCTGCTGTATAGAGGTCCAGTGTTATCGGGCTGGTCAGGTTGTCTGGATACTCTACTCCGTGCTGGTTCACAGCAGAGGCATTAACATCCACCCCGTAGAGCAAGACCTCGTGTCCAGAGAACCCCAGCTTCGTGTCATAGACCCTTCTGTGGAGGGTGTGGTTGTAGCCGCCTGAACTGTTGGCACTGAATCTATCGTGTATCTCCCAGAGGGTGCCGCTCTTGTAGAACGTGAAGTTCGCCTCTATGGCCACCCCGTCCTTGTCCGCCAGCGTCCCGTTCAGGTCTATCGGATGGTAGAGGTCAAAGTACCCCATGAGCGATGATGAGGTATTGGCCTCGTTCCCTGTGCTGTCGTTGGCAAAAACCACGGCCCTGTAGTCCCCCTCTGTCAGGGAGGAGCTGAAATTAAACTTCCATGTGCCCGGGGATATCTCGTACATTCCGGACGTATTCCTGAGGGTTCCCTCATAATAAATCCATGCCCATGCGGATGTTACATTTTCATTGTCAGTCAGGTCAGATTCCATCACCACTTCGCTTCTGCTTCCAGAATATTGAAGGTTCCCCTCATCATCCACGTCCGAATTCACAACCCTTATGTCATGTATCTGCGGCGCGGTCACGTCCCTGTATATCACTGCATCCGTCTCTTCTGCCGGGAAGGATACATCCTCTGTTTCATAGTATCCCGTGAGGTTGAGGATGTTTTTTATGAAATTGCCCGGAATGTCGGGGGCGCTGCAGTTTATGTGCCAGAGCTGGTCAGTTAGATTATAGGCGCTCTGGACGTTGCCACAGAATAAGCCACCCACCACAACGTACCATGTTATGTTTTCATCCACAGGGCTGCCGCCCATGGTCGCATTGGCCGTTATGTTCAGGATATCCCACGGCACGATATCAGTAGCAGGGTTACTCTGGTTCGGGAAGAGTATGTCTATGGAGAAGTTTATAACATTGAGGGAGACAGAGACATTGATGCTCTGGGGGACGGCGTCCTCATTGTTGGCTATGGTTATGTTGGTCAGGTAGAGGCCCTCTGCATATTCGCCTGTGGTGTTGTGGTAGACCTCGAGGCTGAAGGCCGAAAACGGGGTTAGCGTGAAATTACTAGCCGAGACCGTTATGTTTCCCGTCCCGTTGGCCTGGTCATCCATGGTCACATTGAATGACCAGTCTGCATCCTTGCTGTTTATCACCTGGATTGTCCCTATGCTCCCGTTGATGGGGGTTGGGTTGCGCCCTATGGTCTTGTTGAGATGGGTATCAGAGACCCTCCAGTCAAGCATGCTCACATTGAGATTGAACACGAGGCTGTCCCAGCACAGGTTTGCCGGGCTGCAGTCCGAGCCAGTGGCATTTGCTGTTATGTTCGCGGTGTAGAGCCCCACTGTCGCATTATCCGGGACAGTCACTGTTATGTTCACCAGCTGCTTCCCGTCGTGGGGAATCACGCTTACCGGGGGCTCAGGCGAATAGGTCAGGTTCCACTGGCTGATCTCGCTTGCATTCCCGCCTGAAAGTGAGAAGTTAACAGAGAGCAGCTCGGTGTTCCCAAAGGATTCCACAGTGAAGTTGCCCGCCAGGGCAGAGCCTCCCTTGGGCATTGTGTAGTTTAACTCACTCTCGACTATGTTGAGGACTGTGTTGTTCTCCACAACAACCCCGGTGGCATTTGAGACATTCCCCTGGGAGGTATCCGAGTTTATCCAGGTCACATTCACATAGATATCCTTGAAGCCCGCTGTGGCCAGGTATGTGACATTTACAACAGAGGTCCTGTTGCAGCTCTCTGCGGGCGGTATGGGTGGGCAGTTCACGGTCTCTGCGTGGATGCCTCCTGATGTGAGAGATGTGTTTATCCCCACAACGACATCGTACATGCTCTCTGTAGCGCCCGTGTTTGTTATGTTGATGTAGAGGTAGTATGTACTGTTGAATATCTTGGTCAGGTTCCCGGCCGGCGTTGGGGGCGTCAGGTCTGTCCCCAGTTCCGCTGTGGTTGTTCCGGAGCTTATGTTGAACACTATCTCTGCGCTGTTGTTATCGCTCGCATTATAGAATATATCTGAGTCATTCGTAATATTGCAGACTATGCTGTGGTTGCCCTCTGAATCAGAGGAGTTTACCCAGTTTATGAGGGACACCCCATCAGAATCCGTGATATTGGAGCCTATATAAACCCCGTCCCCCCAGAAGCTCACATTGTGGCCCTCGAGCGGCTCTGAGATATTGGCATCCCAGACATAGCAGAACACATCCATACTGGCGTTCTGCCTGCACACCCAGGTATCATTATAGGTGCAGTTTGTTGATGATATGTTGCCTGCATCCAGGCTGCTCCACCCGTATATATATACATAGAGATTCTCAACATCAGGCTTGTAGCGCTCTCCTGAGGCATTGGCAGCCACCCTCCTCAACCCAACAGTCTCATTCAGGGGAATTGTCCATGTTATGTTGTCAGAATGGTTCAGGGGTGTTTCAGAGAGTATTGACACAGTGTGCGGGTATCCCGAGTGGTAGTTTACGCAGTCCCCGCTGGAATTTGCCAGGCAGACGTAGTCTATGTGGACATGGGAAGCGCCACCTTCACCCCCACCATCGCCATAGTCATGAACCGTGATATTGACCCAGAGCGCCGATGAGAAGGAGGCATTGTAGCAGACCTCCTCGAGCCATACACCGGTTGTGTTGTCAAGCTCGCACATACCAGAGCCAGCATATAGTCTTATGTACGCGTCATTGGCGAACTCCCCGGTGGGTTTGTACCTTATCTTTATCCCGTCCTGTCCCAGGGGCCAGCCCGCGGAAAGGCTGGCGCTCTGGAGGGCCGGGTCATCTGACCCTTTATTTTCTGATGAGAGATAGAGTGAATAACTCCCATTGGTCTCATTGCCCTCCTGCCTGATTTCGCACTGGCAGTACTGGCCTGTGCAGTTCGAGGAGAAGCACCCCCATGGAAGAATCACACCTGACTCAAATCCCCCGTTCTCCAGATAACCAAACTCCTCCTGCTCATCAGAGCGGTTGTAAACAACCTCATAGGTCAGGTTCTCCCACCCTGACTGGTTGACCAGAAAGACAAGCTCTGAATAGCTGTTGAAATATTCCTGCGACCAATTTATGACAGTTCTGCTGCTGTCGTTCCATGCATTGATTCTGCTTGGCACATCCACACCATTCAGGAGGACCCTGGTGTGGTTTATGTCCCAGTCCCCGAAATCGATGTTCCGGGCCTCCAGACCGCTGGCGTTCACTATCACCGGAAAGGTCTGCTCATCATATCCAGGGGTCTTGTTTACAGCTGCCTCTAGCCTCCTCTTCCACTTTACAGACCAGTTAACAGAGTAGTTTCCAGGGCTGCAGAGCCCGCACGTGTCGTTCACACTCGAATTGAAGCCCGCACCATTGCCCCTGTGGAAGAGGCTGTAATCCTGCGGCTCCAGTATGGTGATATTTAACTCATCGTGCAGGGAGACATTACTCCAGTCCATTTCATTGAGGATGGAGTAGCTCCCGTTCGGCTCTGTCAGGGTCACATTGACCAGATAGTCCTGTCTTGAATACCCGCACGGAGGGGTCCAGGATATATTGCAGCGCCCGTACTCGGTTGTGTTACTGGAATCCAGATACGTATAATTGAACCAGAAGCTGCAGTTGAACCCCGACTGGTTGACATCAAGGCCGTACTGGTCCACCAGCCCGGCCTCGAGGCGGTTGCTCGAGTTCCTGTGAAGGATTCCCCCATCCTCCGGCGCTGTGAGGCTTATGTTGACCCTCCCGCTTACTGTAAGGACAAAGCCACTGGAGTTCGAATCATTATAGTAGGTGTCATCCCAGACCCCAACCTTCCAGGTCTGGTTCCCGGCCGAGTAGTTCCCGTCCGGGGTGAAGTGGAAGACACAGTAACCCGATGAATTTGTAGAGCTGCTGTTACCCCCATCAAAACCCGAGCCATTGTATGTCACCCAGAGTGTGCAGCTGACGCCCCCCTGGACCCATGTCTCAGTGTCAGTGTCGTTTATCATTACCACAAGCTCCACAGACTCTGACCTGTTCACCGAGCTCTCGTTGCCAGACACATAGACAACCTCGGTGCTGTGCTTCCTGGCCAGGGGCCCCCAGTATATGATGGTGTTCCGGGAGGAGTGCATTGGCCAGCCCGAGGAATTGAAGTCCTGATACTGGAACCCATACTTATTCACCCCTGACCAGTCCTTGTCCGAGGACATGTTGAACCAGGCTGTGCCATTGCCTGTTATATTGGTTGTGCTCCCATTGAACCATGAACCCATGTTCTCCAGCCAGTACCAGAGCGTGACGCTCACGTTGTCCCCGTCCGTGTCATTGACAAAAACAGAGTAGTTGAACCACTCTCCCCATAGGCTGTCGTTCAGCGTCACGTTCGGGCTGCTCAGGTTCGCAGGAAGATTGGTGGCCCCGCCTGCCTGGTAGCTCACACTGGAATTGGAATAAGGCTGCACCCACCTGAAGAATGTGTCCTTCTTGCAAACATAGAATGTGTCAGAACCGCAGCTGAACGGGGCGTATACAGGACTCCCGAAGTCGCATGAGGAATCGTCCTGCTGTGGTGTTATGTTGCATGCCTGGCCAGACCAGGTGACATTCAGGAACAGCATGCCCTTGATTGAGGAATCATCAACAGTGGTGTTTCCCGTTATGTTATAGAATGTTGTATTGGTCTCGTTCCATATGTTTATCGTCTTGCTGGAAAGGAAGCAGTCGGTCTCATTTGTATAGGAATACCCTGATTCATTGCCCTTCACAGGCACGGCCGATGCCATGCTGTCATCCCAGAAATGGAACGGCTCAGGGAGCGGTCCTGCCTCATTAATCGTGAAGTCCGGCACATCACATGTGTTGTCCGGGCCCACTGCAGCGGTCTGGCAGGAACTCCCGTTGAAGTCGCACCTGCTGGCAGAGCCCGGAATCTTTATGTACCTGACCTCAATGTCATGGTCCGGGCCTGCAGGGAAGCTCACGTTCCTGACCTCATATCCCACACTCTCGTTAACCCGGATATTCCATGTCCTTGACGACGTGTTCGTGAGATTGGCATAGCTTACCACACCGCTGGCGTTATAGGAATATGATATATTCAGGCCGGATATATTGAGCCTTCCCTTGGCATCCGAGTGAAAAATAAGGCTGGTGTTGCATAAACTCTCTCCGCAAGAATCAAGTGCATCCTGGAACTCCCCCGCTATCCCAGTAACGGTTTGCATGGCCCTGAGCTTCCCTGACTTGTTCCAGTTGTATCCATCATCACCCCCCACGTCCAGCGAAACATTGGTTGGGAAGTAATCGAAATTGAAAACGTAAAGGTTTCCGTCTGAGATTGTGGGGACATCACCTGCAAGCATCTCGTTCCCTATATCATTTGTAACGTCTCCTATAGCCACTGTTCTGACTATCTTCCCGGTCTGGTAGCTCCAAATCAGATCCCCCGTTGAATCCAGTGTCAATATATCCCCGTTCTCCAGGCCCGCAACGATTTCGTTTCCCGGATATTCTTCAGTTGAGTCATCAATAGCAACGTCTCTTACAATCGAACCTGTGGAATAGTTCCAGAGTTCATCACCACTCGAGTTGATAAGATATATCCTGGTGTTCGTCCCAAGGACTATCTCATCATTCTGGTCCGAGGTGATGTTGCCCGCTCCGACGCTGTTGATGTTAGAGACACTCTTACTCCAAAGGGTGTTTCCCTGTGAGTCAAGAACATAAACATTGGAATCCGTGCCCACAACCGTTTCATTGCCTGAGGAGGAGTTTACATCACCCAAAGCAATCTCATTTATCGCCCCTGTGAAACCTGTTGAGTTCCATGCCAGGGTCTGGTTGTCCCAGTATACATAGACAGTGCTGGAATCCGCAGCGACTATCTCATTAATCTCGTCTCCATCCAGGTCTCCTATCTCCAAAGAATTAACTGCGTTTGATGGTCCAGCTGAGACATTGAAAGTCCACGCAACGGTCCCTCCCGCATCATTACAGTCTATTATATAAACGCTATTGTTCGAGCTCCCTGTCCCGGCCACAACCTCATCTCCAGGATTATTGGTCACATTTCCGACATCAGTAGCCAGAACCTCGTAGCTTCCTCCAAGAGAAAGGCTCCATATCAGGGTTCCGTTCTCCCCGTAAAGAACCCTTATAAGGCCCTCGGCTCCATCGGTTCCAACCACCGTCTCATTCCCATTGTGGGTTGTGATGTTTCCCACAGAGAGGCCCCTCAACCCAAGGAGGTTAACGGTCTCTGTATAGATTGGCGTCATTATCCCTGTCAGGCTCATGGTTGCGTTCAAAATTGTGGAGTTCTTCGGTACCTGAACATAATAGGTCTTGTTCCCCCCTAATATTGGGAAATCGTGTATCTGGAAATAGCCAGAATCATTGAAAGTATCTTGCTCAAACGGGAAAACAGGACTGGCCAGGTCGAGGACAAACCCCTTCTGGACAGCTGCTGTTATCTCTGGGCTTCTGTACGCAACCAGGAGAAGCAGGAATATTGCTACAACTACGGCTAACCCCGCCCTTTTTGATACCATGTATTATAATTACTTAACTTCATAATAAACCTTAACGGTTAACGTTGCGACAACTAACCAATAAAAAGCATCGGTTCTACTTTGCGTTCTTGATGACTTCCCTGAGGCTGGCTACTTCCTTCCTGAGCTCCCTCATCTCGTTGCTGAGCTGGAGCTCCTCCTCATCGAACTTCCTTGTTATCACCCTGAGTTGCCTGAACTCGAACTCCAGGATGACGAGGTAGACAACCACCACCGTGGAGAATATGACGAGCAACTCCAGTATGGGTACGTCAATGCCGAATATGTACATCTAGATACCCCCGTACGCCTGCGGCCTCCTTGACCTTACCTCCCTCAGACGCCTGAAGGAGAAGTATATCAATATCAGAGACACCATCACTATCATGAGAATCTCAAGGGATTCGGGAATGCCCCCTGACACACCCATTACATAGAAGTTCCCTGTGGCAGAGGCCAGGACAGCAAAGTCCTCCCTGAATCTTGCCGAGGCGACATACATGCCGGACGGGGCAGCAGCGGGAATCACGAACTTCTCGTATGTCTCGGTCTTCTCCAGGGGCTCCATCCCCTCCAGACTCTCTATGTTGGTGAATATCACATCCATTCCAGGCGTGTATATCTCAACCTCAAGGTAGGGATAATCAATCTTCTCCCCCCCGTTAATCACCAGGATCTCCAGGCTCACGGGGCTGTTGAGGTTATACCTGTCCCTGTCAGGTGTTATTATAATAGTCGGGTAGCTCTCCTTGTATATCACCGTTATGGTCTTGAGCAGGCCTGCATCCATCCTATCCACGGTTATGCTGCTAGTCTCCGGGCCCCCTGTGAATGGAAGCCTGTTGCCAAAACCATCCCTCACCTCCTCCACGTTCTGATAGGCAATGGGAAGATTCAGGATAACATTCTCATAGCTCTCCTGGGCAAAGCTCTTGAGGTAGACATCCATCTTGAGCCTGACCTTCTTTTCAGGCAGCTGCTCCAGAACCTCGATATCCCTGTCTATCTCAAGGACAGGGGGCGTCAGCACAGTAACCTCATAACTCCTGGTCTCAAATGCATTTATCGAGCCCTGCCATTGCATGACCCTCCTTCCCTGTGAGTCCTTTGAGAATACAACAACCTCTTCTATCCTCCTTCCACTTTCATCAAAATAGCTTACATATCCGTCTGTTGCATCATCAAAAACCACGGCTTCGAAATCTGAACTGAGCCTTCTCGGATTCGGGTTGTATACATCAAAGTCCTTGTTCCATACAGCGGGCTTGCCCACAAGCACGGTCTTGGACTGCTTGAGTTCCCCCTCATCTATTGTCAGGGGTATGTTGGGCTCTGGTATGACTACCTTAACCACTCCATAGAGTGTGGTTGCCAGGGATGCTCCTGTATCAGGGTCGAATGCAGCTATCATGACAGGAAGCACATATGCCCCGGGGGTGGTGAAGTTTATCTGGTAAATAACCTCTATGTATTCATCATTCGTGAGGTTCCAGCCCTGGTATGTCCCGTTCACGAACTCGAACATCTGGACAGTTAGGCCATCTGAAAGGCTTGTCGTCCCGTTATCGGTTATATGGTAATCCACACCATAGGTCAATACAGTGCCGTTGCGAATCACAACAGCATCGCCATTAGAGAAATTACCCCAATAGTCAGTATAGCTTATGGTGTTGTCAGGGACATAATCCATGAACTTTATTCCTGATATGCCAGAACCCATGGTGTCCTCAACAGAAATGTTTATGGTTGTATTAATCAGCGTGGGGGTGCCGGGTGTGTAGGCTATGAGGTCCTTGTAGCCAGTTATCCTCTTTCCTGACACAGTGACTGTCTGGTTGTTGAAGTATTCCCTGTCCTGGGTGTCAGAACTCGAGTTGAGTTGCCCGATGCCCGAGAATACGTATTCATCACCGGTTGTCATCGCAATATCGGATGTGACCTTATATGATATCGTCAGGTTGTCGCTGTCGCTGCCACCGTTCGAATTAAAGGTGTGACCGACCTTGTCCGATGTGCCCCAGAATACGCAGTTGGGAAGGTCGTATATGCTGACATTAACAAGACCGTCAGAGCTTTCTGTGGGGTCTGTTATCTCCAGCACGCAGTTGCTGTCGTTCTTGAGCCTGTAGGTTTCGTTCAGGTATATCACGACATCGTCCTGTATGTCCCAGCCGCTCCCCCTCCAGTACCCCAGATGTGTTTTGCTGGGAACATAGGAAAGAATCTGTACAAAATGGGGCTCTGTCTCATTGGCACCCACATTGTGAAGGGTGTCGTTTATTGTCACATTTTCACCACCCATTTCAGGGGAGATCGTGCCAGAGACTGACTTTATACCATCCAGGTCGACCATGTATAGCACGGGAAGGTCCAGTGTTGTGTTTATGTATGTTATATTGTTCTCGCTGTTTGTGGAGTTCCATATCACCTCCCAATTAAAGTAGACAGCTATATAGGGCTTGGAACCCGACGATGTATTGAACATGGTCTTGTTCGATGACCTTGAGGCATCGGTTGTGTATATCCTCCCATCATCGGGCGTTATGAGGTCAGTGGTCCCCGGAGTCACATTGAATCTCCCTGTCTGGTTGGCCGTGTCATAGGGCACACCCGATGACTGTATCTCATATATACCCCATTCGCTTATGTTGTATGTTAGGTTGTAGCCAGTGTCTGCTGCATCGCCCATGTTCCTTATGAGGCCCCTCACATACCAGAACCCCCCGTTTGAGGAGAGGTCAACACCATGCCTGATTGGTCCCCTAGTGAACTTGTCAGAAACCGTTACCCCCGAGAACATATAGCTCGTGTTTGAATAGGTGGCGTTCTGACCGTCCCCTGAACCGGGCTGCAGGTCCACGCTGTCCGTCGTTCCGCTTATGTGAACCCCTCCCGTTATGTTCAGCACGACAGTCAGGTTGACAGTCGAGGCTTTCCCTACATCCACGCTCGACCATGTTATGTAATCATTGAGTGTGCCAGTATCATCACCACCATCATCAGAGACGGATACTGAACCGTCCTGTGCCGATGTGTCTATAACCGCAGGCTCGTCATTACCCTCAACATCCTTTACAAAGTTGATGATTGATGTGATATCAACAAGGTCCCTTGTCGAGCTCGGGTTAGTGAGGCTGAAAACCAGGGTCATGTTGTTGTCAGGGTCATCTATGTTGGACTCATCATAGAGGTCGTATCCCCCCCTGTCATTGGAATAATAAACCGAGAGGTTTATGGTCGGGGCAATGTTGGCAACATCATTGTCTATTGTGTAGCTGGTTGAGGAGTAGTCACCGGTGATGTTGACATAGAGGAGACTCCACTTGTCATCGGTGGGAAAGGATGTCAGAACATCCTGGTATACGGTGTCGTTATCTATGTCGGTATTTGTGTTGTATCCGGAGTCAAGAGTCACCCTCATGTACTGGAGCACATCCTCATTGTTGGGAACAGACGCAAAGAACTGTCCGGTCCTTGCGGCAGTGGTCTTCACTGTCCCGTTGTGATAGTATTCGCCTGTCACATCCTCCTGTATCAGGAGCTTGGGCCCGTATATCTGGGCACGGGCACCCCCCAGAAGCACCGCTGTTAATATGAAGACAACACCTGTAACTAGAAGAATCCTTCTTGCCATCCACAAAGAAAGCCGCATATTAATATTTAATGGTATGGTAAATATATAAAACTTATACAAAACTTGTCTAATTTCCAGGATATTTATCTTAATTCCCTCAGCTTCCTCTTGAGCTCCCCTATACCCTCCGGCCTCTTCCTCCTCCAGAACCTGAACAGCAGGTAGCCTATTGCTGCCAGGGCCACGGCCAGGAATACCATCCAGCTCAATGAAACAATGGTCCTTTCAGGGCAGTTCACATAGAAGTCTGAGTGGTCTGTAAGTATGGTCTGGAAGTCCTTCTTGAACCTGCTATAGACCGAATACTTCCCGTCAGAGAAGCTCCTCAAGTCCACCGAAAAGGGCAGCCTGACCTCTTCCCATGGCCAGACATCCTTCATCTCCACAAGCTGGGCATTCATGGTCTTGAGGTGGGGACTGGGTCCCACCACCTCAATCTCCAGGTAGGAGCCTGTCTCCCTTTCAGAGGGGATTACGAACACCGTTATGTTGGCATAATCGCTGCACCCGTGCATCACCGCACCCATGGCAGTCAGAAGTATTGGCGGGACCTCTGTATAGACTATCGTGAGCTCCCTCTTCCGGCCAGCCTCCATCCTTCCCAGGAATATCTCTGTGGTAGAGTTGTCATATTCACTGTAGTTTAGCAGGTTCTCCCCCTCCATCACATATACAACGTTGCCGGTCCCTGACTTGAACAGGAGAGACACCCCGCTATAGACCTCGAGTGCAAAGTTCTCCACAGTGGTATTGACCACGAATCTTATCTCCCTCTCACCCGATTCCAGGACATTCACAACCCTCTTGGTTTCCAAGACAGGCGGTGTTACAGCCTCCAAGACATAGGTCTTGGTCTCACCAGACTTCAGCCTGAACGTGATGTCCACATGGGTTGTTTCACCCTCCTTGAGAGCCAGGGATTCCCTGTCTCCCCCCTCCCGAATGACATGGGCGCTCAGGGTGTCAGGAAAGACCTCCAGCCTCATTAAGTGCTCCACAGAGACACTGTTTGGATTATGAACCGTCAGGCCCTTTGTCCATCTTACAGGGACGCCCACACGCACCCCCTCTACTTGCCATCCCCCATCCACGACCTCAAGGTCCTGAAGAATCCCCTCCCTCCTGACAGGGATGTACATATCCTCAAATATGTATTTATCCTCATAGTAGTTGTAGCCAAACACCCTTGTTATAAGGAAGCTGGTTCCCACAGGAACCGTGGTTTTGTAGCTGATCTCTATCTTGTCCCCATTGAACAGGTTCAGGCTCTCCTCAAGCAGCCCGCCTGATGTAATCTTGGTTATAAGGTATTCCCTGTGCCTTCTGCCATTCACCAAGGTCATGCCGTTATCGGTCATCTTGTAGTCATTTCCCGGGTTCCACTCAATCCATTTCCCCGAAGAGTTTTCATATATCCTGAATGAGAGGGATGAGATGTCAAGGCTCCCGTACTCGGGTATGTAAATAACGGCCTTGATATCCTTTACCCCCTTGTTCCCTGTATCAATTATATTATATCTTGCCAGAACACGGACGAGGTTATCTGCTATAAAGTAGCCCTCTCCCATCTCCCTTGCTATGTCAGCATACATGGCGGGTTCAACAGGCCCTCCGCCAGGGCCACCCGGTTCAGGCTCTCCACCAACCCCCGGAATGACCACATCCTGGCATACATTCTTGGTCACAGGCGTGCCCGAGAGCGTGACCAGTGTGGATGTCTGGCAGAACTGATATGTATGTGTGCTGGCATGGGAGCCCCCTGCCACGTCATACTCAAGCCTTATATCCTCATTCTGCTGGAGGCCGTGGCCCAGAAGAGAAGTTAAATTGTTTATGCTTACATTCACAAAACCATCGTTCAGGGTGGTGGCTGCCTGGGTCATTATGGAGACCTGGGTGGTTATCTCTGTCTGTCCAGATGCGTTTATATAGAACACCCTGACATCAGATGGGGCCCAGTTGTTGCTTGTACCCCCGGCTGACTGATGTGGTATGACAGAGCCTATACTAACAGAACCGACTGAGAGGCCTGAATGCCCGATGTGCCTGGCCAGGTCCTGTACCGACAGGCCCGTTCCGCTCTCGGTGCTGTACCCCACAACTACGCTCTTGTCCACCCATGCATCTATCTCATAGAGCACAGGCAGGCTTATGGTAGCCTGGCTCATGCTTGAATAATATGACGAACCCCAGACTACCTCCCAGTCCCAGGACGTGCTGTAATATCCTCCCTTGTCCTGCATTCCCGGAAGGCCTGTGTCATACCAGTCCGTATATTTGGTTTCGCCTGGGTTGAAGGGATATATCTCCTCACTTGAGGATATGACCGGAGAGCCCTGACCTATCTGATACAGCCCCCATCCGTGTATCCTGTAGTCCAGTCCCAGTGCCATGTTCCTGATGAAACCCCTCACTATCCATGTATCCATGGTGAGCATATCCACACCCACCCTCACCGGGCCGCGGGAGAACCTGTCAACAAAGCTTATCCCAGTGGGGGTGGATGTTCCTGTACTTGTGTGGGTGGCCTGGCTCGTGGTCTCCTGGTCAAGGTCCACATACATGAAGTTTTCATTAAAGTTCACATCGGGTGTGATGTATCCCCGGAAGTATATCTCCACATCCACGCCGGCTGACAGGGGACCAGTCCAGGAGAGCATATCAAAGAAGCCGTCCCCGTCAGAATCCCAGGAATCACTATTCCCTGAGGTGGGGGATACCCCATAGAGGTGAATGGAATCATTGAGACCAAGCGTGTTCCTGGCGAACCTCAGGTAGACAGAGACCCCGTTCAGGTCATGCGTGGAGTTTATGGTCAGATCGAAGCTGAATGAATTGGTTCCGCCCGAATAGATGTCCCTCCCCCCGGCATCGTTTGCATACTCCATGCCAAGGTATATCACCGGCATCACACCACCGGTTATATTATAGCTTATGTTGCTCTCGCTGCTTGTTGTGTTGACATAGAGCCTGGTCCTGTCACCGGGGCTTGGTGATGCCGCCACCCCCCTGTAGGTAAGGGTTGACTGAAGGTTTGTGTTGGCGGTTCCAGAGAGCTCAAGAACGAGATACTGGAGAACATCCAGCTGGTTCGGGACCTCGACCTCCACGTATCCAAGGCACACCACCGGGCTTACCAGGGAGCCGTCTGTGTTGTAATCTGCACCGGAAACCTCTGTTATATAGGATGTCGGAACATCCGCCCTGGCGACAGCCGGATATAAAAGCAGGGAAACCAAACTTATCACTAGGACGGACTTCCAATGGGCTGGCCAAACCATGTATAATAATTATCCTGAATAATAAATAAAGCAGACCTATCAATACTTTACACGCCAATTTCATAGTATAGGATTCTAACGGAATATCGGAAAGATGCTATCCATAGACTTATATAACAAGATATGTAAGCCTAAATTGATAAAGAATATACGATAAGGCATGGAAAAATGACTGAAATCCCTGTATGCAAAATTGAAGTAAAGGGAAAATCAGAGCAAATCACAATAAAGAAAGGTGCTGTTAATCTCAAAAACAACAATATTCTTCTCTTAAGGTCTTCACAAGAAAACATCTCTTGGCTGGCTAAAGTGTCTTCGCATGGTTATTCTAATTACATTCGTTTGACCTCAAATCTAAAACAAAGACCTACTGATATTGAGGTTATTAAAATAGCTAAAGTAGGCGAAAGACCTCCCCTTGGGCCGCTTTCTAGAAACCAAGTGGATATATTGAACTTTATTAATGATAATTGTACATGCATAGAAAGACCTCAAGGAAATGTTAGCATATACAAGCCACCCAAAGGACCCAGCATAACAATAAAAAGAATAATAAACCTGGACGAAGATTTAGCATGGTCAATAGGATTTTACCTCGCCGAAGGTCCTAAGGTCAGTTATGGTGTTGGAATAACCAATCACGAACTTTATCTTTTAAAACACTTTCAAGAGTCTATAGAAAAGAATTTTGATATTCAAAATAAAGAGTGGTTTGTTTATATCCATTCTCGTAATAAAGATAGTTCTAAAAAATTTAAAAGCAGGATTGTGCGCATCTTCCAAACAAATAAAATTAGTGATGTCAAGGCCAGATTAGCAACTAAAGATACTATTGAATTAAAAATTAACAATACCTTATTTGCCATTATTTTTAACCAATTTGTTTCAAAAGCAATAGAATTAATATTAGAAGATACATCTCTTGCTTTGGCGTTTTTAAAAGGCTATGAAATTGGCGATGGTTGTATTCTTCAACGTAATAGCTGCTATTTATATGGTATATGTATAACAACTAAAAACAACAGCAACAAAGAAATTTTAGTAAAAACATTGCAAAAATTGTATAATAAAAAACCAAGAATAAGAAGTAATAAAGGCTGTTATGAGATTACATGTACAGGAATAAATTTAATGACAGAATTTATTTTGGATGAACATTTTTCTTCATCACCAAAACAGTGGAAAAAAATAATAAATTCTTATCTTAAGAAACAATATACAAGATCCCACATTAGATATTGGTTGGCATTAAAAAATAAAAAATTGCTTACAAGAGAAATGGCACAAATTGCTGGTAGATCATATTGGTCGGTTCTAGATGCTATGAATAAAGATGCAAAATTAGGATTGATAAAAACTGAAAAGAGAAGGTTTCCTAACAAAGCGGGTCTCCACAATATTTATTCCCTCACAAACAAGGGGGACAAGCTATTGAGTTTAATAGGAGGTGTTGATGAAAAAACCAATTCGAGTAGCCTTGATGGGAGCTGGGGGAAGAGACAGGCGCTGGCCCTCTAATTCCACAACTTCCTTGTATACTTTAAGGACAACCCAACCTACAAAGTCGTATGCTTTACGGCTACCCAGATACCTGGAATAGAAAACAGAACATTCCCAAAAGAGTTTGCTGACAAGCTTTATACCAGAGGTATACCTATCTATCCCGAGGAAAGACTACCAGAACTTATCAGGAAATATAAAATCGATATGGTGGTCCTGGCCTACAGCGACCTCTCCCACGCAGACGTGATGCACAGGGCAAGCCTGGTTAATTCCCTGGGTCCTGACTTTGTCCTTATGGGAACCAGGAACACCATGCTGAAATCCCGCAGGCCTGTGATAGCCGTGACTGCCGTGAGGACGGGCTGCGGCAAGTCCCAGACCACCAGGAAGCTCGCCATGATTCTCAAAACCCTTGGAAAGAGGGCCGCCGTGGTCAGGCACCCCATGCCCTATGGAGACCTCAGGAAGCAGGCCTGCCAGAGGTATGAGCGCTTCAAGGACCTTGACATACACAGGTGCACAATCGAGGAGAGGGAGGAATACGAACCACTTATAGAGGACTCTGACATACTCTATGCCGGGGTTGACTATGAAAGAATTCTCAGGGAGGCTGAGGGGGAGGCCGATGTCATAATCTGGGACGGCGGGAACAACGACACCCCCTTCTTCAGACCAGACCTCCACATCGTCATAGTAGACCCCCACAGGGCCTTCCATGAGATATCATACCATCCCGGCGAGACCAACTTCAGAATGGCCGACGTGATCATAATCAACAAGGAAAGGACCGCACCAGAGGGCAGCGTGAGGATAATCAGGGAGCACATCAGGGCATACAACCCCAAGGCCACGGTTGTGGATGCGAACTCTGTGATAACAGTGAACGACCCCGCCCTTATCCAGGGCAGGCGCGTCCTGGTTGTTGAGGACGGCCCCACCCTGACCCACGGCGGTATGTCCTATGGCGCCGGGACAATTGCGGCCAGGCATTTCTCTGCCAGACCAGTGGACCCCAGGCCCTATGCCACGGACTCCATAAAGAGGGTCTTCATGAAATACCCGCACCTCGGCAATGTCCTGCCGGCCATGGGATACTCTGAGAAGCAGGTGAGGGAGCTCGGGCGCACCATAAACAGGGTCAAATGCGACGCCGTCATATCCGGCACCCCAATAGACCTGAGAAGGATAATCCATGTCAGGAAACCCATAGTCCGGATACATTACAACCTCGAGGAGACCAGCAGGCCCAACCTCACGGACATAGTTAAGGACTTCCTCAAATAAGCCTTTCAAAAAAAGGCTTAAGCCAAAAGGAGATTCACTTCGTTCGCTTCCACGACAATCAGAACAGCTTATCCACATTCTGTACCTCTTCCAGGGGGGCCACCATTATGACGGTGTCCCCCTGCTGAATCCTTTCCTTGGGAGAGGCCTTGAGGAACCCCCCGTCCCTGAATATGGCCGCTATGGTGAACTTCTCCCCATCAAATTCCTTTACACTCCTGTTTGCTATCCTGGACTTGCTGTCCACCAGGCGCTCGAATACCTCGGCCTTTTCACCCGCCACCAGGTTCACCAGCCTCTTTCCGGGTTTCTCTATAACCCTCTTGAAGGCGAGGATTGCAGAAACTGTGGTGTTTATGCTGGCTGTTATTCCGAGCTTGGAGAAAATCGGGTCATTGGACGAATCCACGACCCTTGAGACTATGCTCGGGACCTTGAAGTCCTTGGCTATCTCGCACACAAGCAGATTGGTCTTGTCATCCCCTGTCATTGCAATGAGGGCATCGCACTTCTTGATGCTCCCGTCCTTGAGAACCTTTCTCTCTGTCCCGTCCCCGTGCAGGACGAGTGCATCCAGGTTCTCGCCCAGGTATTCAGCCCTCTTGTCATTCTTCTCCACCACCACGACATCGTGCTTCTCCTTGACAAGCAGGCCGGCGAGCCCGTTCCCCAGGTGCCCCCCACCCACAATGATTACCTTCATATCAACACCTTCCTTCCAGACCTGATTATACAAACCCAACCCATCTCCTGAGATGACAGCGAGCACATCGGGAAGTTCTGGTAATTATGATTTATTAGTGGGCCCTGTAAATATAAAACTGATACAATGATGTGGCTCAAAGACATCAGGACCCGTGCCGAACTCGGCAGGCCGCCCGTTCTCTCAGGCAGGAGCGCCAAGCTCGGCAAGGTGAGCTTCGATGACCTTGTCTTTGTCCCTGCCCAGCTATCTAGGGTCCCTGTGGATTACTTCAGGGAGAGCATCTCCTCCGAGACCATAATAGGCAGGACCAGCAGGAAACCACTCAAGCTCTCCATGCCAATCGTGTTCGCAGGCATGAGCTTCGGTGCCCTCTCCAGGGAGGCCAAGATTGCGATAGCCAGGGCCAGCACAATCCTCGGTACCTGTACAAACACAGGAGAGGGCGGCATGCTCCCGGATGAGAGGAAACACGCCAGGCTCCTTATCGCTCAGTACTCAACAGGCCGCTTTGGTGTGGACGATGCCTACCTCAGGGCAGCTGACGCAATTGAGATAAAAATCGGCCAGGGGGCCAAGCCCGGCCAGGGGGGGCTCCTCCCCAAGGAGAAGGTGACCATGGAAATCATGAAGGTCAGGAAGCTCCCCAGACAGATGGATGTCCACTCTCCTGCCTCCCACCCCGACATCAGGACCCCCTCAGACCTGAAAAAGAAGGTGGACATGCTCAGAAAGAAGTCAGGGGGCAAGCCTGTAATAATAAAGCTTGGGGCCGGCCATGTCAGTGACGATGTCAGGATTGCCCTGAAGGCAAACCCGGATATCATATCCCTGGACGGCATGTCCGGCGGGACAGGTGCCGCCCCTGAGATAATGCTCGATGACTTTGGGGTTCCCATCCTCCCTGCAATAGTCCAGGCCCGCACGCTCATGGACAGGCTCAGGGCCAGGCAGGACCTGATAGTGGGAGGGGGATTCAGCAAGGGCGCGGACATTGCCAAGGCCCTGGCCCTCGGGGCAGACGCTGTCTTCATGGGCTTCCCCCTCATGATAGCCATGGGCTGCATCTACTGCAGAAAGTGCTACAAGGGAGAGTGCCCGTACGGCATAGCCACCCAGGACCCGAAGAAGAGGAAAAACCTCAAGATTGATGAAGCCACCCAGAGCATAGTCAACTTTGTTAGGGCCTGCTCCGAGGAGGTCAAGATGGCAGCCGGAGCTACGGGCCACGACAGCGTCCACAAGATGACCCCGGACGACATGAGGGCTCTTGACTTCAATATGGCCAGGATATCCGGAGTCAAACTGGTAGGGGACTAACCACCTCCCCACAAGTATCCTTCGGAAACTGAAAGAACATATTCCACTTATTTGACGCATATGCAAGGTGTTACCAGTACCAGACAGTCACCTTAAGCAGCTTCTGGTCCATATCACTTATACCAAACCTGGTGACCCTGGCGTTCTGTATACCGCTGGGAAGACTTCCACACTCGAGCAGGTTAGTCTCACCCCCGGAGCCCAGGGACTTGTTTACCTCCAGCGCTATCCAATGCATTTGAGAATCGACATTGAGAAGTCGAATCACATCATTCATGCTGCTCTGGCACAACGTTTCCAGGTCGCTTATCTTATCCTCATCGAGCTCGGGCCACTCATTCGCAAGGCCCAGCGCCAAGGGAGGGCTTCCTGACCAGTCCCCCTGGCTCCTGACCAACACCTCTGAAATCTGCCAGGCCTTGCTCTCAAGGATATTGATGTGGTGGTCACTGGAATAGAGAAAGACCGTACTGTTGAGATAGTTTATGGTGTACATGATTATTGCGAGAAAGAACAGGGTCGCTACAATGAACTCGAAAACAAGCTGGCCTTTCAACACCCTCCCTCCGTCTTGCTCCACCCTACTCAAGACGGTATCTGATCTTGCCCGGCTGTGACCCCTCATAATAATATATACTTTCCACGGCATATAATTAATATGCGCGCTCCCCTCATTATACTGCCCATAATACTCACACTCCTCGTCTCAGGCTGCACCATACCAGGCATGCCTAGCGGCTTCTGCATACCAGGCCTGACCTGCGGCGCCACAGTGGAGGAGACCCACGACGTCATTATCATTGAGAGCCTCCAGGCCCTCCCCAACAACATCCCGCCCGAGGGGACCATAAAGCTCGTGGCCATTGTCAGCAACGTGGCCGATGTCAAAGCCGAGATAAGGGACGTCGATGTCTATGTCCAGCTTTATGATTACTGCTCAGGCCTTTTTAAGGAACCTACCAAACAAACCCAGCAAATCAAACTCTTAAGGGGCGAGAAAAAACAGATAGAGTGGACCCTTCAGGCCCTCCCAAAGACCTGGGTCCCTGTCAAGACCGAGTGCACACTCAAGATCCTGGCCAAATACCCCTATGCCACCAAGAGCATAACCACCCTTCACCTTATAGACTACGCCGAGATGCAGAGGAGGATAAACGAGGGGACCTACAAGGAGATAGGCTCATACACATCTGTCGGCTACGGACCGATAAAACCCTACATAACAGTCGAGGGCACCCAGCCCATACCGGTTGAAAACAATAAGATAAATACAGTCCTCTCTCTCCAGATAAAGAACCGCGGCAAGGGCTTCCTCTCAACCCCCTATTGCAAGGATGAGGCAGAATGCAAGAAATACAGGTGTCCCTCAACCGCAAAAGGCAATGACGACGCAGGACCTATAATAAGAAGGGAACAGGTTAAAGTCACGTCCGTTGCCAAGGACCAAATCTCCCAAGATATTTCAGGGATATTGCATAAGGACGGTGCTAAAAATGACGCACTCGATGATTTCTTCACTAGCACATGCGCAGCCGGGGATTATAAAGATCAGGCCTATGTAAAGCTCATAAAAAAGGAATCCACCCCCATGCCCTGCACTGTCACAAGAACACTCAGCGGAAATGTCCCTGTAGAGTCCACAAAGACACTCCAGGCTGAGATAAGTAATTACTGGTACGAGTTCAGGAAGGAAATCAAGGTCACTGTGGAGCCAAAGTTCTGACGCCCGGGGAAAACAACCGCAAACTTATAAATTAGTTAAGGGCCAAATATATAACAGGTAATGGTTCTGATGGCGGAAAGAAATCCCCCTGGTGCGAAGCCCCTGATGTTTCTCCTAATCCTTTCTGCAGTCCTGATTGTATCCGGCTGCGTTACTGACGGGGGCATCTCCTACGGCAAGGGTGTTGCCATAACCGATTTCAATTCTGACTTCAGCTCTGTGCAGTCAGGTGATGATGTAACCCTTCGGGTCAGGGTCCAGAACCAGGGAGAGATGGACGCCGAGAATGTCAAGGCCCAGATAATAGGCATAGACCTGGACGAATGGGGCACGGGCTACGGCTGGAGCGATGAAAAGGACCTCGGAACCCTCATTGCAGCAGACCCTACAACAGGCACCGAGGGCCAGACCAAGCAGTCTGAGTGGTACCTTGAAGCCCCGGACTATCCCAAGAACATAAAATTCACGCACACCCCTGAGGTAAGGGTTATTTACGATTACAAGACCACGGCATTCAAGCCCATAACGCTTGTGGATGAGGATGAGCTCAGAAGGATAAGGGACGCGGGCAGGACCATCCCAGGCGGCGCCACAGAATCCTCTGCCGGCCCGCTCTCTGTTCAGATAAAGACAGGGAACTTCATCAAGACCCAGGACTATGACGACCCCTTCCCGCTCAACATAATCATAACCAATGATTTAACGGGCAGTGTTATCGAGGGCTCTGGTTACTACGGCGGCCGGATATCTGAGGACTATAAATCCCCTGTCAAGGTAACGATAACCCTTCCCCCTGGCATGAACCTTGAGTCAAGCGAGGGCTGCAGCACCTCAGGCGAATGGGTGAACCTGTTCAAGGGCAGGGACCACATGCTGACCTGCGAGATAAGTATTGACGACCCGCCTGAGTACAAGGTTGAGAAATTCATCCAGGTCGAGCTCGAGTACACCTATTCTGTCGACGCCTCCACCACAATCGAGGTCATAGGGACAGAGGAAGGCTGGGGCTGGTAAGCCCTATTCTTAACCCAATATTAATAGCTTAACGAACAAATATAAACCGATGAGCAGACATGCTTTGCCTGGCCTGGTTCTCCTCCTTGCAGCAGTCGTAGTTGCATCAGGATGCACCAATCCCAGCCTCCAGACCGGGGACGGTGTCGCCATACAGGAGTTCACCCCAGGCTTCTCCGAGGTCTATCCAGGGGAGCCCGTAACATTCTTACTCAAGTTCAAGAACATCGGCTCTGTCGAGGCCACGGGGGTCTTTGCCGAGCTCCTGGGCCTGGATGAGGACTGGGCAGCCTCCAGCAGCGGACTTGGCACAATACTCAATAATGAGATGCTCCCCCAGGAGGCCAAGTGCCAGTACCCTAACATGGGAAACCATTTCTCCATGAAGCCCCCAGACCTGTTCTACGGGACCGAGGGGGAGACATCCACGTGCACATGGAAGTACAAGGCCCCGCCCGTCCCCGGAGGCTTTGGGGTCACCTATCCCATCACAGCCAGGCTGTTCTACAGCTACAGGACAGCCATCGTGAAGTCCTTTACCATCCTCTCCACAGGGGAGCTCACGAGATACAACCAGCAGGGCAAGACAGTCCCCTCAAGCACGGTGAGCTCCACACGGTCACCCATAACCATAACAGCCGAGGCCATGGACCCCATAAGGTTCTGGGAGGGCAGCATAACCTTCCCCATTGCCATAACCTTCTCCAACACGGGCGGGGGCATGGTCTGCCTCAAGGACCACTGCAAGAAGACCAATGGACAGGAGTGGAACCAGCTCGGGTTCTCAATCAAGGAGATAAGCAAGGGGGTCAAGGTCGACTGCTTCGGCCGCAATGAGATTGAGGTCTGGCCAAACAGGGACAACACCATAGTGTGCGATGTCACGGTTTCAGACACCTCCCAGATTACAGGCCACGAGGAGAGGATAATCAGCATATCAGCAGACTACAGCTACTTCACAGATGCCGAGGCCTCGATAACCGTACTCTAGAAATCCATTATGCTTCTCTGCTTCCCAGCCGCGGGCTCCCCTGTGAGCTTCTCTGGCTCCCCCCTGAACAGGGGCCTTCCATACTCGCCATCAAAACCTGGCTGCATCCTGACCTGGCCGTTCCTCACCCTTACCACAGCCTCTGCTATCCTGGGGTCCACGACCCTGGCCATCTCACCCTGCCCTGCCTCCATCAGGACCCTGTACTCAGAGCCAAAGGCCTCTATCAGCCTGTTGTACTCTGCCCAGACCTTCCTCGAGGACACGAGACCTGTCCCGAGAATGGAGGCTATTATCTCCGATAACGGTATAAGGCTCCTGAAGGGCCTCGCCCCCTCGGGCCTGAAGCCCTCCTCCCTGTCAGCCAGCTCCTCCACCCTATGGAGCACCCCTATGGTGAGGGGCCTCCTGCACACAGGGCAGACATTCCCTGCCCTGATGCTCTCCCCGGGCTCCATGCATACCCCACAGGCCCTGTGGCCGTCATAGTGGTACTTGCCCTCCTCGGGGAAGAATTCCAGCGTCTCTGTGAGGCCCTCCCTTGTCCTTATGGCCTTGATCATATTGCTATAATCCAACTCCTTCAGGTCAAAGACAGTGGCCTCCCTTCCCAGCCTCCACGGCCACGGCGAATGGGAATCAGAGAACGAGACCAGGGAATACCTGTCAAGGGCGGACAGCCTCCAGTTCATTTTGGGATCGCTCGACAGCCCGGTCTCCAGTGCATGTATGTGCCTGGCCTGGTCCCCAAAACACTCCTCCACTGAGTTGAAACCAGATGAGGCACCCATCGCCCCAAAATGTGGAGTCCAGATGTGTGCAGGTATAACCTCTATTTTATCATCAATGTTTCTCATAGCTTCTACAAGTTCAATGCAGCTGAATCCGAATATTGGTCTCCCGTCATAATCAACCCTACCTTTTGTTTTCAGCCAATCTGTTATCTTTTCAGCAGTTTCACAATCTGGAGCAAGTATCACGTTATGAACCTTTCGCCCCCTTCCTCCTTGAGTGTATATAAGGGAGATTTCAGTAGAGAAAAGGAATTTCATTCCATTATATTCATAAATACCAGAAGACACCTCTGTGAGCCTGTTCTTGAGTTCAGAAAACCAATGTGGGTGGGTGAAGTCCCCTGTCCCCAGAAGGTTCACGCCCTTTACCTTGGCATACTTGGAAAGTTCCTCCATGTTCATGAGCTTTGACGTTGCCCTGCTGTAGTGGCTGTGTATGTGCAGGTCAGCTATAATTCGCATGAATTCACCTTGTATTCAGCATATCTTCTTATATTGCCAGCATAATATGGTAGGATTGTTTTAACAATATCCCTTCTTCTGTAGTTGCAGAGGAGATTCCGACACGACCCAACAGCACGCCCTGTCGCTCTTGCCAAATCAAGCGAGTTGAATGAGCACTTCTCCTTCTCAATAGATTTCATCTTAGAAATATAAATATCAGAACATTCCTTTTTTCGATATTGAATAACCTTAAAACTATTTATGAGCCCTCTCAGCTTTCTCCTTTTTTCAAGATGCCTTAAGTTGAATGAACCATTAATTCTTTTTATCTGATATGAGCCATTAATCTGAATTACTTTTTGAATCCTGTCTCTTCCTCTAACAGAACCATATTTTTTTCGTTGATAAACAGCTGGCTCAACACCTAGGTCTTCAAACAATCTTGTTATTCCTTCGACGAGATGGAATGTTTTGTGATTCTCCTCGATAGCAAAATTCATTTTTATGTGCTTTGAAGCTAGATTAACGCTTCCTTCGTCATCAAAAAGCTGGGATAAGAACTCCCATTTTTTGTCTTTGGTTAGATTGAAAATGAAATCAGGTATCTTTTGGTTGTTTACTACCTTTCTTCCGGG
>CAZAEI010000006.1:0-46798 GCA_964484305.1 uncultured archaeon
AACTTCGTTGAATCCCGTCCGTTATCGGAAATTACGGCTTCCGGAGGCCAGAATAGTCGAATATTTATATCACAACTTACAAATATAATTCATGCGAAATAGGGAAATAAAAGCATTGATTATTAAGATATTTGTATTCTTGCTCGTGGGTTTATTCTTTTGGTACTTAACGCCAAATGCTGGTCTAATTACATATGCAACTTTAGTTGGATTAGCATTTCTTTGGTTACTTTATGAAACCGCAAAGAAAAAGAAGAGGCCGATAATAAAATATGCATTTATTATGGGATTATTCCTTATGGTTTTTGATTTTATTGCAGAAAATATAGGCGCTTTCGCGGGTTTATGGACTAGTCCACAAAGCATTTTTTCAGTAATAACTGTGCCAATTGAGATAATGGCTCTTACATTTATTGGAGGTTATGCATGGTCTATGCATCTGCCATTAAAACCAAACAGGGTTTATATGTTTATTGAAGTATTGATTTTTGGATTTTTTGGGGCGTTAGGAGAATATTTGCTGATACTTAATGGTATGATGATTTACATGGGTGGATGGACATCTATACATGCGTTTTTTGCTTATGCTGGTGTATGGATAATCTTATTTGGTGTGTGGTATAAACTAATAAGAAAGCATGACTTTGGCCTCCTCCAGCCGTAACTCTCGCTCACTACGTTCACTCACCTCCTATGCAATAGGTTCGGTCCGATAACACAGGTTCAACGGAAAAGCTATCCAATTCCTGAACTTTCCCCAAATTTTCGCACCAATAGCTATGCTTATAATAATAGGCAAGATAGCGGTTAGCGAGAACTTCGTTGAATCCCGTCCGTTAGGCGTAATTGGCGGGTCATGCCCAGGGATCTATGAATGGTTTAGGATAGAGTTGAGTAGTTGAATATTTTTCCTTTTTTGGTACGAATCTCCACCCATCATTATCCTTCATGTATTGGCCACAAATTATTGTTGTTTTTGAATCACCATATTGCCATATGACATGCCTGCACACTCCACAGGGTGTTGGGCTATATTCTAGCTGCTCTGGAACTGGACATAATGTGACTATGCAAGCAATTTTTGATGAGTATGTTTCTTTCGTAAACATGTTCGAGATGGCTGCCCGCTCTGCACATATGCCTGCTGAGATAGTTGACTCCAGGCAAGCGCCGTCATAGATTTTTCCGCTATCCGACAATACAAACGCGTATATTGTAGCGAGTTGTCCTTTAGCATTGCGATGATTATTGTATTTGACGACCATTTCCTTTGCATGATCGACTAATCTTTGCTCGTCTTTAGTCAATTGGATAGTCATACCATAGAATTGTATTTTGTATTAATATGTTGGTGAACCCGCCAACTCCGGCACAGGTAAACGTGCCTACTCCTAACACCCATTAGGAGGTTCCGCTAAACTTCTAAGAGTTACGCTCCACCCAAATTTCTGCACGAGTAACTGAAAGTATAAAGTAGTGACCAAGTAACGGATAGCAGAAACTTCTCCTAACACGGTTTGTTAGCAGAAATTGTTTCGAATAATTGTTTGAAGATTACGAGGGCGCCTATTTTATAAGGTCACCGTATACAAATTTCAAGATTTGATGAGTAATTGGTTTTGTCCTGTCATCTAGATGAACACACCTCAGATACCCCTCTGTTAATCGGAGTCCTAACAAACGGGCTTCATAATTAACAGGGTCAGTGTCTTTATCTATACGTCCAGAAACAAAAGGAACGTGTTCTTTATCTGGAAGTGTATTCAAAGATATCAAGGCATCTACTTGCTTTGATATTTGATTTTTTAGACTCTCAGCATCAATTCCTGGATATTTTCCTAATATCCTTTTAACCCCATCATCAAGGCATTCTTCCCTAATTCTAATGGAAGATTGATCTTTCACCTCCATAATTCTGACTTCGGGTCTCATTTCATGGAAATATTCTGGTAATGCCATAATATCACCTCAAATAATCGTTACTTAATTATAGTGACAAATAGGGTTTATAAAGCTTTCTGTTAACCGTATGATATCGATTTTAATCGTAAAAATGGGTTATTTTGAGTAAAAAACTGGCGCCCTCGCAATCACGGTTCATAGTGGTTAATCGAAACAACTCTCTCAGCCTACGGCTTCGAGCCCTACGGGTATATTGGTGGGGGTCAGCTAACACAGATTCAACGGGAAAGCGGTTATATGCTTGCACTTTCCCCAAATTTTTGCACTGTTAGCAGTGCTTATAGGATTCTCACAGGTTAGCGGAGAGCAAAAACTTCGTTGAATCTTGTTGCGTTATCGGTAATTCGGCTTCGGGCAAAGCATTTGCGAAATCATTTAAGTGAGTTAATGAAATTATTAATATGAGAATTGGTGAATTTTTTAGACCAGATAAAAAGACACTGGTGTTTTTTGTCATATTCGCGTTTATTTTATTTTTATTTACACCAGTTGTGGTGTTGGTTGAATCAACGCCAATTTGCACTCAGAATTTCCCATCATCTTTATGTGGCAATATCAATATGTATGGTGAATCGATTCTTTTATTGAGTTTTTTAGGTGGTTATCAGTTTGATAATCTTTCGTTAATATATTCGGTTTTTAATGTTGTCGTGTCCTACATTCTGGCTAGCTTTGTAAGTAGGAGGAGTAGTTCACCGAAGCCGAACTCCGCCGCAATGTAAACGCGGCTACCGATAACATCAGGTTATCAGGTTGCGCCCAGGCAGGCAAGCGCCGGGCTTCACCCAAATTTTCGTAAGGGTAACCATGCATATAGTATTAGGCAAATTAACAGATAGCGAAAACTTCTGATAACCCCATACATTAGATGAAATCGTCCTCCGTGCCTATGCTTAATATATATATTAATCTTTATCAACCAATAACCATATGTCATCAAAAGCCCTAGTACTTGTTGATTTTGAGAAAGAATGGACTGATAAAAAATCAGATTATTTTGTTGGTGATATTTCCCAGGTAATTGAAAGAACAAATAGGTTAATTGATTACTGTAGGAAGAACGGATTTAAAATAATCTTTACGAGACATATAGAGAAAGATTCCAATGCTGCCTTTGCAAAGAATTCTCCAAATGTTGAAATAATTGATGAGCTACACAAGGAGAATTCTGACTTGCTCATTACGAAATATAAAATCAGTCCATTCTTCGAAACAGATTTGGATAAGCATCTTCAGGGAATTGATAAGATTGTTGTTTGTGGGATATTAACTAATCTATGTGTTAGGAGTTTGGTGCAAGATGCCTATGATAGAGATTTTGATATTGTTGTAATTAAGGATTGTTGCGTGGCTTTTGATGACGATACCCACGAGTTTACTATTAAGGATTTGAAATCTACCAGAGAAGAGATTGAATTCCTTGATGCAGATGATTTCATTAGTTAGGCACTCCAGACGACTCGACTCCTTTGAAGTCGCCCATCTAAACAATCTATCCGGGTCATCTAACAAGGGTTATGTGGCAACCGGTTAAATCGGATATAGTTGCCCGAATTTTCTTACTGTTACCGGTTCATGTAAACGTTGAACCAAGTAACCTATAAAGAAAACTCTACATAACCCTCATAAGTTATACGCAATAAGGCTCCTGCAAAGTATTATAATCTAAGCGTTTAATAACTGATTATGTTTAAAGATAAAGTAGTATTGGTAACTGGTTCTTCTAGAGGTATTGGTAAAGCAATTGCATTATCCTTCGCTCGAAACGGAGCATCGGTTATAATCAACTGCCGCTCTTCCTCCCAAGAGGCAAATAATACCCTAAGCGAAATCAAGAAACTTGGAGCCAAAGCTGAGGTAATTGTTGCAGACATATCCCAGGAGACTCAAGTCAATAAATTGAAGAAAAATATTCAAAAAAGCTTTGGAAGCTTGGATATATTGGTGAATAATGCTGGGATACTTAGGAAAGAATTTCCTTCCAAACCCAATTGGAAATTCTGGGATGAAGTCCTTGCTGTAAACTTGAAGGGGTTAGGTATGTGCAGTTATATATTATCTGATATTTTGAATGACAATTCATCAATAATAAACATTGCATCTGTGTGGGGTTTGGAACTACCCGCCTATGATGCAAATGCCTATGCAGCTTCCAAAGCCGGCGTAGTTAATTTAACTAAGACTTTGGCACTACAATTAGCCCCAAAGACCAGAGTTAATGCAGTGGCTCCAAGTGTTGTTGCGACAGATATGCTACACGAAAATAACCCAGAAACCAAGAAGTGGTTGAATAATAATATTCCCTTGAAAAGAGCGGCAGAACCCAGTGAAGTTGCAGAATTGGTATTATTCCTCGCTTCGGAGAAAGCCAGATTTATAACTGGTGAAATTGTGAAAATTGATGGTGGGTTAACTTTGAAGATATAACCCGAAGCCTTACTTCCTCGCCTACGGCTCGGACCCTACTGCGCAACCCGTGAGGGGCGCATAACACAGATTCAACGGCAAAGCGGCTCACCCCATGCACTTTGCCCAAATTTTTGCACAGTTACCTGCGCATATAATGGGCTAGCCAATTAACAGCGAGCAAAAACTTCGTTGAATCCCGTCCGTTATCGGTAATCCCGCCAAGTCCGCCTAAAGAATTTTCTTGCCTAATAATATCTCTGTTTTCTGAAATCCTAATTTTTCATAAAACCCCAGTACAGGATTACCAATTACAACATCAAGAACAATTTTTGTTGCATTGTTTTTCTTTGCAAACATTTCAATAAAATTCAATATTTCCTTTCCTATACCTTTACCCTGATAATCCGGATCGACAAGAACCTTATCCACAATAGCAGATAATATTATCCGAGCTATTATCATCGAATATTCTCGCCTTACAGGTTGCTACTATTTTATTTTCAATCTCTACTACAATTACTTTATCCTTTCCAGTATTTTCACTAATAAACTCTCTTATTTTATCCAGACTATAATCCCTATTACATTTTTTCCAGATTGGGACAATCGATTTCTTATGTAAATTAATTATTACATCCAAATCCTCTTGGTTAGCATCACGTATTTTCATATTAATTAGTAACTAAACTTTTGCGATTTTTAAAAGTTTAAGTTCATTGACTTGAATATTGAATCTAATATGTAACATTCTGCAATGTTTTTATCATAACTTCTTGTCTTGACATCTTCAATTATTTTTCCCAAGATTTTACAAAATCTGAAAGTTCCTTTTGCATAAAAATGATTGATATTTGAATATAAATAATGACAAATCCTCGACTACGGCACGGTAAACGTGCCTGCGTATAACATCAGGTTAAACAGGCGACTCCAAACCCTGTTTTTATAGCGCCCTGCCACTAATTATAAACATGGTTCTGGAATCGTACAAGCGGCTGTCGATGGCCCTGTTCGGGGGGCTTGCCAAGGGCTCGGAGAAGAGCTTCAAGTCGCTCGCTCCCCAGCTGAGGGGCGCGGGCATATACATGCTCCTCAAGGTCTACATAGCGATAACATACATGAGCACAGCCATTGCCTACATGGCCGCGCTGCTAATCACGCTCCTGCTCTCCCTGATGCTTGTGGATGACCTTGTAATGCTCCTCTACTATGTGATGTTCATACCCATACTGACCGCATCCTTCGTGTTCATGCTGCTCTATATCTATCCGTCCCAGAGGTCCAAGTCAGCGAGGAAGTCCATAGACAACAACCTCCCCTTTGCCCTCATACACATGGATTCCATAGCCTCGTCAGGCATCCCCACAGAGTTCATGTTCGAGCTCCTGGGCAGCCTCAGGGAGTACGGCGAGGTCTCCAGGCAGGCCAGGCTCGTGGTAAGGAACATCCAGATACTTGGAATGAGCTCGGTCAGCGCCATAAACGATGTCGCGGAGAGGACGCCCTCACCTGCTCTCAAGCAGGTCCTGACGGGCATAAGCTCCACCATAACCAAGGGGGGGAACCTCCCGAACTTCCTCAGGGAGATGTCAGACAGGAACCTCTTTGACTACAGGATGAAGAGGGAGCAGTACGTAAAGACGCTCTCCACCTTTGCGGACATCTATACAGCTGTCATGATAGCGGCCCCCCTGATGATGCTCTCGGTCCTGGTCATGATGAACATAATAGGGGGCGACATCATGGGCATGACCATACCTGCAGCAATAGGCCTGATGACCTATATGGTTGTCCCCCTGATGAACGTGGCCTTCCTGGCCTTTGTCCACATGAGCTATCCCGGGGGGTAGGCCTAAACAATGACGTTGCGTTTATATTGTTTTCCTCTCATTCCTGTTATGGTGATTCCATGCCAATCAAGATAGGTGGGGAAGAATTTGAACTGGCCAGCTACAGGAAACTGACTGGTGATACCAGGCCGGATGGCACATCCTCTGAGGCATGCCCCGCTGTTCAGGACCGTGGACTGAGACTCGCAAGGGAGCCTCTCCAGGTATATGCTTTCAGAGGAATGGTTGAAGAGAAAATACCTTCAGAGAGTCCTTGGAGAGATTATGATACCACAATGGTTGAAAGGGATTTTGTTGCTTACAGATGCCAGTACCCGAACAGGGACATACAACTCCTCTGCAGGGACTGTAAAATCAGGAATACCAGCAAGGTATTCGTGAAGAAGCTGCTATAGGTCCTATTTCCTGGGCACAGGGGGCTCTGGCTTCCTGGGTTTCCTGGCCGCCCTTCTTGTCTCCCTCTCGCTCTTCCTGGCCTTTCTGGCCCTCTCCCTGGTGAAGGGGGTCTTGTTGTGCCTGACCCAGTCCATCACGGTCTTGGGGTCCTTGTAGTAGAGGTTGACGAGCCTGCACACATCCCTGTAGTGGACAATGCCGTGGCCCTGCATCCATTCCAGGACCTGCCTGCGCCTCTGGAGCTCCTCGCTTATCATGCCGTAGCCAAGGCCCTCCTCAAAGGATATCTTCTTGAGCACCTCGGAGTCCTGGACGCTGCTCCTGAATTCGTCTGCAGAGGCTATCCAGGAGAAGGTCTCCTTGGTGTGCGGGCGCCCTGTCCGGTAGTCCACTGACTGTATCTCGACTATCTCCTTGACCCTCCTGGCGGATTTCCCCTTCTCCCTGGCATTGGTCATCACTATCAGGACATCCAGGGCCTCGATGAGGCTGGAGGATAGCTCTATGGGGGGTGTCTCGAGCCTCTTCATCACATCCTCAACAGAGCCGGCGTGTATCGTGCCCAGGGAGGCATGGCCTGACGCCATGCCCTGAAACATCACATAGGCCTCCTTGCCCCTAACCTCCCCAATCACCACATAGGATGGGTTCTGTCTGAAGGATTCCCTCAGAAGGTCGAAGAGGCTTACCTCACCGTATCGCTTTCCCCCTGACTCCGGTATCCCGAACCCTGTCCTGGAAACCGAGGGTATCCAGTTCTCGTGGGTGAGGTTCAGCTCTCGGGTATCCTCTATCGATATTATCTTGTTCTCGGGCGGTATGAACATGCTCACGGCATTGAGGAACGTGGTCTTGCCTGTGGATACCCCGCCGCATATCAGCATCGAGACATTGTACTGGGTGAGTATCCACAGGTAGGCCATTATGTCCGGGGACGCTGTGCCGAGGCTTATGAGGTCTATTGGAGAGTAGGGATTGCTTCTGAACTTCCTTATCGAGAAGGTGGGTCCCCTGGTTGTCACGTCCTTGGCAAGTGATGCCTGCACCCTGGAGCCGTCAGGCAGGCTGCCGTCAAGGAGCGGGGATGCATATGAGATGTATCTACCGCACCGCTCGGATATCTTCACCACGAAATCAGAGAGGTACTCGGGGTTGCGGTAGATCAAGTTGGTCTCGACAGAGCCGAACCTCCTGTGGACTATGTAAACAGGCGTGTTAAGGCCGTTGCAGCTGATGTCCTCTATATAGGGGTCGTGCATCATGGGCTCTATCTCATTGAGGCCCACGAAATCCCTTACTATGTAGTACATTACCCTGCCATAGCTCTCCCCCTTCAGGGAGATGCCCAGGTCATCCAGGACAGGGGCTATCTTCTGCTGGAGGTAGTAGATGGCGCCGCTGTCCTTCTTTGCCGCTGTGAGCTTTACGTCTATGACCTCCCTGAGGGCCTCCTCTATACTCGCTGTCTTGGAGAGCTCATCCCTGGTCAGCCTCGGTTCTATAATGCTGTAGAGCAGTCCCTTGCTTTTGGGGGACCACCTTATCTCGGCGTAGGCATATGGGAGCAGGAGGGGATAGCGAACCCTGATCCTGGTCGGGCTGTCAAAATGCGGAATCGCCACGAAGTGTTTGGGCTCCCTGAACTCGAATCTTGGGTATGTTCCCAGGGGCCCTCCGAACAGGCCTTTCTTGGGCATATTTATAATTGTCCTAGGGGGTTAAAATTAGTTCAAGCCAGCTTTATCTATCCCTTGATGAAGGCCTCCTCGTCCGGATAGACGGTTATTCCCTTCTTTGTTATGTTATAGGGATGGAGCTTCTCTGAATGGGATGAGCCCCTCACCTTCCATACCTGGACTGCCCTGGAGAAGGTTGACTGCATCCTTTCATAATAGAGGACTACCACGCTGTCGGCCACGAACTCCTCTACGCCGTATCTTGAGAGCCCTGCTGTCCCGGGGACAATCTCGCTGACCATGAGCGAGGTGCAGTTGAGCTTCCTCAGTATCATGGAAAGGTCGAATATCATCTTTCTCAGCTCTGACTCGTCCTTTACGTGAAGGCCAAGGGCTGATATGGAATCCACCACGACCCTGGTGGCCTTTATCTCCCTTATGTTCGACTCCAGGATGTCAAAGACATCCTCGATGTGATAGGGGTCGTACCTGATGAAGGAGAACCGTCCTGTCTTTTCAAGGGAGCTGAAGTCCCATCCGAACTCCCTGACGTTCTCCTTTATGGATTCAGCAGGCTCCTCAAAAGAGAGGTAGACCCCCTTCTCATTGAACCTCTTTATCCCCTCGTGCATGAACTGGCAGCAGAATGTGGTCTTTCCGGTGCCGCTCGTGCCTGTTATCAGGGCCAGCTGTGTCTCTGGTATGCCCCCTCCCAGTATCTTGTCCATCCCTGGTATGCCCGTCTTGATTCTCTCCATGAAACCACAGTACAATTAAATATTGTCGTCCTGGGTTAAAAATAGCTTCCAGGAACCCTGTGGTGCTAACCTATAACAACGGATATCTTCTTGCTCGAGCGCTCCATGTTCATGAGAACGAGACCCATGTTGGCCTTGGGCTTGATAAGGGCTGTGAATATGGCATCAGCGCCCGCGCCTACGGATATGAGCTTGCCGCTGACTGACTCCACTACAACCTGGCTGAGTTCTCCTATGCTTAGCTCCCTGCTGGCTGTCTCCCCTGTTCCCACTATGGCAGCGGCCATGGCGGCAACTGCCTTGGAGTTGACCTCCTTGGGGAGGCTGGATATTATCATGAGCCCGTCACGCCTTACCACTGCAGAGCCTATCACGTTTCCTATTGACTCGAAGTCATCCAGAATTTTCTTCAAATCCTCTTCCTTTGTTGCCATATTATACCTCCTTGAATTCAGTACCATTTCTGTCTCTTGAGCACCTCATCGAACAGCCTCTCAAGGGCCTCATCCATGCCCTTCTTCTTTGGGGCAACCGTTCCCACTGACGGGAACCCCAGCCTCTTCTCAATATTCTTTGGCGACAGCGCCCCCTTCAAATCCTGCTTGTTCGCGAGTATAACAACCGGTATGCCCTTGGCCTTTATCTTTGCAAGCATCTGCTTTGCCCGCTTGAATGTCTCAGGTTTGGTGGAGTCAACAACAAGTAATATGCCAAGCATGCTCTTGGATAGCATATTCAGTATCCAGTCAAACCTCTCCTGGCCGGGTGTGCCGAAGAGGTCGACTGCCATGCCCCCTCTCTCGACCCAGCCGTGGTCCAGGGAGATGGTGGTTCCCATCCTGTCAATGCTCACGGGCCTCTGGGACAGGGCCCTTATTGTGGATGATTTTCCTGCATGGAACGGCCCTGTGACCAGGATCTTTGGTATGTACATGGAAATGCCTGATTCTGTTATCTCAAAGGGTATTGCAAACCTTGTCTTGGGCTTGTGGACGTATATCTGCTTGAGCACCATGCCCTTTCTGTCAAAGGCCTTGAGCCAGAGCACATAGTCAAAGCACTTGGCAAAGGCCTGGATGTTGCTAGGCTTGAATCCTATGTTGACAAGGAGGTAGTAGGATATGGTGCGCGTGTCCTTGATTATGCCTTGTGTCTCCCTGACGAACCTCTCCACATCTGACCAGTGGCCTATCCAGAAGTCCAGGGAATCGAATATTGCGGTCGTTCCATAGGCCTTTCTCCTCCTGAGGGCCTTCTCAAAGACCTCCTGGGACGCCTTTATGTAGGGCTTCACATTGATTGTCTTCTCGCTTATCTGGAATTCCTCCTTGCTCTTCTGGCCCAGGCTGTAGGATATCCCGTCTATAAAAGAGACCTTGTCCTTGAAGCCCTCCCATCCTGTGATGTTCTGCTTTATGTAGTCAGGTATCTTGTTGTTGATGAAGTAGATGCCGTTGTCCCCTTCCTTGAGCCTGCCCGCCATGATGCTTATGCCGAACATGGCCTTGTCTATAAGCATATCGGATATTATGAGCACCCTGGAGCCGAGCTCAATGCCGCCCTTGAAGAATTCATCGAGCTTGGGTATGGTGGTCGGGACTTTCATGAGACTCATTAATAATTGTATGGGCTGCTTAAATAATTTGAGTTCTGTGGGAGCGTGGAATTGGCTTTTTATGATGGAGCTGGATACAGCCAGACCCCTCCTGGGACAGACCGAACGGATATGCAAAAGAATAAATAGGGGGACATTACAATAATATTAACTGTTTGAATTCTTTTCAAGGTGCTGCAAATGGTAAAGATTGACCACAAGTTTCCAAACGTTGACAAGGGAAAGTGCACAGGATGCGGCACATGTGTCTCTGTCTGCCCGCAGAACGTCTTTGAACTCAAGGATGGAAAGTCGCACGTTGCCAGGCCCGAGGACTGTGTTGAATGCATGTCATGTGTTGAGAACTGTCCCGTCCAGGTAATAAAACTCGTGGAGCCCAAGTAAGGGTTCTGCCGGCCTGAAGGGACGGTGCCACCTACAGGCATCACAGAGCGCCCAGGGGCTACAGTGCCTGCTGCTTGATGCACTCGACCCGGAGGATATAGTTGAGTTCTTCGACCCCGGTAGGGTTCATCAAGATGTTGAGTGGTTTATATAGTGATTGAATATCCTTATGTAATCGAGCATATTGCGTGTTATCAGAAAGTTCTTGACAACATGTTCTTTACCGTTTTTTCCGAGCCTTTCCCTTAGCTCATCACTCTCGATTAACTGTATGCATCTCTTTGCCCCTTCACTTGTGCTGTTAACCAAGAAACCGGTTCTGTTGTTAATTACCTGGAGGGGTATCCCGCCCCTGTTCATTGCAACAACGGGCGTTTCCTTGTAGAGTGCCTCGGTAACCGTTATTCCAAAACCTTCCCTTATGGAATTCTGTATGATAGCATGGGAATGCCTCTGAAGGGCATTGACAAGCATGTCGGCCCTCTTTGCTATTACATGTATGTCTTTGTTGCCTGATACCCTTTTCATAATCTTGTTGTACATCAGGGACCCCTCGGGGTCATCAGTTGCCATGTCCCCTATCAAGACAAGCTGGCAGTCAAGCCTCTGCTTTACGAGCTCGAATATCTTTACCACACCAAGCGGATTCTTCCACTTGTCAAATCCGGATACCTGGCAGAGTATAGGCTTATGAAGGTCAATGCCATTATTTGAGAGGAGCCGCCTGCTTACTTTCTGGGAGATTCGTATGTTCTTCAGGTTTAGGGGGTCTATGGAGGGAGAGACCACAAACTGGGGTATTCTTAATTCTCTTTGCCTGTATTTTTCCATGGATACTATCATTCCGTCATATCTTTTCATAAAGGGTCTGAGAAAATTCCACACAGCTTTATCGTGGTGGGTGATATCGATGTGGCACCTCCATAACCATGGCTGTTTTTTGGGATAGTATCTCACCATGGCAAGTGGCTGGGGATCATGTATTACAATAAGATCGTGTTTATGAAGATGGTTCATGATGGAATTTCGCTCTATCTCCTGAAGATAAATCCTTTTTGATGATTCCGGAAGTCTTACCTTCTCTCCTTGCAGTGCATTGTGGAATTTTTTGGTGGTGGTAAAGAAGGTGTGGGTTCCCTTGAGGAGCCTCCATCCCACGAGGATATCAAGTTCATTGAAAAGTATCACCATAGAGTTCAGTATTTCTGAGACTCCTCCCCCTGCAGATGTGGAATTGACATGCGTTATATGCCTTCCCTCGAGGGGCTCGGCCTCCCCCCCTTATCTTCTCTATCGTCTCCTTGCTCACTATCCTTGCATAGTCCCTGAGTTTTGGTATCATTATATTTATTGGGGGTGATTTTTAATAAAGGATTTAATCACAGGAAACAACTATATCTATGCACAGGGGTCTCGCTGTGTTCTGCTTGGCATTCCTGCTCTCTGCCAGCCTGGCCTCCGCCCACACCCCACAGGAACTCAGCCCCGTGGAGAGGGAACTCGAGACCGGAATACTTGGAGGCTTGGGGGATGGAGCAGGCCCCCTGGGAATCCCACTTCTCTTCCTCCTAGCCCTTGGCCTGGGCATGCTGCACAGCCTTGCCCCAGGGCACGGCAAGGCCCTGATAGCTTCATATCTGGTGGGCCACAGGGCAACCTACAGGAACGCCCTTCTCCTGGGTTTTTCAACGGCGGTAACCCATGTGGCTGATGTATTCGTAATACTTGCGCTCTCGGCCTTCTTCATGGAGACCTTTCCCCAGGTCTTTGTCTCCAGCATGCTACAGCTCATGGGCATAATCCTGATACTGGGCTTCTCGCTCTGGGGGCTTGCTAGGGCCTCCCTCGGCCTGAAGGCCGGCGGGAGCGCCCACTCAGTAGAATCTGCTCATCACCACAGCCACAGGGGCGGCTCAAGGCAGGCCGTGGGGTTCGGGATAATAACCGGCCTGGCTCCCTGTCCCCTTGCCTGGGTTATATTCTTTGCAGCCCTGTCAATGGGAAGGCTCCTCCTGGGGGCCATTCTTCTTGTTATATTCAGCCTGGGCCTCTCCCTATCCATAATAGCCATGGCCTCGCTCTTTGTGAAGTTCAAGAAGAGGTTTGGCCTGGGAGAGGGGTATGCGAGGTATCTCCCCTTGGTGAGCTATATCCTCGTGCTGGCCCTCGGAATCTATATGGCTTTGGCCTTCTATGGCAGCGCGGGGTTTTCCTTCAGGATGATCTAGAAATCAGGACTTCTCTTCCACAAGGACAGCGTTTGAGACCCCTTACTGGGCTGGCCGCGAGCTGTTTTCTGCCTGCGGGATTACTTGCTCGACCACGCTAATAAAGGACGATGTCGGAGGTGGGTTGAGAGGGTATCGGTGGGGGATTGAATCTATCTGGTAGATTCAAAGGCTATTCGATATATGACCCAAACTATGGTTATATTGAAAACAAAAAACATCTGGGGTAAGGTTATAGTTACTCCAACTAATTATAGTCTATATGCCACGATTATCGTGTCCCAAATGTGGGTATCAAAAAGGGAACTGGAAAGTTAGACGTGATAATTGTGTCTGTTCGAGATGTAAATATGAATGGAACCCAAACTCACTGCCATTAAGACTGACCAAGAAACAATGGAAACAAATACTCGAATGGTTCGTACTTAACCTGAGTTCAAACAAGATAGCTGAACGTACAGGTATCAACAAACCGAGAGTACTAAGAGCATTGATGTATGTTCGTAAGGTTATCGCAAAAGATGTACCCAAACAGTTCTCAGGCATTGTTGAAGTTGATGAGACCTATATGGGAGGCAAGTGGAAGAACAAACCAAAGAGCATACGGAAGACAGGAACCAAGAGGGGGAGGGGAACAACAAAGCAAGCTGTGTTTGGCATCTATGCAAGAAACGGGATAGTTTGGGCAGAGTTAGTAGATGATTCCAGGGCAAAAACTTTGCAACCATTGATAACAAAACAGGTAAGGAGTGGTTCAACCGTATACTCGGATACATGGAAGGGCTATACCGGGATAGCTACCAAGGGATATGTCCACAGGATGGTGGATCATAGCAAGGAGTATGTGAACAAGGGCGTTCATATTAATGGTTTGGAAGGTTTCTGGGGTTACCTAAAGAGACAGCTTGCGTCAAAGGGAGGGATTAGAAGGGAGCGCTTAAGTCTGTATCTTGGCGAGTATGTGTGGAGGTACAATCACAGGAAGCTCAGAATTGACCAACAGGTTAAAAAGATTATGAACCTATTAAAAGATAGGAGGTATTAGTTGGAAGGAGTGTTACTTTACCCAACATCTGTTTTCAAACAGATGATGGATGCATGGTTTGTTTTCAATAGCTGTTGCCGAACCAATAAAACCCCTGACTTTAGTCAGGGGTTGCAGAGAGGCAACATTATTTCATATCGGTGAGCCGTATGCGTCCTCAAATGTTCCTACACCCCTGCCCAGACCCTTCAGCGTGAAAACCCTTTCTGGAGTCTTTAAGATAAAACTCTTAGGCACAACAGCGTATTCTATGTAAACCTGGGAGCCACCGCCGTTCATGTCAAATCGTTTTACGGCATAGCTTTCAAGAATTGTTTCAAATTCTTTGTCTTTGTCATGACCCTTAACAATCCACGTTATTCCTTTTCCGTCATTTTTTTGTATTTTTAAACCGGGTTTTTTGAAATGGATGAATCTCTTGCTCTCATGGTCGTAAAAATTTACAGCCCTGCGAAGATACCTTTTCGAATCCTTGCCTGTTTTAAGGCAGAAGAATGAGAATGAAGAGCCGTTCTGGAAAACCGTCCTGCCCCAGTGGAACGGTCCGTATATCGTTGCGCCCACCACCTTCTGTAGGTGAGCCGCCCCGCTGAACCCTTTCCCAAACACACGGCCACTGGCATTCAGAAGCACATCTATCCATCCCATGCCAAACGGTGGTATCAACACACCATGGGCATACCTGTCTTCGATGCAGTTTCCCTTCCTGATTTCCAAATCAACAATGCTGCCTATTCTCAGCCTGTAGTCAGGGAAACCGCCGGCAAGGGTAATCTTATTGTTTGAAATGCTTGTAACTATTACTTTCCTTTCTGGATGAATATCTGTGACTGTATTAGTATCTCCTAGATCATGAAGGGTCTCACCGTCGTATATCCAGCCTGCTGCAACGCCAGTGAATTTATTCTTTGTTAATTCTCCAAGCCTCATCTTGTTTCCGTTGAACAGCATCTCCTTCCCACGTTTCCTGTATATGAGCAGCATAATCTGCACAGGATTCCCCTTCTGGCTGTGCTCAAAAAATATGAACCACCAGTATTCCTTTCCCAGTGGGGGGAGTGCTTCAGCGTTGTACATTACCCTATCGAGAATCTCGTTGTCGACATCACGTCCGTTTATGGATGCGAGTTTCTGCAGAATGGAATAAGTCTCCTTGATGTTTTTTATGTCATTCACCTTGCTTCTTATTCTATTCAATCTCATGATTCATCCCCCACATTTCGAGATGGAGCCATTTACAAGGTTCCCGATACCCTTGATCATAATATCTGCTGAGTCTTTCATTCAATCACCAATTATGAACATAAACCTAATGGATATATTCCATTGGATTATTCATCCTCCGAAAAAACATTGATGACACAGCCTCTGTGCCCAGTGCAGCAAAAAGCCTTATTGTATTTACAGACTGCATCGTGTTTTTTGATGACACCAGTAACTGGATGTATGGCTTTATTTTCTGGAAAATCCCAGTTCCGTCATTAATATCGCTTATCATCGTGTCCAGATTAATATCCAGGTTTATGGTAGCATTATCATGCTTTCCTTGTACGGTCTTAATACAGTCTATGCCTCTCTTTGTGGTCTTGACTATGTAGCTTACCTGCGGAGCACTTTTAGTTCTCAGGGTACACTGAATGGTCTGGTTGCCCAGAATCATGAGAAGCCTTGACATCTCTACAACTTCATGTATTCTCGCATTTCCATTGCATTCATCACTACTGGAATCGTTGAGGGCTTCCATTATCGCCTTTATCGTGTTGCTGGAATTTCCATTGAGCATGTCATCTCCAGCGTTTCTGGCAAACAGCATCTTCTTTGATATGTCCTGCATGAAATCTTTCAAATCCATCTTGTTTCCATTATTTACCTTCAAGGCAGCCTGCTCGGTGAGTGCATCAATGGTCCAGAACCTGATCATACAATATACCGCAAGCTCTTCCAGTCGCTTCATGGTGATGTGTTTTGTATCAAATATCGGATGCATATTGTCGTATTTTGTCAGGTCATGTTCAATTATCCTGCCTTCCTCTTCCAGAGTTTCATAGAACCCAGTTCCAGGAAACGGCGTTGCAATACCGTAAGCAGTGCTTGTCAGACCTATTTCCTTGGCATATAAAGGAAATTGTTTTATTTCCTCTTCGGTCTGCTCTGGGAGACCAATCACAAATGTGCCAGAAACGTTTGCGCCATTGTCCCGAAGTATTTTCACTGCCTTTCTTTGTATCTCTGGGGTTATGCCTTTTTTTGTATTATTCAAATCTCTTATGTTCGGGCTTTCAAGCCCCATTTCATAGTAGAGAATGCCGTTCTCGCACATCTTTTTAATCAACTCTGGATGCCTGGCAACAACATCAGCCCTTGTCATGACAGAAAATATCACATCCAATCGATGTTCATGCAGCAAATCACAGAGGATATCTGTTCTCTTCGGGTCTCCCAGAAAATGCGGGTCTACAGCAAGAATTTGCAATGGTTTTTCATTGTGAAAAGATTCTACTTCCAGCAACTCTTTCATCACGTTCTCAGGCGAGCGGAAGCGCTGACGGCTTTTGCTCATGGCAGGCTCGCAACAGAAACTGCATCTACCCCAGCATCCCCTGGATGTGGATATAACATCTATTTCCCTCTCCCTGCTGTTTATGTGGTGGTTGTACTTATGCCTCCTTAAATGCCTTGCAGGAAAGGGCAGCAAATCCAGGTTCTGGATGGGTGGACGGTCTTTGTTGTGAACTAATCTGCCATTGTTCTTGTATGAAATTCCAGGAATGCCCCCGGGAGAACCCTTCAGAACCAATTCCCTTATTGCATACTCGCCTTCTCCCCTGACAACCATATCAATCTGTGGGTAAGAAAGCAACCTTTCTGGAACAAGTGTCGGGTGATAGCCACCAACAACAGTCATGATATTGTTTTCCTTTGCAGTTTTCGCCAAGCGCAAACCTTCATAATGTTCAGTCGCTGACATTGTTATGCCAACAAGATCTGGATGAAAGGCATCAATAAAATACTGAAGAGGCTTCTTCTCAAACTCCATATCGATTATGCGAACCTCATCAACAATGTCCTCTATCACTGCTGCAATATATTCCAAGCCTATGGGGATTAAGTCTGCTGCAAAACCCAAGCCCTTCCTCCCATTTGGATTCACCAGCAAAATTCTTTTAAACATAATAACAGCTCTTCCTATTTAAGACTCATTTTCAATTTTTTGAAGGAGGAAGTTCCATACAGCTCTACCTTTTTGTTATTAAAAGGGCCGGAAATAAAGAGAGCCTTGTTGCAGTGTACACGGCGAATTTTCCCTATGAAACTGGAGCGGATCTTGATTTCAACTCCACACTTGGGGCATTTTATTTCCATTCAAATTACCTCTACCGACTCTGCCTTTTTATGCTTCCTGGAAATGTATAATTCTCTTTTGCACTCGGAACAGCAAACCTTGTCCTTAATTCAGGAGTAAACAATATTCTTGGCTTTGTAGGGAGTGCTCTATCAAGGGTGTGACCCAACCTCATTTGGGCTTTGCATCTTGGAGATGAACCAACCTCAATTTCACTTTTCCTTCAAGTCCAATCTTTACATGCCCTGTCCCGAGACTTACGCCCTCCAATTCCAATTCGATTGCAGATTGTTTTCCCATAAGTTGCTTCAAGATTTCAACTATCTCTATCATTTTGCTCAACTCCCGTGATTTTTATTGTTCTTTAATGTTCTATTTTAATATGTGACAAGATTCTGTCATATATATGACATAGTTTATTCATATTTAAATATCTTTGCATTAATATTAACAGTGACAACATGAGAATGCCAAGATTAGTAGATTTCAACGAAATTCTGAAGAAGGCTGATGAAAGGTATAATACATACAAAGACAGGCTTGTTTTCATAATATCCGCTCTCTGTCTTGATAGGAATGAGGGGGAGATGTACAGACTTCTTCTCAGAGGCAGGCTCAGAATAGATGAGTTGCAGAAAAGACTCAAGGTCTCGGAGAGAACTGTCAGAAGATATATCAAAACAATGTTTGACGAGGGGTTTATAAAAAGAAAGGTGATAGAAGGGAGGAGGCTGGCATATGAATATGCATCCGTGTCTCCGGCAGAGGTCTGGAAAATCCTGAAAAACGATGTCATGAAGAATGTCACAATAATCGATGGCTTTAGCGGACGTTCTGAAACGGGTCCCAAGAAACAGAAAGATTCCGCAAGTTTTCGTAGTAAGCGATGAATTGATTAGATACTGGTTCTTGGTGTTTTCTGCATTCAGGCCATATAAGTAGAGAGTTATCACTAACGCGGTTCTTTGATTTCGGTACAGCTTCGGTTTAATTCCACTTTAACCGAAGCCTCCACAGCAAAAACAGCCCACCCTCTCCTTTGAAGAGAGGTCACTTTGATGCCTTCTTCTCTTCCACGATGACTGCGTTTACCATGCCATGCTGGCCGGGCCTTGAGGTAACCCTGGCCAGGCCGGCCTCGGTCTCGACGACAGCTCCCCTAGTGAGGATGTTCCTCCTGATGTAGTGAGGGTTGGCATCGTTCTCCTTGACCGAGATGAGCTTTACCCGCTTCACCCTGCCCCTGGAATCAGAAACGTTTATCATGTCCACCGAGAGGAGCTTGAGCTTGGTTCCGCCTCCCCGGACCCGCTTCATCTTAACCTGTCGCTTGCCGACCCTGGTCTCAAGGAAATGCATTCCCCTGTCTGTCTTCTTCTTTTTCCTGACCCTGCTCAGCCTTCCACCGGTCGTCTTCTTCCTTGACCTGAGATGCCATGTCGTGGACATGTTTCTTCCTCTCCTCCTCTCTTGTGCCCCGTAGTGTGTCGAGGAGGCAATAGATAGTATAGGCCTGTGTGGGTTTATAAACGTTGCTGGGAATGCCATTTATATAGAGGCCTGACAATATGATAGTATGTTCGAGCCTGCCCTGGCTTTTGTTGACTCGCTTGTTTCGCCTTTTGTGGACGAGGTATATGCAGATTACATCACAGCGGCCATAGTAATAGCCTCATTCTTTGTGGCGGCCAAGGTTGTCAACTTCATGATAAAGCGTTTCGTCCTCCGCGTGTCTGCCAAGACAAAATCAGAGCTGGATGACCTTCTGGTCGAGGCAATATCCCTCCCCCTTATTCTGGGCATAGTCATTATGGGGGTCTTTATCGCGCTCCAGGGCCTGCCCGAGCTTTCGGATTATGCGTCCTATATAAACAGCGGATTCACGGTCTTCTACATACTGTTCGGGGCGCTGGTCGCCATAAGGGTAACCAATGCGATTGTCCAGTGGTACGCCATCGAGGTGGCTGCCAAGACTCGTACCAAGGTGGACGAACAGTATATCCCCATGATAAAGCGGGTAGTCTCGGGAATCGTCCTGCTGCTTGCCCTGGTCTGGATACTGGGAACCTTCGGAATCGAGATAACGGCCCTGGTGGCAGCCCTTGGGGTCGGGGGCATCGCAATCGCCCTAGCCCTTCAGGACACGCTCAAGGAGTTCCTTGCAGGGGCGCACATCATAATGGACAGGCCCATAAAGATAGGTGACTTCATAGAGCTTGACAGCGGAGACAGAGGAACTGTAGTTGATATCGGATGGCGCTCCACAAGGATAAAGACCTTCTCTGGAAACTATGTGATAATCCCCAACTCGAAGCTTGCCTCGAGCAAGCTGACAAACTATGACCAGCCCAAGCAGGAGATAGGGTTTTCTGTGCCGTGTGGGGTGGGCTATCACGAGGACCTCGAGAGGGTCGAGAGGGTCAGCCTGGACGTTGCCAGGAAGATTCTCAAGAAGGTCGGGACCGGTACAGAGGGCTTCGAGCCGTTTGCGAGGTTCAATGAGTTCGGGGACTCCAATATAAACTTTAATGTGATATTCAGGGTCAACAAGTTCGCGGACCAGTACCTGCTCAGGCACGAGTTCATCAAGGCTCTCAAGAAGCGCTTTGACAGGGAGGGAATAGAGATATCCTGGCCCATCAGGAAGGTCTATATGCACAAGGGCCGCGGAAAGTAGCCTGCTGGCAAAGGCTTAAAAGTATGCGTGCGAATAATATTCATCCCCGATGCGGGAGTGAAAGCGATTACATAAGAGAGGTGTTTTAAGTGCAGAGACCGCTGGATGTTTTGGGAAGTTCGACAGACAAAAAGATAATCGTGAGGACCAAGCAGAGTGAGCATATTATGGGAACCCTCAAGGCCTTTGACTCGCACATCAACATATGGCTGGATGATGCCACAATAAGCGGCGAGAAGGAGGTCAAGCTCGGAAAGGTCCTCATAAGGGGAGACAGCATCGTCTACATATCCCCTGGGAAGTAAGGATTTTTTGATAAAAAAATAAAGCTATTGGTTAGATGCCGTCCGAAGGACGGGCTTGGCATTGGGAGCCAATATAACCAAGAAGGTGCATTGGTGCATGCCGACTTGAACTGATTGAGCAAAAGTCGGATTGTATAAAGAGCCAATAAAATCAACGGGTGATTGAATGGCAGGAAAGGGAAGCCCCAGCATGGGAAAGAGGCAGAAGAAGACCCACATCCTCTGCAGGCGGTGCGGGAAGAGGGCCCTCCACATAAGGACAGGAATCTGCTCAGCCTGCGGCTTCGGCAAGTCCAAGAGGATAAGGAAGTTCTCCTGGCAGAACAAGAAGGGTTTGGGAGAGGCCAGGAAGTGAAGTCCGTGTATTGATTTTTAGCAGTTCTGATTTAGCATATTTATTATGTTAAAATGAAATAATAATACAATGTATTTGAAAAATGATTATCAAGACTGCCTTCAGTATATTGAAAATTATTGGAAAGAAATAACCTTTTACCTACCAAAAGACACAGGCATTCACATTGGATTGCCAAACCCATTTGTTGGGCCAAACAAAGATATATTCAGGGACGACCAATTCTACTGGGACAGTTATTTTATTATCTTGGGTTTGATTGAATCTGGAAAAACATCTTTAGCAAAGGGGATGGTAGATAATCTTGTTTATCTCTATAAAAGATTTGGCATTATCCCCTCGCGAAACAGGTTTTATAATCTTGGAATATCCCAGCCACCCTTTCTTACTTCAATGGCATTGGAAGTATTTCAAGTTACAAAAGATAAGCCATGGCTTAGAAAGGTAGCAAAGGTTGCTGAAGATGAACTTAAAAATTACTGGATGGGTGGAAAAAATGCAGAAAAACATCTTGTAAGCAATGGTTTATCAAGATATTGTGACCATTATATAACTCATCTTACTTCAGAACATGAATCTGGATGGGATATGACATCTCGATTCAACAACCATTGTCTTGATTATTTGCCCATTGACCTCAATTCATGTCTGTACAAATACGAAACAGATCTTGCTGATATATATAGAATTCTAAGTGACAAATCAAAAGCTAAGCAATATTTGAATCAAGGGGGTGAAAGAAGAAAAATGATATTCAATCTCATGTGGAATGATGGTAAAGGGTTTTTCTTTGATTATAACTACAGACTTGGAAATCAAAGTGATTTCTATTCAATAGCTGGCTTCTATCCACTTTGGGCGAAGGTTGCTTCAAATTCACAAGCAAAGAAACTAGGGGGAAACCTTAAGAGGTTCGAATATGAGGGTGGAATAGTAAACACGCAAAAGAATGGCCTATCTAAAGATTTTAAACAGCACGATTATCCAAATGGCTGGCCAAATCAGCAGTTGATTGTCATTAAGGGACTGCTTAATTATGGTTTCAAGGAAGATGCCAAAAGGATTTCTAGAAAATGGCTGGAGTTAAATAAAAAGGTTCTTCTAAAAACAGGGAAATTTTGGGAAAAGTATAATGTAGTTGAATGTAATGTTGCTAAAGCTGGAAGATATACCAACCAGATCGGTTTTGGTTGGACAAATGCTGTTTTTGCAAAATTAGTAAAGGAGTTCTATAATGCATAATTTTTTTAACAGTAATTCAGGCCTTCTTTTTGGCGGGCTTCTTGGCTTTCTTCGGTCTTGACCTGGGATTGGACTCGGTCTTAGGCTGGGCTTCCTTTCCTGTTCCGACCTTGATGCCTATCTCCTCGAGCTTTGCCTTGAGCTTCTTCAGGGCCAGCTGGACATCGGCCAGTGTGTGGGCCCCTGTGCAGATTATCTTGCCTGAGCTGAAGAGCAGGAATGCCACCCTGGGCTCCCTTATCCTGTAGACAAGCCCCGGGAACTGCTCCGGCTCATACTCGGCATTCTCGAGGGCGAAGGCAATCTCCTCCAGGTTGAGCTTGGCATCTATCTTGGAGGATGCCACGATGTTCTCGACCTTGATGTCGAACTGCCTTGGAAGGTCCACGCCGGTCTCCCTTACCCTGTCCACAACCTTGTGCATGGCCTCCTTGGACATCTCGATGCTCCTGGCACCTGTGCACACTATCTTGCCAGAGGAAAATATAAGTGCAGCTGCCCTTGGGTCCTGTATCCTGTAGACCAGACCCGGGAACTGCTCCGGCTCATATTCAACATCCGCTATCTTCTCCACGAGACTGGTCAGGGAAATATCCTTTCCAAGAGAAGTGAAGGAAACGACATTCTCAACCTTAATCTCAAACTCAGACATCAAACCCTCCCCTCCAAACGATATAATCGAATATTTATATTACGCACCTGTTTTATAAATAGTTTCAAGGAACATGCGCCCCTGAAAACCATTTTGGGCTGAAAATGATGGGACAGAAAGCTTTATAAACATTTGCATTCATGTAATTATAACTGCTTCTCCTTGAACCAGGTATAGGTAGCGTGTTTTGCGTTATTTGAGATTGGTTCTAAAGTAGTTTTCTGAGGCGTGCAGCTGCACTGCCATCAGGATGATGTTTACGCATCTGTTCCCTCCTAAGGGGGGTAAAGAAAAAAGGTGATAAAATGAAATCAAAGGAAACAACAGAAATGATAAAGAAAAGGAAGATAGTCCCTGACACCTCTGTTCTGGTGAACAGGGAGCTATCAAAACTCATAAAGAAGGGGACCCTCAAGGGGGTCAGCATAGTCATAGCCAGAACAGTCCTGGACGAGCTCCAGGCCCAGGCCTCCAGGGGAAGGGAGACAGGCTTTGAGGGCCTGGAGGAAATAAAGAGGATAAGGGAACTCGGGAGGTCGAGGTCAGTGAGCCTGGAGTTCACTGGCAAGAGGCCCACCCTCGAGGAGATACAGCTCGCCAAGAAGGGCAGGCTGGATGCCATTATAAAGGACGTGGCTGTCAAGGAGGGGGGAGTCCTTCTCACATCTGATTATGTCCAGGCCCTGGTGGGCGAGGCCGAGGGGGTCCCTGTTGAATACATAAGGCATGAGATATCAGGCAAGCCCATAGAGTTCGAGGGCTTCTTTACCAGGGACACCCAGTCAGTCCACATAAAGCAGGGCTGCATCCCCCTTGCCAAAAAGGGGATGCCCGGCCAGGTGGAACTGGTGCAAGTGGGAAAGAAGAGGTTCACAGAGAAGGAGCTCAAGGCAATCGAGCAGGAGATTCTGTCCAAGGTAAGGATAGAAGAGAATTCCTTTGTGGAGATAGGCAAGCACGGGGCCATGGTAGTCCAGCTCGGGAACTACAGGATAGCCATAACCAGGCCGCCCTTCTCTGATGCCATGGAGATAACGGCTGTGAGGCCCATTGCGAAGCTCACCCTGTCCGACTACAACCTGCACAAGGATCTCGAGCAGAGTATTGTCACAGGTTCCAAGGGGGTTCTGATAGCAGGGCCCCCCGGCTCCGGGAAGTCCACGTTCGCAGCGTCCATAGCAGACTTTCTGAGCGAGCATGACAACATAGTCAAGACCTTTGAGCAGCCCAGGGACCTCCAGGTGGGCCCCGAGGTGACCCAGTACGCCCCGCTCGAGGGGGACTGGGAGAAGACAGCTGAGCTGCTCCTCCTGGTCAGGCCTGACTACACCATATTCGATGAGATAAGGAAGACCAAGGACTTCAGGGTATTCGGTGACATGCGCCTGGCCGGCGTGGGCATGATAGGCGTGATGCACGCCACCAACCCAGTGTCTGCGATACATAGGTTCATAGGCAGGATGGAGCTGGGGACAATCCCCCATATAATAGACACCGTGATATACATAAACGCAGGGAGAATCGAGAAGGCCTATGAGATAGGCATGGTCGTGCGTGTCCCCACAGGGATGAAGGACGAGGACCTTGCAAGGCCCATAGTGGAGGTCAGGGACCATGCCACAAAGGCACTGGAATACGAGATATACACATTCGGCGAGGAGAACGTTATAATCCCCGTGAAGAAGGAGAAGGCCTCCCCTGTCAAGAGGCTGGCCCTGGAGAAGATACGCCAGGAGCTGAGGAGGTACGACCCGGACATGGAGGCGGAGTTCAGCTCCGAGAACAGGGTCGTGCTCAAGGTAAGGAGCTCGGCAGTCGGCAAGATGATTGGCAAGAAGGGCGCGAACATCGATGCCCTTGAGAAGATGCTCGGCATCAGCATCTCGGTGGAGCCCAAGGAGGGCTCGCTCAAGAGCGGGACAGTGTGGGATTACAGCGAGAGCGGGGCCTTCATAAACATCCTTCTCAAGCCAGGCCTCACCGGCACGCCCGTGGACATCTACAGGGACGACACCTACCTGTTCTCGGCCCATGTGGGCGGGAAGGGTGTGATAAGGGTGAGGAAGAGGTCAGAACTGGGAAGGCGGGTCCTGCAGGCCATTGCCTCAGGGGACCTGAAGGTGCTGGTCTAGGCCAGGACCCAAAATAATGTGTTATAGAAGGGAGCGAACAGTGAAAGCAAAAAGATTCTTGTTATCGAGCCGAGGCCTGTCCGGTCATCTTCCCCCTGCCCTTCATCCACTGAGTATGCAGGCTGTTTGATGCCTAAAAGGATGTCGGTCTCGGATATGATTCTATAGAAATCGTTGTTTTTCCATGACCCAGTCCCAAGCCATGTGCAGGAATTCCCCTTGCACGGGCTTTTTGTATAGTCATAGCTGGGCAGCGGCCTTATCATGTCCGGGCCGAAATAGTAGGTGTCTATAAGGGCCTGTTCGCAGTCTGTCCAGCTGCCCGGCCCGGAGAGGCTTAACTGGCCCCCGGACCCTGCGGCAGGTCTCCTGCCATACTGGGAAAGGTATTTGCCTGCCTCTGTAAGGGGGGTCCATCCCATATTAATTGAAATGATATCCCCTGTTATTTCAGGGCCCGGAATGGCCGGGGTCTCGTTCTGGCAGAAGCCTGAAATGTCCTGGGATTTGTACTGGGTTAACATTTGCTTCTTAAGGAGCACTTCCTCGTTGCTCATCTCAAGATAGGTGATTGGGTAATAATCACTGTCAATTGAGCAAACCTCTTCTGGTATGGGCTCGCCCCAGAAGAATGGATTGTACTCAACATATTCAAAGACCGGGACAGATTTCATAAGACCGTTCTTTTCCATGGCCCTTACCGTGATATAGTGTGCTGTGTCATGGTCTATGTTGCCGTGCTCGTATGCATGAATATAGATTTCATCTGGCTCAAACTCCATCATAAGTTCGGACATATTATTAATAGTATCCACCATGCTCTCTCCCTGCACATCAAAGACAAATCCCCAGTCATCATAACCGAGAAAGGTTATATTCTCCTCTGGAACGCCTGCAAGTGCCATTGCTGCTATGGTTTCATTTGCTCTCGTTAACCTGTATTCCTCCTCATCATAGCAAGGGTCCTCATCAAAGCGTTCGTCAGGAGCACCGTCTGTCATCATAATTAGCCTGAGGACATCTCCATTCTTAACTGACTGTATTATCTTTCCCCCGGCACCAATAGTCTCATCATCCGGGTGTGCAGAGATTATCAGGACGTTATCTGCAATAACAGAATGGGCATTGTAAACAAAGAATATCAGAGCAGCCAAAATCAGGATTCTTTTCATGCTATCTATCAAATAATATTAAGGCGAATCTTTAATTAATTAATGATGGGGGAAAGAATAGACTCGCTCGACATTCTGAGGGGTATAGCAGTCTTAATGATGATATTTCTGCAGATATTTGACTTCTTTGCACGCGTGGATATATATTCAGATGCTCCCTATTACATGCCTTTCTTCAACATGCCTATCCATGCAATTGGCTTCGGTTTGTTTATCTTTGTAAGCGGAGCATGTGTCTACCTCTCTGTTTCAAAAAGGCTGAAAAGGAACATCAAAAAACCAAGAATATTCTTGCATATACTGAAGAGATATGGGGGATATATATTGATTAGCTTGTTTTTCACAACCTTTGCCCTTGAGTTCCAGGTATTCTTTCTCTGGAACGAGGTTATACAGGGAATAGGTGTCACTGCCCTAGCTGCTGCATTGATAATTCTGTTCTTTCGCTCAAAATGGATATTTGCGGGCCTGGGGCTGCTTGTTATTGCAATCCGGCCGTTTCTGGGGCAGCTTCTGGAAAACGATTTCATCTACCAGAACTTCCCGTATAACCAGCTTACCTTCAGCCCAGTGGCCGACGGCATCTCTGTCTTGCTTAATGCCACTGTTAGAGGATATTTCTCTCTCTCATTTATCATTCCTATCACGCTTTTCGGAGCTGTTGCTGCTGTATTGATACTGAGACACAGAAAGAGACAACTGGCAAGAACGTCGCTTTTAACGGGTATTGCCTTTGTATTATTTTCCTTGTTGCTGCACATTGCATATATACCTATAGACCGCTACAATCTTTCCCCTTCTACTACAGTGTTCTTTATAGGAACGTCCTTCCTGCTTTTTGGCCTGACCGAAAGCTTGCTTCAGAGATTTAAAAAGGGCATGATATCAAACATGCTTATTACGTTTGGGAAGGCTGCCATAGTTGCATACCTGTTCCATTTTGTGCTTATATTCAAGCCCTTGGTTGTATTGGGTCTTGAAAGCACATTCGACACATCAGTCTCCTACCTGTTCACTATAATCCTTGTTATAATCATTTATTACACCTGCAAGATATGGCTGCTAAAGAGACATTTGCTGTTCAGCAGGATTGCCTCCTTGAAAAAAACAAGGCCTATTTAACCCACAGCTTTGCCTTCTCGGGGTCCCACTTCCATTTCTCTGGGAGGGCCTTCTGCTTCTTGTAGAACTTGGCCAGGCGGCGAATCTTGGACTCAGTCAGCTCGAGGCCCCGGTAGGATGTGTAGTCCTTCTTGTTCTTGTCCATGTGCTTCCTCAGGCTCACGGCCCTCTTCACAAGGTTGTACATGTCCTCGGGGAGTACCTCGTTGTAGACCTTGTGCTTCTTCATTACCCTGGCTATCCTTGCCTTGAAGGCGTCCCTGGCCGAGGGGATGCCGTACTGGTCCCTGAGTATCATGCCTATCTCGGCGGACTGCTTGCCCTGTCCGGCCAGCTTGACTATGATTTCCTCTGCCTCGGCCGGCTTGAGCTTCACCCAGGGCGATGCCCTCTGGAGCGGCCGCCTGCTGGACGACTTCCCCTTCTTCCTTGAATACATCCTTGCCATATCCTGCACCTGCTTGGTTATGTTGGCCCATTAAGCAAAATCAGTTGTCTTCAACAACCGCATGCACTCATTCACCTTTAATGTTAGTGTCATGTGACCCTGTTCTTGGACTGGTTAATTAATGAGGGCATGGGTTTATAAATGTTGATATGCGGAATTGCTCGGGGGCTCCAGGCTCTCTTTCAATTTCTTGTGAAAAGCCACCCAGTTTTTTGGGTCAGTGGGATCCTTTCCTTCCTCCTTCAGAAAGTAGCTATGTGTTTGTATTTCAAGGCCAAGCGAACCCTCATAGTCACAGGGCGGCAGACTAGACCTTCCGCTCCTCTTCATGGTTACCTATTGAATAAAAGAAATAAAAAGGTAACGGACTAGCCGAAAATACCCTTCAGGGAGGCTTCCCCTCTTAGCTTGTGTATACTGCCCGTTATGGGGGTGTGTGGGGCCTTGAGGCCGTGGCCTGTTACAAGGCATACGACCCTTAATCCCCGGGGGGTTTGCTTTCTGGCCTTTATCAGGCCGGCCAGGGCCACTGCCCCGGCCGGTTCGGCAAAGAGGCCCTCCCTTCGGGCCAGGAGCTCCCTGGCCTTCAGGATATCCCTGTCAGGGACGGCCTCGGAGAAGCCCCCGGATTCCCTCATGGCGGCCAGGGCCCTTGGGCCGTCCAGTGGGCTGCCGCACTCTATGGCAGTGGCTATGGTCTTGCCCTTCACGGGCTTTATGGGCCTCCCTGCCTTGAAGGCCCTTGTGACAGGGGAGATGCCAGAGGCCTGGATGCCCGCCATCCTGGGCAGTCCTCGGGAGAAGCCCAGGGCCTTCCACTCCCTGAAGGCCTTCCAGGTCGCTGATATCAGGGTGCCGTTCCCGACAGGGCAGAATACGTAGTCCACCCCGGGGAGCTGGTCAGCTATCTCAAGGCCCACGGATTTCGTTCCCTCCCTCCGGAAGAGGTAGTCCCCGAGCAGGTAGAGGCCGTATTCTTTACAGGCCTTTTCCGCCAGGGAGGCGGCCCGGGTGTAGTCGCCCGGGACCTCGTGAAGCCTGGCCCCGTAGGCGAGAATCTGCCTGAGCTTGACGGGCCTTGCATCGCTCGGGGTGAAGACATGGCATTCCAGGCCGGCCAGGGCAGAGTAGGCCGAGAGGGATGCTCCCATGTTCCCGGTTGAGGCCACCACGACCCTTCGCCTGGTTCTTCTGTGCGATTCGAAATATTCCAGTGAGCGGGCAATCTCGACCGAGGAGCCCCTGTCCTTGAAGGAGCCCGTGGGGTTCTGGGACTCGCACTTGAACCACAACTCGAAACCAAGTCCCAGCTCCCCCTCCAGGTTCCTGGAGCGGATGAGGGGGGTTCCGCCCTCGCCCAGGGAGACCAGGTCCCTGGAGGGATAGAGCTCCCTGTAGCGGGCATGGCTGAAGGACCTGGCCCTGAGCTTCTCCAGGGTGAGGACCTTCCTGAGTTTGGGGTAATCAAACATGACCTCCAGGGAGGCCCCGCAGGAATCGCACCGGGAGGCTGTCCTGCCTGGGGGGTATTCCCTGCCGCAGGACTCGCACCTCATGCAGAGCTCGTGCATGTTGATAATTGGGAGCCGCTGTATTTATTTAACAGCCCAGACCCAATTATTAATGGTTGTTATGGGACTGTCCGGCATTATGCAGTTAATGGGGGACCTGCCCCTTCTGATGAACACTGCCCAGCTGATTTTCTATCTCGGGTTGGCCTTCATGTTTGGGGGGATAATTATGTGGGCCTACAAGGGGCACATTTCAGGGCTCATGAAGTTTGCAGGGAGGCTGGTCTTCGGATTCCTGGCCGTGTTGACAGGAATGGGCATCTCCTGGGTTATCCCATACTTCAGCAATATTTCCATATACGTTATTATTCAGAACTTTCTTAATGTAATCCCCGGGGGATTAATAGCAACCATCGTATTGTATGCAACCCTCAAAATGGTTTCATACAACATATTCAATGTGCCTGGAATAGAGAAGAATATCAGGCACCTGGAGGAGATGAAGAAGAAGGCCAAGGGGGTTGAGAGTGAGGAGAAGGCCAGGAACAGGCATGGAATCAGGCACCCTGTGAGGCTTGCCGGCCTGGTGGGTTTCGCAGCCTTCCTTGCGATTGGACTTGCAGGGTTCCAGGGCTTCCCAAACGTAATGGAAGATATATTTGAAGAGTTCGGGATTGGCCAATTGAGTGGTGAATGTGCTGGTGCATTGAGTCTGTATGAAAACCGGGGTTCTATAGCACCCCAGCCATATACCAACCCGAATGTGGAGGCAATGGTGGAGGACTACACGGGAGAGGATGTCACCCAGACGTACAGCATAGAGACAGAAGATGGTTTCTATATATCTACATTTACTCAGAACAAGGCATGCCTGTCAACCACAAATACAGTATGCATGTGCTATGACATAGATGACATATAGGGCTATACAAGGCAACTAAGCTTTAATAGGCTTCCTGGCCCATTATGAATATGGAAAAGAGGACTGTCCTCTGCCCCTTCTGTGACCATGAGCAGAGGGTGGAACTGGAGAAGAACGTGGTCAGGTGCATCAAGTGCGGGGGTGTCTTCAATGCAGACATCTATGACCACGAGCATCCAGGGGAGTTCTGGTCAAACCCTGACACATCAGCGAGGTTTTAACCAGTAAGAACAGACCCATTTTTCAGCAGATAGCTTTAAATATGTGCCCCCTTTTATTATTAAAAAGTTTTCATTTACACACTTTATGTCTGTTAATCCGGAACGGTTTCAATGTGTTGGGGGTGAATGGATGAGTTTGTTCCTAATCGAGGAGGAACCCGAATGGGGAGAGGACGATGAAGAGAACCCTGAATCAGAGTTTGGTGACGAGGAAGAGGAAGGGTTCTGATTTTGCATGCTGCTTTAAGCGGTTCTGGGGGAGGGGCTGTTGCCCGGACTTACTCAGGGTGCCTGCTGATGCGGGATGCCTGCCATCCCCAAGGGACGGGATACACCGGCACCGGATTGGACTGTAAGCAGGCCGGGAAGGTGCTGCCCGGCAACGCGGCCCCGCATTTACTTGCTTTTTCTGAATTTATATTGAAAACAAAAAACATCTGTTTTCAAACAGATGATGGATGCATAGTTTGTTTTCAATAGCTGTTGCCGAACCAATAAAACCCCTGACTTCAGTCAGGGGTTGCAGAGAGGCAACATTATATGAAAAAGGAATAGAACAGTAGTAGCACTAGGGCGAACATGGTCGGCAGAATGCCTGCCCTCAGCATGTCCCTGTTGCTTACATGACCTGTGCCGTGGACGATTGCATTGGGTGCTGTCCCTGGCGGGAGAAGGAAGGTCATGGAGGATGCGATGACCGGGATGACCAGGATTCCCGGGGAGGACACGCCAAGACCTGACATCACCCCCACGAGTATGGGAGCGAGCATTCCGGATGTCGCTGTGTTCTGGATAGCCTGGGTTATCACTATGGCAAGGACAGCGAAGCCAAATGCTATGAGCACGGGGTTGGTAAGGCCTGTCGCTGCAAGGAAGCCGTGAGCCATCCACTCCGCTGCCCCGGTGGAACTCAGGGCGTTGGCCACGGATATTGCACCACCTATAAGGATGATTACCCCCCAGTTCGTGTGCCTCTCCAGGAATCTCCAGTCATAGACCAGAAGGAACATAAGGAAGCCCCCAATCAGGCCCACGGCAGCGGCCGGTATGCCGTGAATCGGGCTGGTCACCCACAGGAAAAGGGTCGCCAGTATTATTCCCACACACCTCTTCTCTGCATGCGACATCGGTTCCAGGTGCTCAAGCCTTTCGAGGACATCCCTGTGTATCACCCTGTGGGGCCTGTAGACAATAAGAAGGGATATGTAGAGCAGAGGGAGCATCATGAGGGCAAAGGGCAGGCCGACGAGCATCCATTCAAAGAAGCCCCAGCCAAGGGCCTCGGCAGCTATCACATTGGGGGGCGTCCCCACAAGCATCCCCACGCCGCCTACATTGGCTGCATAGGCTGTGGCCAGGAGGAAGGCCTTCATGTTGAGCCCCGCCTTCCTGCACAGTGTGATTACAATCGGGAGCATGAGCAGGACTGTGGCTGTGTTGGACATGAGCATGGAGAGGAAGGCCGTCACCAGGATGACCCCGAGCAGGGCCACTCCGGAATTGCGGGACATCCTTATGGCCCGGTAGGCAATACGCTTGTCCAGGTGGGTCTTTACAAGGCCGGCCCCCAGAAGGAACCCCGCCAGGATTAGAAAGACAGCGCTGCTCCCAAAGGCCGAGAGGGCCTGGCCTGTGTCCGCGACACCGAGTATGGGCTGCAGAACCAGGGCTAATATGGCAGTCACAGGAAGGGGAACCACCTCAGTGGCCCACATAACCACGATAACAAGGAACAGGACAATGGCGCGCCACCCCTGGAGCGTAAGGCCGGCTGGCTGGGGAAGGATGATGAGAAGAAATATCATGGCTATGACAGCCCAGACCAGGGACTTGTTCTTTTCAGGGACTCTCATAAATAATTATAGGGTTAGCGCCCTTTTATCTTTCTGAGTATGTTGGTGGTGCTGTGTTCAGGAAGCATGCTCCCGGATTTTATGATACCTATATGCATTCCCTCTCTCTTCACCAGCCTCTTCAGCCAGGCCATGTCAGCATGCTGGTCATATCCCAGGCAGACCATGTCCGGGCCCACACTCCTCAGGGTATCTGCAAGGCTGCGTCCTGAGCCAAGGACTGCGGCATCCACTGGCCTCAGGGACGAGACCATCAGGAGGCGGTCGCTCTCGCTCAGAACGGGCCTTCTGGCCTTTCTTTTCCTGATTGTGGAGTCCCTGGCCACGACCACCACGAGCACGTCTCCATGCCTTTTTGACTCGGTCAAGATTGACAGGTGGCCCGGGTGCAGGATGTCAAAGACCCCCCCCGTCAGCACGACCCTTATCCTGCCTCTGCCCCTTCTGGTCAGGGTGTAACCGGCCGGGGAGAACCCCATCAGGCCTGACCTGCCACCCGGGCCGAGGAGGGCCTTCCTCCTGATTCTCTTCACATACCCCAGGCTGATTAGCTTAACCATGATGTTTGAGGTATAGCCATAGCTCCTCCCGGTCTCCCTGGCCAGGGAGGCAGCAGAGAAGGAGCCCTCCATGAGCTGCAGGAGGTAGGCCTTCATGAGGAATCCCCTGTGAAATCTGGGAGTGGTTTTCATAGTAATATATATTATATCGAAAGGCTTAAAGCATTAACCTGTGCCGTTGAATGGATATAAATATCAGGGATTGAAAAACACTGTCATTGCGAGGCCCTCTCACCAATGGAACAGAAGGGCCCGCAGAGGGAGCGAGCCGGAACCAACGGGGTTTATAAGGGGCGGAGCCCCTTATTTCATTTTTTTGCTTGTTCACAGAAATAACATGCGCTCCATCCCAGGGATAAATCCCTGAGGGTTCCCGCCCTATGCGACTAGCTTACTAAATCTTCTTGACCTTCCCGGGTGTGGGCTCGTAACATATGCCCTCGGCCAGAATCTCATTCAGGACGCTCTCTATCCTGGTCTCCGGGGCCCTGACTTTTTCCAGGATTGCCTTGTACTCAACACCCTCTGGCCCGGACTCTATTACAGCGATGATTTCCTTCCTCAACTCTGTGTCATCCGCCTTCTTTTCTTCCTTCTCCCCAGCCTCTGTGGTTCCTGCCTCCTCTCGTGAGGCCTCCGGCGGCCTCGACTTCAAATCCCTGGCCTTCCTGATGAGCTCGAGCCTCCTCAGTATCTCCATGTTCGGGTCCCGCACACTGGTTATGACCTCGGGTATGATGTAGACCTCTCCATTGTACTCTCTAACCTTCCCCACGAGGTCAACGAGGTCCCCCACCTTGGATTCATCCACGGGCTTAACCGTCTTGAAGGTCTTGGCCCTTATGGTGTCTGTCCCGTCATCCAGGGTGATGCTCGCGAAGTTCCCGTCCTCTGCCATGAACCTGGCGGCCACGGTCCCGAGCACCCTGGCCCTTGAGACCTTCTCCCCGGAATCAGTCACAACAAAGCTGGGCTCCATGCCCTCTTTCTTGATCCACCTTCCATTCATGAGCTCAGAAACCCTGACCTTCTTTGCAGTCATCCTCTCTATGGGCATGGGATAGATTTGTTGGCAAGTTTTAAATAGTGTTTCCACCGGCCCGTAACCGGTGGTTGTTAAGACAGGCCTTCCGGACAATCGCCGAACCCTGGGTGTTAAGCTTAAATACAACCTCAAAGAACTATACTATCAAGGCCAAGGCAAGATTAAATGGGCCCCAAGGCACGGTGTACACACTGAATGACCTGCGTTGAATGTGGAAAACACGTTGTTGTTCGGACGTGCGAGATGCACAACCCAAAGGGAGCCAAGATTTGCAAGGACTGCTGCATAGCCAAGATGAAGGGACACGCATGCAGATGGTTCGAACTGTGCTGGTGAGACAGCCCTTCTGTGCCTGCAAATCCAGCCTGACCTGACTCTCCCGCTCTAAACGGTTCATACTCACCGGCCAGCCTCACTTCTATCCTTTCTGGACTATTCCTTGGCAGGCTTACCCTCTTTGACTTCTTCCTTGGCAGGCTCAGATTTCTTTTCAGGATTCCCTTTTGACTCTTCAGAGGGCTCTTTTGTCCCTTCCTTCTTTCCCCCGGCCCTTTCCTCAGATTCGGCCCTGGGCTTCCCTTCTGACTTGTCCTCTTCCTTGGGGGCCTTGGCCTTTTCTTGTCTTGTCTGCTCATCGAGAATCTGCTCGCTCCTGCTCTTTTCAGGGGCCTTCTTGTCCAGCATGGATTCGACCTCATTCTGGAGCTCCTTCTTCTTCTCTTCCTCTGTGAGCTTTTCCTTCTTCTCTTTTTTCGTCTCTCCGAGGAGCTGTTCCAAGGGCTTGCTGCCGTAGGTGACGACCTTTGCGTTAATCTGGGATATCTCAGGGGAGATGGTATTGCCCCTCACAGACTTCCTCTTCCTCTGTCCCCTTGTTTCCGGATGGAATCCGGGGCCGATGCTCAGGAGGAGCCTCTTCCTTGCAATACCATCGACATCCCTTCTCATGGGGAATCCCTGGGCGTCAGAGCCCCCTGTTATCTGGAACTCGTATCCCGAGAGGCCTAGGGGGTCTCCCTTGACCTTGTCGCTTATCTTCTTGCCCATGAAGCCGGATGCCTTCTGCTCTATCTCCTTCTGAAAGGCCTTCCTGCTCTTTGGGTCCGAAACCACTACCTTGAAGTTTGCCATAAAACACACCCCCAGTTCTTTATCCCAGGCGGCCATGGCGGGGCCGCCTTGCCCGTCATAAGGGCAGGTTCAGCCGGGTTCTGATAACATAATGTTACAAGGGGGTTTATAAACCTTTCCCAGTTTTGCTTTCCTGATACCGGAAGTAACTATGTCAGCGCAATCGCGAAATTAAGCAGCAGCACAAACAGCAGCGCCCAGCTCAGGCCGTTCATCACCCTCTTTGAATGCCTGGGAATGAGCCTGTCCAGGACAATCCTCCACATCCTCCCCCCGTCCAGGGGCCCCAGCGGGAGCAGATTGAAGGCCCCGACACCCAGGTTTATGAGGAACAGGAAGAACAGCAGCCCAAAGAAGTCAGGGCTCCTGCCAGTGAAGAAGTAGACAAGTTCCGGAGAGGCCACACCATCCCTGAGCCCGAAGTCCTGGGAGACCCCCAATATCCCTATGAAGCCCTTGCCAGAATCCGTGGCATTGGGCTCCTCCACTGTGGTAAGCCTGAACAGCCTCTCCTCAGAACCGCTCCCTATATCCACCACTGTCCTTATTCTTATCAACCTTCCAGGGCCTATGTCATCCAGGGCAGACGACAGGTCGCCCAGGGACCCTATGGTGTAGTTCTCCATCCCCACTATGGTTCCTGTGAGATTGGCCTTCTCTGCAGGGAACCCTGCCATCAGGCCCTGATAGGCCACGCCTGACGGGATAAAGAACGCTGTGATGGAGAATACAAGTATATTGGCCGATATCACAGCCAGCACAAAGTTCCCGAAAGAGCCCGCAGCAAAAACCCTGAGCTGCTTCATGGGCTTCTCCTTCTGGAGCTGCTTCTCATCAGGCTCGACAAAGGCCAGTGGTATGGCAATAAGGAGCCCCCATCCCAGGGTCTTTATCCTGACCCTCTCCCTCGCAGCCATTATCCCGTGCGAGCCCTCGTGAACCAGGATAAGGAGGAATATGGTGATAATCCAGAACCAGAAGGGAACCCCTATAACCCCAGGGACAGCCACGGTCTCGGTGGTCGGGCTCGGCAGGACAAGCGCCAGGCCAGGTGCGGCCTCCGAAGTCAGGCTGGTCATGGTCATGAAGAGCAGCCAGTAGAATATGTATGCAGAAACATAGAAGCCTATGACAACAGCCAGCGTGCCATATACCCACCAGAGCCTGGGGAACCTCTGGCCCAGGTTTGTCAGAAAGGCTTTACCCTTCTTGGTCTTTCTCAGCAGGAGCACGCTCTGCCTCTCCACATTCTTCCGGTCATAGTAAAAGAAAATGGCAATCAATGCCAGGAAAACCAGCATGGATGTGGTATATAAATCAAACATTTGTCTCCTTAACATATTGTCTCGGCCCTGTTAAATAGCTTTAAGAAATTCTCAGGCCCGGGGCGAAACCCAACCCGCCGGGAAAACCTTTATTAATTAACTAATTACACAATTAACTAATTATGTAATCATTTTGATATTCACGGAGGTGAAGCAATGCCAGATAAGACAAAGAAGAACAAGGAGAAGGCTGCCCCTGAAGAGGACAAGGTGAGTACGGCCTTTCCCGAGGCAGCTGTTGTCAGGATAATGAGAAAGCACATGGACAAGGAGAAGATGATAAAGAAGGAGGTCAAACTCGGTATGAACAAGTGGCTCGAGCAGATGTGCTCCAACGTGGCCAGGGGCATGAACCAGTACCCCTATGTCATGATGACACTCTCCGAGTTCAGGCAGGGCAAGAAGATATATGACACACTCGAGGAGTTCGACAAGGAGAAGCAGAGAATACTCGCGCACCTCGACGCCATGAAAAAGGACATAGAGCGCCTGGAGAGGGACCTCGGCAAGGTGGAGGAGGATGTAATCGAGCTGTCCTGAACCCCTTATTTTTTGCACTGTCAACTATGCGGGAGACAGGATTCGAACCTGCGAAGGCATTGCCCACCCCTTTACAGTTTTTATATGAATGCTTCCGTGGAAGGCTCCTGTAAATGGGTTCTAAGCCACAGGGCCCTCAACCCTGCCCCTTTGACCGCTCGGACACTCCCGCATCAGCTTACGAGAGCTGCCGCTTCTGCAAGATGATAAGCAATATGCAGACTTTACCAACCCTCTTTAAGCTATTAAGAAAAAGGACATTAGTAGGTTAAAAGCTTTACGCATCAGCTTACGAGAGCTGCCGCTTCTGCAAGCTGATAAGCAACATGCAGACTTTACCAACCCTCTTTAAGCTATTAAGAAAAGGGACATTAGTAGGTTAAAAGCTTTGCGCCGCTGTACAGAGTGGAGCACCCCACGGCGAACCTTCCCACAATGTCCCAGGCCCTTCCTGTGGAGTTCACGAAGTTGTTAACAAGACCCCTGGATACCCAGGCCTTGGGCAGCCCGTAGTTGCCCTCTATGTACTTCAGGACATCCCCGTATGAATGAGTCATCCTTTCACGTGCCCACTCCACCACGGCACCGACCGGGACGCACGATGTCCTGAATCCGACCCGGCCCTTTCTGATTTCTCTGAAGAGCCCGTCCATGTCATGGGCATCGGCAAAGTTGACGGCGAGCCCCATCATCTCGGCCATGTGGACATCCGAGCCCACCACCATGGGCCTGTTGCCCCTGGCAGCCTTCCTCTGGGTGTACCAGTTGGCAAACCTGTCCATGCCAAATGAGTTGAATACCTCCACCGCATCGGCCTTCATGCACAGGTCCTTGACGCCGTCGTTCTTTATGTCATAGGGGTGCGGTGCCACCGAGAAGCCACCCTGCTCCCGTATCCTCTCAAGGGTCTCGTCCACGGTGAGGAAGTTCTCAACACCCTCACTCAATCCAAGCCCTATCATGTGGCCCTGGGAGGTCTGGATCTCCACTCCTGGTATGAATATGATGCCCTGCTTCTCTGCCTCCTCCCTGGCCTCCCTCCACCCCGAGACCACCCTGTGGTCTGTTATGGCAAGGCCATCAATCCCGGCCTTTTTGGCCAGCCTCACGACCTGCCTGGGGGGCATCATGACCTCTGTCGGAATCTTGGTTCCCCGCGAATAATGCGTGTGACAGTGGAGCTCGAATATCACAGAATCACCTGTTTTTGACCTAATAACCCCTGTTATTTAAATAGGCGCACTCCCCTCTTCTGGTGAATGAGCCACATAAAGAAGTGGTACATTGCAAAGAGCTCAAGCCCGAAGGGCCCGTATCCCAGATAGCCCAGAACAGGCATCTCAAACACCCTGAGGAAGTCCACAAAGGGTATGCTGTAATGCCACTGGGGAACGGCCCAGAAGTTCCAGAACTCCCACAGGAACCCGCAGACCATGGCCCCCGCATACACTGAGAGCGGGACCGAGAGCCTCCTGTCCCTGAGGTGCGATATGATGCTCGGCCTCCTGTTCATGTAATTGATGGGGTCGAGTATAAGAAAGAAGGATACCCATATCAGCGGATAGAACAATCCGGGATAGATGAGGGGCCCTGCAAAGCTCAGCATCCCTGCAAAAATCATCCCATAGAGGAGGCTCTTGCTTATCATGTGCCTCTCCTCAAGCCTCACCTTATCAAATATATGCACGGTCTTGAGCAGAATGGAGGTTTCAAACACGGCGGGAATCATTGTGGAAAACGATATTGTTCCGAATGCCAGGCTCTCCAGGCGGCTCCCGAAGCCCTCAAGGCCTGTGTAGTACCAGTTCCCGACCACCCAACCGATGGCCTCAAAGGCCCACCACACCGCAGCCGAGAGACCCAGCAGAATCAGGAATATCCTCGGCCTGCTCGATATGAGGGACTCCCCGCTCAGGCTGAATGTCACTGCATCGACCAGGAATATGTATCCGAACCATATTATGGGGAAATACCAGTGCGCAAGGGGCTCTATCCTGAATATGAAATTGAGCTGCGCAAACAAGACCATCACAAGGCCAAGGGCCCCGTACCGCCTGAACATAATTATTTATTAATACATGATTTATATTAGATTTATCGACAGTACCTGCCATAAAACAAGGAGATAAATATATAAAATAACGTGCTTATTACACACAAGGTACAATCCTATGGATATCCCAAGACACCTCAGCATAATTCCTGACGGCAACCGCCGCTGCGCCAAACGCCTCATGAAGCAGCCTTGGAAGGGCCATGAATGGGGAGCGGATAAGCTCAGGGACGTCCTTGAATGGTGCAGGGAACTGGGCATCAAGACAGTCACAGTCTATTCCCTCAGCCTCGAAAACTTTGAAAAGAGACCCAAGCACGAGCTTGATTTCCTTCTGAAGCTGGCAAGAAAAGAAATCAGCGAGATGGTTGACAACCCCGGCAGTTTTGTCCACAGGAACAGGATAAAGCTCACCTTCTTTGGCAACCTGGAGAAACTCCCCGAGGGTCTCAGAAGGGACATTGCCCGCGCCGAAGAGGCCACAAGGCCCTATTCCGGACACAACCTGAACATAGCCATAGCCTACGGTGGCAGGCAGGAGATAGTGGACGCCTCCAGGAGGATTGGCCTCCAGATTGCCCAGGGCAACCTGGTCCCTGACGAAATCAATGAGATGGTCCTGCGCCAGAACCTCCAGACCAACGGCAACCCGGACCCTGACCTCATAATCAGGACAGGGGGTGAGCAGAGGCTTTCCAACTTCCTTTTATTCCAGTCAGCCTACTCGGAGCTCAAGTTCACCGACATCCTCTGGCCGGACATCACCAAGAAGGAGTTCACGTCCATAATCAGGGACTACTCCCAGAGACAGCGCAGGTTTGGTAAGTAATTTATTCCTTTCCCACAATTATACTACATGGCAAAACTCTCTATGGTAAGGAGGGGCGAACTGTTTGAAATGGAAGTAGACATTAAACATCGAGGAGTTTCTGGAAGACCTCCCCGTGAACGAAAAATGCGAGAAAAACAGTATAATTGGTTGACATTAGATATTAATCATCAGGAAGTCTTCGGCACCCCTCTTTTTCCTGATGCCCCATGGAATCAGTATGTTAGTCCCGGATGCACAAGAGTAATATTACCCTCTGACACAAGGGATATCAGGAAATACCCCAGATAGGAATACCCTTCCCAAAACACTCTTCTTATCCAAAACCGACACATAGAGCCAAACAGAGCACCAAAACATTTATATACTTAACGGATAATATAGAGTATGGCTTCAGACGGCGGAAACGCCTTCTATGAAGTTTATAGTGCATCAGATGTATCAGATATAAAGGAAAAGGTGATTGCATGGCAGAAAAACCACACATAAACCTGATAACGTCAGGTCACGTTGACCACGGAAAATCCACACTTATAGGAAGGCTCCTGTACGATTCAGGCTCAATACCAGAGCAGGAACTGAGGAAGCTTAAGGAAAAGGCCAAGGAACTCAAGAAGGAAACCTTTGAGTTCGCCTTTGTCATGGACAGCCTCAAGGAGGAAAGGGAGAGGGGTCTCACCATCGACTTGATGTACAGGCCCATCATAACGGACAAACTCTACATAACCATAATCGACTGTCCGGGACACAGGGACTTCATCAAGAACATGATAACCGGGGCATCCCAGGCAGACGCCGCAATCCTGGTTGTCTCTGCAAAGGACGGCATCCAGGAACAGACCAAGGAGCACATGTACCTGGCCAAGGTCCTCGGCATCAAGCAGATAGTCGTGGCCGTAAACAAGATGGATGCGGTAAACTACGACGAGAGCAAGTACAATGAGGTCAGGGAGACAGTGGGCAAGCTACTGACATCCCTCGGGTACAAGGCTGACGATGTTCCGTTCGTTCCGGTCTCGGCATACGTTGGCGACAATGTTGTCAAGAAATCGGACAAGCTCGGATGGTACAAGGGAAATACACTTCTCGGAACATTGGACGACAAGCTTGTCGCTCCCGAGAAGCCGGTTGACAAGCCGCTCAGGCTGCCTGTCCAGGACGTCTACACCATCACGGGTGTGGGAACCGTTCCTGTGGGCAGGGTCGAGACAGGGGTTCTCAAGCCAGGTGAAAAGATTGTCTTCATGCCCAGCGGCGCCCAGGGTGAGGTCAAGTCAATCGAGATGCACCACAAGCAGCTCGAAAAGGCCGAGCCAGGAGACAATGTCGGCTTCAATGTGAGGGGCGTGGCCAAGAACGAGATAAAGAGGGGCGATGTCGTCGGGCATGCCAACAACCCACCCCAGGTGGTGAAGGCCTTTACCGGACAGATAATAGTCCTCCAGCACCCCACTGTGCTGACCAAGGGCTACACACCCGTCTTTCACACACACACCACGCATGCGGCATGCAAGATAACCGAGATTGTCAAGAAGATAAACCCACAGACAGGTGCGACAATCGAGGAGAACCCGGACATGCTGAAATCCGGTGACGCAGCTGTTATAAAGGTCGAGCCCACACAGCCGCTCTCTGTCGAGAAGCAGGCTGACTTCCCGCAGCTCGCAAAGTTCGCAATAAGGGACATGGGCAAGACCGTGGCCGCAGGGATAATCATAGACACCGTACCCGCGGACAAGAAGACGGACAAGAAGAAATAGTTGCTTGCTAACCAAAGAGTACCTTCTGCCCCGCAAGGGGCAGATTTGACCTTTTTTATTCCCCAAACCTTCTTTTTCCCCATTTCTGTTAGATGTAGCACTATTCCTTCAGGCTGAAAAGAAGAAGGATTGCCGAGGACATCCGGGGCGGTGTCGGCCCCAGGGTATAGGATTATCCGCTATTTTTCTTAAAGGTTTATAAACCGAAAGCGAATTAGATACTATGGAAAGGCCAGGGCTGTGTTCGGTATGCGGCGGGGTTGCAGACCCTGCCTATACATGCAGGTTGTGCGGGGCAACAGTCTGCTCGGTGCACTACTCTGCAGAGTATGGTGTATGCGTGAGGTGCCTTTCCAAGATAAAGCGCTGACCGAATCAACAGGACCGCGTCAGGCTTTGCAGGAATGAATACTGACTTGCAATGTTTGAACAGAGTCAGATTGTGCAGGTTATGCCGGGGTGGCGGAACGGCTAATATGTGACCATCAGTCCTTCGGACTGCAAGCACTGTTGGTTCGCTGGTCATATATCCGGAGAACGCGCACGACTGGAAACCGGCGGGCATCTGCCGGCCCAACATCGTGTGTCCGAAAGGACGTGCAGGTTCAAATAAACCTTTTTCAAAAAAGGTTTAAGCCAAAAGGAGTTGACCTCCGCTTCGCTGCGGCCAGCTTCCACGAAAGAGGTTTGGTAAATCCTGTCCCCGGCGCTCATTTTTTCAGGAACCAAGCCATCATTAAAATACCTGCGGGAACAACTAGTTTCATGCACTACAGGGAATATATAAGGTTCACCGAGATAGGGGCCCTTTTCATCTTCACTGCCTTCCTCATAAGCCCCATCCTTTCGCCTTATATAAGGGGCCTCGGCTTTGACGAATTCCAGATAGGCCTTATCTTTTCCCTATTCCCCCTCTCAATCATACTATTCTCCCCGGTAATGGGCAGGCTGTCTGATGTCATCGGGAGAAGGTTCATAATACTCCTGGGCATATTAACCGAGATTCTGGCTATGTTCCTGTATATTGTGAATGGTTCCTTCATTGTCATCTCTGCCGCTAGGGCTTTGAATGCAATCGGATACATAACAGTGATGCTCACCGTCCTGGCCAAGCTTGAGGATTCGGTTGATGGAAAATCCCGGGGCAGATACGTTGGATGGTCATTAAGCATAGAATTCTTAAGCAAGACCATAGCCCCTGTAATAGGTGGGGTCATGGCTGACATGTTCTTTGTCAGGGCCCCCTTCTTGCTGTCCATAATCATCCTGGCTGTCCTGTCATTCTATTTTATCAGGGAAAATCCAAGGCCCTCTGGCAAGGTCAGCCAGGGAGACCTCAATCCCCTCAGTGGGATAAGGGATTTTCTCTCTAGAAAGGAACTGAGGGGCATGGCGGTCATGGGGATTGTAATGCATGCATCAACGCCGGCCGTCTATATCTTTCTCCCCCTCCTGTTGATAGACAAGTTCGCAGCGAATTTCACCCTTGTCGGGATAGCCCTTTTTGCGATGGGATTGTTCTACCTCTTGCAGTTCTATTTCGGAAGCCTGTCCGACAGGATCGGAAGGAAGAGGGTTCTCCTGCCAGGAACCCTTCTCTTTGGCCTGTGCCTGATTCTGTTATCCGTGGCGCCCTCTTATCCCTTATTGCTTGTTGTCCTCCTGTTCCTCGGAATGGGAGGCGCTATGTGGAATATATCGGCCTGGAGCCTCTTATCAGACCTCGGGGAATCCCTGAAAAAGGAGGGACAGATTATCATGACCTATGCATCCATAGCCAAGATGGGGGCCTTTGCAAGCTTCATAATAAGCGGCTTCGTTGCCCAGCACTACGGTATTGAAACCCTCTTCATCCTGAACGGCCTCCTGATTATTGCGGGAACAGGGCTTGCATCTTATATGTTAAGAATAAGATAACGGCACCCCTTTTTATTCTAAAATCCCCAATTATTAATCGGTACTGCCTGCCCTTCCAAACTCGTCTGCCGTCCCCTTGGGGACGGATTGGGCCAGTTCGGCAGGAAGGGAGAGATTCCATGCCTGAAACGACCATCCTTACCCACGCTGACCCTGATGGCATATGCGCAGGTGCAGTTGCCCTCTCAAGGTTCCCGGGCTCCACAGTGTTCTTCACCAGGCCCACCTCGTTCTATTCAGACCTCCTTCATACAGAATCCCGGAGTATTGTGGTGACCGACATAGCCCTGACCAAGCAGGACGCCCCCAGGATAGTAGGCCTCCTGAAGAAAAGGAAGCAGTCGGGCATGGAGACCCTCTACTTCGACCATCACATCATACCCCCGACAATATCAAGGGCCTCCCTGAGAAGCTCCCTCAGCCTCTATGTCCACTCCAGAGAGGCCAGCGCCTCGGAGCTGATATACAGGCACTACACCAAGGACCTCCCCAGAGAGAGGGTGTGGATTGCACTCTACGGCGCCATAGCCGACTACGCTGACGACACCCCCTTTGCCAGGGAGAGGATAAGGAACTGGGACAGGCGGGCCCTCTTCTTCGAGGTATCCACCATAAGCCTGGGAATCAAGAACGAGGAGTTCGCTACCTACGATGCCAAGAGGAGGATTGTCAGGACCCTGGCCAGGGGAGGCAACCCATCCGATGTCCCTGGATTCGTCAGGAGCGCCAAGAAGGCAGTCAACCGGGAATTCGAACTCTACGAGCTGATAAAGGACAGGGCCCAGTCCCTCGGAAAGGTCGCCTATGTCAAGGATGTCCCCTCCTTCGGCTTTAGGGGCCCCTCGGCCCTCTTCGCGGCCACTGTCCGGAACTCCAGGCTCGGTATATGCGCCCATACCAGGGAGCGCTATGTTGACATAACCATGAGGACTAGGGACTACTCCCTCAGGCTCAACACCCTGGCCGACAGGGCGGCCGAGGCCGTGGGCGGCTCGGGCGGCGGCCACGCCGCAGCGGCCGGAGCAAAAATCCCCAAGGGGGCCTTCAGGAAATTCCTGGACGAACTGAACAAACAGATTAAATAGCTTTTCTAACGGGCGGGATTCAACGAAGTTTTCTTTCTCGGTTACTATGCAAGGAGCGATAAGCATGGTTATCTGTAAGAAAATTTGGGGAAAGAGCAGGGTTTGCGCAGCTTTCCCGTTGAATCTGTGTTATGCGCCCCTCATGGGTTGCGTAGTAGGGTCCGAACGAAGTGAGGAAGTAAATTTGGGGGCGAAGTTATATGTCACTAAGACTATCTTCTTGTATGGATAAAGTAACTCTTGCAGGATGTGTGATAGTATCAAATAACAAAATTCTTCTTTTACATAGAATATCTAGGAACTGTTACGAGTTGCCTGGCGGAAAGGTTGATGAAGGTGAGTTACCAAGTGAAACTGCCATAAGAGAACTCGAAGAAGAATTGAACTGTGATATTGAGATAATACGCAAAATTGGCGAGAAGGAATTCGAAGAAGATGAAAGAGTCATGCTATACACATGGTTTCTTGCCAAGATAAAGGAAGGACAAACACCTACTATCGGTGAACCAAACGTTCACGACCACTTCAAATACTTACCTATTAACAACCTGGAAGATTATCCATTATCATCCAATATGAAAAGTTTGGTTCAGGAACTAAAAACAGATAACATAAGCATCAATTAATACCCCAAATTTATTGCGTATAACGGACGGGATTCAACGAAGTTTTTGCGCGCTGTTAATTGGTTACCCTTTTATATGCGCGGGTAACTGTGCAAAAATTTGGGGAACGTGCACAGGATTAATTGGTTCCCGTTGAATCTGTGTTATCTTCCCGAACCAATATAACAGAAGGTCGAGTACCGCAGCGAACCAATTGCATGGGCGAGGAACGGAGAAGTTGGCTGGGACTTTGTGCTTATAAAATTATATATCAACTATATTCATGGAAATTGTTCATTTCAAGACAGAAGCTAATTCACATAATTACTCTTCAACAAGTTATTGGCATTATATCCCAGAAAAAGAAATTGTAATACTCAATTATTCAGATATAACATATAGGACATCAGCATCATATGACACGTCAAAAGGTATCAAATTATTGAGGAACAATGAGGCTATGGAGTTAGCACATAATATCGCTCATGGTCATATACCAAATAAAGAGGGAATAACCATCTCAGATATTGGGATTATTGATGCTGATGATGCATTAATTTCAACAATTATCGAAGATATTGATATTATAGACGAAAAATCAAACCAATTGAACGATAATTACTCAAAGCTTTATGCAATTTCTTTTGGGGACAGGTCCCCAGACAATTGAACATAACAGATGGCGGTTATCAAAAGTTATCGTTCCACGTTACTATGTCATAAGTCCTATAAGCGTAGTTATTAGCTCGAAAATTTGGGAATCGGTAGCTTTCTAAGCGTAACCGATTCTTGATAACCGCTTGTTAAATTCAGGCGCTTTCTAAGCGCCGTAGTCCGCCGCCGAACCTATTTCTTTAACTTAATAGAAATTGAACAGGATAACAGATAAGCAATTATCACTTCAGCAAATAAAACAACATAAGTTAAAGGGGTTGCAAAGGCTGTCAAAATTATAGGCGCCTCAAGTGCAGTTGATAAAAACTCATATGCGGAATTAAATGTAGTTTGTTCTGGACAAGGAGGAATTAAACAAGGAAAGGGCTCCTCAAGAGGAATTACTGGTATTGTGAATAATATTGCAAGAATTATTATAAATAGTACAAGTTTAATCAAATCTGGTCTCAAAAACTCTTTCCAATTCATATATTAGATTATATTATTTGACTCTTAAATTAATCGTTTTATCACGGTTTACACAGAAACAGGCGGCGGATTGCGTATAACGCAACAAGATTCAACGAAGTTTTCTTTCTCTGTTACTATGCCAGAAGCGATAAGCATAGTTATCCTTAAGAAAATTTGGGGAAAGTGCAGGCATATAACCGCTTTCCCGTTGAATCTGTGTTAGTTGCCCCTAACGGTTTGCATAGAAGGGTCCGAGCGTAGCGAGGAAGTTGGCGGGCTCGGACATCACAAACCAACTAGAACAGGTGCTGTCCATATTGAAAATAAAAGGATGGTGATTGAAGAAACGATTATACTGATTACTAACCTTGAAACTGGAAATTGTTTCTTCCAATAACCTATTAAATGAAATAATATTGAGAAAATAGCTAAATAAACAAATAAAGATGTTAAGATAAACAAGAATGGTAAAATAATTATTACCCATGACAACAATGAATAAAATCTCATAATAATATTTCACTAATACCTAATAAATAGTTATA
>CAZAEI010000007.1:0-44996 GCA_964484305.1 uncultured archaeon
TCACGGCTAACTAATTAGCCGTGGACCCCCGCCACTTTAGTGGCGGGTAGTTCAGTTCCAATATGAATTTGTTTTCCTTCCATTTTTCACCTTGTAGTTTCACCATATAGCAGTTAATAGAAAGTTTTTTAAATGTTTCTATAAACAAAGAGTATTCAAAATCTCACATAACAGGTCGGGAATTTGCCTACACAGCCTCCCCTGCGTGCTCCACTATGTCGGCCATCCCCGAGGGGACCACGACCTGGAGCTCCTCCAGGGGTAGCTTCTCTATAAGGTAGCGGTCCTCGGGCCGGGACTTGACCAGAATCCTGTTCTTGATTGCCCTGGCCAGCTCCAGGGACTTCTTGAACCCGGGCTTGAGGGTGACCATGTAATCCGAGTTCTTCCTCACCGCCATGACGGGCCCTGATACCACTCTGGCCAGGCCGGCCTCCCTGTCAACCCTGATTCCTACAGCCAGCTTGAGCTCGAGGTTCCTGAACCACTCCCTCTCCCCATGAATCATGAAGCTCCCCTTCGGGAGGTATTCCCCGGACGGCGGGCTCTTGGATACCCTCTCCCTGGGGACCGAGAATATGTCCACGGTCCCGAGGCCCCGGCTCCAGGCCTTGCTGTTGGCAGCCGAGAACTCTGCAGCCTCCCTCTTTGTCACGTCAGGGACCTCGAGGCCCTGGGTCTTTATAACGACAAAGGCCGCACCCTGTATGTCGGCATGAAAGACTATGTCCGGGGGCTCTGTGTGCTTCTTGAGCAGCATCTCGTTCTGGTCAGCGCTCTTGCCTGCCACCACAAGGAACCCGTCCGAGGAAAAGAACCATCTGAACCTCTCGTACCACCTCTTCCTCTCAGGCTTCTTCGGGGCGCTCTCCTCAGGCTCCTCTTCCCCGGTTTCGCCTGTCTCCTCTGTTTCCCCCCGGGGTTGTGGGGGGGCTTCCCCACCTGCAGGGGCCTCCCCGCCCGCGTCCCCGGCGGGCTTCTCCCTTGCAAAGATAAGCTTCTTGAAGTCCTCCCCAATGACCTTCTCCTCACCCTTCTCGGCCTCCTCGAGCCTCTCCTGGAAGCCCCCGCTGACCCCCTCAAGGCCGGCCATCTTCTTCCTTGCCCACTTGGAGTCCTCATAGTACCTGGCAGCATTCTCTTCCACACTCCTGGTTATGTCTATCTCCACCGGGACCCCTCCCAGCTCAATGACGACTATGCCGTCACCCTCCCTTATCTCCTTTATGGCCTCTGCCTCGGGGGTCTGCTCCCCTGCAACGCCCTGCCTTATCTCCTCCCAGCTCATCCCTGCATTTCTGGCCTTCATTATGCCCTCCAGGGCTGCCTGGACAGTTGGATAATTATTATATATCCTGTCACCCATCTCTCCTGACTCCTTCGCTATCCTCTCCCACTTCCCGGAGGCCTCGCTCTGCTGCTCCACTATCCTTCCAATCCTCTCCTTCTCCTCTGTGGCCTCCTTCACGGCCTCCTCCCTGGCGAGCTCTATCTGCTGCTCTGAAAAGAACTCGTCAAGGGCATCTGACAGGCTCGGGAATGCCTTTGGCTTCTCCTGTCCCAGCATCTTGAGGGGAAAGGGCGAGACAAACCCCGAATATACCGAGGCCCTGGGCTTCTCCCCGTCCAGGGAGAGCAGGGCCCTGTGGAGCACCGATGCCTCCTCGAGGCTGAGCTCCATGGCCGGCTTCTCGGGCTGTATCCCTGCCCTTGCACACACCTCCCTTGCGTATTCAGGGCCCAGGCCCATGAGGGTTGCCAGGTAGCCCGCCAGCTTCCTGTCTGACCTTGAAAGGCCCCTCCTCATGCTGTCGAAGTCCAGCTCAAAGGGGTTCGTTATCTTTGGGGGATACCTGTATGGAAGCTTGGGCTTGACCTCCCTCCCCTTCCACTTCTGGAACTCCAGGGGCATGATGATCTTGTACATGGAGTCGCACAGAATCACATTCCCGGTCGAGAAAAGCTCGATGATCATTATGTTTTCGTCAGTGGCAATCTCCACTATCCTGTCGAACTCGTACTGTCTGATGGACTTCACCTTCCTGTTCATGAGGTGCTTCCTGAGGAACATGCAGAAGCTCGGGGGCTCCTGGGGCACGGCCTTCTTGCGCCTGGTCATGAAGAGCTTGTTGCTGTCCACATACAGCCACTGACCTCCCTTCTGGGGAACGAATATCTCGAACAGGAACTGCCTGCTCCCGGCTCGGCCGTACTGGTATATCTTCCTGAACACCCCGCCCACCAGGGCCTGCCTCAGCTCCTTCATCAGGAACCTCATGTCCAGGGATGTCATCTCCTGCTTGCCCCGCTCTGGCTGTCCCCCAACACCATTCATATCCATCACAATATAGAATTATAGTGAAACACTAATAAACCTGAAATTGTTTCACATCTGCTCTGACACGGTGTGTCAGGCATGACCTGAATTCTTAAATACTATTCAAGCCTCAGCCCAAAAACCCTGACGGCGTTCTCCCTGGCAGCATTGAGTATCTCCGCGCTGTCCAGGCCCCTCAGGTCGGCTATCTTATCAGCTGACCTTATGATGTTCCATGGGAAGTTCCTCTCCCCCTTGACAGGCGAGAGAAAGGGGGAATCTGTTTCAAGAAGAAGCCTCTCCAGGGGGATGGCCTTGGCCACCTTCCTCACACCCTTATTGAACAGCACCTGGGTCGATACCGAGATATAGAAGTCCGGAACCTGCGCAACCTCCTGTGCAAGCTCCCTGCTGCCTGAGAAGCAGTGGAATATGCAGGCCAGGCCCGAATCCTTCACCAGCTCAAAGCACTCCCTCTCGGCGTCCCAGCTGTGAATGACCAGGGGTTTCTTCAGCTTCTGGGCCAATCCTATGAACTTCCTGAATATGACCCCCTGCGCATCTCTCTTCCCAGGTTCGCTCTCCCAGTGGTAGTCCATACCCACCTCCCCCACACCCACGACAAACTCCTGGTTCTCCTTGATAAGCCTCATCACACCCTCATGGTCCGTCCCCTCAGTGGGGTGATATCCCAGGGTGGGAAAGAGAAACCCATGGTTCCTCCTGCAGAGCTCAAGAACCTTCAGGCCCTCATCGTACCTGGCTGAGGAGACAACCACACCGTCAATCTCCTTCCTGCACCTCTCAACAATCTCATTGACATCCTTCTCGAAGTTTGGGAAGCATAGATGTGCGTGTACGTCAATCAAAAAAACACCCCATTTAATCTGGCGCGAACACAAATAAAAGATTTACTTGAAGAAATACCCCATGGCCTCCTGGACGGTCCCTATCTCGACCACCCTGATTCCTGCCTCGGCCTCTATGTCAATCTTTCTTGGAACCCTTTCCATGCTGCATATCCGGGTTATGCCTGCATAGTGGCACTCCTCCCTGTTCTCATATACAACCTGCTCTGACTGCCCCAGGGGGACAAGCATCAGGGAGGCCCCAATCTCCCTGGCCGCAATGGCCTTGGGGAGTATCTCTCCCACCGGTCCCAGTGTCCCGTCGTGGCTTACCGTCCCTGTTATCATCACAGTGGTATCAATGTCCCTTCCCATCAGGGCCGCGATTGTGGCTATGGTCATGGCCGCCCCTGCCGAGGGGCCCTCTATCACGCTGGCATTGGCCCTTATGGAATATATTATATCATAGAACGACAGGTCAGTCCCTGTTATGTTCTCTGAGACGCTCCTCGAGACCCTTATCGAGTTCTGGGTGTCTGTCCAGAACAGGAGCTTGTCGATATCAACCAAGGCCCTCCTGGTCCCTGGCACAATCTGCACATCGAGCATGGTGGCCACGCCGTTCCCGTCCTGGTCCACTGCAGGGACCACTATCGTGGCTGCCGAGACATTGGTCTCATTGAACATCTCCATATAGGGCCTGAAGGCCTCGATGGTGTGGGTGTAGTTGTAATATGTTATGGTCTCTGAGCTGAGAAATCCGCCTATGTATGCACCAATGGCGATGCCTATTATGAGCATGAGAATCCGGGTCTTCATACCATCCCTTAATACTTTTACCCGGACGGATAAATAACTTGTTATGCTAGACAGTTTTTGTTTTTAAATGAGCCTCTGCAAATTCCCTGATTTTTTCTTTAAGTTCTCCCAATGTCTCATAAGCATGACATTCAAAGGGGGTTTTTACAAACTGGGAACCCTGTTTTCCCTGAGTATAATTTGAAACCATTTTCTCCAAGCCCCTTTTGAAAAGGCACAGAACCGGCTTGCCCATATGAACCATATCTGAGATTTCTCCCCCGGCCCCTAAACTAGGATTACTAATTTCAAAGAGACCCATATCGGATTCCATCTCCCAGGTATAATCTCTATCATGAATTTCAGGCTTCCCTCGCTTATTTTCCTCTTCAGTAATACCAGGCCGTGTCTGATGCCTTGATGCTAACTCATGACCCAATCCCTCAATAATATCCGGTATTTTAGCTAACTCATCCCTGCTTACCCTGTCATATCCTCCTAGCATGGAGCATCCAAAGAATATCTTTACCATGAAAAAAAGTAAACAAAAAGTAATTTAAATACAAGAGCATTTCAAAGAATTTAAATCATGCCACTTCCTAAATAATCATGGCCCTGCTCATCAGAAACATCCTCCTTGACGGAAGGAAGACCGACATCCTTGTAGAGGGAAACAGGATATCCTCAATAGGGGAATCAGACAAGTCAGACCGTGTCCTGGACGGCTCGGGCAAGGCAGCCCTTCCCGGCCTTGTGAACTGCCACACCCACGCGGCCATGACCCTCATGAGGGGCTATGCGGATGACCTCCCACTTAAGGAGTGGCTCGAGGGAAATATATGGCCCCTTGAAGCAAGACTGACCGAGGAGGATGTCTACTGGGGCTCGAGGCTTGCATGCCTTGAGATGATAAAGTCAGGAACGACATGCTTCAATGACATGTACTGGCACTGGAGGGGCACGGCCAGGGCGGTCCGGGATTCGGGAATCAGGGCATACCTGAGTCAGGTCTTTGTGGACCTCAATGACCAGGACAAGGCAGCGGAGCAGATAAAGCTGAACGAGAGGCTCTATCGGGATTCCAGGGAATTCCCCGACAGGGTTGGCTTTGCCCTGGGCCCCCATGCCCCGTACTCTGTCTCCAGGGAGAGCCTCCTCTGGGTAAAGGATTTCTCTGAAAAGCACAACCTACTTGTCCACTTCCACCTCTCTGAGACCAAGAGGGAGGTCGAGGACTGCATCAGGAACCATGGCAAGAGACCTGTGGAATACCTCGATGAGCTGGGCCTCCTCTCAGGCAGGCTTGTGGCCTGCCACTCGGTCTGGCTCAGTCCCGGGGAAATCGAGCTCCTCAGGAGGCACGATGTCAAGATTGTGTACAACCCGGCCTCCAACATGAAGCTCGGCTCCGGGAGCTTCCCCTACCCGGAGCTGAAGGGGGCCGGTCTCCTGGTGGCCCTGGGCACGGACGGCTGCGCCTCGAACAACAACCTCGACATGTTCGAGGAGATGAAGCTCGCCTCCCTGCTCCAGAAGCTCCGCTCCGGTCCCACCACGCTCCCTGCTAATGAGGCCCTCGGGATGGCCACCCTGAACGGCGCAAGGGCCCTCGGCCTCAGTGCCGGCGAGATAAGGGAGGGCTCCCTGGCTGACATAATCCTTATTGACCTGAAGAGGCCTGAGCTGACACCCTCTCACAACCTCACCTCAAACCTTGTCTACTCGGCCCAGGGCTCCTGCGTGGACACCGTTATCTGTGACGGCAAGATACTGATGGAAAACCGAACCGTTCCGGGAGAAGAAGAAATCCTCGAGAAGGCCTCTGAGATATCACGGAACCTGATAAATCGGGCATAAACCCCCGCTATCGCAGGCAAAACCAGGGCAATAGAAGCAAAGCATTTAAATACCCCCCTTCAATTCTACTTTGCAGGGGACCTCCAGTCACGGGGCTAGGCCTACCGTACCCTCGGGGGACAAACGGTCTATATGCCCCTCCCTCTCCAGTTCCATGAGGTAAGGGCAGGACATATGGTCGGCTGTAGTCCACGGATGGTCTTGCGTCAAGAACATGGGTCCTCTTTGCCAACTGCGAAGCCCTGTCCCGCAGGGTTGTTGATGCTGTGAACCGAGTCAGGCGGGGAACCGAGCAGCTCTAATCGCTTCGTTGCCGGATTCAGGCCGGCAGTGATGCAGGAGACGCTGTGTTGATGATGCTTGCGGGGTCAACGGGGTGGAGGCGGCATTGAGGCAAGCCCGTGCCTTTTCGCATGGTCTACCATGGACACGTCCCCTGCTTTACGCTCTCCCTGTACAGGCTTGGATTTCTAGAGCCAGTGCAAAAAAGGGTTATAAATCTTATTCCCATTTTACAGATATGGAGGAGCATTTTGAGTATTTATTGGGGGTATCGGAATAGATGATATAAAATCAATGAGGGGTTTGTTATACTACTTGAAGACTGAAGGTTATGAGGTAACCGCAAAAACAGGCCTGGGGAACTGGGCTATCTATACAGATAAGCCATTTGACGACGCCATAAAAATCAGGTTAAGCATAAAAGGCATCGAGTTTCAATAAAATAGGCTAAACCAGCCTCCTTGCCAGCCCCACAACGGCGGGCCTTTTCTTGAACCGATTTACCTGAATCCTCATAATATACTGTTATTCTATGAATCTCCCATCGGCTTTTGATGCTGAAAGCTTATGCATATTCTTCTCAAGCCACCCTATTTTCCATGTCTCTCTTCTGTCGAATTCCGGTACATAAGGCTTGATGTCCAGAAGGGGGGTCCCGTCCACAATATCTGCATCATGAATATGGAGTATGTTCTTTTTAATCCTGACAAGACGTACTATCGAGATGCCAATGGGGTTTGGACGAGCCGGTGCCCGTGTAGCGAACACCCCGCGTAACTGTCCATCCAGATACGGCTTAACTCTTAAGGGCACTTTACTGGATAAATGAAAGTGATATATCAAAATAATGTGAGAAAACCCTTCAACATCCTTTAACCCTTCAGCATATTCCGGGAAAACCTCAACCCTTCCATCGATATCCTTAGTACATACAGGCTGTATAGGCATCCCTTTGGGTTCCTTGAAGGGAGAATGAATGATTCCGATTGGCTTGTATCTCATCTGGTTCATAATTTCATCACATGCATGCGTTTCGATATCATCAAGCATATCCGAAGCCGGCATTTCCTAGACCAGCTTCCTGGCCAGCCCTATCAGCCTGGGCCTCTTCATCAGGAGCTTGGCCAGCATGGCAAAGCCCCTGGCCTTGGAGAACTCTATCATGTCCTCGCCCCTGAGGTTCTCAGCCAGCCAGTTGAGCTCCTCATCCCTGAGGCCCTCCACGACCATCCTGAGCCTGAGGACCTTCCTGAGCATGTCACCCCGCTCCTTCCACCACCTCTTGTTGTACCTGGAAAGGAAGGCCTCTGAAAAATCACGGGCCTCCCTGGCCTCTGCAGCCACCTGGCCGGCTATCCTTCCGGCCACAAAGGACTCGGATATCCCCCCGCCGTGTATCGGATTCACCTGGTGGGCAGCGTCCCCCACCACCATGAGGTTGTCCGTTACCATGTTATCCATGAACCCTCCGACAGGGACGCCACCTGAATTGACCTCAAGGACAGAACCCCTCCTGAGGCCCGGCCTGCTTTCAATGAAACCCCTGAGATATTCTATGGCAGTCTTCCTGGAAAAGGGCTTCCTCACGCCAATACCCACATTTGCAGTATCAGGTCCCTTGGGGAATATCCAGCAGTATCCGCCCGGAGCGACCTCATTCCCGAAGTAGAGCTCGATTCTGTCAGGGTCTATCTCAATCCCTGCCATCTCGAACTGCACGCCGCTCACGGCATCGGGCAGCCTGAGTGTGGTGTCAAGCCCTGCCTCCCTGGCAACCAGGGACTCTACGCCGTCCGCGGCTATGACAAGGGAGGACCTGACCCTCCGGACCCTCCCCTCTGATTCCAGCTCAACCCCAGAAATAATCCCTTCTTCCCTGAGCAGGCCGGTCACCTCGGTCCTGGCCAGTACCCTGGCCCCTGCCTTCACAGCCATATCCGCAAGGAACTTGTCAAAGGCCTTCCTCTCAATTACCCAGCCCTCTGGGCCTTCCTTGTAGTCAATCCTCACGAACTTCCCGCTGGGTGCATATGCTGTTGCGCCTTTCACCTCCCGCCTTATCCAGAGCGGGCTTGGCTCAATGCCCATCCTCAGGGCAGCGTTCCTTGAGAGGCCCTCACCGCACCTCTTGGGTGAGCCTATCTCCTGCCTCTTCTCAACCATCAGGACATTAAGGCCCCTCCTGGCGGCCTCAAGGGCAGCGCCGGAGCCTCCGGGTCCTGCCCCCACAACCACAACATCATAGCTCTGCATGTCAATCCTTTCCCTTCTCGAGTCTCAGGGCCCCCACAGGGCAGAAGCTCACGCATATACCGCACTCCACGCACCTCTCCGGGTCGCACTCTATACCGTGCTCTGTGAGCTTCAGGGCCGACTGCGGGCAGACCCCAACGCAGCCCGAGCACCTCAGACAGAGTTTCTTATCGGCCTTTATCATATCAATCCCCTTCATGGCAAGATAATCGTTTAAGACAATGTTTTAATAATTCTGATTCTTTAGGGTTTATAATTCTATCCCTTTATAAGCGAGGGGCACAACCCGCCTGCGGGGCAGTCACTAGGCTATAGGTACGCCTACTCCAGAATAAAATAAAAGAAAAAGAGAGGGTTATTAGCATCGCTATGCTTTATACTGCATAATGTTGCTACCACGTTGTCCTAATCGGGCTTAAGCTGCGGGTGTTCTTCCCATGGTGTAGATAGCCTTCAATGCAACCACGAGCGCTGCCGGAGCAACGAATGCCGATACGTTCTGTACCATTGTTTGAAGAACGCTTCCCAGCACGGGTATTACAGTGTCGATTGATGCCAGGTTTGCAATAAGACCTACTGATATCAGTGCGATTGATGCCAGAAGGAAATCATTGACTTCCTTAGCGCTGATGTTGAGGAAACCCACTACAATTCCCAGTATGACTAGGAGCAGGGTTATCCATGGTCCGTAGGCCGCGACATATCCTCCGAATGCTCCGCCTAGAATGGCTATCAATACACCCAAGATGAAAGCCCAACTTCCTAGAGAGTTCGTTTCCATCAAGCCACCTGATATATATTATTGTCTATGCTGGTTTATAAGCATTGTTCGACAAAGAACGTTATTTTGCCCCAAACCCCTACAGATATACCTCAATCGCCGCACCCACAAATATCAGGAGTGCGCCGAGCATGAGTATCTTTGCGCTGTCCGTAATGATTACGCGAAGCACCTTGCCGTCGTTTTTCCTGAGGACCGCGGCAGACACTATCCCTCCGGCCAGGCCCGCGCAGAGGTATCCGCCTATCTCAGGCACCCCGTGCGGAAGAAAGAATATGCTCCACCAGGGTATCTCAAGGACATGCTTCGAGAGCTGGCTTATGTAGACCCCGAGTATCGAGGCGTTCCAGGCAATGATGAAGACCGCCCCTGCCCCAAAGAAGAGCGAGAACAGGAAGGCAAAGGCCAGGACCTGCATGTTGTTGGTGAATATCCTGGAAAAGCTCCCGAAATCCCCGTGCGTGAGGGCCCCTGAGACTCCCTGTATCTGGTCTATCTTGGAGACCTGTACCTGGAAGAAATCCCCGGGCAGCACATAGGCCCACACCGAGAAGGCCAGGGTGAGGCCCGCAAAATAGAACATGGCGATCATGATGTAGTTCCCGTGCTTCTCCCAGAAGCTGCTCTGGTGAAATTTCTTTATGGCCTCCTCCTCGAGATTCTCCTCCCTCTTTATCATGATGGTAAGGAAGTAGGCCGAGGGGATTATCACAAAGAGAACCGCAAAAATCCCGGAGAGATTGAACCACTGGCCCGCTATGCTGACCCTGTAGGATATCTGGGAGCTTATGAGAACAGCAATGCTGGCCAGGACAACCGCCCACAGGAACATCCTCCAGGGATTCCTCTCGACCTCCTCGGAGGTCATAAGGGATTCGAACATAATTAATTATATTGCATTATAGAGATAAATAATTTCAGAACCGGAACATGGTTTTTGAGGAAAGCAAAGAAATAAGTATCTGCTCCCCATGATTAAATATGTTAGTCACTGTTCTGGGTTCTGGCGGCAGCGAGGGCGTGCCCGTCCCCTACTGTACCTGCAGGGTCTGCAAGAGCGGGGACAGGAGGTACAGGACATCCTATCTTATCAGAGTCAGGGATAAATTCCTTCTGGCTGAGATTGGCCCGGATTTCCGGAGGCAGCAACTCAGGTACAGGTTCCCCATAGACTACCTGTTCATATCCCATGAGCATAAGGACCACATAGGCGGCCTGACCGAGCTGAAGCAGATTATGCTGATTGCGAAAATCAGAATCAAGCCCATACAGCTTCTCATAAGCAAGAGGTTCCACAAGGAACTCCTCTGGCATGTGAGCACAGATAAGGAGGGAGTGATACATGCCTACAGGAAACTGCTAAGAGACAGGAAGTTAATACCCAACCTGCTTGACTACGGGAAGGGCTTCAAGCTTGACGGGTTCGAGATAGAGCTGTTCAAGAACAAACACGGAAACCTGGCCTGCGGCGGCTTCCTCCTGAAGTCAGGGGGCAGGAGCATAGTTTATCTGGCCGATGCAGGCATGCTCTACCAGAAAGTCGAGGGCCTTATAAATGAAACAAATCCCGACCTATTGATTGCCAACACACCATTCTTCTACTCCAGCAGCAAATTCAAGAGGGAAGACAGGAACCACACCAGAAGGATGCGCATGACCCACCACATAGGCATCGATAGCATCCACCACCTTCAGGCCGGGAGGATTCTGCTCTCTCACTCCTCCCACAAGTCAGGCTTTACGCACAGGGAAATCGAGAAAGAACTTTTAGGGTATAAAAACATCATGGCCGCAAGGGACGGCCTCAGGATAAGGGTCTGATGGTTACAGATTCAGAACTCTGCTGACCTTTCTCCAATCCTATCCAGCCCGGATGGTTCAATTATTTAAGCCTGCTTCCCCATAAACTATTAATCATATGGCAAAGCTGGAAAGGATTGTTCTTCAGGGATTCAAGTCATTCAAGAGAAAGACCTCCATACCGTTTCCTACGGGATTCTCTGTTATTACTGGACCAAACGGTTCGGGAAAGTCCAACCTGGGCGATGCAGTGGCATTTGTTCTCGGCAAATCCTCAAGCAAGGCCCTCAGGGCCAGGAAGGCCCAGGACCTGGTCTTCCACGGAAGCCAGAGGAAGACCGGGGCTGACTATGCCAAGGTTGGCCTCTATTTTGACAACTCCTCCAAGAGCCTCCCCCTAGAGGAGGACACGGTCTCCATAAGCAGGAGGATAAACAAGAAGGGGGTATCCACCTACAGGATGAACGGCAGGGTGGTAACCCGCCAGCAGATTGTGGACATGTTCGCCCTGGCCGGCGTGACAGCGGACGGCCACAACATCATACAGCAGGGCGACGTCAACAAGATAGTCGAGATGGATGCCGAGCAGAGGAGGCAGATAATAGACGAGATATCCGGCATCTCGGAGTTCGACGAGAAGAAGGCAAAGGCCGAGAAGGAGCTGGCCAAGATAGAGGAGCGGGTCAGGGAGGCCGAGATAATCATAAACGAGAAGGCCAGCATCATGGAGAAGCTCAAGGCCGAGAGGGACGCTGCCCTGAAATACAGGGAGCTGGAGTCCAGCCTAGCCAGGATACGGGCTGCCCTGATATGGAAGGACTTCTCCGGTGCCAGGAAGAGCGTGGAGTCCATCGATGGGGAGCTCAAGGAGAAGGAGGCCGAGACAGGGAAGCTGGAGAAGGAGATAAATGCCTATGACACCCGCCTCCAGGAAGAGGAGGGGAAGCTTGAGGAGCTCACCAGGAGCGTCCTCAAGGCATCTGACCAGATAGATGTCACCAGGAAGATAGAGAGGCTCAGGGGCGAGCTCGAGAGAAGGCGCGACAGAATCGAGTCCAACAGGAGGGAAATCGAGAGGCTCGACAGCATCATAGAGAAGCTCTCCAGCATAGACTCCGGAAGCAACCCCGCGCTGAACGCAGTTAAGGACATGCCGGGGGTCCAGGGCTCACTCTCCGAACTCATTATGGTTCCCCCTGAATACAGGACTGCGGTGGAGGTCTCGGCAGGCTCCCACATGAGGGACGTGGTTGTCGACACCATGAACAACGCAGTCAGATGCGTGAAGCACCTCAAGGCCAACAGGTCTGGACGGGCAAGATTCCTTCCCATGGACAGGATTAGGGGCCTTCCCAGGAGGCCCCTCCCCACCGGGGCAATAGGGTGGCTCTCTGAGCTGATACAGCACGACCCCATTCATGACGGCATAGTAAGCTATGTATTCTCCACCACGGCCGCTGTCAAGGACATCGACAGGGCCAAGGCCATAGCCAGGTCAGCTAGGGTGAGAATGGTGACCTTGGACGGTGACCTCATGGAGGCCTCCGGGGCGATAACAGGCGGATACTACAGGAAATCCAGGGCGGGTCCCGAGACAGCCCGCTACCAGGAGGAGAAGAGGAAGCTGAGCAAGGAGATAGAGACCCTCGAGTCCGGGCTCAAGACCATGAACATGGACCTGGAGATTCTGGCAGAAAAGGAGAAGAGGACCAAGACCACAGACCTCGAGAGGGTGCGGGTAAAGCTCGACGAGTCCCTCAGGGAGATTCGGGAGAAGCGCAAGGAGGCCTATGAGAGGCTACTCATAATCCAGCAGGAGGTCGGCCGCTTCAACATTAACAAGGCCAGGCTCGAGGCAAGGTTCGACAACCTCAAGCTCCAGTGGGAGCAGAGGTCTGAGAGGGACGAGGAGGCTGAGAAAAGGAGCGGCTACCCCAAGGAGCTCGGGGAGTATGTCAAGACCGGGGCTGCGAGGCTCAAGGAGATGGAGCGTGAGAGCATAATCCAGATTCAGAATCTGGGGCCCATAAACCTCAAGTCAGTCGAGGACTTCGAGATCCTCAGGACAGAGTTCGAGGACTTCAAGGAGAAGGTGGACAGGATAATCGAGGAGAAGGACGCCATAGTCAGGACAGTGAGCAAGATAGAGGAGAAGAGGCTCGAGACCTTCAACAAGTACCTCGGGGAGATATCCAGGAACTTCAGGACGGTCTACAGGGAGCTGACATCCGGGGAGGCAGATCTCCTTCTGGACAACCCCAGCGACCTGGAATCAGGCCTTCTGATAAGGGCCCAGCCCCCAGGCAAGAAGCTCCTCAACATAGACAGCATGTCGGGCGGGGAGAAGACCCTGACAGCGTTCACCTTCCTCTTCGCCATCCAGAGGTGCAGGCCCAGCCCCTTCTACATCCTTGACGAGGCCGATGCCGCCCTGGACAAGACCAATACCAAGAAGGTGGCTGACCTCATAAGGAAGCAGGCCGGGATGGCCCAGTTCATAGTCATATCTCACAACGACTCCCTGGTCAGGGAGGCCGACCAGGTCTACGGGGTCTCCATGGAGGACGGCGAGTCCAAGATACTCGGCCTGGAGCTCCCTGTGGAGGGCAAGAAAGCAAGGAACAACTGACGGGGGCTTCTGATATATACTTAAATGAAATATCTCTGTTATCAATATGACTGACACCGTGAACAAGAGAACAGAAGACTATTATGATGATACCCAGGTTCTGTATAATATTTTATGGTCAGACAAGAACCTGCATTACGGTTTCTGGGATAAGGGGACCAAGGGACTATCCGATGCCGTTGAGAATGCAAACAGGCTTGTATGCGAACTTCTGAACCTGCAGAAGGATGATTGTGTTTTGGATGCTGGTTGCGGTGTCGGCGGACCCTCCCTTTTCATGGCAAAGAATTTCGGTGTTAATGCGGTGGGCATAACACTGTCTTCAAAACAGATTAGGCATGCAAGAAAGAAGGCAAGAGAACTTCACCTTGACCACCTGGTAAGTTTCGAGATGATGGATTTTAACAAAACGAAATTCAAGAATGGGATTTTTACAAAGATTTTCGGTCTAGAAAGCATCTGCCATGCTTATAACAAGCTGAAATTTTTAAGGGAGGCCTACAGGCTTTTAAGGCCGGGCGGCAGGATTGTTGTTGCTGACAGTTTCCTAAATAAGAGAGTACTTACTCAAAAGGAGAAGGAGGTTCATAATAAATTTCTGACAGGGTTCAAAGTAGACAATTCGTCACATAAAGACGATTTTCTAAATGATTTGAGAAAGGCTGGTTTTAAAAACATAAAATTTCATGACAAAACCAAGGAAATCCGGCCTTCCAGTAGGAGAATGTATACATTGGGGTGTTTTCTCTTCCCAGCTAGTTTAGTTTTGTCTAAGCTGAATATGATACCGAAATGTATGCATGAACATACTGTTACTTGTATAAGTCAAAAGAAGGCCTTTGACAATTTCATAATATATGGCGTGTTTGTCGCTGAAAAATAAAACCTCGCCTCCCTGAGACAGAATCTGACTGTCAGGCCCTGGAACCCTTCTTCGTCTCCTTGAGCTTGACATCAATCTCTGTGAGCTCGGACTCATACCTCTCCATGAGCCTCCTGTAGGCGTCCTCATCTATCTTCTTCTTTAGGTACTTGCCCTTGAGCTCCCTCTGTATCTCGAGTATCTCGTCCTTCCTGCTCTTCAGGGTGGAGGCCAGATGCAGGTTTATCTTCTTCATGCCGGCAAAGACGATGAGGAAGGCCATGGAGAGGCCAAGGTAGAGGATTATGTAACCCAGCGCAGCGAGCACACCGGCATAGACCCCGGAGACATTGGTGAAAAAGAACGCAAGGGCAAACATCATTCCCGATATTATGAAGCACATCGCCCAGATGACCTGGAGCCTCTCCTCATGGTCCATGTTAAACTATTGGCTCAGATGCTTAAATAAAACGAATTCTCCTGGGCCATACCCAACCCTTTAAATTAGTTTCCAGCTAAAGTTATCCATGGAATTGAACAGAATGACGGCCCCGATGAGCCTGGGAGAACGCGCTGCGTATGCACTCATTGGGGATGAATTCTTTTCAATTGGCATTCCTGTTTACGGATTGAAAAAAATAATAGATAGCATGGAAACTCTCGACAAAAATCAGCTAATGATATCGACAACCAGGATATACGAGCACTTGGCAATAGGAGACATGGTGCATGATTCCGAGACACTGAAGGCAGAACGCTTTAAAAATTCCGATGGGAAGAGGTTTTCCTTGAAAATCGACGGTAGGGAAATCCCGTTTGCATCAACTCAAAAAAGAAGATTCTTTGGATATAAAACATATATAGAAATCCTGCCCTGCATGATTTCCCAGGCAGAGGATGCACTGGTTCATATATTCAGGAGCTGCATGGTTCTGGGAAAGACCAAACAAGTGAGGTCCGTGCAGTCAAACGGGAATTGTCCAGATTGAAACCGGAATAACTAACTGCAGAATTAGAATTTGTAAGGAATCCCTGGCCCAACCTTTAAATTAGTTTTTCACCATAATTCTTCATGGATTCTGGGCAGGTTTCTGACAGTTCAGGCAGCAGGCTCAATGACTGGCCTCCTGTCGAGGGGCGCTACACATTGGGTAACAGGGACTCCCCGGTGGCTGTGTGCACCATGTCATCCGTGGACATAAAGCTACCCATGGACAGGATTGCCATAGCAGGCAAGTGCGTCACCGAGAACCTCGGCGTGGAGAAGATAGTCAGGAACACTGTGGCCAACCCGAACATACGCTACATGATAGTGTGCGGCAGGGAATCCATGGGCCACTTCGTGGACGATGCCCTCGAGTCCCTCGTAAGGAACGGCGTGGACCATGAGGGCAGGATAATCAGCGCGAAGGGCGGTATACCAGTGCTCAAGAACCTCACCACCGAGGAGATAGAGAGGTTCAGGAAGCAGGTGGAGATTGTAAACATGGCAGGAGAGACAGAAGTCGACAGGATAATGGAGAAGGTTAACGAATACTCTGAAAGGGAAAGCGGGCCCATATCAGGCGAGGCCGTGACCCCCAGGGAGCCCGGGAGGATAAGCGTCCCCGCTCACCAGATAACCGAATGGACCCAGGACCCCAGGGGATACTTCACCATCCAGGTGAACCCTGAAAGGCATGAGATAGTGGTGGAGCACCACGACGGTTCAGGCAGAACCCTGAATGTCCTTACCGGCCGCAATGCCGAGGACCTCTATCACCAGATAATAAACAGCATGGATCTCGTCTCGAGGCTCGACCACGCGGCTTACCTGGGGAGGGAGCTCGCCAAGGCCGAGACAGCCCTGTTCAACCGCGTGGAGTATGAGCAGGACACAGGCCTTGTGGTCCCTCAGCAGACCCGGGCCGTCCAGGAGGCCCCTGTGGACACCGACGGCAAGGAGTTCATGCCCCTTCCCACACACGGCAAGCTGGTTTCAGTGAAGAAGATTGAGAAGACCAGGGAGACCATACTCACCTATGTGGTGAACGACAGGGAGTTTCCTGTGCGCAGCCCGATAAGGGAAGAGGAGGAACACTTCAGGGAGTTCCTCAGGGGCTGCGGGATGTGCAGGGTGTTCTAAAATCAGGAGAGTGAAGAGATATGGATAATCCAGATGACTCAATGGACGATTCAATAGAACAGGGGCATGATGCCCCCGAAGAGAAGGGGGACAGCCAGGGGGGCCATGCTGGCCATGATTTCACCAGGGCATCTGATGATGAGCAGGCCGGCAACAAATTTCCCCAAGTCCCCTACAAGCCGCTTATTGTCAGCGGAAACTCTCTGGCAGAATCCTGGGAGAAGGCTGTGAGGACCATGATGGCCCAGGGCTACAACCGCTATGTGCGGGCCCCTGAATACCAGACCTGGACCAAGGACTCTCCCATGATAATCATGGTCGACGACCCCATGAGGGAGCCGAGGCTCTCTGACAAGGCCCAGATAACCAGGGGCATGTGTGATGAATACTCCAACAGCCTGATACACGGCCACGCCAGGGACAAGGAGAACTCCTTTGAATATACATACTACTCGAGACTGAGGCACTATCCTGACTGCATGGTCAGGGCCGGCCTGCCCCACGTACCCGAGAACGAGCAGGAAGTCAGGGATGCTGTGCACAGGATATCGGGCGGCAAGTGCGTGGTCCAGAGCCTTGACCAGGTGGCCAAGGCCATCGAGATATTCAAAAAGGACCCCACCAGGAGGACCGTGGTCCTGCACACCTGGATACCCTTCAGGGACCTGGCCAAGTTCACACCGGAAAGGATGGACACCTCCTCGCCCTGCCTTGTGGTCCTGCACCCCCAGCTCGTCGAGAAGAAGCTCCACTTCAACGTGGTCATGAAGACCAACGACCTCTTCAGCGCCTGGCCGGGCAATGCCTACGCCTTCACGGCCCTCCAGAAGTACATGGCCGACGAGATAGGCGTCGGGGTCGGGCACTACACCCACTTCTCTGTGAGCATGCAGGTCTACCAGGAGGTCTTCGAGGCCGCCAAGAGGGTCTAGGCCCTCCCGGGTCTTAAGGCTCGTTTGACAGCGGTTTTAATGAGAATCCCAAAAGAAAATGTGCAAAGCCCCCTGAAGAAGTATAAATTGAATAAATACAAAAATGATTTATGAAACAATTCTATAAGCGAATACGATATAACGGAGAATTGTCCGATATATCAAAAATTATATGTGGAGAATTCAGCATTGGTGACTTTGTATCAGACAAGTTAATTGAACTTGGTTATGAAGACTTCAACTTCATTCTCGAAACAACCAAAAATAAATATTTTGTTAAGATATTCTCTGATTTCAGAAAGGATGATGATTGTCGCCGGTACTTGGATATAATGATAAAGGCACTTGAGAAAGGTATATCATTTCCAAAACTATTCAAATCAAATCAAGGATACCTTCATATTACAGAAGTCAATAAAACCAAACTAAGGCTTGTTGTTATGGAGTTCATTGATGGTGATAACTACTTCTCTTTAGAAAAGAAGCCAAGCACAGATGAAATCAAGAAATTGGCTAAACAGGCCGCTTTGACAAATTCAATAGATATCAAGCCTTCATTTGTTTATGATTCATGGGCCATCGTGAATTTACTGGGAGAATATAAGCAGAAAGGTAAATACCTATTACCTGAAGATGCAAAGAATATAGAACCGCTAATAAAGGCGTTCAAGGACATGAAAGTTGAAAAACTACCCCATTGCTTTGTTCATGGTGATTTCATTGCAACTAATGTGATGAAGGATAAGAAAGGCAAGATTTGGGTTATTGATTTCGCTGTTGCTAATTATTACCCCCGTATTCAGGAACTTGCTGTAATGGCTTGTAATATACTTTTTGATGAAAACAGCAAGGAGAAGAGTGAAAGTAATCTTAAAATAGCATTGAATGAGTATCAAAAAAATATTAAGTTAACAACAAGAGAATTAGAAGCCCTCCCGACATACATAAAACTGGCTCATGTTATGCATGTATTAAGAGCCAACTATGAGAAGGTTGTTGAAAAGGACAACACAAAAGAGAATGAATATTGGCTTAATCAAGGTAGAATGGGATTGAAACAGATGTCTTGTTGAAATGTGCCAATCCCGATTTTCTGCACCAGACTATCCCGGGGCTTGGCCCTGCCTTTTAAAACTTGGCCGCAATTATCTACCATGATTCTGCCTGACCACGAGATAAGGAAGCTCCTCCAGGAGGGGACCCTTGTTATAGACCCCATAGAGAATCCAGAGAAGCAGATACAGCCCGCCGGGGTGGACCTCAGGCTCGGGAACGAGTTCAGGCTCTTTAAGGCATCGGCCATCCCATACATTGACATAAGGAACAAGCCGGAGAACTACACCGAGCAGGTTGTCATCGAGGAGGGGAAGCCCTTTGTCATCCATCCAGGGGAATTCGTCCTCGGGAGCATCAAGGAATACATAAGGATGCCCGACCACCTCATGGGCTCTGTTGACGGCAGGTCAAGCCTGGGCCGCCTAGGGGTGGTCATTCATGCAACATCCTCCTCAATAAACCCCGGCTGGGAGGGCCGCTTCGTCCTTGAGATAACAAACATAGGCAAGCTCCCCGTAGCACTCTACCCTGGCCACAGGATAGCCAAGCTCACCCTCCACAAGCTCTCCAGCCCGCCCGAGCGCCCCTATGGCATGAGGGAGGATTCCAAGTACCAGGGCCAGGAGGGCGTGGGGGAGACCAGGATACACGAGGAAACGGGCTAGCCTTGTCAGCCAGCAGCTGCTGCATAAGCTTAAAAGCGTTTGTTCTATTAACTGATTATGCCCGGAATGTTTGGTTTAGAGAAAGTTATCAAAAGATATTTGAGAATAAACAAGGATTTTAATATGTCAAGTCTTAGTGATGTCGAATCATTGACAACCAGGTTGGCGCAAAGGGGCTATGGCACGCCAGGAGATATTTTTGAAGTATTGGATGATGAGTATCAACTCATCTCAAAAAGGCGAATCATCAGAAATTATCTTAAAGAAAATGATGTCACCGAGCTGGACTTGGCAGCAATCGGCAGGGCTTCCAAAGAAATAGTAAGAGCAGGCCATGGGGACATCACGTTAGGCGATTATATGAAGATATTGAGAGAAGAGTTCAGTGACCTCAATTCCAGATTTGCAGCCACCAAGGCATGAAGTCATGCATAGCAACTTATTTAAAGGCACGCCTCATATTTAGTTAACAGCTATTGTTTACATACAAGGCTAAACAGTGCATGCTGTCGCTTGCGACAGATTCTGCATCAATAACCAATACAACCGAACAGGTGAAGCGGTGCATGCTGTCGCTTGCGAGAATGCGCAGCAGATGGTGATATCATGGCTCTGAGACCGGCCAAGTGCTACAGAAGACTGAAGAGGCCCTATACCAGGCAGTCCAGGAAGAAACCCAGGAAGGGCTACATCAAGGGGGTCCCTGACAAGAAGATTCACAGGTTCGAGATGGGGGACCCTAAGAAGGCATACCAGCTCAGGGCCTACCTGGTGTCAGAGAGGGGGGTCCAGATCAGGCACAACGCCCTCGAGGCAGCCAGGATTGCCGTCAACAAGCACCTTGAGGAAAATATAGGAAAGGAGAACTTCTTCATAAAGATCCTGATTTACCCGCACCACGTAATGAGGGAGAACGCCCTGGCCACCGGAGCCGGGGCCGACCGTTTCTCTGAGGGAATGAGGCGTGCCTTCGGAAAGCCCATAGGCCTCGTGGCCCGGGTGAGGCCTGACCAGAGGATACTGGAGGTCAGGCTGAACCGGGGTATGGAGGGCTTCGCCAAGGAGGCCCTGAGAAGGGCCTCGATGAAATTTCCAACACCGTGCGGTGTGGTCTTTGAGAACGCCTAGCCTCCGAAAACCAATTCTATATTCCCAGTATAGAGCCCACTTGTCCTATTATCCATGGTATTACGATCAGGGTCAGCACAAAGAAGACAGCCCCCACAACCAGGGCGTGCAGGATGCTCATATCCTCAAAGAATACCTTGAGCATGACCACCCAGATGAGTAGGGGGAGTATTATCCCTATAAAGGGGATGCCGGCTATTAAGGGTGTAAGGAAACCCACAACCCCGACAAAATTTATCAGGTTCACAATGAACACTACAACAAAGGCCCTCTTGAGGACCAGCATCTCACCATACATCCTGTTAAAGGCCATCAGGACAAAGATGAGGACAATGCCGCCCACGACAGTTGATATAACAAGGTTGATGATTATGGTTATCCAGAACCCCGTGGCATTGGCGCTGGCCAGCTGAGCAACGGAGTTGAGGTCAAAGGGAATGTCTAGGAAGTCAACCATGTTAAATAGTTACTTCTTTGCCCTTAAATGTGTTGGGTCTGCATTTCAATAGCCATATCCAGTCATGTATTCCTCATGCCCAGGCAACTCAAGGCTATCAGAGTCAATATCAGTCTGGGGCCGGTAAGCATCTCGCTCAATACTGCCATCCCCGTTGCCTCCCCTTAGTATGAAAGTTCTGAAAACCATCCCTTCATAAATCTTACATAAAAAGATTGCAGGTTCTTTATCAATCCCTATATCTCTCAGACGGCAGAAGATGTGAAGGGGATTTATTCCTGCACTCGCCGTGCCACCCACTACCATCAACTCAGCAAACCGCCTGTTGATTATCATATACAGAACAGCTCAATAAAGGTATCAATCAAACTTCGGCAATATGGTAATTATTGACCCTTACTCTGTGATGTCCCTGTCCACAACCTGTCCCGGAAGGGTGGTCTTCCCGGGCCATATCTTCCTGCCGGGATAGATTATTGTCCTTACCCCGAGCCTGACGCCGTCCCCTATGACAGCTCCGAACTTGCTGCGGCCCGTCCTGACCAGCCCGCCCTTAACCATGCTCTTGACAACTCCCCTGTCATGCCTCAGGTTGGCTGTTATGCTCCCCGCCGCAAGGCTCACATCCCTCCCTATCACCGAATCCCCCACGTAGTTCAGGTGCGGGACCTTGCTGCCGTCACCTATTACCGAGTTCTTGACCTCGGACGCGTTTCCGACCCTGCACCCGTCACCTATGCTGGTGTATGGCCTTATGTAGCAGTTCGGCCCAATCAGGCAGTCCCGGCCAATCATGACAGGGCCCTCTATATAGGAGCCGGCCAGGACACTCGTGCCCTCCCCCACGGACACCATCCCCTTGAGGGTCGCGCCCTCCTCTACATCCCCTTTCATTGAGGGTTCCATGCCCCCGAGCAGGAATCGGTTGGCCTCCAGAAGGTTCCAGGGATAGCCCACCGGAACCCATCCCTTGGTGGCCCTGACAATCCTGACAGGCCTCTCCATGGCCAGCCCGTTCACGGCCTCGTTCAGCTCGTACTCCCCCCTGTGGGTCTTCCCGAGCTTCCTTATGTGCGGGAATACCTCTGATCCCAGAACATAGAGGCCGCAGTTGGCCAGGCTGGATTTTGCCTTCCCGGGCTTCTCCTGGAAGCCTGAGACAAGGCCCTTCTTCTCAGTCCACACGCCAAAGCTGGAGGGGTCCTCAACCCCCTGGGCAAGCAGGGATGGTGTCCCCTTCAGGAGCATCTCCACGTTCTCCCTGGAATAGATGTCATCGCCCATCATGACAATGAATTCATCCTTCCCGGTATAAGGCTCCGCAGCCAGGATGGCGTGGCCTGTACCGAGTTGCTCCTCCTGCTCCGCATAGGCCAGCCTGATTCCCTGGAACTCATGACCAAGGGCCTTCTCAACCATCTCCCTCCTGTAGCCGACCACCAAGACTGCCTCGTCCACCAGACCCTTCAGGGCTTCTAGGTTGTGCTCCAGGAGGCTCTTGCCCGCAACCCTTATCAGGACCTTGGGAACCGTAAGCGTGAGCGGATATGTCCTTGTCGACTTCCCTGCAGCGAGAATAACGGCCTTCATTCCTTTCACCTTTTCTGCCATGTTGGTTCTTGTTACGATATCCGTCCTTCGGACGGCACACACTCCTTCACCTTAACTATTTAACCACAACCGACTTCGCAAGGTTTCTTGGGTAATCGGGATCATAACCCCTCAGAACTGCCAGGTGATAGGCCAGAATCTGGATCGGAATGATGTTAACGATAGGAGATGCGTTGCCCACATCAGGGACCCTGAGCCAGTAGTCAAAGGCATCATTATTCTCAGGCGAGACTCCTATAACATATCCACCCCTGGCCTTTATCTCCATGGCATTGGATATTATGTCATCCCTGTTTTCATCATTTGCTACAAGAACTATACAGGGAGTGCCCCCCCCTATCAGGGCCAGAGGGCCGTGCTTGAGCTCCCCTCCCGCAAAGCCCTGGGCGTGTATGTAGCTGACCTCCATAATCTTTATTGCAGATTCAAGGGCCATTGGATAGTTCAGGGATCTGCCTATTATGTAGACATCCCTGCTGTTCCTCAGCTTCCTGGCCAGCCTTGTAATCCTTGCCTCGTATCTGGGGTTGAGCATGTCATTGACCTTGGAGGCTGTCTCCATGAGCAGGCGCTTGCCCTCCTCAAGCCTCCCGGTCACTGCATAGGCCAGGAGGGTCACAAGGGCCAGCTGCGATGTCGTTGCCTTGGTGGAGGCCACCGCCTTCTCAGGGCCGGCGTTTATCAGGAAGGTGTAATCCGAGTTCCTGTGCAGGGAGGAGCCCATGACATTCACAAGGGATATCACCCTGACCCCGGCCTTCCTGGCCGCCTCCACAGCCTCCATTACATCGGCTGTCTCCCCGCTCTGGGAGATTGTTACAAGAAGGGTCTTGTCTGTCAGGAAGTGATTGTAGTTCGGGAATTCTGAAGAAACAACAAAATTCACGTGCTTGTTTGCGACCCTTGAGAATATGTACTCCCCTGCCATGCAGACCTTCCCGGCGGTGCCGCAGCCTGTGAAGAATGTCCCGTGGGCCCTCTTTATCTCCTCTGCTGTCTTGAGGATTGCCTCCTCGTTCTGGTTAATCGCCCTTATGATGGTGTCCTTCTGCTCCATGATTTCCTTGAGCATGAAGTGAGGGTAATCCCCCTTCTCTGCCTGCTTGGCATCCCAGTCTATGGTTATGAGCCTCTTTCTTACAGGCTCACCTGTCTCTACATTGAAGAATTTGGCCTTTCCGTCAGCCACGATCATCTCATTATCATCCAGGTACATGACCTTGTTGGTGTGCTTAAGAAAGGCCGGTATGTCACTTGCTATGAATGTCTCAGATTTCCCCTTTCCCACTATCAGGGGCGAGCCCCTCCTCACACCCACAAGCCTTTCCTCACCTGCCCTTATGACGGCTATGGCATACCTTCCCTTGAGCCTCTGGACAGCCTTTATCACCGCCTCCTCGAGGCCCCAGGAGATGTTCTCCTCTATCAGGTGGGGTATTATCTCTGTATCCGTTTCGGATTTGAAGACATGGCCCCGCTCCTCCAACTCCTTTCTCAGCTCCTGGAAGTTCTCTATTATCCCGTTATGGACCACGGCTATCCTGCCTGAGCAGTCCGTGTGCGGGTGCGCGTTCCTCTTTGTGACACCCCCATGGGTGGCCCAGCGCGAATGTCCCACTGCTACCATTCCAGGCAATCTCCCAATCTCAGCCTCGCTAATCTTTCCCATACCCTTTTCTATGTGGATGGCTTCCTTGTCCAGGGTGGCAAACCCATAGGAATCATAACCCCTGTACTCCAGCCTCTTGAGCGCATCGTGTATTATGGGGTATGCCTCTCTGTCACCGATGTAGCCGACTATGCCGCACATGAAATCACTGTCATTTATAGTATCGGACAGAACTTTTTGGAATAGTGTCCGATACAACTAGCAAAGGACAATTTCCAATTTGTTATATCCTTTACTATAATTCGCTTTCAGAATATAAAGGCCTTATTGAAAAAATATTTTTAAACCACAGGCATGAAGGGCAAACCTTTATAAATAGCATTAAAAATTGATTTATAACATTAATAATACATTATGAATAACTGCAGGGCAAAAACAGATGGTGAAAGGGAGCCTGCCGTCGCAAAGCGACGGATATAGTATAATTAACAAAGTGAACAGCTAAGGTGAAGGGAATGAAGAAGCAGCACTTCCTGCTCAGGACCGATGGCACCAGGCATGTCATGCACCCCGTCAAGGTCTTTGACAGCCCCGAAGCCTTGAAGGCCTTCACCAGCAAACTGGGCTGGAGGGTCTTCAGGGAGCTTGCCGAGCCGGCTTGCCCTATGGACATTGCGAGGAAGCTTGGGGTGCACGAGCAGAAGGTCTATTATTACATAAGGAAGTTCAAGCAAGCAGGCCTGATAAGGGAGGCAGGCCTCGAGTCCAGGGGCGGCGCGACAGCCAGATTCTACCAGGCCAGGTACAATTCCTTCTCCGTGAGCCTTGGGGAGCCCCCTGCAGGCAGGGAGCTGAACATATCCTCCCCTGCCCACCTGAAGCTGCTGAAACCCTTTGTCGAGGACGGCAACCTCAATGCCAAGATAATAGTAGGCTCTCCTGACCCGCACGGCCCCTGGAAGGCCCGCGCCTCTGACTCCTGCTGCGCCATAGACTTCGCCCTGTTCATGGGGGCCTTCACCAGCGGTAGGCAGGCCCCGAACTACAGCCTGGACACCGAGGTCAGGGAGAGGGACCTCAGGGGGAACCTCATACTTATAGGGGGCCCCACTGTGAACATGGTCACGAGGAGGATAAACAACATCCTGCCGGTCTTTATAGACCTCAGGGGCAACGCCAAGATAAGATCGAGCCTTTCAGGAAGGGCCTACAAGGACGACGAGGTCGGCATGGTCGTGATTGTTGACAATCCCTGGGACAGGAAGAGGGGCTCCAAGATTCTGGTCATCGCCGGAAACAGGTTCCAGGGAACCCGCTCGGCCATACTTGCCTGGATAAAGAGCCTCGACAAAATCATGGCCGGCAACATCCATGACAGGAAGGCCATAGCCAAGGTCGTCAGGGGATACGACATGGACGGCGACGGGGTGATAGACACCCCGGAGATACTGGAGTAGCCCCGGTTGGGGCCGAAACATGCAATTTTAACCGAATTGCTATTTTTTGTCTATATCTATTATAAATCACTATTTTTGTTTTTTGAACAATTAATTAAAAAAATAGGCCATCTGAATCATGCTTGAGACAATAAAAAGACTGTTACTTATACCCCTGAAACTGTTTCACACAAGTAATATATACCATGATGGAGAAACTATTATTGTCAACACGCCCCCAGCAGAACGGGAGCGTGTTATCTTGAACGCGCTGAGAACTGCCTGTTTAAGCTGGCAGTCAGATGTGCAGTTCGAGAGATATGCCTCACCAACAAACCCTCGGATTTATTCGAGGATTACATGGTGGCATATGATTAAAGATACGGAGGAATTAATATGAATATACGAAAGGTTCTAGCAGGCAGCATGGCTGCAATCGCAGCCGGTGCAACCATAGCCTTCGGTGCCTTTGCCCAGAGCACAACCCTTGGCGACTATGTGGGTGGAACATCATCCTCACCAGTACCCCCATGGATAGTAATCGGTCCAAGCAACGGTAACCTACAATACCACAATGACGTTATCGGTGCTGCAAACCTGGCAGCAGGAGTGGCCGGTCACGTAACAACATCACAGGCTGTGGGCGGAGCAGCAGAGGTAGCAGTGTCCGGTGGTACGAGTCTTTCAACAGCAAACACAAAGCTGTTCGGGGGTGACGCAATAAACAAAGCAAAGGGAACCCTGACATCAGATGACCTGACGACGATACTCGCTTCAGGAACCTTTGAGGATGACGATGGAAGCACCTATGACTATGATCAGTATATTGTTGTCGGAGGCAGTGTAATCGCGCTCAGCGACAGCAGCGACGATGATATATTGGGAGATGACCCAGCAGTACTCATAGACATAGGAACAGCTTACAGCTCACCAGCCTATACAATGAAAGTCATCTTCAATGACGACCTGAACTTCTCGGACTCAGCTGTGGACGGCAACACAATAGTGCTGTTCGGAACAGAATACACGATATCATCCGATTCCGACACAGACACACTCGTGCTATTCGGTGGTTCCAACAAGCAGACACTGTCTGAAGGCGAAACAGCAACAGTCGATGTTGGCGGAGTTTCCTACGAGGTATCAGTGATAGGCGTCAGCGACGAAAACACAGTGGTAGTCAAGGTTAACGACGTCAGCAGGACAATAGACGAAGGAAACTCAAGGAAGGTAAGCGGACTCGAGGTCTATGTGGACGAGGTCTACTACCTCGGAAAGGAGTCACAAACCAGCTCAGCAAGGTTGTCATTCGGTTCGTCCAAGCTGACAATCAGTGACAATGACGAAGTAAGCGTGGGTTCTGGCTCTGAAGAGGAAGACATAGACAACACACACGTGACCATTATGCAGGGAACCGACGGAGCTTCTGTACTGAAGATAGCAGTTGCAGCTCCTGACAGCGATGGTGATTTCGCTGCAGTAGGAATGCCATTCACTGACCCGGTCTTCGGGACATTCAAGTTGGCATTCGGCGGCAGCTCACCAGCCCTGGCTGACATGGAGCTATTCGAGTTCGACACGTCCGGCGACGACACAGCAACAGTCAAGTTCACCGACACCAAGGGGAACGAGAGAACAATCGAGTGGGCTTACGACAGTAGCAAAGCCGTTACCGACAACGTACTAACCCTGGCAGACGGTGACGACGATAAGATAAAGGTCCTGGAGGGAGCCACAGCAAATGAAGACGACTACATCATCATAAACCAGGGCGACTTCTCCCACATGCTCGAGGTAACCGACATTAGCACAGACACGGGCGATGCAAGCGACGGACAACTGAAACTGAAGGACGTGTTCTCCGGAACCACATACGAAGTGAGTATGGTCGAGGACGCCTCTGGCTACTTCAACGGAACAAAGGTCATCGATGGCTACGAATATTACTTCTGGTCACACGATGCAAGCCCAGATGAAGTGGCAGTGGTTTGGGGTGACGCAACAGCAGAGGCTATAGCAACATCCGCTGCTCGAGACCCAGGTGCTGTAACTACGCTATTCCCAACAATCATAGCAGCAAAGGACTCAGAGGTTGCCTTCCTGAACAACATAACAATAGGACAGAGCGAGGCTTCCAAAACATACGAGATAATGGGAATATTAGTCACACTAGCCAACGACACCCAGGAGATAACAGGAACAAGCATCAACTACACATACGAAGATGCAACAACAGGTTTCCTTTACATCGAAAGTGTCACCGAACCTGCAGTAGCAATACTCGAAGAAAAGGGCGAGGATATCGGCAACAACGATGCCCGAAACGCTGTGATAGTCGAGGCCAGTGACAATGCTGACGGCATAACAATAGACACTGGTGGTAGCACACCCGTATTCACAGACAATCTAGCAGCTGCATCTTGGCTAGACACATCAGACAGCGACATCAATGTTGCAGGCGACAGGTACGGCGTGGTTGTATTCCAGAACACTGACGACCAGGGAACCGTAGATGTGTACTACCCAGACACCCAGGCCATCATGGCAGCTGGTATCGGACCCAGTCCGGTCTTCTCTGTTTCAGGGGAGGCAGGAACAGTCCAGGTAGCCTACCAGATAACAACACCCATTGCAAAGACTGCTGATGAAATATCAACACCAGCAACCCTGAACAGGGACGTAATCCTGGTCGGTGGTCCGTGTGTCAACGCACTGGTCGCTACCCTGATGGATACGACAATGGACTGGCCAGCGTGTGGTGAAGCTGCTGACCTGGCCGGCCTCAGCGAGGGCGTCATAAAGGAGTACGCAGACGCATTCGGCTCAGGCCAGAAGGCACTGGTAATCGCAGGCAAGGACGGAGCAGACACAAAGGCGCTTTGCACAAGGGCTCTGACAGACATCTCGGATTACTCAGCCTAGGCCAGCAATCAGTTGGATAGATAACGGGGGTTATACCCCCTCCCCTTTCTTTATTTTAACGCCCTTTTACTGCTAGCTATCACGCCAGATAACAATGTGGCAGGATAACTGTAACGAGTATTGGTTTTCCCAATCCACTGCTTCGCAGGGAGTCTTGTGCATCAGCACGAGATATGCGGCACATCTGCTCTGACGCAAAGCGTCAGGCAGTGCCTGCCGAAGGCAGAGCACTCTTGCGGAAAGCCGCAAGATTACTCTAGGTAACAAGCGTGTACGGAAAAACACCCCTTTACTACTGCCTTTATCGCCGGGTAACAGCACGCAATTTATAAAGCAGAACCAATCCATTATTCCTTATGGCGGACACGGTAATATTCGACATGGACGGGGTAATAGTGGACTCCGAGCTCTACTGGGGCAAGCCGGATTTCGAGTTCATCAGGTCCCTTATCCCCAACTGGGATGAGCAGAAACAGATGAAGCGTAAGGGTGTCAGCATCTATGACGTATACGAATCCCTGAAATCAGATTTCACGGTAGGGATAAAGAAATCAGAATTCCTCAACACCTATCACAGGCTTGCCGAAGATATATACGGGAAGAAGTCATCCCTGCTCCCCGGATTCCTGGAATTCATCAAAGACCTCAAGAGCAGGGGATTCAAGACCGCAATAGTCTCATCCTCCCCCATGTCCTGGATAGACATTGTAATTAAGAGGTTCGGGATTGCCAATCTCTTTGACATGATAATAAGCGTAGAGGGATTTGAGGGAAAGGGAAAGCCCGCCCCGGACATCTACCTCCATGCTGCAGAGGAGCTCGGTGAGAAGCCAGGGGACTGCGTGGTCATCGAGGACTCCGAGAACGGGGTTGCCTCTGCAAAGGCATCGGGAATGAAATGCATAGGAATCAGGGGCGGTTCCGGCCTGGACAATGACATCTCAAAGGCAGACATGGTTGTAAACGGATTCCCTGAACTGTCCCCGGATTTGATAAGGAAGCTGGTTAATGGGCATTAAAACGGTCTCTGCTCCCTTCTCAGCCTCATGACGCTCGGTATGTTGCCGGCAAAGCTCAGTATGTGCGAATAGAAGTTCTCCACCTCATTGTCCGAGAGCTTGGCAATATTGTCGGCCTCTATCAGGGGAACAGGGAGGCCGTAGCCTGAGTGCTGCCCGGATATCGCCAGGAGGACAGAGCCCAGCTCATCGGCTTCGCCTATCACGTCGTCGCCCCTGGTCAGCATGTCCACCCTTACGGGCCTGTCGTGCTTTGCGGTCTTCAGATAGAAGCTGTTCACCCTTTTCGCCAGGGACCCGAAGTCCCTGAGCACGGGGTGCTCCCCGGGCCTGTCCGAATAGGGAAATACCCTGCTTCTCTCCCCCTTCTCAAGGACCCAGTAGAGCAGGTTGGTGTCCCTTGTCCTCTCCAGGAGCTCTCCCATATCCCCTCTTAGTGGGTGGTCCACCCTGGATAGGAGCTCCCTGTTTATCATGCTGCAGTACGAAGTCCCCCTGGAGTCCTCTATCACCCCGGCCAGGGTTATGCCCCTATCCAGGCAAACCCTGTAGAGCTTCATGAAGTCCCCTATCATGGAGCTGTATTGCCTGTAGACCCTGGATGTCCTGGCAGGCCTGTCCGCATAGTAGGGGACAATCGAGCCGTCCATGAGGAGTATGTCGGGCCTGAGCCTGTCCAAAGCCTGAATGGCAGTCCTCACCTCCACCCCCTGCCTCATTATGGCGGTGAAGTGCGCCCAGTCAAGGTCAGAGAGGGCCTCAAGCACCTCGGCCTCCGGTGATGGAATCCTGGATGGGAAGTACTCGACCTTGCTCCTCCTCCCGGCCTGGTAGTGGAAGCATGCAGCGGCAGCCCTCACAAGGATGCAGTCGAACCCGTGGAGGCTCTTCTTTGCGAGCCCGCCATCCACGCCGGCCACCCTGATTTTTTCCAGGAGACTTGGTCCCAGGCCTGAGAGTATCTCGGTCTCCTCTCCAACCCCCCTGAGGAATTCCGCCAGCCTCTTTCTCTTGCCCTCGGCCTGGTATATGCTCTCTGCAATCTCCCTTATCCTCGGAATAAGCCTCTCCACAGAAACCTCCCAGCATTATATAACATGGTGAGCCGCTTATGAATATAATCTATCGGGCTCTTCTTGAACATCAATACATACTTCTTCTTTCCATCAAGCCTACTTATTGATTAAGCGTCCGGCGGGTTAACTCCATGTTTTCTGTCTCGCAGACCTGTAGAATTCTTGGAAATAAGGCTTTTAAGCATCAGCACAAATACTCAGTATGGACAGGGAAGTAAAGGACAGGACAATCCTTGATGAGTTTGCCTCTGATTTTGCACGGGTTATTGAAAGGCATGCGAAGTATATAATTGTTTCAGGGTTTGTTGCTATAGCCCATGGCAGAAGCAGAGGGACCGAAGACGTTGACATCATAATAGAGCGGATACCAAGAGACAGTTTTGCAAGACTGCACAGAGAACTCTTGGAGAACAGTTTTGAATGCATCCAGTCCCAGGACCCGGATGAGATATACAAGGAATATCTCTCAAGAAACCTGAGTGTGAGGTATGTCAGAAAAGGGATTCATATACCCGAGATAGAGCTTAAGCTCTCAAAGGATGAGCTTGATGAACATCAATTGAATACAAGGAGAAAACTCCCCCTGACCGGACTTGACCTATATTTCTCCAGCATCGAAGCCAGTATAGCATTCAAGGAAGAATTACTCAAATCCGAAAAGGATGTTGAAGATGCCAGACATCTGCGGATTGTGTACGAAGGCAAAACCAATGAGCAAGAGATTGAGAGAATGAAGAAACTAATCAGGGGGTTAAGGCTCAAATGAGAGACAATACCCACAAAGAACAGGTTGAGAGATGGGCACGCTTTGTCAGGGACAACCCCAGAAGGGTGTGGAAGGGTGAACAGGCCCGATTTATAGACTCCCAGATAATAATGGCGAACAGGTTCTATTCAAGGCTGGAGAAGACTCCCGGAGGTAAAGAGAAAATCCAGGAGTTGCGAAACATGAAGAACATATCTGAGATAAGCAAGATTATTGACAACAATGTTGCTAGGAAACTAGGATTGAAGAAATAATCGTTAATGATTGCTGGTTGTTATATCGAACAATCGTTCTTTTTTAAAACTACTCATTGATTAAGCGTCAGCCGGGTCTAACGGTTTGTTTCTGTCTCTCAGGCAACAACTCATGCCATCCCCTGTAACAAACTGTGGAGGTAAGGGTTTTATTCCTTGGCCCCTGATATGGCTGCCCATATCCTCTGGAGGGCCGATATGTTCGTCAGGACAGCCAGCAGGGCAATGGTATAGGTCAGGTAGAGCGGCTCCAGGGTGGCCAGGAGGAGCCCCGCAAGCAGAAGCATGAGCCTCTCGGCCCTCTCGAATATCCCGCCGCGGAGCTCCCTCTCGGTCAGGCCCTTCTCCCTGGCAGCTGCCTTGGCATAGGTGGTCATCATGGCACCGAAGAGATAGATGATAATCCAGGCCGCCGAGGGAATCAGGAATCCCGGGATTCCGGCAAGGAGTATGCCCAGCACGATTATGAACTCGACGTACCTGTCCACTATGGTGTCAAGATAGGCCCCGAGTCTGGAAACCCTCCCGGTAACCCTTGCCACAGAGCCGTCCACGAGGTCAAGAAAAGAGGACAGGAACAGGAGCAGCGCTGCCTGAAGGAACTGTGAGTAGTAGAGAAAGTAAAGGCCTGCCAGGACAGGAAGAAGCGAGAGCATGGTCCACTGGTTGGGGGAGAGCCTGAGCCTGCTGAAGGCCATGCCAATCCTTATGGAGAGGCCCTGGAACCTCTCCCTCTGCCTGTAGATGGTCATGTAAAGAAATTGGACTGGCGCTTAAAAAACTACTTCTTCTTTTTGAAACCGAAACGGACAGTCTTGCCCTGGAATTCGGAGGTTCCCCTCTCCGGATTCGGCTGCTCATATCTGATTGGCCATGGCGAACCGACAGCTATACATATTTCCTTTTCATGTTCTTTGAGTATAATTTCTGTTTCTTTGTCCGATTTCAGAATCAGTTCAATATCATCAGTTACCTTGAGTCCTTCCTTTTTTCTACTTACCTCTATTTTCCTCACAGACTCCCTTACCAGGGACTCATCCGGCAAAACCTCTCCCAGGCCGAGCCTCCCCCCAGGGAAGGCCTTCATGTCCCTTGAGGCCCTGTCAAGGAACCTGACCTCCCTCACGTTGCCCATGAAGCACACCACATTCTTCAGGTCTTTTATGGCTTTCGTGGCGCCCTTCTCAGGGAAGACGTGCACCGCATCGAGCGGCCACTTGAGCTTGAAACCCTTCTCCTCCCTGGACGCGTTCATGGACTCGATGAGGCCCTTTACCGTGTCCATGGCCTTCTCGAGCTTCCTGTCCACAAGCCTCCTGTCCTGCTCAGGCCAGGGCTCCGCATGAACAGACACCATCTTCCTGAAGAACTCCTGGTATATGTGCTCGCTCATGAACGGGGAGACCGGGGCCAGAATCCTGACAAGCCTCTCCAGGACATAGTGGAGGGCATACTGGGCGGCTGCCTTGTCACTTCCTCTGTACCAGGGAGAGAGCCTGTCACGGACAAGCTTTACATACCACCTCGAGAGGTCGTTCAGTACGAAGTCGCTCATCTCAGATACGAGCCTGTGAATCATGTACTGCCTGGCCTGGCCGGTCAAATCCATGAGACTGTTAACCCGGCTGATTATCCACCTGTCCTCGGGCTTCAGGGGTGGCTTCCTTTTCGGCCTCTCTTGCCTGCCCTTCCTTGTGTGCGTTGAGACATGAAGGGGAGGTTTGGGAGCATAGGCCCTTGTGAACTGGTAGATGTTCCAGAGCACATTGAAGAGCTTGCTGGTCTCCTTTGTTCCCTCCCAGTTGAAATAGAAGTCATCCCAGGGCGCGCTGCTCATGAGATAGAACCTCAGGACATCCCTGCCGTACCTCTCGACTACCTGTTCTGGGGTGACCACGTTGCCCTTGGACTTGGACATCTTGGTGCCCCTGGCGTCCAGGACAAAGCCGTGCAGCATTATCGTCCCGAAGGGCGACCTGTCAAAGGTAAGGACGCTGGTTATCATCTGGGAGTTCCACCACCCCCTGAACTGGTCAGGGCCCTCGGTCTGGAAGGTTGACGGCCAGAGTTTCTTATACAGGGCCTTCTTCCTTGGGTATTCCAGGGCTGCCCATGTCGAGACCCCTGAATCGAACCACACATCCAGGACATCAGGCGTCCTCTTCATGGGCTTCCCGCATCTGGGGCAGGGAATCCTCACCCTGTCAATTCCCGGCCTGTGGAAGTCTATCTCCCTTTTGAGCCCGGACCTCTTCTTGAGTTCCTCAAAGGAGCCGACCACCACAATCTCCCCGCATTCGCACTCCCATATAGGGAGGGGAATTCCCCAGTATCTCTGCCTGGAGACAGGCCAGTCCCCGAGGTTCTGGAGCCAGTTCCTGAAGCGGCCTCCTGCCCACTCCGGGACCCATTTAACCTTTCTGTTCTCCTCAAGGAGCCTGTTCCTGATTTCTGTTATCTTGAAGAACCACTGCGGAACGCTTATCTGGAGCAGGGGCGAATTGCAGCGCCAGCACATGGGGTATTCGTGGCTTATATTCTCCTTTCTGAGCAGGGCATTCCTCTCAGAGAGCTTCTGGAGTATGATGGAGTCAGCGTCCTTGGTAAACCTCCCCTCGAGCCACTTCCCGGCCTCCCTGGTAAAGGTCCCGTCTGTCCTGACAGGCGATACCTGGGGGAGCCCCTCCCGGACACCGACCAGGTAGTCCTCTGCGCCGTGGCCGGGTGCGGTATGTACCAGGCCGGTCCCCTGTTCCAGTGTGACGTACCTGGCCGAGGTCACGACCCTGTGGGCCCCCTCGAGGTTCCGGATTGCCGGGACCAGGTCCCTGAGGGGATGCTCATAGAGCATCCCGGACAGGTCATCCCCGGAGAATGTCCGGACAGTAGTATAGGATTCCATACCGAACTTCTCCATGAGGCTGTCGACAAGCTCCGTCGCTATGACATATTTCTCGCCGCTCCTGACCTCGACCAGGGAATAGGAGAAGCTCGGGTGGACCATTATCCCGGTGTTGGCGGGGAGGGTCCAGGGCGTTGTGGTCCATATAATAAAGTATTCCCTTTCACGGCCCTGTATGGGGAACTTGACATACACCGAGGCATCTGTTACGGTCTCGTGCTCTATCTCATTATATGATACAGCGGTCTCGCACCTCGGACAGACGTGAATGGGATAGAGCCCCTTGTAGAGCAGGCCCTTCTCATTGGCCCTCTTGAAGGTGAACCAGGCACCCTCTATGTAGCTGTTATTCAGGGTTACATAGGGCCTGTCCCAGTCCATCCATACCCCGAGGTTGGCGAACTCCCTGCTCATGACATCTATATATTTGGTCGCGAACCCCCTGCACTCCCTTATAAACCTGGCCGCGCCATATGCCTCGATGTCCTTCTTGCTGGAGAACCCCAGCTTCTTCTCAACCTGGTACTCGATGGGCGTGCCGTGGCTGTCATACCCGGGCTGGTCCCAGACATCGAATCCCTGCATCCTCCAGAACCTTATGTAGCAGTCCTTGATTATCTTGTTCCATCCCGTTCCCATGTGGATGTTTCCCGTGGCATAGGGGGGGCCATCAGCAAAGAAGAAGGGCTTTTGCCCCTTGGCCAGTTTCTTGACCTTACCATATACCTTCCTGTCCTTCCAGAACTTCAGGACCTTCTCTTCAACCTTCTTGGGCTCAAAGGGCTCGAACATGCCAATCACATTAACTTAAGATTGTGCTCCTTATGTTTATTAATTAAGCGGGATTCGCATAAAATACAACTGTTCTTGAAAACAGAACCAGGAAAACCAGGGCCTCTGTTGCCTGGCCCTCCCCCTGGTTGTGTATTGGGAGGGGAACGTCTTTTAATCAGGGATCCGGCATTCACCCTTCATGTCAACACCTTGAGAATATTTACACATCATCGTATAAATCCCTTTCTGTGAGGCACTGATAGCAGTATTCATCGGGCTTTCCTGTCAAATCCAGTGTTGTCTCCAGACCAAGGAAATTCACGCTCTTTACCTTCTTGTTCTTTCCACCATCGCTGATTATATCCAGGACCTTATCGTTAATCTCGCTATCATTACCCTTGATGCCTTCCATGTGCTTGATAGATTCCCTGTAGGGGCACCTGTGCCTTGGGGGCGGGCTTGCAAAATACCAGTGGACCTCTTTCGCACCGGCCTCATCCATCATGTTTGATATCTCACATGCAGTCTCAAAGGTGAGGCCTGAATCCTCTACAAGAGCGACCCTCTGCATGCTTACGATATCCGAGTCAGGATAGAGCTTGTCCCTGACATCATTACTCTTGTTATCCTTCTGCTCCTTCAGGAGGATTTTCATCCCTCCGGGGGCCTCGACCAGTCCCAGCCTGTAGGGCTTGTCGGATTCCTCTGAAAAGCCTATTGCAGGATATCTTCCGGAATCCGGTACAGGCACAACGATATCGATATCCTTCAGCGTCCCTTTATGCTCCTTTGCAAGGGCCCTTCCGGAATTGAACCTGTACTTTGAAACCCTGCGGCCCCCGAAAATCCTGCTCCCCGGATTTGCAAAATATACAAGCTCTCTTATGCAGTGTCTTGGGTCGCTTTCAAAAAGCTGATATGATGTTGATGTATTGTTATCGAACACCAGGAGCTCCCCTTCCCCGATATCGCATTCATATTTAGCACCTATTCTGTTGAATGCACTGGTCTCTGAAGCGATTACAGGGGCACCCCTAAGGCTTCCCAGAGAGAGGGGCATATGCCCATGCCTGTCCCTGACAACGGCAAGCCTGTCATTAAACATTGCAATGAAGCAGTAAGAGCCCCTCATGTCCTCCAGCGAGTGCCTGAATGCATTCTCAATGTTATCTTCTCCGGAATTGGATATGAGATGTATAAGCATGTCAGCAGCCGACGGGTCGGGTCTGAGGGCACCCCCGCCATGATAGAATCCTTCCCGAACCTCATCATAGTTCGTTAGCTTCCCGTTACCTACAACCGCAATGCCACCCGGAGCGATTACTCCGGCAATGTCTGATACCGCTGGCCCTGGATGTTTCTTATCGGATATTCTCCCAATCGCTATATCTGACTTATCCGAGTCCAGCTCCCCGAGGGTTATGTCTCTGAACTCTGTATCATCAAGCCCGTATATGGTGAACGGTCCATCACCCCCAGCATTCGTGGCTATTACAGGGTATTCCCTTCCGCTTCTGTGATGATACATCAGAAGGGCATCAGAGGTGGTCCTTGCAGTGCCTTCTAATACACCCTTTCCATAGACGCCGACAATCCCAAAGGACATAAGAAATCAATTGTTTCTTGGATAGAAGTTTTAAATCTCTTTCATGCAAATTCTTATTTAATCACCAATCAGATTATTCCCCTTACCTTTTAAAACCTCAACATAGTCTGCAGCCCCTTTAAGGGCAGGCGAAAAATTCGGTTCAGCGCCTATCACAATAGCTTCCTTGTTGTAGCTTTTTACCTTATGCAGTAACGAGGCAAAGTCACCGTCCCGTGTTGACAAGGCTATTGTACCTATGAAATCATATTTTGGACTACAAATTACTTCCGTTACCCTTGAGGCAAGCGGTACGTCAACATCTTCTATTCCGATATCCCCTAAAGAAAAACCAGAATTCATGATATATTCAATAAATTTTTCGTCAGCGTACTTGTTAAGGAAGGTCTCTGCTATCCTTACATCACCATACTTCCTTGCAGCTTCATATATCTCTTTCAGACCAAAACCAAACTCGCTCCTTCTTACCATATTTGGCCCGTCCACAAACAGTGCTATATTTCTTTTCCTTCCTCCCATTTAATATCCCCCAAGAATATATTGGAGGTATTTATAACAATTCTATCGCTATAGATTAGACATATGCTCTGCTTGGGAATTGAGTCAACTGCGCACACCTTTGGAGTCGGGATAGTTACAGACAAAAAGAAGATTCTTAGCAATATTGTTGATATGTACAGGCCTCCCTTGGGCTGGGGTATAAAGCCCATGGATGCCGCTGAGCATCACAGAAAGATTAAAGAGGATGTTCTGGGTAATGCACTGAAAGAGGCCAAAACAAAGCTGTCTGATATCGATTTAGTGAGTTTCTCCCAGGGTGCAGGCCTTCCTCCCTGCCTGCACGTCGGGTTGAATCTTGCAAAGGAGCTTGCCTCCAAAATCAGGAAGCCCCCAATAGGAGTGTGTCATCAGATAGCGCATATCGAAATAGGGAGGCTGAGCACAGAAATGACCGATCCAGTAACACTTTATGTATCTGGCGGCAACACCCAGATTCTCTCCTTTGTGGAGGGCCGCTACCGCTGCTTTGGCGAAACCCAGGACATTGGAGTGGGCAATGCCTTGGACAAGTTCGGCCGCGACATCGGCCTCGAGTTCCCTGCCGGCCCCAGGATAGAGGTCCTGGCCAGGGGAGGGCGCTACCAGGAGCTGCCCTATACAGTAAAGGGCATGGACCTCTCCTTCTCGGGGATTGTAACCGAGGCCGTGAGGCGGGTCAAATCCGGCCAGAGCAAGAGGAATGTATGCTTCTCCCTTCAGGAGACCCTCTTCGCCATGCTGACCGAAGTGACCGAGCGGGCCCTGGCACATACCAAGAAAAGGGAGGTCCTGCTGACAGGGGGGGTGGCCGCAAACAGCAGGCTCCGAGGTATGCTCATGATAATGTGCAGGGAGAGGGGCGCGAGGTTCGCAGTGGTCCCCAGGGAGCTGGCTGGCGATAACGGGAGTATGATAGCCTGGACAGGCATACTCATGCACAAATCCGGGATGAGAACAAAGTCCGGGATTCTCCCCAGGCAGAGGACAGACGACGTCGACGTGAAGTGGCTCTAGGTAGTTTCCCTGCCAAGGCCGCTCACAACCCCTTCCACGAAATCCCTCTTGATGTCTGTTATGATATACATCGTGCCCATGGTTGCCAAGAAGAGGGCTCCCAGGAGCATGAAGAATTCCACCTCTGCCTCACCGGCCTGGTTTATCGTAACCATCACGGCCTTGTCAGGGCTCTGGTAGGCGGCCACGAATGTAAGCATGAGCGTTATGTACATCCCGAACAGCCACATCACAGTGAATATCTTTATAATCTCCCTGTTCATGTTACCACCTATCAGTGACTATTAATGTCACTACAAAGTAGTGATTTTAATGGTTTATAAAGTTAACGGTGTGCCGGCTTTGTAACAAAATCGATGATTTTAGGTCTCTTTGCCTTTCTGAAGCCAGAAACCTCATAGAAAAGGGGCCCAAACCCTGCAATCCCGCTATCCAGTGGGATTCAGCCTGCCCAGGCTCTCCTTTATAGCACTGGCGGACCTGTCAAGGGCCTCCCTTGTCTCCTTCTCGAGCTCGAGCTCCACGATTTCCTCTATGCCGTTCCTTCCCAGCCTTGCGGGAACCCCGAGGAAGAGGCCCGAGTGGCCGTACTCACCCTCAAGACAGGCCGATACAGGCAGGATTCTCTTGGTGTCCTTCAGGATGGCCTCGGCCATCTCTGCTATGGCGGCCCCTGGCGCATAGAATGCGGAGCCGGTCTTGAGGTGCGAGACTATCTCAGCCCCTGCATTCCTCGTCCGCTCCACTATCTCATTAAGCCTTTCGGGGGAGAGCACATCCCTGACATCCCTTCCGCCTGCCTTGGTGTGCTCTATGACCGGGACCATGCTGTCCCCGTGGCTTCCGAGGACCATGGCTTCTATCTCAGATGGCTCTGTTCCCAGCTCCTGGGCAAGGAAGCACCTGAACCTGGATGTGTCAAGGACGCCTGCCATGCCCATGATCCTTTCCCTGGGGAATCCGAGCTCCCTGTAGGCCAGCCAGGTCATGGAATCCAGGGGATTGGTCACCACAATGACTATCGAACCGGGGGCGTGTTGCCTTATCTCCTTGCATACCGATTTCATTATCCTTGAGTTTATGTCCAGAAGGTCCTCCCTGCTCATCCCCGGCTTCCTAGGAACCCCGGCAGTCACGACCACCATGTCAGAGTCCTCCATCTCAGAGAAATCATTGGTCCCCTCTACCCTGGATTTGCTCCCCCACAGGGGCATGCTCTGCTGTATGTCAAGGGCCTTTCCCTGAGGGACTCCCTCCACCACGTCCACCAGGACTATGTCTCCCAGGCCCTTCTGGGCCATCTTGAGGGCTGCTGTGGCCCCCACATTCCCTGCCCCTATGACGGATATCTTCGGCATAAGAATAAAAACAGGCCCAATGCTTAAAAAAGGTATGCCTGCCCTACCTTGTCAGGAAGGCCCTTATCCTTTCCAGGCCTTTCTTTATCTGCTCCATGGAGGTCGCGTAGCTTATCCTCACATGGCCCGGCACGCCAAAGGCAGAGCCTGGAACCAGGGCAACCCGGGCCTTATCCAGAAGCTCCCTGGAGAATCCAGTATCGTCCCCCACAGGAATCTTCGGGAATACATAGAATGCCCCGTCCGGCCTTGTGCAGGAGAATCCCTCCATGGAATTGAGCCCGTCCACCAGGAAGTCCCTCCTCTTCCTGTACTCCTCTACAATCACCTCCAGGCCGGAATCCTCCCTGAGGGCCGCTATCGCCGCCCTCTGGACTATCGAAGCGGGGTTTGAGGTGGACTGGCTCTGGAGCCTTCCCATGGCCTTTATCACATCCACGGGACCTGCTACATAACCGAGCCTCCAGCCGGGTATTGCGTGGCTCTTGCTCAGGCCGTTGACAGTGAAGGTGACGGCCTTCACTTTTCCGCTTATCGATGCCGGGCTGAAGTGCCTCCCGCCATAGATTATCTTCTCATATATCTCGTCTGATACAAGGAATATGCCCCTCTCTGCTGCAGCCTCGGCGACCCTCCTCACATCGCCCTCAGGAAAGACCGCTCCGCTCGGGTTGTTGGGGCTGTTCAGGACTATGGCCCTGGTCCTCTCTGAAATCCTCTCCAGTACAGACTCGGCATTCAGCATGAAGTCATGTCCAGTCTCCGCAAAGACAGGGGTGCCGTCCGCAAGCCTAACCATGTCAGGATAGCTTACCCAGTAGGGTTTGGGTATTATCACCTCATCCCCGGGGTTCAGCACGGCCTGGAAGAGGTTGTAGAGGGCGTGTTTGGCACCCACAGAGATGATTATATTCTCAGGCCCGTAGTCCAGGCTGTTGTCCCTTCTGAACTTCTCGCACACAACCCGCTTCAGCTCCGTGAGGCCTGTCGCGTCTGTATACCTGGAATCATTGGCCTGCACAGCCTCTATAGCAGCCTGCTTGACGTGCTCGGGCGGTGCGAAATCCGGCTGCCCTGCCCCGAAGTCCACGACATCAATCCCCTGGGCCTTCATGGCCTTGGCCCTGGCAGAGACTGCCAGGGTAGGAGAATCAGAAATCCTTCCCACCCTTTCCGAGAGCATGGTTTAGAATTGGGGGATAAAGGTTAAAAAGCGTGTGAAATCCACGAAGTAAGGGTTAAAAGTAATCCTGATAAGGATATCCTCTAAACCAATGTCCTGCATAGTTTTCCAGTTCCGTCTGCGGAACTATACCTTGTATACCTGGTCGCCTTCCCTGACCCTGTCCTTTACCTTGATCCCTATTGCATCCCCTGCCTTGGCCTCCTTGACAGGGTTGTTGTGTATCTGCATGGAATCCACCTTCTGCTCGATATTGGTCGTAGCTCCCTCTATCGATACCTTATCCCCGGCCTTGAGGACATCAGAGAGCTCTATAACAGCAACGCTTATGTTGGTAAAGAAGTGAGTCACCCTTCCCACAAGCTTCTTCTCTTTTGCCTTCTCGGGCATGCATACACCTCCTTCCTGACCCAACCTGCCTGCCGATACCTTCGGTACAGGATTGTGCAATCTTGTGGAAGGTCAGGAAACATTACCTCCTGTTAAGAATCTGGATTTAAGGTATATAAGTTTCCCCCCTCAATTCATATTCATGGGTGTGAGCCTTACCGAGATAGTCAGCGCCAGGGAGACAGACTTCGAGCAGCTCCGGGGGAGGCAGGTGGCCATCGATGCCTACAACACCCTCTACCAGTTCCTCTCCATAATCCGCGACAGGATGACAGGGGAGTCTTTAAGGGACTCCAAGGGAAGAGTAACCTCCCACCTCTCAGGCCTGTTCTACCGCACCTCCCGCATGCTGGAGGCCGGAATCGGGCCCGTCTATGTCTTTGACGGCAAGCCTCCCATCTTCAAGGAGAAGACCATAGCAGCCAGAAGGGAGGTCAGGGAGAATGCCAATGTTAAGTGGAAGCAGGCAGTTAAAGAGGGCGATGCAGAGGCCGTCAGGAGATACTCCCAGCAGGCTTCCAGGCTGACCAATGACATGATAAAGGACTCCAAGAGGCTCCTCAGCCTCATGGGAGTGTCCTGGATCCAGGCCCCCTCTGAGGGAGAGGCCCAGGCCACCCACCTCCTCAAGTCAGGCAGGGTCTGGGCAGTGGGAAGCCAGGACTGGGATTCCCTCCTGTTCGGGGCCGAGAGGCTGGTGAGGAACCTCACTGTCTCCGGGAGGAGGAAGCTCCCCAGAAGGGAGAGCTACATATCCGTGAAGCCCGAGCTTGTGGAGCTCAGCGCCCTCCTATCCCAGCTTGGTATAGGCCAGGAGCAGCTCATAATTCTGGGCATACTCGTCGGAACAGACTACAACCAGGGCGGCGTGAAGGGCATCGGCCCCAAGAAGGCCCTCCAGCTTGTCAAGGAGCACAGGACCCTCGGGGCCGTCCTCAAGCAGGTCCCTTGGGACTTCCCAACCCCTGCAGAGAAAATCTTTGACTTCTTCAGAAACCCCCCTGTGGAAGACCTTGAGATAGAGCCACAGTCCCTGGACATGGCCGGCCTGAGGAGGCTCTTGGAGGAGCACGACTTCTCCCCCGAGCGCACGGACAACACCCTCAAGAAGCTGGAGGAGGCCAGCGGGAAGGGCAAGCAGTCAAGCCTGGGCAGCTTCCTGGGCAGGTAGCATGCTCGCGATATGCAGTTTTTATGTTACCCCCGCAAAGAATAAACCATGGACGCCCCCCTGGCCATAATCCTGGAGATGGTGAAGGTTGTTCTCTCCAATACCCTGGGTACCCTGTTCTCCCTATTTCAGCTCTTCGGGAACCTGTCTCAGTCCCTTGCCTTCATCGGGGGCATGGGACCCCTCGGCCTTGCGGTGGCCGCCCTGGTCCTTGGCCTCGTCCTTTTCTTTCTGGGCAAGTTCCTCCTCAGGTCCTGGAAGCTCATTGCAATACTCTTCGCAATCGGCCTTGTTATGATATGGATGCTGACAGCCGGGGCCGGCTAATCCATGAGAAACAGCATAAAGGGCTACCCAACACTTATCTCAAATCCCTTGTATTTGTGGGCGGGCTTCTCCCATGCTATCTCGATGTCATCCACCCTGGCCCCTGGAGGGCCCTGCCTGCATGACTCAATCAGGCCCTTGACATCATCACTCTCACCCTCCATGACGGCCTCCACCCTGCCGTCCGGGAGATTCCTCACCCATCCTGTTACTTGCCTCATCACGGCCTGGCTCCTGGTGTTTGACCTGAAGAAAACGCCTTGGACATTCCCTGTTATGAAGACATGAGCCCTGACATTCATGAAACCATCCCCCTCAATTGGCTGCCATATAAGAACAAAAGCCAATCAGGCATGGTATTCAATTAAATAACGGTTTTTTATTCTTATATTTGCCTTCACACGACTCTTCAGCCTGCTTCGCAGCTTCCGCTACCTTCAATCTGTCTCAATCCAGATGCAGAAAACTATTTACCTTCAGCCTTCGGCTTCACTCTGGGTATGCCGATGGGTGGGGGAAGCTGCAGGTCGTCCGCCAGATTCGCTATCCTGACGAGGCAGCTCCTGAACAAATGGTTGAGTATCTCAATCCTCATGTCCTCGGGCAGCTCCTTCTTGGACTTCCACACCTTCATTACCTGGGCGTTCCTGTCCGTGAGATAGAATATCTCCCCTGTCAGCCTTATGTTTCCTATCTTGGGGTTGTATTCTGTCACGAAATCAAAGTCCACTGAAAGGGCCTTCTGCTTGAGCATGGGGACGTTGGTCTCCTTTACGCCGGTTATCTTGGGGACCGAGTTCACCTTTATCTGTGTTGCTCCCCCCTGCTCCCTCCTCGCTTCGAGCGAACGATATCTCATTCCAAGCACTGTCATGCAATCACCTGTTTACAAAATTGTCTTGCTAATCTATATAAGTGTATGCATATATATAACTATAAAATAGGTGCAGAGGCTTTATCGAGCACAGCTTTGTGGCTGAATCTGTGGTTTCATGAACATACTAGTCCCCCTTATCAACGGCTTTGAGGAAATCGAGGCCATAGCCACAGTGGATGTCCTGAGGCGGGCGGGCTTCAATGTCGTTCTGGCCGGCATGCCCGGAACCATGATTACAGGCAACAGGGGCGTCAAGGTCATAGCTGACATGAAGTTCGACGACATAAACCCCAAGGACTTCCAGGCACTCGTCCTGCCAGGGGGTCAGGGCTCCCCGAAGATGGGCAAGTCAGTCAAGCTCATGGGGATGCTCAGGGACTTCAATGACAAGGACAAGCTCATAGCAGCCATATGCTTCTCCCCGATGCTGCTCGCCAAAGAGGGCCTCCTCGACAACAGGAGGGCCACGGTATACCCGGGCAACGAGAAGAAGCTCCCGAAGCCCAGGGGGGAGCGTGTGGTTGTCGACGGGAATATCATAACATCCCAGGGGCCGGGGACTGCCATGGAGTTTGCGCTCAAGATAGTCGAGGCCCTTGCGGGAAGGTCCAGGGCCGAGAGCCTGAGGAAGGGTCTTGTCTGCAGATAGGCCCGCAACGTGATGATAGGCCTTCACAGTCCATGACCAATAACCATAAATACAGGCAGTAACAAAGAAATTATAATAGGCGGTATGCATGATGAGCGAAGTTGAGAGAAGGATTCTGGAGCTCGCGGCCACGAACCTCCTGGTAACCAAGGATGAGATAACCAGGGTCCTTAACAGGAACGAATACGACGGCACGAGCGTCTGCGTGGGCCGGCTCGAGGAGCTCGGCTTCCTAGAGAAGGTCGAATCCCTGGGAACGGTCTTCGTGATAACCCAGAAGGGCATCCGGGCCTCCAATGGCAGCATCTAGGCCGAACCCGCCATTATAGGCCACACCTGCCATTTATATAAACCCAGCTTATTCTATAATGCAAGGAACACCTGCCGCCCCAAAGGGGCGGACCGACAAGGAGTACAATCCCGCCTCGAAGAGGCGGGCAGACAGGTATAGCCCCGTAGTCTAGTGGCCAAAAGCCTTTCTTACAGACGCTTCCGCAGGTCGCAAGAAAGCCTTGGGAAAGAACATGTAAAGAGAAGGGCTGGCTAGGGATACTGGTCTTTGGGGTTCCCAAAGATTTGAGGTGGCTTTGCCATCTGTGAGAGCAGGGAAAACCAGTGACCCCGGTTCGAACGAACCCTTTTGTACAGGTAAACGCACAAAAGCGTTCACGGAAAGAACGCTGCCGCAAAAGAAAGGGTTGTGAAACTCCGGGCGGGGCTAT
>CAZAEI010000008.1:0-41546 GCA_964484305.1 uncultured archaeon
ACTCAGGGAGAGGATGATAGATAAAAAGAAGCTAATCTTTCCCAGAAAATCTAAAACAGCCGCTTCCTCCCTTCTGAATATGTAGTAGGTTATCAGAAAGACCACAATAGTGGTTAATGAGGGTATTAAGGCTGACAGGATTAATATGCCTGAGCAGTTCTCACCGAAAACAGAGAATAGCATTAATAGAATGAAGGAATAGCCCTTTGGATGCATTAAATCAACATGCCCCCTCAACATCCCGTCTGCTGAGAAGGCATACTCCCACAGCATTCTGTCGTGGGAGGCACAATATCCTGAACTTAGGTATAGATAAAAGACCACTACCAAGATAAGAAGCAACATAATCCATGACGTCCTGCTTACCTTTCTGAATGGCCATGAGACTTCCTTAAGGTTTGCGAAAAGAAGAATCCCGAAAACAGAGAAGGTAATTAATAGAGAATAAAATGTATAATGGGGTGTTATAATATGCAATGTGAGATGTCAAGGGTATGTATGACAGGAGCAGGATAGATAAAGCAAATGAAAGAACCAGGGCTTTCTCATGGACTATGTGTTCAGTTACATTCACCAGAACATCACCAGAGTTCTCTAAGGTAAGTAACTCTTAATCTGTAGAAAATAAAAACATCAGTACTCCTGAGCCTCCCAGTATTTGCCCTGGAGGAGGAGCTTCCATTGACTGTCTATGAATCCTTGGATGTCCCTGACAACCCTGTCAGAGATTCCCCTGAACCTTCTCTGGGCCTTGAGGTATTCCCTCACAGGGAGGAGCTTAGCTGGTTTGTAGTTCAGGGTGAATTTGCCGCGCTCAATCTCGTAGAGGGGCCAGGCCCCTGTCCTGATAGCGAGGTCGCCAACCTCGATGGTCTTGGAAGAATCAAATCCCCATCCAGTGGGACATGGGGCAAGGAGGTCTATGAACTTGGGCCCGGGAATCGAGGCCGCCTTCTGGAGCTTCCTCATGTAATCCAGGGCATCGGAGACACAGGCCTGGGCAACATAGGGGGCCCCGTGTGCCGCTATTATCTTGGCCATGGGCTTCCTCATGAGGATGTTGGCAGAGCCGGCCCTGCTCAGGGGGGTCGTAGTGGTGTAGGCCCCGTAGGGGGTTGCCGAACTCATCTGAACCCCTGTATTGGAGAAGGAGTGATTGTTGTAGCAGTTTGATATAACAAAATGCCCTTCAGGAACAAAATTGTGGGTTCCCTTGACTGTGATATCATAAACGTATTTGTGCTTTGACTCTATTTTCTCAATATTCTTAACAGGATCGATATGAAATTCGTCACTTATGGCTTTTTTTAAGATGTTCGAATATATTCCATGCTTTTCCAGTTTTGAAAGCAATCTCTTGGTTTTTGTCTTTGATATTCCACACCCACAGTTTGCAATATTAAAAAGGTTGGTATCAATACTCTTAACAGGTATTCCGTTTGCCTGACACAACCCCTTAAGTATCTTACCAGTTATCATTGGAGCAAGCGAGAAGTGTTTCCCTTTCTCTTCTAGATCATCCATTATAATAGACATTTTATTCATTCTGTGTTTCTTTTTAGGATGACAGCTTCCCACAAGCCTAATGAATCTTTGTACATCAAGCCTGGAGGAAATATGAATATCATATCTGTTTTTTCTTTTGATTAAAGAAGATGCAATTCCAATCCTTTGTAGGAGTAGCTTATATCTTTTGGCAAGAGTTTCTTTAACAGTAGTGATTATCAATAGAGGAATAGTCGTGTTATTCACTTTGCTCAGAGCAGCACATCCGTCTCCATCAAATACCCCTCTCATATAGTTTGATATATGATCTTCTTTGAATCTGACTACCCCGCAAGGATCTTCCTTTATGTTCAGATATGATGCTATTTCATGAAGAATGGGATTAGAAACATGAACATGATATACATTATCAATCTTTATCTCTGTTACATTATTTTCTGGGAATAGTTCCTTGTATATCCTCTTGAATTTTTCAATAAGTCTTTTCTCCGTGTTTGTAAAGGCTATTCCATACCTCTTTTTGATATAACCATCTGATGCAATAAGACCGAGGAGATAGAAATGTTTATTAGATATCTCTTTTTGTTCAATCCTTGTGCATGCTGCTCCTTTCGTATTGAATTTATCAATTGAAGCAAACTCTTCTCTATTAACTAATCCGTATTCCATTAGTTTTCTTAGAATTCCAAGTGGCACAGGTAAAGCATATTTAATTATTCTGTGTTCAGGGATTGATAGTTCTTTGCAACCATTTCTGACTGAACCAAAGCTGTCCCTAATTCTCTCTTTGATGGTTTCTTTAAATTCGCGGGGAAGTATTGCATTTATATCATCGGAAATAAAACCAATAATGTCAGTGCATATATCGTTGTTAATGTTTATTCTTCTCGGGCTTATTAACCGATCTTCTTCATTTAATTCATCTGCTCTTCTCCAAACAAAACCCCCAAGAGAATCAACAAGAACATTATGTTCAGGTGTAAGTGATAATGTTGAACCAGATCTGGTAGTTATCTTTATGAGGTGGGCTGGCGACTCAATTCTTTGTGCAGCCACAATATTGCTGGGTTTAAAGATGTTTCCGTTCCATGATATAACAGAACCATTGACAGGAACGGAGACTAGAGATTCATTTATTTTGTTTTTTATATTTAGTAACTGATTGTTCGATTCTATGGTATGTGTATTATCAAAGTCTTTTATTTCTTTTTCAATATACTCTCCTATCTTAACGACTTCACCATTTCCTAGAATTATCTCTTCATTTCTTGGGAGGCAGACAAAGATAAAATCGTCCCGCCTTGCCACTGCCCCTGAAAGGGCCTGGAACCCTATGTCATAGGTTGCCCCGTCACCTGCAAAGCACAGGATGTTCACACCCCTGTTCCTTCCCAACTGCTCAAGAGCAGCCCTTATGCCTGTTGCAACTGCTGCAGCGTTCTCAATTGCCACATGGAGCCAGGGGACCCTCGTGGGCATGTGCGGAAAGGTAGTGAAAAGGGTCATGCAGCCCGAGGCGTTTATTACTATGGTGCGCCTTCCCAAGGCCTTGAGGGCGAGCTTGAGTCCCAGGGCGGCCGGGCACCCTGAACAGAGTGGTGCCCCGCCTGCAACAAGCTCCTCTATCGGAACATCCATTATGGTCTTTATGGCTTTCATGGTGGCTCCTTAAGGGCCGTGCTACTCTATAATAAGCGCAGAGGAGGCCCTGAGGTTGTTGACCTTGTTCTCAACCTCCCTTATCATCTCCACTATTGGCTCCACATCAAACTTGTCGAGGTGCTGCTCGATATACTGGCTCTTCTGCTTGAGGGACTCCATGTCCCTCCTTATGTTGGAGATGTCAAGGCCATCGACACGCTCCTTGGCCTGGGTGGCCTCTCCCATCTTCTCCTTGAGCGTCTTTACCTCAACATTAAAACTCTCCGCCAGGTCATCTGTCCTCTTCTCAGACTCCCTTATGCTGCTGTTCATCTTCTCAAACTGGCTGTATATCTCCTGGGTGAGGCCCTGAAAGTCTGTCTTTTCTGTCCTCGCCCCAAGGGACCTGAGCTCTGACTTCATGTCATCGAGGTTCTTGAGGTGCTGCTTGATATCACCTATCTCTCTGGATATCTGGGAAAGCTCCTGGCCCTGCCTGGCAACATCCAGCTTTATGTTGTTTATCTCCTTGAAGCTGCTCTCTATCTTCCTTGCCATATCCGGGTCACCTGCGGGGACCTTGACTGTCTTGATTACGGGGACCTCCTTGATGACGGGGACCTTGACCTCCCTGATTACGGGGACCTTTTTTATTACAGTAACCTTCTTGATGACAGGGACCTCCTTTATTTTCTCCTTGATTACGGGGACCTTGACTGTCTTGATTACGGGGACCTCCTTGATGACGGGGACCTTGACCTCCCTGATTTTCTCCTTGATGACGGGGACCTCCTTTATCGTTTCCCTGATGATATGGACATCCCTGATTCTCCCCCTGGCTGCCGGGGGTTTGGCTTTCCCCCTGGCCACGGCCCTGGTCTTCACGCCCCTGAGTGTTTTGAGCTTCGTAATAAGCGGTGGCATGAAGGGTTCCTCACCTTTCCTCCCGGCGGGCTTGCCTGCTGGTTCGGGGATGCCGGGTCCCTTGTCTCCCCTTCCAAGGATGCTCCTTTTTATGGAATCAAGGCCCGGGCCCTCCTTCCCCCTCAGCGGCATGGGTGGCGGGGGCATGGGGGGAAGTGCCTCTCCAATCAGCCTGTCCTTCTCATTGGATATCTTCTCGAGCTCGGTGTTGCTGGCGCCAAAGGCCTTGTCAAAGTCCTTCTTGGATATCTTCTTATCCCTGAACTGCCTTCTGAGGCGGCTCATGCTGCCCCTTATCTCCCTCTCCTTCTTGTTCAAATCAGAAAGCCTGGCCATTACTTAATATATGCCTCAGGGGGCTTAAAAAACTTAGAATTCTCTTTCTCTCAATTCTTCAGGATAGTTTCTGAGTTCATAACTCCTATAAAACGTTTGAAAACCCAATTCACCCATTATAGAAAAATCAGAGCCGTCTTGATTACACATCAATATCACATACTTTTCATGTCCCAATGTGACTTTTTTAAGAACTTCGGGGGGGATTTTAATTCCTCCTCTGTCTGTTATTTCTGAGCTGTATCCTGCAGGTTCATCACCTTGCTTAACGCCTTCCGCTATTACATATCTGTATGTTAAATTACCGTTTTTTAGTCTAGCTAGCGAAAATCTGAGTTCATTGATTCCACATTCTCTGAGTCCCTCTGCAATCCTACCTAGGTATATATCCCCGTCTGGTGATATTTCACTGAGAGATCTTATATATGGAGAGGATTCCATGAAACCACCATGGTCTAGCCAGTAACCTGTTAGGGCTTAAATCATTAGAAGGTTTGGGGGCTACCTGCCCTCTTCCTCATCTTCCTTGACCTTTTCCTCGACCTCTTCCTTGATGCCGAGGGTCTCGACCATCTCCTTGTAGCGGTTCCTGATGGTCACCTCTGTGACGCCTATGGCGTCTGCAACCTCCCTCTGGGTCTTCTTCTCGCCCTCGAGAACAGCCGATATGTAGAGGGCGGCCGCTGCCACGCCTATGGGGCCCTTTCCAGAGGTCACGTCACACTTGGTTGCCTCATCCAGGACATCCACTGCCCTGACCTGGACCCTCTCGGAGAGCCCGAGCAGGCTTCCGAACCTGGGCACGTAGTCCTGGGCCTTTGCAGGAAGAATCCTTATCCCGAGCTTCCTGGAGATGTAGCGGTAGGTCTTGCCTATGTCTCTCCTGTTTATCCCGGATGCCTTGGATATCTCGTCCAGGGTCCTGGGTGCCCCCTCCTCCCTGCAGGTTGTGTAGAGTAGGGCTGCGATTATGCTTTCAGTGGACCTCCCCCTCACCAGCCCCCTGTTCACCGCGTGCTGGTAGAGCTTTGCCACCCTTTCGTGGACAGCGCGGGAGAGGTGAAGATAGGAGATAAGCCTCTGGAGCTCTGAGAATGCAAAGGAGAGGTTCCTGTCCTTGGACTTTATGAGCCTCTTGTGCCACTTGGTGAGCCTGTAGTACTGGGCCCTCTTTCTGCTGGATACCTTGAAGAGTTCCCCACGACCCTTTCCAATCTCGGTGGTGATGCCCTCGTCGTGCTTTGTCGGTGTCAGGGCGGCCCCTGTCCTCACCCTCTTGGACCTCTGGTCCTCGTCAAAGGCGCGCCACTCCTGGCTGAAGTCTATCATGGATTCCTTGAGAACAGCACCGCAGTTTTCACAGACAGACTCCCCCCTTGTGTGGTCATACCTGATATGGGTGGAGCCACACTCCGGGCATTTCGGGATGCCCTTCTTCTCCCGGCGGCCGTCTTCCTCGAGCATAAATCACCAATTGTTACCATCTTTCAGTGACACCCAAAAAGGGCAATAATATATATACACCATTAACCCTTTATAAAGATTTCGGTGGCTGGATGTATCCTTTAGAGTTACTATTGCAGGGTGGCTAATTAACCAAGAAATTGCATAGCTTCCTTATAAAGGTAACCCAAAGGCTTATAAACCCGTCAGGCAAAGTCACCGAGGCCGGTGTCTCCCATTCTCATGCCATAGAGGGCCTTCTTCATGCTCCTCTCCTTGTGGTGGGCAGTCCAGTAGTAGGCCTCGTCCCTTGTTCCCCTGGTTATGAGGAATATCACCTTACCTGTAACCTGCCGGCCCACACGGCCGCGGCGCTGTATCGAGCGGATGCCCGAGGGAACGGGCTCATAGAACACGGCGAGGTCCATGGCAGGGATGTCCAGGCCCTCCTCACCGATTGAGGTGGCTACGAGTACATTGTGGAGACCCCTGGAGAATTCCCCCAGCCGCCTGGCCTGCTCCTTCTGGGTCATGCCCTCCCGCTGCCCGACAAACTCAACAGGCCTGGCGCCCTGGACCTGTTCAAGGGATGAAACAATCTCCCTGACGGACTCCCTGTAGTTGGCAAAGACTATTATCCTGCTCCCGGGGCTCTCCCTGAACCGCTGGCTGACAATGGCCAGGAGCCTTGCCACCTTGGGGTGCCTGGCGCCCTCCCCATGAAGTTCATGGGTAAGGAACATGGCATCGGATATCTCCCTGTTGTTTGTCAGGGCCTTGTCTGCCTTGCTCATGCCTGTCCTGACCCTCTTCCAGTAAGCCTCCAGAACCCCGATGCCTTGGGTCTCGAGTAGGGTAAGGGCGTGCTCGAGCTTGATGGCCTGGCTGGCCAGGAACATCCCGATAAAGGCCTTCTTGCCTGTGCCCTGGGTGTGGCCCTGCTTTATCCCCACAGCGAGCCTGCCCTGGAGCTCAAGGAGCTGCTTCCTTGAGACATATCTGCCCCCAAGGTATCCCATCTTCCTGAGGCTACCAACCTTCTGGTTGAATACCCCTGTTATCAGGCTGCCTATCTTCCTGAACCTCTCCGGGAGATCCACATGAATCCATCTCGTCTCCCTGTCCATGACATAGGGAGAGACATCCTGCTCCTCCTCTGTCCTTATCTCCACTGCCTCGAGGCCGGTGTTCTTCATGACCTCCCTTATCTTGGCGAGGTCGCTGCCCGGGGACGCGGTGAGGCCCAGGATTCGCTGGTTGCGCGCCTGCTCCATATATTTCCTGGCCACATAGGGGTATGCATACAGGCCCACTGAGTGGTGGGTCTCGTCTATGACAAGGAGGGAGAAGTTCCCGAACTCCAGGAGGTCATGACTCAAATCGTTCTTGACGGTCTGGGGTGTCGCAAAGATTATCCTGACTATCCTGTCCTGGTAGACCCTCTTCCTCTCGGGGGGCTTCATGGTCCCCATGACCACAGAAAGCTCAACGTCCTCGAGGTTTATGTATTTCATAAAGGTCCTGTAGTGCTGGTTCACCAAGGGCCTTGTGGGGGCAAGGACGATTGCCCTGGAATCCGGGAACCTCTCCAGGATGTGGGCTGCCAGGAGAACAGCTATGTTGGTCTTTCCCAGGCCCGTGGGCAGGACGCATAGGGTGTTCTTCTTGAGGGCCTTCCTGAGTATGGCTTCCTGGTATTCCCTGGCCTCCATGGTGCCTGGCTTTATCAGGCTGTGCTCGACATAGCCCCTGTCCTGGCTCATATTTAACTAACTGCATGACAATATATAAAGCGTGATGATGGGTGGTTTCCATGCCGGGATACGAGATGTCAGGCAAGAAGCTTGTGGGGATTGTGGAGGAGGTCGAGGTTACGGGCAGGGAGAGTATCAAGACCCTGGCTGTCTTTGACAGTGGGGCCAGGATGACCTCCATAGACGTCAGGCTCGCTGCCCGGGCAAAGCTGGGTCCCATAGTAAAGACCGCCAAGATAAGCAACCCCTCCCTCAAGGGCCAGGTAAGGAGGCCTGTTGTGGAGGCCAGGATAAGGATTCATGGCAGGATTTTTGATGCCCTGGTCAACATTCAGGACAGGGAACACATGACGTTTCCTGTAATAATAGGCAGGAATATCATATCAGGCAACTTCATCATAGACACCAAGAAGAACCTTGATATCTTTGATAAGGAGAGGCATGCTCGAGGAAAGCAGGCTTAGGTATGACCGGGTGAAGGGCGTCCCGCACGTCAGGGAGCCCGGCAACTCCAGCAGGAGGTTTACAGGGGCCTGGCGGGTGTTCATGCCTGTCTGGGACTACAGCAAGTGCGTGAAATGCAGGCGTTGCTGGCTCTACTGCCCTGACTCTGCAATAGAGTGGAAGGGCAAGCCTGTCTGGAACCCCCAGGTCTGCAAGGGCTGTATGGTCTGCATGGAGGTCTGCCCCGCCAAGGCCATAAGCAAGGTCAGGGACCCCCATGAAAGGTAGGCCTGGAAATCTTTTTATACATTAGGCGCATAATATACTATGCCCAAAGCTGCCAGGGTCTTGGAATCGCTGTCAAGTAAGTCAGATGAGCACGAGTTCTACACCCAACTACCGAAGGGTTATGTCCCTGGAAAAACCAAATACATTGTCATAACCGGCTCGGTTATATCAGGGGTGGGAAAGGGGACATTCTCCTCATGCATCGGCAATGTTCTCAAGATATTCCATGGCCTGAGGGTATCCCCTGTGAAGTTTGACGGTTACCTCAATTTCGATGCCGGAACCCTGAACCCATACAGGCACGGTGAGGTCTTTGTTCTGGATGACGGGACTGAATGTGACCTGGACCTTGGGACATATGAGAGGATGCTCAACCAGGACCTCTCCAAAACCAACTACATAACCGCGGGCAAGATATTCAAGACCATCATAGACAAGGAACGTGCAGGCAAATACCTTGGAAGGGACGTTCAGTTCATACCACATGTGACAGGGGAGATAAAGGGGTTTCTCAGGAACCTGGCTGCTGATACCAAGGCGGATGTCGTCCTGGTTGAGGTCGGTGGGACAGTCGGGGACATCGAGAACTCGTACTTCCTTGAGGCCATGAGGGAACTGGCATATGAGGAGGGTCCGGGGAATGTCTGCTTTGTTAGTGTAGTCTATATACTTGAACCCGGTTCCCTGGGTGAGCAGAAGAGCAAGGCAGCCCAGCTGGGCCTCAAGGCCCTGATGGGAATGGGAATACAGCCATCCATAGTGGTATGCAGGGCTGAGGGTCCTGTTCAGGAAAAGGTCAGGGAGAAGATAAGCATTTACTCCAATGTCCCGCTTGAGAGGGTTATAGGCAGCCTTGATGTGGATGACATACACAAGCTGCCGCTATTCCTGAAGGAGAAGGGGGTGGACCGGGCTGTCATGAAGATACTGGGCCTGAGGAGCAAAAAGACCTCCAGGGAGTTCAGGGAATGGAATGCCCTTGTCGACAGGATAAACTCTGCCAGGAAGGAGCTCGTTGTAGGCATCACAGGGAAATATACAACCGTTCATGATTCCTACATGTCCATACTCAAGGCCCTTGAGCATACCTCGCCCTATGTCGGGGCCAGGGTGAAGGTTAAATGGATAGAGACCACCAAGGTCAGCCCAGGCAACGTCAGGGAGGCCATGTCAGGTCTTGATGGTGTGATTGTCCCCGGGGGGTTCGGCGCCAGGGGGACCGAGGGGAAGATAGAATGCGTAAGGTATGCCAGGGAGCATGACATTCCCTACCTTGGGCTCTGCTACGGCTTCCAGATGGCTGTCCTGGAGTTCGCCAGGAACGTGTGCGGGCTGAAAGACGCCAGCTCGACTGAGATAGAACCAGGCACAAAAAACCCTGTTATATGCATACTGCCCGAGCAGGAGGAGATAAAGGGCCTTGGGGGAACCATGCGCCTCGGCGGCTTTGACATGGCAATAAAGCCAGGGACCCTTGCGCACAGGCTCTATGGAAAGGCCATGGTGAGGGAGCGCTTCAGGCACAGATGGAACTGCAATCCGAAATACATAGGCATACTTGAGAAGCACGGTATGGTCTTCTCGGGCATGGCTCCCCAGAAGAGAATCATGCAGATTCTTGAGTTGCCTGGAAAGAGATTCTTTTTGGCCACGCAATATCACGGGGAGTATACCTCCAGACCGTTAAACCCCAACCCTGTTTTCAGGGGCTTCCTTGAGGCCTGCCTCAGGGGCAGAAAGGGCTAGCGAAAGCTTTATAATCCCTGTAGTAACTACTCACTACAATATAGGTGATAATAAAGGCGGTGGCATAATGAAATACAACCCCCCCGGTGTACAAAGTGAAACTCTAAAGGGTGCAATGAGAGCAATTGTATCAGAGACGGAGTTGAAGGATGAAATAATGCATTTTTACAAGTGTGGAGATGGGAAGGGTTGTCTCAAGGCTATAGAGTTATATCAGATATTATATGACTCCGAATAGTTATGACTCCTTCTCATAATCGCAGTTTATGAGCTCCCAGATTGTCTTGGCCTTCTTCTCGCCAATCTTTTCCACCTTCATGAGCCTCTCGGGCTTGGCCATGAAGACCTTGCGGACCGAGCCGAAACTCTCCAAGAGCCGCCTGCTCAGGGTGGAGTTCACAGCGGGGAGGCCGGCCACGATGAACTCCTGGTGGCGGGCCCTCTCCATGGCGCGCTTCTCACCCCTTATGGAGACCCCCTTATCCAACTTCTTCTGCTCCCTGTAGGCAATCCAGTGTATCTGGGCGGCTGTTTCCCTGCTGTTGCGGGTCCAGATTATGGGAACCCTGTGGTCCACTGTGATGCTGGCCAGGGCCCCCCTTATCGCATTGGGGTGCATGCCGCTCTCGTGCCAGATAAGCTCCGGGTTGCCCTCCAGAATCAGGACAGGGTTCTCAAAAGTATCGGCGAGCTCCCCGAGCTGCTTGAAGAGCCTCTGGTTCATGACAGAGCCCAGGAAATCGGGTATGGTCTTCCTTTCTATGCCAACCCTGTCAGAGGCGATGTAGTCCCCGACCTTGAGCTGCTTGAGGTACACCAGGGCCCCCAGCTCCTCGATGTAGCTGTTCACCCGGGAGGGGGCCTCCCTAGAGTCAGCATAGACCATGACCCTGTCTGTGGGAAGGGGCCTCTGGACACCTGACTTACCGGACTTGTCCTTCATGCTCATCCCCGGAAGAGAACTCACATAACCCCTGAGCCAACCCTGATTGGCCTGTCCACGGTGAGGAGGCTCACGTCATTCCCGTCCGCCGCGGCCAAGAGCATGCCCTCTGATTTGACGCCCCTGATGGTGGCCGGGTCGAGGTTGGTCACAACGACAATCCTCTTGCCCTTGAGCTCCTCTTCCTTGTAGAGCTGCTTGAGTCCTGCCACGAGCTGTATCTGCTTTCCCCCGAGGTCGACCTGGAGCACATAGAGCTTGTCAGCATTGGGGACGTGCTCCACGGACAGGATTTCGCCAATCTTCATGTCTAGCTTCTTGAACTCGTCAAAGCTTACCATAGAATCACCAATTAATTATGTGGGCACTGTTTTTATATGTTTCGTAGCAAGAAGCCCCTCGACCTGTTGTGGTTAGCTCACATGTTTTATATATCGGCCGCTGCAATAATTATAATATGGATGTCCCGCCCAGAATGGTTGCTAGAAGGGCCCTTATTTATGGCATGTTCTTCATTTCAGCCCTGGCCCTGATGGCCCTCCCGGCCCTGGCCCAACTACCAGAGCCCCAGGTGACATTCATACCTGACCAACTCTCTGCGGAGTCAAGCTTTGTCATGATTGCCGACCCGGGCGATGTGGAGGGCTCTGTCAGGGTGAGCTGGACTGTATGGGGCGATCCTGTATACAATGGGCATTTACCTTACATTGACGGGAGTTATATGTGCTACTTCTCTGACACTGACTACCAGAGCACGTGCGGCCCCTCCCCGTTCAGGATTTCCAGCGAGTTACTGGGATTCCCATATGATGTGGATTTATTCACCTTTGACAGCGAGGGCGATCAGGGCAACACCACAATAGAGGTCGATATAGGGGGCCTAAAGATAATCCCTGACCTGACAACAGACTTTGATACAGACAGCGTGAAGATTCTGGCATATACCACCCCTGCTATTGCTGATTCCGTAAGCTACAGTGTCTTTGACAGTAGTTTCAACCCCAAGACCTCGGGATATCTTTCACTAACCAGGATAACAGGAACCCCCTACTACAACGGAAGTGTGGAGCTTGACCCCGGCATCTACTACATAGCATTCAAGGCCGAGACATTGGATGACTTCGGGGGCGGCATGGAAAGGGTCGATATGGCTGGCGGGGGGAACGGCGGCCATGATGGGGTCCTCCAGGCCGACCCCGTTGACATTGAGGTCCTTGTCGAAGCAGGCTCACAGCCCAGCCTGCCCCAGAACAAGAGGATAATCAACACCCTGAACCAGACATTTGAGGGGGTGAGCATATCGCTTTCCACAGACATAAGCAAATACGTCACAATCACAATCCCCAATTCCACAATAGAGCCCTACCAGACCATGTACTACAGCATAGAGCTCCACAGCATATCCTCCAGCCTGGACATCAACACCGTGGCTGAGATAAAGTCGCAGGCAGGAACTGTTATTGGGGAAATCCCAGTGAAGATGAGGATAAGCTACACCAGCGGCGGGATGACGGACTGCGGCCAGCTCGCTGACGGCGCAGACTGCCTGGGAGGCATATGCTGCTCAAAGGTCTGCCAGAAGATGGCCGAGTGCTGCGCAAGCACCGACTGCCCGTCCGGTCAGACATGCTCGGCAGGCTACAGGTGCGTTTCCGGCACCCCAACAGACAGGTCATGCACCGCAGGGACCTGCATGACAGACGGCTCCCTTTCATGCCCCGGGGGCCAGGATGAGACAGGAACCTGCATCTCGGGCGGATTGTCCTATATCTGCTGCGCCGAGGCAGGGGAGTGCTCGGGCCAGAGTGACCTGGCCACATGCTCGCTCGGGATATGCTGCAGCGGGGTCTGCATAGAAACCACGGGGTATGAGTGCTGCAGCTACCTGGATTGTGATATCTATGGTGACGACTATAGCTGTGTGAATAATAAATGCCTTCCTCCTGAACCAGAACCCGTGGAGATAGACTTCCTTCTTATAGGCCTGATAGTGGCACTGGCAGCGGTCGGCGGCCTCGGGGCCTGGTGGTTCCTCAAGAGAAAAAAGAAGTCTCCTGAAGATGAGGAGTTTAAGGAGGAATCCAAGAAGGAAGAGGACATCTTCAATGAAGAGGAGTTCTACTGAGCCCCTTCAAGGGATTCCTTCAGTAATATTCTGTTTCTCCTGACCCTTCATCGCCACCAGAGCCCCTCTTCATGAGAAGCACGAATGCGGCCACAACACCAACTGCAATAACAATAACTATCACCAACCATGTCATGTCGGGGGGGTTCTCATGGCCATCTGTCTGGCCCTGACTGTCATTGGCGGGGGCGCTGCCATTTGCAGGGACCTGGCCCTGTCTGGCGCTGGCCTCAGCCAGGGTGTCCCTGAGGCTGCCGTACTCCTGGAGGTCAGAGCCGTATTCAGAGTTAGCGTGGCTATCTATCCAGGAGTTCACATCTTCCTGGGCATCCGAGCCCAGGCCCTCGGCCTGCCTGAGGGCATCCGTAAGCATCTCGTCTATGGTTATGAAGGAGGTCGCGGAGGATACCAGACCCTGGGACTCTGCCCTTGCCGTGATTTCATAGAGCGTGGAGGCGCTTCCCGGGGTCACGACAAAGACCCTGCTGTGCGAGTCATAGGCGCCCACATCAACCGTCTCGCCCGTGAATCCGCTGCTCCCGTCACCGGGTTCTATGTTTATCGAGGAGGTGAATGCCCTGGCTTCACCCTCGTTGTTTATGATGGAGAGCGTCATGATTACCCCCTCGGGTTCCTTGATGTCAATGTTCTCTGGCCTGAGGACGACCTCGAAGCCCGTCTTCTCTGGAGGGTCATCCTCGCTCACTATCAGTGTTCCCTCAAGGAACTTGGTGCAGTATGATTTCCCCTGGCAGGTTTCAGGGCTCACACTCAAGGTGAGGGTATACGTTCCCTCCTGGGAGGGGGCAGTCAGCCCAAAGGCCTGGTACTGGTGGGGGCTCCCCTGGCCTGTCTGGAGGCTTGCCTGGCCCGGGCTCACCTCCAGCTCGCTCTGGGTCATGACGGTGATGTCCAGCTCAGCATAGGACTCCACAGAGAGGTTGAAGACCGCGCTCCCCCCCGGCCTGGCATACTGCTCCTTCTCATCAAGCCAGGCCGAGAATATGTCTGTATTGTCGTTCAGGATTTCCTTCACCTCCTCCCCGGAGGTCGGCATCTCCCCCGGGCTGACGATGTCAACATCAGCATACTCAGAGACGCATATCCCCCCGTGCCACTCCTTGAGGGCCCCGGTATATTCCTCTGAGACCGATATGGTGTAGGGGACAGAGCAGTTCCCCATGGGCTTGTCAGCATGCTTGTCAAAGCACACGGGCAAATCCACTGTATTGTTCTTGTGCACCTCCCTCACCAACTGCTCAGAGAAGTCAGCCCAGGTCTCCTGGGGGCTGGGTGTTACCCTCATTGAGAATATGTAGTTCCTTGTTCCCGAGAGGCCGGCATCCTGGGGCAGCCTGATGATAATGCACTTCACCATGTCCGGGGGCAGGGATAGCCAGAGGCCGTCCCTTGGCGAAATCTGGCTCGCGGCCATGGCCTGGGCCGGCAGGAGCAGCAATGCTATCGCAGCGATTAAGCAGGCAATCCTCATGCTATTCCAGTCTCCCCTTAATTATTCCCTTCAGTTTCCTTATTATATCCAGAATGGATTCCTCATTTCTTTCGATGTAGTCATATTCAAGGACAAGACCCCTGTAGTTTATGTCACTCCTTATCTTCCTTAACTGGTCTGTGAGCCCCCTTTCCGGCTTTGATATCCCCCTGTGGAATTCAGAAAGGAAGGCAACGAGGCATTCGTGGCTGTAGCACCTGTAGCCGTCAAGAGACATGAGGGCTGTGACAAGCTCCTTGATTATCTCAAATAGTCCTCTGCGAGAAGGGATGCGAACTCCCTTCTGTCCTTTACCGAGCCTATGAATTTCTGCCTTTTCTCTGCCATCCTGAACAATGCCCTTGCCTCCTCCGGGTTCGGGTTTCTCTTCCTTACCTTCCCCTTCAGGCATTCCTCCCATTTCATCACAACACCTTTAGATAACCGTACAGAACAATGCCATTGGCTATGTTATTTACAAGCTCCGGGCTGCTTTTCCTTGCTTTCCTGAACCCCTCACTGTCCATGAAGTGGAGTGAGATTCCCCTTTTCAGTGCATTCTCGAATTTCTTCAGGTCTATTCCCTTCTCCGTGGCCAGGATGAATATATCCGCATCGCTGCTCTCTGTGTCAGTCCCCTCTGCACACGAGCCGAAGAGGACAATGGCTGTGGGATAGGAAAGCTCCCTCTCCAGGGCATTCAGAAGGCCTGACTCGTGAATCCTCACAACCATGTCCATGGTCTTGTAGAGCCTGAACCTTTCACTCTCTGTGTTCGCGAGATAGGACTCGTATACCCCCTCCTTGACCTTCCCGACAAACCCCTCCTTCTCCAGGGCCCTCACATGCTCCCTGACTGAGGGAAAGGATATCCCAGATTTCCTGGACATTTCCCTGAGCTGGAAGCTGTGGCCAGGCCTGTCAAAGAACTCCTGCAGAACCCTGTAGATGCTATTTTTTCCTATCATCTGATATATTTTTATATCAACTGATATATAAATGTAACACCCATCCAGGCCCTGAAAAGGCCCTGTCCACAGACGAAATCTGGCTCGCGGTCGTGGCCCGGGCGGGCAGGAGGAGCAGGGCCGCAAGGGCAAGCAGCAGGAGCCTCATGATAAATATAGTAAAGGACATAACAAATTGGAGATTGTCCTTCGCTAGTTGTATCGGACATTATTCCAAAAAGGTTTGCCCGATACTATAATTGGCGGGGGTTGTATAAAATGTTGCTTGGTTATTGGCTTCCCGCGACATCGCTGCACTTGAAATAGAAGTCAGCCTCTTGATAGTCGCAGTTATCACCGACGCATTTATTGTCGCTGCCCTCAAATATATTATTGCAGCCATAATCGTCAGCGCAGGGAATCTTTGCATCCTTGCACAACATCATGGTGTGGGGTTTCAGCTCACACATATCGATAAGTTTATCCATTTTTTGGGTTCCATAGCTCTTCCCGTCAGGATAAATCCAGTCAAAGCCCTTTAACGGGCATAAAAAGAAACCCACTCCGCAGATAGCCGGCGCATGGCATACTACAGCATCCGTGCATTCCCAATCCTTTATGTCATACTGGCTCTGTTCGCTGTAGTAGCTGAAACTGTCTGGGTCATTTGACAGTTTTCTGGCAAGTTTGCATATCAGTTTATATACGAAGTTGGAATCCTCCCCGTCCTCAAATGATATCCTCTCGCCAGGGTTCCCGGTCTCGGATGATTCCCCACCAGAATAAGCATATCCGGCAAGGCCATCATACATTTCTAGCAGTTCCTGGAGGGACCATTTGTCGCATTCCCATACGTCGAACATGGGCGCCCAGTAGCTGTTAAGTCGGTTGTTTTGACCATATTTTTCACATGGGTCACTGGCTGAGCCTGCAGATTCGGCCTCTGTATCTATATTAAAGTTTATCCAGAGTTTCTTTATCTCACCCTCGTCGTCCTTACATGAATGGCCATAGATTTCAATAATCGTTCCAGCAGGTATTGTGCATATTGCCTGTTGGGTATCATCGGTGCTTGTATCAACAAAAACAGGGACGTTTTCTTCAACACCAACGGCATTAATTACGGTAGATACTTCGGTTTCGGGTCCATCAGTCTTTTTTTTTATGTCACTGGTGGATGGATTTTCTGCCCATCTAGTAGCATATCTTCTGCTGCTCCCTTTGCATGCAAGCATATAGCCAGTAGTTGAGTCGCCACAATCCTTCAACTTTTCTGGCGTCTTAACTTCTACATACCAGTATTCATTATTGCCATTACCTGGACGATAGATGTCGTTTGTTGTTTTTATTATAACATCTTGCCCTATCGGTATTTCACACTTGCCGTTATTATATGGAATAAAGTCATCATCTACAGTGAATTTCCCTAAATAGCTACCAATCTTCATCCAGAACTCGGTGTTGCTTTCCCAGTTACAAACCGATCCGGTACTGGTTTGAGATGGTGAGACACCTCCTTTTGTAGAAGGTATCTTGTTCACACCCACGAATGTGGCGCCGCCATATGTACAACTGCACTTCGAACTGTCAGGGACTCCCCTTGTTATGTTCAGGGGGGCACCTATCGGCTTGTATTTTGAATCTGTATCTATTGTGATACCTTCAACAGGGTTCTCGTCAGTGCAATAGAGTTGTATTACACTTAGTTGATCTTTAATAAGGTCGCCCATAAGGTTGGGGACTGACCTTGTTGTGCTTACATCCTTTCCTCCTGTATCCACTTTAAGCACTACTTTCTCGTTCACAGTCAAGACAACCCGGGCCTTGCTGCAGTCGCTGGTGGAGAGTCCTATGGATACATATCCGGTCGTGTCTGTGGTGCGGCATTCATTACTCTCGCCTTTCCTCAGGAAATCATTGTATTCACAGACCATGCAGTTGTCGCTCAATGTGTCTTGAAGTTTTATTCCAAACAATTGTTTTTCGCTGACCCCTTCGCTCCATGGCCCCTCTGAAATGGCATCGCCTATTTTGACTATGGAATTGCTTGCGTCAACAAAGTCCTTGTTGATTCCGTCGGTGAGTTTATCAATATCATTCATTATATTGGTCATGTCGTTCAGGTTGCTCAGGCAGCCGATTATCTGGTCGAAGCATCCCTGCTCGTTGCCCTTGCAGTCACCTGCATCCATGGCATGCTGCATCATGGCCAGGCACATCTCCATCTTTATCTTCTCCATCAGAAGCTCCTGGTATTTTATCATTATCTGCTGTATCTTCTCGAGAGCGTCGCATATCTGGCCAATTATGTTGGAAAACTGCATGCCCATATTGCCGCCTGCCTGGACCCCCTCACCGAAGTCCTTCCAGTTGAAGTCGCCTCCAGCGGTTTCGGGTTTGCCGGCCGCGTATCCCAGGACAATGGACAGGCCGATGTTCATTATAAACGCCACTATTTGGAGTTCTATGCACGTATAGACAACGTCCATGGTGTCCTCGGTTATCTGCATGATTCTGTCCAGAACCTCTGTCATCTGCTCCATGGCGTTCTCGGTTATCTCGTGAAGGCTCTTGTAGGTCTGGTGGATGTAGACATCCGGGAGGTCGTGGTTGAGTGTCTGGAGGACGGTCCCCTGCTCGCCGTTGTCATAGGATATTATCAGGGAAATCGAGTTGTTGGCGTGGTTGTAGGTCTGGTCCTGGGTGCAGGTGTCTATCGGGGGTATGCGTATGCTGCAGTTGAACGTGATGTTGCTGTCCAGGTAGGTGCCTGCGGATTCCCTGCAGCTGACATAGCTCGCGGCCTCTCCGCCCAGCGTGGCATAGACATTCTCGGCATCCATGCCCGAGGGCTGGTTCCTGACGTGCATGAGCACGCTCAGCTTGTTGTATCTCTCGCAGCTGTCAAAGGTGACAGGGGAGGTGGGGCTCTCCACCACAAGGGCGACGTCGCTCTTGGGCAGGCAGGTGCCCCCTGGGTTGGAAAGGCTGGCGTCGCAGTAGTATTCGCCCCCAAAGGCCGGATCCTCGTCGCAGGGGCAGTCCAGGCAGGCGGTGATGCCGTTCTCGCCCAGCTCGGCCTCGCACTCGCCGTCGATGTGCGGGACAGGGATGATGCGGATGCTGTCAAAGGAGGCATTCAGCTCCTTGGTGAGGGAGCTGTGGTCATCGTCGCCGTTGGGGAAGGAAATCGTGAAGGTCAGCCCGTTCGGGCCCAGGGTGTAGTAGGGAAGCTCGCACCCCTCTATTGGGGGTATCCCGAGGTCGCAGTTGAATACCCCGCCCACCTGCGAGGTGCAGTCGAATCCCCAGGATACGGGCTGGTTGTCCACGGTTATGCTGGTGTAGTCAAGGGTAACCCCGTAGGGCGCGTTTTCGATGCTGGCCTGGATCTCCACCCCGTGGCTTTCGGTACAGTCTTCGAGCTCCACGGGATAGGTGGTTGTGGAGAGCGTGATGCCGTCAAGGCTCGAGCACCCCCTGGAGACGTCGCAGTAGTAGTTTGATTCCTCGCAGCCGCAGTCCTGGCAGCAGGTGTCAGTGGTCTCGTCCGCGTCGCACACCCCGTTGCCGCAGTCCTGGTTGGGTATGCTTATGGGCCCGAACTCGGTGGTGAGTATCCTGGTCGCGGCGTCGGGGCCGTCGTTGTAGGTTATATCGAACGTCAGGTAATTGGGATAGAATCTGTAGTCGCTCTCCTTGCTGTATCCGGTTATTGAGAACTGTATCTTGCACTCATATTCATACTCCTCGTTCGGTCCGGTGCACTCCGGCGAGCCGGGATAGACATCGCCCCCGGTCAGGGTGAAGTTCGCGCTGGCACTCATCAGGACCGTTCCCGTAGGCGGGTTGGATATCTTGGCCGTGAGGTCTATTGTGTCGCCGGGGTTATAAGGGCTTAGGTAGGAGTTGAGCTCTGTTATGCTCAGGGTTATGGAATCCTCGGGCTCGCAGGTCTCGGTCCCCGTGTCGCAGTAATCCCCGTCATCAGGGCACGAGCAGTCGTAGTTCAGGCTTATGGTGGGAAAGCCCTCGGTAAGGTCCCTGGTCACCCTCTCGGACCCGTCCCTGTAGTTGATGGTGAGCTTGAGCTCGTTTGAGGCTATGGCCTTGTCAACCGAGCCACACTCGATGGTGGGGCTCATGGTGAACACGCATTGGTAGCGTCCCTGGCTGCTTTCTGTGCACTGGGCCCCGTAGTTCTTGCCATCTGCTGTTACTATTGCGCTGAGGTCCTCCTCCATGCTTGCCGGGGTGCTGCTTATCCCGGCTGTTACGCCCACCTCAAAGGATTGGGAGCAGTCAGAGATGTCCGCGGTGGGCGTGCCCACGACATCGAGGCCTATCAGGCTTTCGTCCCTGCAGGCCCCGTCCCCGGGGGAGTCGAAAGGGGCATCACAGTAGTAGCCTGGCTGCTCGCAGCCGCAGTCATAGCAGCAGGTCTCCTCGTTCTCGCCCAGGCTTGATTCGCACTGCCCGTCGCCGCACTGGAAATCCGGGTTCTGCTCAAGCGTGATGGGGAAGGCTGTCCCGCCCACGGTCTCGGGGAAGACAAAATAATTCTCCTTGTTGATGACGGTTATCTCATTGGTGGCTGGCTCCGCGGTCTGGAGGGCTGGCGGGCTGGTGTCAAGGTCCCTGTCGTCACCGCCTATTGCAGATATCGACAGGGCCTCATCAAAGGCCACCCTGGTGAGCCACCCAAAGGGTATTACATTGAAGTTCTGGATATAGGAGGCTATGGGGCCAACCAGCCTGGATGAGCTCGCATGGATATCCAAGTCAGAGAGCTCATGCCTGTAGAAGAGGAATTCCCTGTGGCTGTTCCTCCTTATGGTGTTCCAGAGGCCGACCCAGGAGGTCAGGCCGTCGGAATCCTCAAGCTTTACCAGGAAGAGGAGGTTGCCCTCCTCAGGGTAGCTCGAGGAGCCGACCTGCTGGCCGATGTCGTCCCAGGCAATCTCGGTGTCAACATAGGTGTCAAAGACCTCCGGGGTCTTCTGCATGCAGCCCACAGGGGAGAGGGAGCCGCACTTGTAGAGGTAGACCCTCTTAATCATGTGGGCGAGGCTTGCGCTGTTGAGTGTTATGGCAACCCTCACATTGGCCCAGTTTATGTCGTGGGGGTCTCTTACATAGGTTATGTGCTGGTTTACGATGTTAGAGGGCTCGTACTCCACGCTCTCCATGAGCTGGCCATTGAACCTTATGTTGATGGTGGTCGCCGAGGCCACGGGCATGGTCATGACTAGGTAGCACGCCAGCACCACTGCAATCTCAAGGGTCAGGTTTTTCATGTTCATGTAATGGTCACCGCGCAGGCCGATTCCTGTATATAGGCCGTATCTGTTACAGGCCCGATTCCACACTCATCAAGGACCTGGCTGAGCTCGCCAATCTTAAGCATCCGCTCGGTATCGTCTGTTATCGAATCAAGGGATGAGGCAGTCGGTATGTAGATGTGCATTGTGTCAGTGTCCTCGGAAATCGTGTAGATATAGGTGAAGGCGCCGTGAAGCGTCTGGAAGTCAGGACTTGAGAGGGTCCCTGACACGTAATAGGTTCCGGCGGGTATGGTAGAGATGATCAGTGAGGGGCCATCAGAGTAGAAGCTGTACTCCTTGAAGTCCTGGTCCGACCTGAAGGTTATGTAGGCCCTCTTGTTCTCGATTGTATGGATATACTGGCCAGTTTCACTGTAGTAGACCATGTAGCTGCCTTCGCCCCAGTCCTGGACCACCGCCTCGTGAAGCGTGAGGCTGAAGGTGGGCTTTCTGTAAAGGGTAACGATGCCGTCCAGGTGTGAAGAGGTCCTGGGGTCGAGGTATTCGCCGTAGCCCCTCTTGTATACATAGAGTGTTCCGGAGCCGCACGGGGCAAGGGTCGCCAGGTAGCCCGTGCCGTCTGTCCTTCCAAGGTGGCAGCCCATGAAGCTAACAGAGGCTGCCTCAAGGGGGCTGCCTGAGCTGTCCCTGACCTCAAGCTCGAGTATGCAGGAAGGGTCAGAGCAGACCTCATCCTGGAGGTCTTCCCCCGGGGTGACCGATACCGACCAGTCCCTGGGGGCGTTTTCATGTATGAAGACCTGGACAGCGAACTGGAAGATGTTCCCGGTCTCGGAGTCCAGTGCCCTCACTATGGCGGGATATTCCAGGGTGTAGTCCACTGCCACAGGCTCGGTTCCGATGCATTCAGCCATCATGGGTATTGGCTCCGCAATGCCTGTAGCAGGGTTAGGACTCATCCTGAAGTTGCTGGGATCAAGCTCAAAATCATCCGGAAGCATGAAGCTCACCCGGAGGTCCTCGTAATCCCTGCCATTGATGGGGACCAGGCTGTACTTGGGGGAGGATGATGTGCGGAGCGTGCCAGTGGGAGCCTTGCCGGGCATGTAGGTGTGGGCAAGGGTCCTGAGAATGGCATTCTCGACCTCTGGCATCACGTCCCAGGAGCTGGCAAATAGGTAATCCCCACATCCAATAAGCAACTCGTACATGGGTATGCTGTGATGGCCGTCCTTGAGTGGGGAGAGGAGCATGGTTGAGAGTGTGTAGTATTCAAGGGGCCGGTGGTTGGCCTCGTAGACCGCGAAGCCCTTGGAGAACTCATATATCTCGCTGAAGTGGGTATCCACAGTAACTGTGAATGGTTGGGGCAGGGGCGTGCCCCTGTAGGTGGCGGGTATGTTCACTGATACAGTGACGCTGTCGTCTGTGAATACAGGTGTTAAGACGGTGGGCTCGCCCAGGGTCACGTTGTCCAGGACCCCGGCAAGGCTGTCCTTGTTGGCCTCGAGATAGGCCTGAACCCCTGTCTGGAAGTTCGTGGCCTTGTCAGGATATGTAACCTGGCCGCCGTGCTGCCAGTAGGGAATCTCCTTGTCATTCAGGACGACGGAGCCGAAATGGTAGTCAGAGAGGGAGAGGTAGCCGCCCTGATTGCTCATGGTCTCGATTGTATCCAGGGCAGCTACCCTGACCAGGCCCTCTACGGATTCCTGGACTGTCCTGATGTCGGGGGTTGGCTCGGGCACGATAAAAAGGTTCATTTGGGATATCACGACAACGGCTATGACAACCATCAGAGCGACTATAACAATTAGCTCGACCTGGCCCTTACAACTCATGTATAATTATTATTGCCAGAAGTATATATAAAATAACAGTTATTTCATGGCATAATACAGGACGACAAGTATGGGAACCAGGACGCCGAGCAGAACAATTAGCTCGACCTGGCCCCTGTGTTTCATAAAAAACAATTGTTGCAGGAATTATATAAAGCGCCTGGGTGTCAGGGCCGCTTCCTGGCTATGTAGAGCCTGACCTCGAGGTTGAAGGGGTTGCCTTCCATGGACTTCTGGATGGCGTAGTTGGTTGTCTTGACCCTGCCGCCACTGTAGCTCTTGAGTGATTCGTCACCGAACCTGAGCATCATGCACCCCTCGTCATCCATAAAGCAGTATTTATGGGTGGTTATCTCAAAGAGATACCGGTAGTTCTTGGATATGAGTTCAAAGGCGCCTGTGTAGTCGCTCAGGCTCTTGTTTGCGAATTCCAGGCAGGTCATGCCCGAGTCCCCGCAGGGCCAGCTGCTGCTGGTAAGGGAGCAGAAAACAGTGTCAGAGATGAGCTTGCAGTTGGAGTCGCTGTAGCCGGTGTCTGTCCTCATTATGGAGAGCATGAGGTTGTTCACATAGAGATCCATATAGTCCTCCTGGGAGACCGTCTTGGCCAGGGACATCAGGAACACGGCCAGGGCTGCGAATATTATCAGAAGCAGGACTATCAGAATCATGCTGGTCTGCCCTTTGGAGTACCCTCTTGTCTGTCTTGAAGGGTATGCCCTCATTTTCGCTTGTGTCCCGTGGGTTATGTTGAGGGGTATCTGGGCCTTTCTGGGGGGAGTTGCTGATTCAGTCATTGTACACACCCACTGTCAGGACAGCGAGGTCGTTCCTGCCCTCGGCCTTCCTGTAGACATTCACAGGGAGGGCCCTGGTTGTGTTGGGCCTGCTACCCTGGCCGCATATCTCCCAGGAGCCGCAACAGGGATAATGCATGACAGCGCTTTCGCAGGGTCCGGTGCAGCCTGTCCTGGGGGTCAGGACCTCTATCTCGATGAACCAGTCGCTCCCGAAGAGGCCTTCAAGGTCCTCGCAGGCACCCCGGGTTTCAAGGGACCTGATTGCCATGAGCTTGGAGTCGTCAAAGACAGAGTTCTCCCTGACAAAGAGAGGGGAATTGATGAACCTGTTGAGGAGGGTATCAAGCCTCTGGGTTTTGAGGTTCTGTTTCTCCATGCTCCATGTGGAGGTCTGCCAGAAGGTCAGGAAGAATATCAGGGCTATTATCACCATGAGTATGAATAGGCTCAGGAGCAGGTATTCCATAATGCTTGACTGTCCCTTTATACCCTTTAGGGTATGCATGGGGGAGTGGGCTTTGTCACTAGGCATGGCTCTCACATCCCATATCTATAAGCTCGTCCCAGAGGCTGCTGGCCTGGTCGAGCTTGTCCTTGAGGTCATGCATGGCATCGATATCGTAGGGGTCGCCCCCTGCCAGGGTCACGATGCTGGACATGGATATTTCAAGGTCCTGGTATTTGGAGCTGCATTCGTCACGGATTTCTGACATCTGTTTGAGGATGCCGCAGCGCCTCTCCATAAACCTGGCTGAAGTGCGGAGGCTGTCAAGGAAGAACTGGTTCTTGAACTCCCAGGTCTCCTCCCCCACAGGGGTTCCGAATACATCCTCCCTGCCGCTGCCTATTACAAGGGCTGCCAGGTCAGCAGGGTCCTTGTAGACATAGGCCTTGGTGGAGCCTGCTATGTAGGCATAACCAACACCGTCCTGGGGCGGGGACACGCATATGCCGGAATCTGCAAAGCCCGGGGGGCAGGAAGAGGAGAACGTCACAAGGACCTGGCTGGGGGAGAGGCTGGCTGTGCACCTGTAAAAGGTGCTGCGTCCCGACCTTATTGCGCTCAGGAACCCCCACCTTTCATAGAGAGCCCCCATGAGGGAGCCACCGTCGCAGAAGTCAAATAAGACCTTGGGCTGGTGGCCAAGGGTGTCAGGGAAGGCCGCGGCAATGTCCCTTATGAGGTTCCAGGAGGCATCATCGTCAGTGGGCACCGTGGGATTGAAGACTATAGTAATCTCGCTCAGGGCCTCGATATAATCCTGCTTTGTCCAGCCGTAATCGAGGCTGCCCCTGGTTATGAGGACGTCGTCCCCGAACCTCGTAAAGACAGGGACGAGGAGCTGCCTGGTCTCGTAGCCATGCTCGTCTATGGAGCACCAGAGCCTGGGCGGTCTGGTGGGTTTGGGGTGGCATGAGGTGTAGTCATCCCTGGAGAAATCGTCAAAGTTTATGGGGTTGCCCGAAAAATAGACATTATCGGCATCCTGGAGGAACACGCTGAGGACCTTGAGCCTCTCGGCCTCTTCCCCGACCCCTGCATATTTTCCGGCATAGTTGATAAGGATGTAGAGGATGAAGACTGATAGTATGATGCCCATTATTATCTGGAAGAGGCGGTATACCGTTATCATACTACAACCTTGCTACACTGTGAGCTTCTCCAGTCTCACCTCAATGCCGATGTTGGTGAGGAGCAGGGTGTCCCCCGAATCCGCGCAGAAATTATAGTTCCTGTCAGGGTCTGAGGGTCCCTTAAGGACTATGTAATCCATTCTGTAGCCATTGACAGAACTCCCGCAGTTGTACTCAATCCAGGCATTGTAGCCGTTGGTCCTTATCTCCTCCTCGATGAACAGGTCAGGGTCAGGAAGCCAGCCCCCCGTTATGCTTCGGCTGGGGTCGTCGGGGTCTACAAAGCAGAGCCTGGCGCTGCTGGGTGTGCCCATCCTGAAGGTGTCGCTCGAGCCCTCCCCGGAGGCCTGGATGTCGTCGACCATGTTCTCTAGGTCCCTGATGACCTTGTTGGTCTGGCCCACGTTGCCCAGGCATATGATGTTCATTATCTGGGCCGAGCCGAAGTAGAGGACAAAGGCCATGACTATCAGGGCGAATATAATGCCGAAGACCGCTCCTACCTGCATGATTCACCTACTTGATTCTGAAGCTCATGTGAGTCAAGGAATAGAGTTCCGGGGACTCTGAATTACACGGCTGGCTGTTGCAGACGAGGACTGCATAGCTGTAAATTCCGCTCGGGGTCTGGCTGCTGCTGGCAACACTGATGTCCAGGACTCTGTTCTCTCTGGGCGCAAGGGAGTCGGCCTCCCTGGCATAGCTTACAGTAGGCCCGCTGTCCGGGCCTGATTCCTGGACTATCTCGATGTAGAAGTCCCTGTCAGAATCCCACATGTTGATTATACCGAGGCTGGCTGAGAAGGCATCCCCTGCGATGTAGATGGTCTTTGGCGGGAAGGCCAGGTAGGCCCTCTCTCCTGAGGCAAGCCTTTCCTCAAGCAGTTCCTGGCTCTCGTTAGAGATCGCATGGCTGGGGATTATCCGGGTTGTGGACATAAGCAGGGCAAGCCCCACCACCAGCGCAAACACTATAATGATTGCAATAAAGGGGGTCTTGGGGATGGCCATATTAATACTTACCGGAGCAGCCTTAAAAATTCCTTACAGCTGAAGTCCAGTTGAGTTTTTCATTAAAGAATATGTTTATTTCAGAGTCAGCCTGAAGTACTTGGGGCTCTGGTAATTCTGCTGTTCCATGGTAGAACATTGTCCATATGTCGCGTCTATACAGGCTATCACATAAAACACATATGTTCCACTTGTTGCACCTGTTGGTGTGATTGTTATGGGGAATTCTCCTATGTTATTGAAAGGGACTGGTTGTACAAGCTTGAATTCAGAGTTATCTATCCAACCTGCTGTCTCGGGTTTGGTTGGAATAACATTGACCACAAAGTTATGCGACTTTGAATCGGCTTCTCTGTTTATTACACCAGCCAACATCTTCAGTTCATGTCCCCTTTCAAGCGTCCATTCCTTTGGATATATCGAGAATTTTGTATCTGTTGTGGCAAAGACGTCATTGATCTCCACTTCTGCCTGTCCAATCAGGTTATCGGTTGTATGTGTAATCTGGCTCATAAATTGGTTGACCCACACAATAGTGAGGCTCAGAAAGACCACAGCAAATACAATTGCCACTATGAAGCCCAGGCTCATCTGGATGGCTGCCTTCATGAATAATATATTGTCAGCGGCCTTTTATATACCTTTCCAGCGGATCTTTTGTTCTGTGTTGATTAAAGAAGCGGGATTCAAGCGCTCGTTCAGGCCCTCCTGGCGGGAACATTGGAGGTTCAAGTCATGCTCCTTGTACAAATCAGATAATGGCAGCAATATGCCTTTCCTGCCTGTCCTTCTCCTCCTGGGGGGCCTGAATTCATGAAGTTAGTGTACTGTGCTACCTGATTGAACCCATAACCCGTGCCCTGTTCGGATGACCAGTAACCTAACCTATAAATCTGGTCAAGCGTTGAGTAGGCACTGTTTGGATTCGTATACGAGTCGGTGTGGATGGACCTCAATTCATCCATTGTCGGGAGTCTCCAGTTCGTGTAGCCGTCATAGGTGGCCTCTTCACAGAACTTGAACGCAGGGAAGTCATCTGCAGTGTAGCCTGAAGGGTATGTGACATCTCCTGACTGTTCGTCTATGGTCGGGATGTCTGGAGACTCGGCAGCGCTGCCCACAGCCCACCTCGTGTCGGCCTGTGTAATATCAGTCATGCATGTCCAGTAATCACAGGACACCGTTTCAGGGGCCCAGATCCTCTCGCATTCGTCACCGTTCCAGCTAGAGCCAGCATCGCACTCGCATTCGTCACCGTTCCAGCTAGAGCCAGCATCGCACTCGTAACAGTCCCCTGCGCTGCAGCAGTCTCCTGGAACTGCGTGGCCGTTTTCCAGGCTGGTGCGGCATCCGGGCTGGGTGTAGCACGTGGGGGTGCAGCCGAGGTAGTTGACAAAACAGACCAGGTGGCGTTGAGAGTCGCACGGCTGAGATTGCCAAAAGCGCCAGCGGGACTCATCACCATATACTGATATGGCACCGAATAGACCAACCCAGTTGTTGGCTCCTTGGTAGTAATCAGAGCTTGTCCAGTCGCCGCAGGCTTCATGGATAGGGTCTGGTGTCGTGGGCCACATGTCGCTGAAGCCTGTATACCGGTTTGACCAATAGCTCTTTATGGTCTTGGCACCGAATTTGCTATCATCCTGCCATATGTCGTTGTCTCCTGGTCCCCGCCCCGATGAATCGGTCACAAATGAATCTCCGCCGATATATGAATCTCTTAGTACACCGAATGCGTATTTTGTGTCGGGGAGGAGGTTGTTGCAGGTCGTGCTGTCGCATATGAAGGCCCTGACCTGTGACTGGTCATAGGTTACGCCGGCGGGCTTGTTTTTCCATTCATAGCTATTGACTTCATTCAGGCAGATTGCATTTGCCCCGGACATTCCACCCAGGTCAGCATTGCTTGTGCTGTTAGTGAGCAAGAACCAGTGCCCGACGCAAGAGCCGCCGTCCCAGCTGTAGCCGGTGTCGCACTCGTAGCAGTCCCCTGAGCCGCAGCAGTCTCCTGGAACTGTGTGGCCGTTTTCCAGGCTGGCGCGGCACCCGGGCTGGGTGTAGCACGTGGGGGTGCAGCTGACGACGCAAGAGCCGCCGAAGCATGAACTGCTGCTCAGGTCGCATTCGCACGCATCGTCGCCGTCGCAGTCGTCCCAGCCGGCATCGCAGACGCACGTGCCAGATGAGCAGGATGCGTGAGAGCCGCATAGGCCGCAGCTTCCGCCGCAGCCGTCAGGGCCGCATTCCTTGCCTGCGCAGTCCGGGGTGCAATCATGATAGACATGGTAGAGCTCCAGGCTGGACTGGGTCTCGGAGGTCTCACCTGTCACGGTCACCAGGATTGTAAGCTGGGGCGCTGAGGGCCAGTCTGGAGAGCAAGCGATGTCTCCGGATATGTCAACTGAGTATCCCCCCTTTATGGTTCTGGTTATGAGATTCTTGAGCTCCCTGACATTCGCGCGGGCCTCCTCGCAGTCGTCTGAGGAGTCAAGGGCGGCCTGGAATATTGGCTCCATATTCTCCACCAGGTAGGCGTCTGTGGCCTGGGGCGGGGTGGAGAGGTCTATGGCAGCGTATTGTAACAGAAGCTGTTGTACGCTGAATATCAGGGCTATGAAAAACACCATGGTGACAATGAACATCTGACCCTTGATGGAAGCCATGTATGAAATTGTTTTTCTGTATATAATTGTTTAACTCTTTTGCCAGAGAAGTCCGCTTCCAAAATCTTATTCATCTGCACAGGGAATTTTGGTGGTAGTTCACGGCAGGAACCTCTCCGGGGTTCTCGGGAAGAGGGCTGTGTCCCGTATGTTCTTGATGTCAAGGAGCTGCTGGGTGGCTCTCTCTATGCCTAAACAGAACCCCCCATGAGGGCTGACGCCGTACTTAAAGAACTTGGTGAACCACTCGATGCCCCCGGGGTTCATCTTCTTCTCCCTTACCTGCTGCATAAGCTTGTCGTAGCGGTGCTCCCTCTGGCCGCCTGAGCTCAGCTCCACTCCATTAAATACCAGGTCGACGCTCCTGGCCCATTTGGGGTCCTCATCAACCCTCATCACATAGAATGGCTTCTTCTTGAAGGGGAACCTGTTGAGGAAATAGAACTCGTGGTTGTATTTCTTCTTCACGTGCTCGAAGAGCAGCATCTCTCCCTCCCGGTCCGGCTCATCGCCAAACTCTATCTTCTTGCCGAGCCTCTCGAGGATGTCATATATCCTTGGGAACCTCAGCTCGGGGAACGGGGCATCGGGTATCTTTACCCTCTTTTCCAGAATCTCCAGCTCTGGCTTGCAGTCCATTGAGACCCTCTTGAGGCCGGAAATCACAAGGCCTTCCTCAATCCTCATGGTGTCTGTCTCGTCCATTATGAAGGCAGCCTCCACGGCAACCCCCCTGTGCTCGCACAGGTGCCTCGTGGTGTGGCTTGGCTCTGCCCTCCAGGAGGGCCCGATGTCATAGATTTTGTCAAAGCCGCCTGCGATAACAAGCTGCCTGTGGAGCTGGGGGTCCTGCCTGAGGAAGACCTCCTTGTCGTAGTATATGACAGGGAAGACATCTGAGCCGCCCTCAGAGGCCGCCCCCATCAGGCATGGGGTGAATACCTGGATGTAGCCGTTCCTGATGAGCCAGTCCTGCATGCCCTCAACAAGCTTTGACTGTATCCTGAATATGGCGAGGTTCCTGGGGTTCCTCAAATCAAGGGAGCGCCAGTCATGCCTCTTGTCCAGGCCTGTCTCTATCTTGCTGTCGATGTCAATTGGAAGCGTGGGTTCTGACCTGCTGATTACCCCAATCGTGTCAGGGATGATTTCAAGGCCGCCCGGGGCCTGCTTGGCAGACCTGACCGCGCCCCGGACTGCAACGCAGTCCTCCCTGTTAAGGCCCACCACAACCTTCATCAGGGCGGGCGGGGATTCGCCCTTCTTGAGGGTGACCTGGACAAGGCCCTCACTGTCCCTGAGGAGGAAGAACTTCAGGCCCCCCAGGTCCCTGAGCTGGGCCACCCAGCCCTTGAGGAGGACGGTCTTGCCCGGGGATATCTCCCTGGTGTAGGCTCTTTCAGGATTCTTGGTCGGCATGGATACCACTCTCTGAAGATTGTATGTAATGTTTTATATCTTGATTGGCGGCTATTAAAGTTTGGCAGTTGGGATGAAGATAAGCTTATTAAAATAACATGCAATTCTTTATCATGCCGGAGGAGGCGAGACCCGGGGGACAGGATTTCCCGGGGGCTGATTTCAGGAGGAGGCTGCCATCTGTCTTCAGGCGGGTGGCTAACATAAGGCCCGGGGATATCAGGGTTTCTGTAATCGGGACTGTGATAGACAAGGCAGAGGACGGAATCGTCCTGGACGACGGAACGGGAAAGATAGACATAACCATGGTTGAGCCCTTTGAGGCCGAGGTAAACGGCCTGGTTCGGGTCTTTGGAAGGGTGATTCCCATGGAGGGGGGCTTCCAGCTCCAGGGGGAGATAGTCCAGGACATGAAGGGTCTTGATCTGGAACTACTGAAAAGGGCTGAACAATTGGGGTGATGTGTCACGAAGTGACACAGAACTTTTAAAAAAGGCGGAATCAATTAAGGTTTGAGGTGAGTCTATGTTCAAGATTTCAATGAGCGATGTTGACCTGCTCAAGAATTCCATTCCCATAATATCAGAGATAATAGATGAGGGCATCTTAAGGGTGGACCAGAACGGTATAAGCATGCTGTCACCGGACAGGGCCATGGTGGCTGTGATAGAGCTGAAGATCCTCTCCACCGCGTTTGAGGAGTTCAATGTGAAGGGCGAGGACTATCTGGGCCTCAACATGGCTAACCTGGCTGCTGTGATTAAGAGGGTAAAGTCAGGTGACAAGGTCCTGCTGGAGAGGAAGGAGGGCGGAAACACCCTCAAGATAACAATCAAGGGTGACGGGATAAGGGTGTTTGAGGTCCCCCTGCTTGACATAAAGGCAGAGAAGCCCCCTGTAGACAAGCTCGCATTTACAAGCAAGATAGAGCTGGAGTCCAGGATAGTGGAGGAGGGGATATCGGACGCTGACATAATCGGGGACTCCATAGTCATTGAGGCCAATCCAAGCACCTTCAGGATGAGCGCCAGGGGGGATGTCTCATCTGCGCACCTGGAGCTCACCAAGCAGGACAAGGGCCTGCTCGATTTGAAGGTTACCACCAATATAAAGTCGCAGTATCCCCTGGATTACCTGAAGAAGATGATAAAGGCAGGGAAGATATCCGAGCAGATGGTGCTGGAGTTCGGGAATGACTATCCCCTGAGGCTCGGGTTCAAGAGCATTGACAAGATGCAGTTGAGCTTCATTCTGGCCCCCAGGGTGGAGACGTAAAAAGGCCTGAAGGGTTCCTGTTCTTGGAGGTCTCTATTATAAGGCTTATAAAGACTTGCGGGAATATAACAGTGTTATATTTGCACCAATATGGTAAGGAGGAGATTTTATAACAACAACGGAAAACCTCAGGGAGGCCTTTGCCGGAGAGAGCCAGGCCAACAGGCGATACCTTGCCTTTGCCAGGAAGGCGGATGAGGAGGGCAGGCCCAACATAGCAAGGCTCTTCAGGGCAGCAGCGGAGGCAGAAACCGTGCACGCGCACAACCACCTGAATGTCCTGAGGGAAGTCAAGTCCACAAGGGAGAACCTTGATGCAGCAATCAATGGAGAAAGATATGAGCACACGGAAATGTATCCGGGATTCATTGAGGAGGCCAAGAATGAGGGCAACAGCGACGCAGAACACAGCTTTGATCACGCCAACCAGGTCGAGAAGATTCACGAGTCCCACTTCAGAAAGGCACTTGATAGCATTGAGTCAGACAAGGACATGGAGGAGCAGCCTTTCCATGTCTGCCCTGTATGCGGCAACACCTTTGTGGGCGATGCGCCTGATACATGCCCAATCTGTCACACGCCAAGGGAAAGGTTCATGAAGATTGGCTAACCTCTCAGAACCGGTAAACACTGCCCCTCATAACGGGGGATGGTTAAGGAGTTGATTGAATGACAGGAGAACATGAGGGAAGGGAGAACCTCAGCGAGGATACCAAGAACCTTGAGCGGGCCAGGAAGTCCCTTTGCGAGGAGCTCGAGGCCATAAACTGGTACCAGGAGAGAATCGAGGCCACCAAGGACGCGGAACTCAAGAAGATACTCGAGCACAACAGGGACGAGGAAAAGGAGCACGCAGCCATGCTCATAGAGTGGATAAGGAAGAGCGACCCGGAGCAGGACAGGGTCTTCAAGGAACATGATTGACCCGCTGCAGGGTTTTTATGAACAGACAAGAGGCCAGAAGGCGGATATCCAAGATAGTCTCCGTTTTGAGTAAGGGGCTTGATATAGATGAGGGGCCTCCTTGGAACCGGATTGATGCCTTTCAGTGCCTGATTGGAACCGTCCTCTCGGCCAGAACCAGGGACGAAAATACATCAAGGGCAGCCCAGTCACTGTTTGCAAAATATCCTGATGCACATGGCCTTGCCAGGGCCCCTGTCAGGGATATCGAGTGTCTGATAAGGCCGAGCGGGTTCTACAGGGTAAAGGCCAGGAGGATAAGGGAGCTTGCTGGCTTCCTGCTCAGGCATCACAATGGCCGGGTTCCCGAGGACATGGATGTGCTCGTCGGGCTTCCCGGTGTTGGGAGGAAGACCGCCGGCTGCGTAATGGTCTATTCCTTCGGGAAGCCTCAAATCCCTGTCGATGTTCACGTTCACAGAATATCGAACCGGATAGGCCTGGTAAAGACCAGGACTCCTGAGCAGACAGAGTCCGAACTCATGAGGGTCGTGCCCAAGAGGTACTGGATAACCCTGAACCACACGTTCGTGAGGTTCGGGCAGCAGCTCTGCAGGCCCCTGAGGCCCGAGTGCTGGAGGTGCCCCATAAATACACTATGCGAATACCCTGACAAGAACCTCAAGCCAAGACGGAACCGGTGAGAGCATGACCAAGGGGACATATTGCTTGGTAATGAAGCTGGATAAAGACAGAAACATCGAAATAGGCACGAGGCCGCATGTGAGGTTCCCCTCGGGGTTCTACTGCTACGTGGGCTCGGCCATGAACAGCCTCGAGAAGAGGATAGGCCGTCACATGTCCCGGGACAAGGCCCTCCACTGGCACATCGACTGGTTCTTGGAGCACGCCAGGATAGTTGACGTTAAAAGGATTGAATCCCAGGATAGATTGGAGTGCGGGCTGAGCCGGGACATAGCCAGGCTCTCCGGCAGGGTCATTATGAAGGGATTTGGCTCCTCTGACTGCTCATGCGAGACCCACCTGCACTACTTCATGAGGGACCCATCCAGGGAACTGGAGAGGGTGGTGAGGAAATGGAAGGGCTTATCAGGGCCTACAAAAAAAGCAGGAGGCAGATAAGGGAGAGGCTCCTCGAGTTCGAGGAGGTCTGGAAGGAGCCTGAAAAGAGGATATTCGAGGAGTTGGCATTCTGCTTCTGCACCCCGCAGTCCAATGCGAGGTCATGCTTCGCTGCAGTGGACTACCTGGCCAGGTCCGGTATGCTCCTCAAGGGAGACCAGAAGACCATAAGCCGCTATATCAGGAGTGGTGTGAGGTTCCCTGAGAACAAGTCCCGGTACATAGTGGAGGCCAGGAGGCTGTTCACAGACCCTGACGGAAAACTGAGAATAAAGGAGAGGCTTCACCACTCAGACCCCCTTGTGCTCAGGGAGTGGCTGGTGAAGAACATCAGGGGACTGGGCTACAAAGAGGCCGGACACTTCCTTAGGAACATAGGGATGGGCGACAACCTCGCAATCCTTGACAGGCATATCCTCAGGAACATGGCCAGGTACGGCATCATCAGGGATATCCCAAGGAGCCTTACCAGGAAGAGGTACCTAGAGCTTGAGGAGAGGCTCAGGAAGTTCTCTAGGAGGGTGGGAATCCCAATGGCCGAGCTGGACCTGCTCTTCTGGTCCCAGGAGACCGGAGAGATATTCAAGTAGCATATTGTTTGCCGCATTGTCAATGTTTTTAAAGCCTTTCAGGGAATTGGTTTCTATGATTCCGGAAAGCCTCAGAAGGGATTTGGTCCACCAGCACTACAAGGTTGTGGGAAACCACTCGGCTGTGAAGCTGTGCACCTGGACAAAGAAGAGCCTGAGGGACGAAGGTGTATGCTACAAGGAGAAATTCTACGGGGTCAAGAGCCACGGCTGCCTCCAGATGACCCCCAACATAACATGCGACCAGAGGTGCCGCTTCTGCTGGCGCATAATAGAAAAGACTGCCGTGAAAATAGATGAGTGGGATGGGCCCAAGGAGATTATTGAAGGAGCCATCCAGGCACAGAGGCTCCTGCTTTCAGGATTCAAGGGATTCGAGGGAACCAACATGCAGAAGTTCAGGGAGGCCCAGAACCCCACCAACGTGGCCATCTCTTTGCTGGGAGAGCCCCTGCTATATCCAAAGATATCAGAGTTTGTTGATGAATTTAATAAGATGAAGATAGTCACCTTTCTTGTCACGAACAGCCAGCACCCGGAAATCCTGGCCAATATAACCCAACCGAAACAACTCTACATCTCAGTGGATGCCCCAGACAGGGAGATATATGCCAGGCTCGACCGACCGCACAACCGGGACTACTGGGAGCGGCTCCTGAAGAGTCTTGATGTCATGAGCTCCCTCTCCTGCAGGAGGGTTCTGAGGCTCACCATGGTCGAGGGCTGGAACATGACAAAGCCTGAGGAATATGCCAAACTAATCTCAAAGGCTAATCCAGATTTTGTGGAAGTTAAGGGTTATGTCTGGGTAGGAGAGTCCAGGAAACGCCTTCCTCAGGAGGCCATGCCCCGCCATCATGAAGTGAAGGCCTTTGCCGAGCAGGTATCCAGGGAGTGCGGCTACCCCTATAAGGATGAGCAGGCCGCAAGCAGGGTGGTCCTGCTCTCGAGAAAATGAAATATAACAGTGTTATATCTGGCCGGTCAGGCAACCTTCTTTCCCCTCTCCTGGGGAACCACCTTCTTACTGGCCCCCCTGAACTTCCTGGAAAGCTCCCTGCCCCGGAAGTACTCATGTAGGAAGACCGCAAGGGCCCCAACCTCACTGTGGGGCTGATTAGTAACTGCGATATTCCAGTCGGCCAGCTTATATGTCTCGGGGGGGACCTTCTCCCCGCCCACAATCACAAGCAAATCCCCGACCTTCCTTATCCGGCCAATCCTCTTCTGAATTGGCATGCCATACATCGTGAGGTGTGCTGACTTCCCCTTCCAGTCCCTGACAAGGGCCTTCCAGTCCCTTATGTGGGCCACCCCGAAGGGGCCTCCCCACTGCCTGGCCACCCCCTGGATGGACTTCTCCATAGATGAGTCCCTCTGGCCTGAATAGAAAAGGTTATCTGCTCCAAAGGCCCTGGCCACGAGGCCCACATGCGTGCTTATCCTCTTGTCCCTTGAAGGCCTGTGCCCGAGCCTGAGAATCGTTATCGCCATGTTAAAGATTTGCCCGGCCTGAATAAAAGCTTAAATTGTTTTTGGTCATGGCCTTAAATTTCTTCGGGATAAAAGGAAAATATTGTTCTCGACTTAAGTGGGTGTAAGAATGGAAGGCTACGTCACACACAATGGAAGGGTCTACGGGTACGCCAGTGAATTATCAGGCGGTATTACGTATCTGTACATGGATGATGCGCCCTGGAGCGTGTCAGAGGCCATGGCAGAGGCAGTGGCTCGCACCTTTGTAAATAAGGGACTCAGAAAGGGCCTGAAACATCTGACTAGAACGTGCAGAGAATGCCGGGGGCATGACATCCGTTTCCAGAAATACATCCCCTAGCACGTTGTGTGGATGAAGGCCACGACCCTCTTCCCGGTGGCAACAAGCCCGTTGAAGATGTCAGCTGCCTTTGCCGAGGTATCCTCGAATATCTTGATTCCCTTATCTTTGGCCCTCTCCCTTACATCGTCCGAGATTTTGACGCAGCCCTGCTGGCCTGTTCCGACCACCACCATGTCCGGCTTCTTCCTGAGGAGCCTCAAGAAGGCCCGCATATCCAGGATGTGGGTCTTGGGGACGAATTCCTTCTCTCCGTCCCACCACACCACCATGTCCGAGTAGTAGACCCTGCCGTCCACCATGACCTCCCCGAACTTCACGAACTGAATGCTGACCATGCTCCCACCACAGCAAAACAAGAAAATAATCAACCAGCTCTTCATTATACGCTGTTTCCTGAACAAATTATTTTCTTGGGACAATGATTTCTTGGATTAGGTCTTATTAAAATGGACGCGGGCAAAGCGAAACCACAGGAACCCGCACTAAAGACATACGTTTTTAAAGGTCCGGGCCCATAAATTAAATATGGCATCAAAGGGCATGTCAATGACTCTCACCATCATAGTGGCTGCCGTAGTCATACTGGTAACGGCGCTGGTTCTGCTGACCATTTTCGGAAATAGTCTTATTCCAATAGTTGGCATTTCACAAGCTAGGGCACAATGCACCGCAGCAGCAGAGTCTAGCTGCGGACTCACAAACCAACTGCCGCCGACATGGAATTCACCTATGTATAAAGTAGAAGGTTCGGAAGGTCTAGTAGCGTGCTCTAATGCATTGGTATGCTCAAATATTAATGGATGTAAGGACAATAAGGTAGACGGAAGTTGTTTATAAACCAACTATTTATTTTCCCTTAACCAATTATCTACAGGTATCCCCATGAAGGCCATGTCCCAAACTCTCTATATTGTAGTTGCGGCCATTGTCATACTGGTAACTGCTGTGGTGGTTCTGGTCATATTCCAGCTCGGGATGCAGCCCGCGGTGGGCCTGACCGAGGCCAAGTCGCTCTGCCTGACCCAGGCCACGCTGTCCTGCAAGACCTACAATAAGATGCCGCCCACATGGAACGTCCCCAACGTAAAGGTCACTGTAGGGGGTAAGACAGAAACCAAGGCCTGCTCTGCTATAGAGGGCCTGGGAAGCTGCAAGTGTGAGAATATTGACACCTGCGCGAGCGGAACTGGTGGCAGTTCGACTCATGATAAATGCTCAGAACCCGGGGCGAAGGAAATGTATGCGGATTGCCGCTGATTGACACTTCATGCAGGCCGGTCTTTTCATGCACATCCCCTGCTGCAGAGCTTACCAATTTAAACATTCAGTCCCATAATATAATACAATTTCTGTATTGCCTGCTTGGCGGTAAATAGCGGGGAGGCGTTGCATAGTTATGTCAGCAGAAGAGAAGATAATGGGCTTCATCACATCGGAATACTCCTGGGAGCAGGTCATCTACAAGGTCGTGGCCTGGGAGGGGCTTGACCCCTGGAACCTGGACCTGGTCAAGCTCTCGGATTCCTTCCTGGCCTATATGGTCAAGCTCAAGGAGATGGACTTCAAGATTCCGGCCAAGTATGTCATAATAGCGGCCGTGCTCCTGAGGATGAAGTCAGACCACCTCCAGTACCTGGGGGACCTTGTCGAGGACAGCTTTGCCATGGACATAGTCGAGGACGAGCTCGAGAGCCACATAGAGAGCGGGGTCGGGGAGAACGGGGATGGCCTGCCCGAGGCCAACGGGATAAACGGCTTCGTGGTGAACCCCATAACCGTTCCCCCAAGGAGGCAGCCCAGGAGAAAGGTGGTTGTGGATGACCTGGTATCTGCCCTGAGGAGGGTGCTGAAGGCAGACACAAGGAGGGAGCTCAGGAGCAGGCGTCTCAGGGAGAAGATAGACATAAGGGACGACAACATCACCCACAGGATATCCGCGCTATATCAAAAGATAAATGACATCCTGGGAAGGATAAAGAAGGATGAGGTCGAGTTCTCCAGTCTCGTGGAGAGGTGGGAGCGCCAGGAGGTCGTGAATACCTTCCTGCCACTGGTCTTCCTGGACCACGAAAGGAAGGTTGACGCGACCCAGAAGGAGATGTTTGAGGAGATATACGTCAGGAGGAGCGTTGAGGATAAAAGGGGGCGGAGGCAAAGAGATAAAGCAGGCAAAAAACAAGGAGGTAAAGTAGTAAACGCCGTCCCCGAAGGGACGGGCCCGTAACCAATAGGAAGGCGAAGAGGTACATGCCGTTGTGTTAGCAACGGGGGATGAAGCATATGACTCACAAAAAGGTTCTTGAGGCTGCGCTGTTCATATCCAGCTCGCCCATGACCCTGGACCAGCTGGCCAGGGTGTCTGGGATAAACTCCCTTGGCCATGTCAAGGATCTTATGGAGTCCCTCCAGAAGGACTACGGGGGTGGGGGGCTCGAGCTGGCCAATACGCCCGAGGGATGGGTGATGCAGGTCAGGCCCGAGCTGCTCCCCAGGGTGGCCCACCTCACCCCATATTCTGACCTGAGTGAGGGCCCCAAGAGGGCCCTGGCCCTTGTCACCCTCAAGGAGCCTGTCAGGCAGTCCGTGATAATCAGGATGCAGGGCAACAAGGCCTATTCCTACATAAAGGATCTTGCCAAGAGGGGCCTGGTTGTGGCAGAGAGGGAGGGCCACACAAGGGTACTCAAGCTCACCCAAGAGTTCGAGCGGTACTTCGGTGAGGAGAAGGCCATAATAAAGGAACAGCTCCAGAAGCACCTCGAGTCCACTGGCAAGCCGGAGGGGGATGTCAGGGAGGAGGCAGAGCCCGAACAACCGCGGGAATTCCTTGATGATGCCCCAGGGGGCACGGGAAGGCCCGCAAAGAAGAAGGCAAGGACCTCTGTTATAAGGGAGGGGTCCGCCAAGGAGCTTCCCAAGGGAGAGGCAGACGAGTTCGGGAACGATGACGACGATGAGGATGAGGAGCCCGAGGAGTCCCCAGGAGATTCAGGGAATGCCAGGCCAGAGAAGAAGGTCAGGGCCTCGCACGGCCACGCCTTCAGGGAGATTGAATAGCTGTTTTTTATTACCTCCGGCCAATTAGTTCTTATGGACGAACAGTCCCTCTTCTGGGCAGACCAGCTGGCCAGGGAGATTAAGAGGCGTAAGACCTTCCATTACACGGATGATGCTGTCAGGAAGCCAAAGAAGTTCACTGTCAAGACCTCTGCCTCGATATCCGGGACGCTTCACATAGGCAGGCTCAGTGACACGATAAGGGGGGAAAGCGTCTGCCGGGCACTCAGGGAATCCGGGGCCAGGGCAGGGCTTATCTGGGTGGCCGAGGACATGGACCCCCTGAGGAAGATACCAGAGGGGGTCCCCAGGAGCTTTGAGAAATACATAGGAATGCCTGTCACGGACATCCCTGACCCCTGGGGATGCCACAAGTCCTATGCAGAGCATCATGTTGAGGAGTACATGAGGGTAATAGGCGAGTTCGTCTCCACAAAGATGCCCAGATACTCCATGAGGGAGGAATACCGGGCAGGCAGGTTCAACAAGTACATAAAGGCCCTGATTGGAGGTATCGAGACCCTGAAGGGGATAATAAACAAGCAGAGGAGAGAGCCGCTCGCAGAGACCTGGTCGCCCTGGCAGCCCATATGCGAGAACTGCGGCAAGATAATGACCCCCGCTGTCCAGAGCCTCGAGGATGGCAAGGTCCACTATGTGTGCAGGGATTACAGGTTCGAGAAGAGCTTGGCCAGGGGCTGCGGCCACAGGGGCGTGAACGACCCCCTGAAGGGTGAGGGGAAGCTGGTCTGGAAATCCGGGTGGGCTGCCCAGTGGGCAAGGTGGGGGGTCTCTTCAGAGGGGGCAGGCAAGGAATACCAGGTCCCTGGAAGCGCTTTCTGGATTAACGGCGAGATTGCCGAAAGGGTCCTGGGGTTTCCGGAGCCCATGCCCATATTCTATGAGCACCTCATCATAGACGGCCAGAAGATGTCAGCCAGCCTTGGGAATGTTGTATATCCCAGAGACTGGCTGGAGGTCGCGCCGCCCGAACTCCTCAGGTTCCTCTACAACAAGAAGCTCATGAAGACCAGGAGCTTTACTTGGTTGGGGCTCCCTGCACTTTACAATGAGTACGATTCGTATGGGAGGGTATATTTCGGCCAGGAGAAACCCAAAAATCCAAAGGAGGCTGAGCATATCAAAAGGCTCTATGAAATATCGCAGATCAGAAAGCCCTCAAAGGTCCAGAGGGTTCCCTTTGATTTCGCTGCAATGGTCTCCTCGGTTTTCGGTGAGGAGCAGTTCGGGCAGGCCCTGAAGGTCTTCAGGGAGAGCGGCCACCTCAGGAAACCCGGCCCCCCGGACATCAGGGCCCTGAAGCAGAGGCTTGGCCATGCCAGGAGGTGGGCCGAGCTCTACGGGGGCGAGGAGTACAGGATTAGGGTGACAGAGAGTCCTGAACCCAGGGTTCTGAAGGGCCTCTCCAGGGAGCAGAGGGCCGGGCTCAGGGAGCTAGGAGAGGGGCTCTCGGGCAGGGCACTCAGGGAGGAGGAGCTCTACAACATGTTCTGGGAGATTGCCAGGAAGCACGGCCTGGCCGCGCCCAGGTTCTTTGAGGCAGCCTACCGAGTCCTGATAAACAGGGATTCGGGGCCCAGGCTGGCGCCGTTCATACTGGCCATCGGCCAGAAAAGGGTAGCGGGGGTACTGGAAGCTGTTTAATAGAATGGGGCTACCCGGGGTTTCTTCTGACTGGTTTTCTCATTCCCCTCTGCCAGTCCCTTAGTATGACGCGTGCCGCTCTCATGATATCAGGCCTCCCGCCCTTCATGAGCATGTTCTTTTTAATCGCAATCTTCTCCAGGCTCTTCTCATAGTCCTCTGACACACCGATGCCATAGAATGACTCTATCTTACCGGGAAACCTCCTCATCAGTTCCATGACATCAAGATCAGGGTCTTTTGCTTTGGTGAAGTCGTTTGTTCCAATAAGCAGATGCTTTACAGGATCCCTTTCCATATACGGGATAACCCCGGGGGTATCAATAAGCATTATCTTGGGGCTTATCTTGACGTTCCGGACCCCCTTCGTGTAGCCGCTTGCCGGGCTCGTGGGTGCGGCCTTCTTTCCCTTCAGTGCATTGATGACTGAGGACTTCCCCACGTTTGGGTAACCCAGAACCCCTATCCTCAGCACCCTCCATTTGAGCTTTGCCTTCCGTGCTTCTAGAAGTATCCTTTCCCTGAGTTTCGATGTGCCGAGCCTCTCCCTGGCAGACATGAAGACAGATGGCCTGAGCTTCTTCTTCCAGGCATCGGCCTCTCTCTTGGTGGCAAGATCGCACTTTGTAATGACATAGATTAGGGTTTTGCCTGTCCTCCTGACCTTGTCCTCTATCTCCTTGTTTCTGGTCTCCTCAACCAACCGGGCATCAAGGACCAGCAGGAGTATGTCAGCATCCTCGATTACGTTGTTGACAATCCCCCAGAAATTCTTCATGTTCAGGTTTTGGTTCCCGGATTAAAAAGAATGTAATGGGGCTACCCGG
>CAZAEI010000009.1:0-41454 GCA_964484305.1 uncultured archaeon
AAAACCTTTATAGAGACGACGGTCGCATCTTAAAAGCGCTTCAAAGGGGTTCAACTGACCCGGACTTTTTTGAAAGGTCTGAAGCAGAAGTGGATATTGACTATAAAGCCAATGGTTTTGGCCCTCTTATCAGAATCTTTCATAAGGCGAAAAGGGTCTGTCCTGTTTAGGGATTGCCAGTTTTTCTAGAGCCTTACCCCGGACTTCTCGATTTCCAGGAGCATTGTCACTTAAAATATACAATGTAATTCTTAAACGACTTGAGTGTTGATATATTCCATTTTTTAATTCCCCAGGAAAGAGGACCCCAGGGTCTCATCTTACTTATTTCATCAATTGCTGTAGGATATAGGATGGGTCCCTGGTTGACAGCTGAATCAAACACTTCCTCAATCTTTCCTGTTTTATAGAGGTCAAAAAGGAAATATCCTGTAAGGACTAATTCCGGAATTGTAAACAGCATAAAAATATTTCAATTCAAGATTTAAAGCCTTACCCCGGCCTTCTCAAATTCCAGGAGCCTCTGGTATTCGGAGTCTGTGTGCTCCTGGATTTGCCTTATCTGGGGCTCCCTGAGGTGCTTGAAACGGCCCTGGAGCTTGAGGTATTCCTCCACAGGCCTTTTCTTTTCGAGCTTCTTGTTTATCCTGAGTCTGCCGTCCTCGAACTCGTAGAGGACCCACATGCCTGTCTCCACGGCCAGGCGGGAGAGCTTCACCGAGAGGGAGGAGTCGAATTTCCAGCCTGTGGGGCATGGAGAGAATATGTGGAGGAAGGAGGGCTGATTCTCCAGGGCCTTCCTGACCTTGGCATAGAGGTCCTGGGGATAGCCGATGCTGGCCGAGGCCACGTAGGGTATCCGGTGGGCGGCCACTATTTCGCAGATGGGCTTCTTCCACTCAGCCTTGCCAAATGAGGCCTTTCCGACAGGGGAGAAGGTGGTCCATGCCCCGAAGGGGGTTGCGGATGAGCGCTGCACGCCGGTGTTGGCGTAGCACTCGTTGTCCACGCAATTGCTTATTACAAAAGAGTTTACAGGAACGAAACTTTGGGCGGTGTCTACTGAGATATCGTATACGTATTTACTCTCGTTTTTTGTCCTTTCAATACTTGAAACTCTATCAAGGAAGAACCTTCCATTAGATAGGTGTTCCAGTTCCAAGAAAAGTTTGTCAAGTCTTGCATCATCAGAGATTGATGCAATCGTGTCAAGATACCTCTTTACCCTTTCCTTTGTGCACCTTATCCTTCCAGTTGCTATGTTGTGGAGGTTCCTGTCTATGTCCTTTATCTTTATGTTGTATTTCTTGCAGATCCTTTTTAGAAGTATTCCGCACCTCTTTGGAGCCATATTGAAGGTCTTTCCTCTAGTTTGCCTTATTGAAAGAATCTTCTTGGCTGTGTTTAGTCTTTTGAGTTTTTTTGGGTGATTCGTGCTAACATTATTGATGAACTTCAGTATATTTTCATTGTCTGTTATTTCTATATCGAACCTTCCATGCCTATTTATTTGCTTGCTTGAGATGCCTAATCGCTGCAAGAGGAGCTTTAATCTGTTGCTAAAAACCTTTTTTACAGTCGTAATGCTGACTCTCACGTCCTCAGAACCATGCTTATTCTTATGTATAGTACAAGAGCCATCACCATCAAATACTCCTCTTAGGAAGGCTGTAACCATCTCATTAGGGAGGCCAACAAGCTTATTCAAGTTCCCCTTTATATCCAATTCGCTGGACAGATTATAGAGAATATTGTTATTTAAAGTCAGCCATGGCGGATTAGTTTTTGGGTATTCCTTAAAGGTGTGTTGATAAGACTTGCAAAAAGCATCCAGAAGGGCATTCTCCTTGTTGAAAACCCTCAGGCAATATTTCCTGTTAGATATGTTTCCGTCAGAAGCCAGGAGACCCAACATATACATCATTTCTTCATCAACCTTTGAGGTCTTCAGGCTAATCTTTGTTGAACCCTGAGAAACAAAATCCGTGATTCTGCTTTTATCTTCTTCGAAATCAAGGGCATCAATGGAGTATATCTTCTTTAAATCACTGAGAGAGATTGACCTGTCTTGTTCCTTTAATTGCCAGTATTTCAACCCCAAGGCATTTGCAGCCCTTTTAAGAGACCCAAATTCTTTTATAAGCGCCTGGTTTGTCTTTGTCCTTAGTTCCGGGCTCAAGATCAAGTTCACATCATGAGGCATCATGTCAATAATAAATGGTTCATTGGTATTGACCTGTATCTTTATAGGGACCAGTACCTCGTCCCCAGGGCAAAGCTCACATGCCTTCTTCCATGCAAACCCCTCGCAGTCATCGACCAGAACTTCATGATCAGGCGTTAGTTTAGATGAACAGCCTGATATTGTATTGATGTGTATCAAGTCTCCCGAATATCTTATCTTGTGCGCTTTTGTAATCATAAAGTTTCTGAAATTGCTCCCGCTCCACCCCAGGATTTTATTGTTGGGGATTATGCGCTGGGATCCCTCGGTTTCAATAATCTTATCTATGAAATTCCCAATCCTCGTTATGCGTCCGTCTTCAAGCATAATCTCTTCATCAGGAGGAAGACAGACCTGGGTGACCCTGTGGCCACGCTCGAGCATTCCGGAGAGTCCCTGAAAGCCGATGTCAAATGTCCCGCCGTCTCCTGCAATGGCCAGGACCTTCCAGGGCTTCTTCATTCTCCTGACAGCTGCCTCGACCCCGCTGGCCGTGGCTGACACTGTCTCGAATGTGTTGTGAATCCAGGGGCAGTTCCAGGCTGTCTGGGGATATGCAGAGGTCGTGACCTCGAGACAGGAGGTCGCGCAGCAGACTATGGTCTCCTTGGGGCAGGCACTGGAGAGCATGTTGACTGCTATGGCTACGCCGCACCCCGCGCACATGGTGTGCCCTGATTCAAGAAGCCGTGCCATTTAAATCATCACTGGATTTTTGGTTTATAATTTTGCCTTGCAGGGTTTTAAAGCTTCATGGGGAAAATCGACAATCAGGAACTATCGCAACAATGCTGAAAAAATAAAGAAAAACAAGTGAAGGGCAGGGCCTTACTTCTTGGCTTTCTTGGGCTTTTCCTTCTTTTCCTTCTCTTCCTCTGCCCTTATCTCACGCTCGGCCTTTATCTCGTCAATCTCCAGCCAGACCACAAAGAGTCCTATTATGATCAGGAACGGTGGTATGAATCCCGTCAGGACTACCAGAAAATTGGTCAGCCAGTCCCCTGGGAACCAGTTGCTCGTCCCCACTATCGGTGTTATGGAATCGACAAAGAACCCGAGGCCGATTGCTATAAGGATGAGTCCAAGCAGAATCTTTAGCGCAGCGTTCATTTTTCATCCCCATTAGTTTTGAATAGATTAGTTTTGAATAGATATCTATATAAATGACATTTATATATAACTTACGCTTTTTTATATTTAATGCCTGGTGGCAAGACTGTACCCGAATGGTAAAGGGGTAAGGTTAATAAATATAGTGGGGAAGCATTACGTGATTCTTATGAAGCACATGAGGAATGCATGGAAAAGGCCCAAGGAGGGCCTTGGTGATGAGTGGAAGAGCCTGCTTATGAGGCTGAGAAGGGAGCCTGTCATGAACAGGCTGGAGAAGCCGACAAGGCTTGACAGGGCAAGGAGCCTGGGCTACAAGGCCAAGAAGGGCTATGTCGTTGTCAGGGCCAGGGTTCTCAAGGGGAAGAGAAAGACCCCCAAGAAGGGGGGGAGAAGCCCCAAGGCATCGGGGAGGTTCTTTACAACAGGGCTTTCCCTCCAGGCCGTTGCGGAGCAGAGGGTGGCCAGGAAGTTCCCCAACATGGAGGTCATGGCAAGCTATCACCTGGCAGGGGACGGCCAGCATAAGTGGTTCGAGGTCCTGCTCGTTGACACCTCGAGACCCGAGGTCTCGGGGGACAGGGAAAGGAAATGGATGGCGGGCCAGAGGGGCCGGGCCTTCAGGGGCAGGACCCCCGCAGGCAGGAAGGCGCGCGGCCTCACCAGAAAAGGCAGGGGGGCTGAGAAGATAAGGCCGTCCATAGGGGCCAGGGGCGGCAGGGGCAAGTAGCTGCATGCTTATGTTTTCTGTAAATAGTTTATGTTTGACCTAAGCCTTTGCGACCGTATAGGTTTAACAGGCGGGAGCGTCAGTAAAGACTTATAAAGTTGTCCTGACAAATTATTAACATGAGTTTAATATTTCAAGTGGGCATCCTTTCCCAGATACCGCAGAACCTGCAGAACATGGGATTCTTTCTCTACCTGTTCCCGTTCCTGCTTGCGCTGGCAATCTTCTATGGGGTGCTCTACTTTGCGTTCTATAGTGAAACCCCAGCGGATCGAAAGCTTCCGAAGTCTGCCATTGCCCTGATTTCCATTATACTGGCCTTCTTTGTGATGCTCTATTCGAGCTGGAACGTGATGATTGTCCAGTTCTTGGCCAACCTCTCGGGCGTGGGCCTGATAGTGGGTTCAGGGATACTGTTCATTGCGATTCTGCTCGGGTTGATGGGATTCAAGATAGAGGGCCTGACCGGCAAGGAGGCGGGAAGGAGCAAGTGGATTTTCCTTATCGGCGTTATCGTGATAGGAATCCTGATATTCTTCGGGGCAGGCGGTGACGCCTTCGGCCTGATACCGGACTGGTCCAACAACGGGGAATTCCTGACCGCGCTCTTTGTGATAGCCGTCATAGGCCTTGCGGTGTGGTGGCTTGGAAGCGAGGGCGGCGGGACAGCACCAGCCGCAACAAAGTAATTAAGAATTTTCCTTTCTTTTGTTCTGAGAGAAGTAGCTGCGCTATTCCTTTTCTCCCTTTATGGACTTGACAGCGTCAGAGAGGCTTCTGAGGGTCTGCATCATGGGGGCAAGGGAGCTCTTCATGGCGCCCTCCAGTGCCTCCATCCTTGAGGAGACATCGCTCATGGATTGTTTGTAGGTGTCTATCTTGTCCTCTATTGCGTCGAGGTCTGATTTCTTTTCAGCATCCACGGCGTGGGTGGACTGCTCGAGAGTGGATATCCTGCTCTTGATATCACTGAGCTGGACCTGGATGCCATCAATCTCTGATTTGAATTCAGACCACTTCTCATCAATTATGCCCTCGGCCAGTTCCTCTATTGCACGCCTCTTGTCATCGCGGGCCTCCCCCATTGTCATGGGCTCCCTGACCCTTGGTATGGGCTCATCCCCAGCGGCTCCAGGTGTGGTGGGAGGTGCAGGGAGCCCCGGCTCCTCGGCTGTGAACCCGGGCTCGCCAGGAAGCGGGGGCATGGCCAGGTTGGATGACTCTGGAGGGAGCATCCCGGGAGGGGGTGCCTCAAGTGAGGATACCTGGGATTGCGTGGGAAATGGCGGCGGTTCTGGCTCTGTCCGGAGGGCTAGCGGTTCTGGCGCGGCTTGCTGCATTGAGGGGGCAGACGGTTGCGGCGCCGGTGGCGCGAACCTAGACGGGGCTGGCTGGGGACCGGCCACAGCACCCTTGAGGGCCTGCTTCATGGCGGTGTCCACCTCCACAGGTGTGTAGCCCTCACCCTTTAGTGACCTGATTATCTCTGGCTCGGGAACGCCTTGGGAAGAAAGGGACATCACCCTCTCGGTAGGGATGCGTCCCCTACCACCCGACTCTTTTCCACCAAAGGGCCACATAAGCGTCACTGATGATTATATTTCGGTTTCTTACTATTTATTGTTTTAGGCATGCCGGAGAGCCTTTTTGAGATGAGTTGCTCCACCTCCTCCCTGGTCATGAAACTGGATTTCAGGGGGTTGTATAAATCCAGTATGGTCTCGAGTTCCTTGACCTTGCCTATACTGGCAATCCTCTTGAACTGTTTAATTATCTTCTTTATGGTAACCTGAAGCTCGAATATGCTCATGTCTCTCTTCTTCAGTTCCGATTCAAGGCTGCTGGCAAACTCCTGTATGGCCTTGTTTATGTTCAGGGCCTCCTGCTCCATTGCGTTTATCCTGAAGGAGAGGCCCTCTTCCTTCTGCTCCAAGACGCGTATCCTCTGGGTGTCTGTGTTGGTCCTGTCAACCAGCTCGTTTATGATTGTGCGCAGGGTGGGGGGCTTCTTGGCCATGAAATCATCTCTTTGCATCTGGAGGTATAGCTCTGTTATAGAATTGTAGTTGTTTAATAAATATATTACAGGAAGGCAAATATTACATGCTGACTAACGTTGGTTGAATAAAGTCAGCTGGAGAATGATTACATGCTGACTAACGTTGGTTGAATAAAGTCAGATTGCATGGATAACAATATAACCAAACAGTGAAGGATATGGCGGAAAAGACAGGGGTTTGTGACTATTCATACAATGAGGACAAGCAGCAGCTCAGAATCAATTGCCTGGGATGCCTCTTCGGGGCCAGCCTCGAGGACTTTGATGAGTGCATGGCCCGCACCATTGACAAGATTCTGGAGGTCAAGAAGGTCTCCTCCATAGTCCTGGCCAAGGAGAGGGAGTACGAGTATGACCAGGCCCAGACCAGGATGCTTGTGGAGATAGCCAGGGTGATAGAGGATGTCATTAGGGAGAGGATGATATCTGCTGAGAACCTCGGCTCAGGGCGCTGCAGGAGGCTGGCTGCAGAGTGGTCAAGCAAGATGCAGTACATAGTCCTGGAGCTTTTGAGAAAGGACCCTGTGGGAGCGTATGTCGAGACCCTCAGAGAGATAAGGCACATCAGGATAAAGATGAAGAGGGTGACAGGCAAGGATGTCTACACATGCGCCTTCAATTTCATGAAGAAGGTGCTTGAGCCCCTGAAGGAGAAGCTGGAGAGGACCCAGCTCATTCAGGCCGCGAAGCCCCATGTGAGCGGATACCACATGGGTGACAGGGGCGTGTACAGGGAACTGTTTATGCCGAATGTGAGGCCCAATTTCATGCTGACAAGGTATGTCATAACAGCCCCGGAGGGGGGCAGGTCTGTTGACAGGTACGAGGTCGGGGACACCAAGGTTGAGATATTCAGGCTTCCGGACACGGCTGAATACTTGTACTATGTTCTTCCCCCGGAGTTCACGCTTCCCATGGAGAGGTATACTGTCCTGGACGCTGCCAGGAGGTACATGGCCAGCCACAGGCCCAAGACAGCAGAATTTGTGAAGTCCAAGAAGGTGAGGGAGGTCTTCTATAACATAGGAAGGGACATGATAAGAGAGGTGGCCGGCCAAATGAAGGTCGAGCTCACCCCAAAGGAGCTTGAGCAGCTGGCCACCATACTCACAAGGTACACAGCAGGCCTGGGGGTTCTTGAGATACTGCTGGCGGATGAGAGGGTCCAGGACATATACATAAACTCTCCCATAGAGAGGCAGCCCATTCTGATAGGCCACCAGGACTGGGAGGAGTGCAGGACCAATCTCATACCCACCATGGAGGATGCCGAGGCCTGGGCCACCAGGCTGAGGATACAGTCCGGGAGGCCCCTGGACGAGGCCAATCCTGTCCTGGACACGAACGTGGCTGTGCCGGGGGGCAAGGCCAGGTTTGCAGTGATTACCAGGACGCTCTCTCCCCAGGGCCTGGGCTTTGCTATAAGGCGGCACAGGGACAAGCCCTGGACGCTTCCACTGTTCATAAAGAACGGTATGCTCACTCCCCTGGCAGCTGGCCTGCTCTCCTTCCTGATAGACGGGACCGTCTCGATGCTGGTCGCGGGGGGCAGGGGGGCCGGAAAGACCTCGGTGCTGGGCAGCCTCATGCTTGAGATACTACCAAAGACCCGCCTGCTTACCATAGAGGACACCCTCGAGCTTCCCATCTCGCAGCTAAGGGACTTGGGATACAATGTGGAGAGCCTCAAGTCCAGGTCTGTAATAACCAAGGTGGAGACCGAGATGCCTGCTGATGAGGCCCTGAGGACTGCCCTGAGGCTGGGGGACTCGGCTCTGATATTGGGGGAGGTGCGGTCCACGGAAGCCAAGGCCCTCTATGAGGCCATGAGGATTGGGGCGCTCTCGAATGTGGTGGCAGGGACCATACACGGGGAGTCTGCCTACGGGGTATTTGACAGGGTGGTGAATGACCTGGAGGTCCCCAGGACCTCATTCAAGGCCACGGACATCATTCCAATCTGCAAGTCCCTGAGGTCGGCCGATGGCCTGCACCGGTTCAGGAGGATGACAGAGATAACCGAGGTCAGAAAGGACTGGGATGAGGACCCGGTAAAGGAGGGTGGATTTGTCAACCTCATGGAGTATTCGGGCAAGAAGGATATGCTCCAGCCCACGGACACCTTCAAGAACGGGGAGTCAGAGGTCCTGAACAGGATAGCGTCCTATGTGAAGGAGTGGAGCGGCAACTGGGCCGTTGTCTGGGACAACATACAGATCAGGGCAAGGATGAAGGAGGCCCTTATCAAGTATGCTGAAAGTCTCAAGAGGCCCGATATCATGGAGGCTGAGTGGGTCATAAGGTCAAACGGCATGTATCACATCATAAGCGAGGCCATGAGGAAGGAGGTTGGGTTCCCTGACTCCAAGGCTGTCTACAGCAAATGGGAGGCATGGCTCAAGAAACAGCTGAAGGCCTGAAGGCCTCCTCTGACTCGTTTCCTGCCTTTCTTATCATGTACCATTCCATCCTCCGGCCCGTAAGGGCCCTCAGGAATCCCGAGGTCACGCCAAATGATGTGTAGAGGCCCACGGTGAAGGCCCCTGCCAGGACATGGAAGAGCATCCTTACCCTCTTCTCCTTCAGGAGGGCTGCTATGGTGGCTACCAGGAATCCTGAATTTACAACCATTATCCATCCCGTGGTGCTGAGGAACCTTGATATGTTTATTGCTGCAGGCTCCCCTGTCATGAAGGAGAGAGTGCCAGAGAACATGAACAGGATAAGGAATGGTGAGGCAAGGTAGCCCACTGTCGTAAAGGTCAGAGAAATCCTCTGGATAATGTTCAGGTTCTTGCCAAAGAGTATCCACTTCTTGTAGTCAAGGAAGGCGCGTGCATTGCCATAGGCCCATTTCTTTTGCTGCCTGAAGAATCCCTTGAAGGTGAATGGGACCTCACTGGACACAGTAAAGTCCGAGAGGTACACGCTCCTGTAGCCTGCCCTGAGCGCCCTCAGCGAGAATTCCACATCCTCTGTGAGGCTTCCCTCCTGCCATCCCCCAAGCTTGATTATCATGCTCTTCCTGACTGCCTGGCCGGAGCCGAACAGCAGCGGAACGCCTGCACGGCTGTTGATGGCCGCAAGGAGGTTGTGATAGACCATGAGTACCGCGGATGCGAAACTGGTGACCATGTTCTGCTCCATGTTCATGTATTTCCATTTTGTCTGGAGATACCCGAGCTTCCTGTCCCTGACAAATGGGGGGACAGCCCTCCTGAGGAAATCCCTCGGGGGGACAAAATCCGAATCAAAGGTGACTATTATCTCGCCCCTGGAGTATTTGAGCATGTGGTTCAGGTTTCCGGCCTTGAACCCCTCCCTGTTCTTTCTTCTTGTGACCCTGACCATGTCACTGTGCTTTTTCGCAAAGGCATTGATGGCACGGGAGACTTGGACATTGTCGCTGTCGTCGCCTATTATTATCTCGTAACTCTTCCTTGGGTAGTCGAACTCCAGGCACTTCCTGGCGCATCTCAAGGCAACAATCTCGTTCAGGGTCGGTATCTGAACCGTCACCCTGGGCCACTGGGAAATCCTGGGGGCCCTGAAGGGCCTTGAGCCTGTGAACAGGCCCGAGAAGGCCAGGATGTAGAAAAGGCTTGAGAAGAACAGCATGGGGAAGAACAGCGTGTTGTAGAGGTAGAGAGAGACTTCATGGACAGGTGGGGACCACACCAGGTAGAACTGGTACCCCCCTTCCATCAGCCAGTTTATTGCTTCAAGCATGGTTAATATTTGGTCCCTGAATGATATAAAATGATGACTCCGTACCTCCCGGATATGCCTTTGGTACGGAATGTGCCTTTAGGCCCCTCCGCTTTTTATAATCCCCGAGAGTTCCTCGTAGGTTACCAGGCCCTGATAGGCCCTGTCGCCTATAATCAGGGCAGGTGCCTGGTCTATTCCATAGACCTCCCTGACCATGGATATGGCATCTGATTCGAGATTGAGGTCGAGTGTGTAGACCAGTGCGTTGCTGGATTCCCTGACCTGGTCCAGGACACTGCCCTGCTCGATGCAGCCCTCGCAGTCCCGGGTATAGAAATACAGTATCGGGATTATGTCCTCCCCGCACTTCTCCTTGACAGAGAGGGAGAGCAGCCAGGCCTTGAGCGAGACAGCCATGTACTCCCTCTTGAGGGCTTCGTAGTTCTCGTCCGGGGGGTTGTATTTCTCATAGACCTCCAGTTTCTGGGGGAGGTTCCTCCAGAAGTAATCAAGGTCACTCTGGACCCTGTTCAGGGAGGCCACTATGAACTTGCACCCGAGCTCGCTCTGGCCAGAGGCGAGGTAGAGCTGCTCAAGCTCTATGGATTCCAGGTCCTGACCGTAGCCCTGTATCTCCTCGCGGAGACTGGCAAACTCCCGGGAGGTCTTGCCCTCTGTGTATTGCAGAATGAAGGCCCCTGTAAAGACGCCCACAACATAGAGCATTATTGCGCTCAGGCCTGCAAGGAGGTAGACCCTGTTTTTTCTCTTCATGAGAGAATCTTGTATGATTGGGTTAAATTACTTTTCCCACCAGTTCTTGCCACGCTTCTTGGACCACTCGATGTTGCTCATGGAGTGGACAAACATCAGGACGAGCCAGTAGGGGAACATGAAGATGAAGGCTATCAGGTCCTTGATGGTGAAGGGCTCCCTGAACTTCCTGAGTGCGGCCAGGAATATCCCATAGGTTAATGTGAGTAGGAGCATGTTCAGGGCGCTGAGGAGGGTGAGCGACCACTCTCCAATCAGGACGTTCCAGGCCACGTTTATTATGCCAAATACAGAGAACCAGTAGAAGAAGTACTGCGCAACGTCCCAGGAGAAGACCACGCCATTGGCCAGGAAGAAGTCATGGTAGCCCAGGACAATCTGGAGTATAAGGGCTATGCCTATCAGGACGGAGTGGATGTACCAGTAGGACAGGAGCGGCAGGCTGTACATGCCGGGGCCCCTGTATTTCCTGTTAAGGAACATATCGAAGTGGGTCTTGATTATCTGGGCCCCGCCCCTGGTCCACCTGAAGCGCTGCCTGGCGAGCTCCATGAGCTTTTCAGGAACAAAGGTGTAGCAGTAGGCAGTGTCCACGAAGCGGGTCTTGTAGCCCCTCTTTATGAGCTTGAGCGCGACATCGAAGTCCTCGAGGAAGGTGTAGGGGCTGAAGCCCCCGGCCTCGAGCAGGTATTTCCTTCTGAATGCAGAGAGCGGGCCCGAGGCCGCAATCACAGCGCCTATCCTCTCGCACACGGACTTGAAGAAGGCGAAGTTGAGGTATTCAAGTCTCTGGAACCAGGAGAGTGGCCTCCTGGTGTTTTCCACCTTGATTACCCCGGTGGTGGCCGCGACATGCCTGTCTGAGAAGGGGGCCACGAGCCTCTCGATAGAGCCCCTCTCCAGGCGGGTGTCGCCGTCTATGGTTATGACAATCTCTGTGGCGGCAAGTTTGAGGGCCCTGTTCAGGGCATGGGACTTGCCTATGTGGTTGGTCCTAAGGACCCTTACCTGCTTGTTCTTGGAATAGTCCTTCAGGACTTGGGGGGTCTGGTCAGTGGAGCCGTCATCTATCACGGTGGCCCTGAGCCTTCCGGGGTAGCCGCTGTTCAGGACAGCATCCACAGTGGCCCTGATGTGGGGGCCCTCGTTGTGTGCTGGTATGAGGACCGTGACCGAGGGTGTGTAGCCCACAGGGAATTTTACAGGCCTTCTGATGATGAGTATGGCAAGCTGGGAGAACAGGACGGCCAAGAGTATGGCCGTGGGTATGGTAGCAAGGAGTTCGACTGCCTGGAGCATAATATAGTTTGGTATGAGTGGTTTTTATTCTTGCCTCTGGTGAGGGGTTTTTGTTTGAGTTGAGAGGAGGAATCTTATTATGTCAATGAGCATTTGACATATCACCCAGTTTATCCTTACCTTGCTTTCTTTGCTTTCCCTCCAAAGGACAGGAAGCTCCTTTATGTTGTATCCACGGCTTTGAGCGATAACCAGAATCTCTGTGTCAAAGAACCAGCGGTGGTTTTTTACATCCTTAATCAGCCCTGCCAGCACATTCCTTCTGAACCCCTTGAAACCGCACTGATGGTCCCTTATCCTTGACCTGAAAAGGCATCTTATTAAGGCATTGTATGCAGTCGAGAAGGCATGTCTTTTTAGTTTTCTTTTTGCATAATCCCTCCTTATCAGTCTGGAGCCGACAACAATATCGTATCTGTCCAGGTTGTCAACCATCTCCTTAAGGTGCCGGGTGCTGGTAGACAGATCGATATCCATAAACCCGATCTTGTCGCCCCTTGCGAGAGGAAATGCCCTCTTTATGGCCAGGCCCTTTCCCAGTCTTGTGTCTGAATGGGAGACCCTAACATACCTAAATCTTCTTGAAAGGGATTTCGCAATGGAATATGTCCCGTCAGTGGAGCCGTCCTCTGCAATGATTATCTCATATCCCCCTCCAATATCTGACATTGCCTTTACTATCTTCTCGAAGTTCCTGGATAGGTTATACCTTTCATTGTAGACAGGCAGAATCAGGCTGAACATCACATAACCCCCGGATTCCTATAACACTATATCTTCCCGAAGAGATATAATTCTATTCCAACATAGTTCTTCTGGTATGACAGGCTATAGGATAAATCATCACTTAATGTCTTGGTTATTAGTCCCTCGGAGTCGCCGTCATGAGAGAGTACAATCCAGACCCTTTCATAGCCACGCACAGCCAGCTCCAAGGTTTTTATATTATCTTTGTCAACCCCCATGTCCCATTTGGGAAACACATCTCTTTGAATCATATCCGTCCTACTGAAATAGTAATCAAAGGGTATGTGGCAATACCACGTATTTATTAACACTAGGTCATTCTGCTCCCCATGTGTTTCTATGTATCCAACTACCTCTCTCCACTGTTCATTATCAGTTGTAGTATAGAATCCCCATGTAATTATCAGAGAAAGGGCAATCACAAGGCTAATTATGGACAATCTAATACCCTTTGTGCTTATGTTGACTATTCCCCTGGCTACAAGGATATAGAAGGCAAGGGATGCGGGCATTGTAAATCTTGTCCAATAAACAGGAACAAAGAATTGTGAAATTATGAAAGGGATAATGATTGGGGTGAGCAGCCACACCAGCAACAGGACACTATCTGAATCAAGACGGCGTGGCCTAAGACCTAGAGTCTTGAATACCATAAGCGAGTTTGCAGAAAGAATTAGATACATAAGAACTAAAAAGGTGGATGATGCCAGAACCCATAACAGCGCAAATTCACTGAAGTAAGCAGAATACACAAACAGTGTAGTTATTAATGAAAGAATTGTGGGTGCTGGTAACCAGCCCAAGAATGCACCGCTCTGGATTACCTGTGCCTGCCTTGCCAAGAAACCAAACCATGGCAGGAAGAGGACGAAGAGAATTGCCTGCAGCAGAAGCCATCTCACAAAACCGGGGCCAGGTTTTTTTCTTGAGAGCATAAATTCTGAAATCAGGTATATATTCTGGGCCGCGATTACGAACAAGCCAAAAAAATGTGTGTATAACAGGAGTGCGCTGGACAGTATGTAAAGCACAGACGTCGAGGTCTTCCTTTCCTGGAATAGCCTTATGAAAAAATACATCGAGACAAGGGTTAGTAGGACCATTAGGCTGTAGCCTCTGAGTTCCTGGGAATAATGAATATGGAAAACAGAAAGCGAGAGTATCAAAGAACTCATGATTCCCACATTCCTGTCAAAAATTAGGCTGCCTACCCTGTACATCATGAATATGGCAAGGAAGCCGAATATGACAGAAAGAAACCTTATGGTGAATTCAGCATCCCCGAACAGGCCAATCCAGTAGTGCAGGATGAGAAAGTACAAGGGAGGGTGGACATCCTTGGATACGGCCTCAATCATCTCGGAAGGCTCCTGCTTGGCCCATAGGATTGAATAACCCTCATCCAGCCACACACTCTCGCAGGTCAGGCAATAGGTTCTGAGGAAGAGGCCCAAAATTAATATTGTTAGCAGAATCAGTACATACCTTTCTAGGCGGATATCTCCCATCAATTGCATGTAAAATATAATTTAGATATTGAGTTGATATACTTGGTTATCCAAGCAACTTAAATCAGCAGGCCTACAAAGAATATATATTAAGAATAGGTAACAGTAGAGGTGATTGAACTGGAGAAGAAGTTCTATATAACCACGGCCATTGACTACGTGAACGCCAGGCCGCACCTTGGGCATGCCTACGAGAAGATACTGGCCGATGTGGTGGCCAGGTGGCACAGGCTTCTGGGAGAGGATGTGTTCTTCCTTACAGGGACAGATGAGAATGCCCAGAAGAATGAGAAGGCGGCCAGGGAGGCCGGAGTGCCTGTCAGGGAATTTGTTGAGAAAAATACAAAGCTCTTTAAAGAGCTGTGCAGGGTTCTCAAAATATCCAATGATGATTTCATAAGGACAACCGAGGCCAGGCATGTCAGGGTTGCACAAGATTTATTCAAGAGGGTACTTGAAAAGGGGGATATCTATCCTGGAGATTATGAAGGGCTCTACTGTGAGGGGTGCGAGGCGTATATTACAGAGAAGGAATTGGTGAACGGGAAGTGTCCGGAACATGATAAGGAACCAATGCAACTGACACAACCCAGCTGGTTCTTTAAGATGAGCAAGTACACCAACCAGGTTGAGAGGCTGCTTTCAAAACCCGGATTTGTGGTTCCCGAGAGCAGGCGGAGGGAGATGCTGAACAGGGTGAAGGAAGAGGGCCTGAAAGACCTTTGTGTAAGCAGAATGAAGAAGAATCAATCAAGGGATAGCATTGAATGGGGAATTGACACGCCTACAGACCCTGAAAAGGGATACCACAAGATATATGTTTGGTTTGATGCCCTTGTCAACTATGTATCAGCACTTGATTATCCGGACAGTGCAAGGTTCAGGGGTTACTGGCCAGCTGACATGCACATGATTGGCAAGGGAATCAACTGGTTCCACAGCATTATCTGGCCCAGCATACTGATGTCTGCGGGTATAGAGGAGCTGCCCAGGAGGGTTGTTGTTCATGGCTACATAACAGTGAACGGCCAGAAGATAAGCAAGAGCCTGGGCAATGTCATAGACCCCATGGAGCTGGCGAAGAAGTATCCCGTTGATGGCATAAGGTACCAGCTTATCAGGGACATTCCCTTTGGCGAGGACGGGGACTTCTCAGAGGAGGCCCTCAAGGCAAGGATAAACGGGGAGCTGCTGGCTGACCTCGGGAACCTTGTGTCCAGGGTGCTCAAGCTCGCAGGCGGTTACAGGGGCAGGCTGAGTGGCAAGGACCACCTGAGCAGGTACCTCAAGCTCAGGGAAATCCAGGGTCACATGGAGAGTCTCGAGCTGCACCATGCCCTGGAGGGGATATGGTCGTTCATCAGGGCCTGCAATAAATACATCAATGAGAAGGAGCCCTGGAATCTCAAGGGGGATGAGCTCGGAGTGGTTTTGTACAACCTGCTCGAGGCCCTGAGGGTGATATCCATACTGGCGGAGCCGTTCCTTCCAGAGACTGCAGAGAGGATGAGGAAGCAGCTCAGGGTCAGGGACGGTGGAATAGGGGATGTAGGGTTCAGGCCCGAGGCCGCGAGGCCTGGGAAGGGGGAGCACCTGTTCAAGAGGGTTTAGTAGGCTGGAGGTCTTTCTGGGAAGCAGATTATCAAAAAGAGATAATCCGAAATATCCACTGGATTATAGAAATATATTTAAATAGGCTGGAACCAATAATATACCGTATGTTGTGGTAGGGCCTCTGCCTGAACACAACATATTGTGTTTTTGTTATTTTGGAGGGGTGACAGAAAAGCAGCGGGTTTAGGCCTGGGTCGCTCGATGGCAAAGGCACTAAATCACACTGGAGTACATGACGGCTAACATGGATTGAATAAAACAGTCTCCGTAATCGATTGCAAGGCGAAGGTAATGGAGGGGTTGGTTAGCTATGAAATGCCCGTACTGTTCAGGGAACGAGAGCAAGGTTATTGACAAGAGGGATGCCCCTGAGGCAGGGCACATCAGGAGGAGAAGGGAGTGCCTGAACCCCAGATGCGGGAAGAGGTTCACTACCTATGAGAGGGTCGAGCAACTTGACCTTACCATTGTCAAGAAGGACGGCAGGAGGGAGCGGTTCGACAGGAGCAAGCTCCTTGCGGGGGTGCTCAAGGCCTGCGAGAAGCGGCCGATTCCAAGGGAGAATATAGAGAAGCTCATTGATGATATCGAGGCCTCCCTAAGGGCCTACCCCTCAACAGAGATTGAGAGCAAGGATATAGGTGAGATGGTGGTAAGGAAGCTCAGGAGCATGGACAAGGTGGCCTACATAAGGTTTGCATCGGTGTACAAGGAGTTCGATGACCTGGATTCCTTCAAGGAGGAGCTTGAGAAATTATTAAAGGGTGATGGTATTGGCAGAAGAAAAGTTTGAGATAAAGAGAATAAGGAAGAGGGACGGAAAGATTGTTCCCTTTGACATGGAGAAGGTTACAGAGGCCATCTGGAATGCGGCGCAGTCAGTGGGCGGCAAGGACAGGAAGACAGCAGAGAGGCTTGCCAGAAAGGTCGTGACTATTCTTGAGTACCAGTTCGGTGAGAAGGAGGTTCCCACTGTGGAGGAGATTCAGGACATCGTGGAGAGGGTCCTGATAAAGAGCGGCCGCGCCAAGACAGCCAAGGCATATATACTCTACAGGCAGCAGAAGGCCAAGATAAGGGAGACCAAGCACGTGATGGTGGATGCAGTAAATACCATTGCCGAGTATCTCGACCAGAGCGACTGGAGGGTTAGGGAGAACAGCAACGAGGCCTTCTCGTTCTCGGGCCTTCTCCTGCACACAGCAGGAAAGGTGATGTCCAATTACAACCTCACCCAGATGTACACGCCCGCAATTGCAGAGGCCCACAGGAAGGGGTATGTGCACATACATGACCTGTCGCATGGGGTCATAGGATATTGTGCGGGGTGGTCTCTCAAGAACCTGCTGCTCATGGGTTTCGGGGGGGTCCCCAACAAGGTGGACTGCAAGCCCGCAAAGCACATGTCCACTGTGGTCCACCAGATGGTCAATTACATAGGGTGCCTCCAGATGGAGTTCGCAGGCGCGCAGGCTTTCTCGGTTCATCCGAAGGAGACAATCATAATAAGGGACAGTAAAGGCAACATATCTGTTGAGAGGATAGGGGAGTTCTGTGATCGGTTTATTGTGGGGAATCCCGAGAGATGGATTGGCCCCCACGGGATTGAATATGCGGATATTAGTCACATGGAATATGAGACACTGTCCTTTGATGGGAAAGGTAAATCGCAATGGAGACCCATAAAGAGGGCAATAAGGCATCCTGTCTCAGATCCGCTGCACATGATAAGGACAAACAAGGGAACTGTGTCTGTTTCAAAGTCCCACTCCCTTTTCTCCTTGAACAGCCATCAATACCTGGGAGTAAAGGAGGGGCTGCTTCTGGAGAGTATTGAGAACGATGGCCAGAAGCTTTTCTCATATGAACTGGGAGACAGGGCAAAGGGTTTGGGTATAAAGGCACCCGAGAAGGTTGTTCAGAAACTTGTGTTAAAGGGTATGCTGAACTCCGAATTCATGACCTATCCAGGTGAGGTAAGGCACTACAGCAAATACACGCCCAGGAATAATGAGAAGGATTTTGTATTGAAAAAGACGAAGGAGCTGAATAGGTTCTGCAGAGAAGTAAAAACAGATAACAAGGAAGTCAGCAACATCGCTGTGCTCTCGAAGCTTGAACTTCCCCAGAAAAGGGAACTGGACCTGTATGATATCATAAAGGGCAGCAAGAGTCTGAGAAAGAGGGTGATTATTAAGGTTCGCAACACTGATCAGTTGAAGAGGGACATAACTTCAAAGACCAGTATGAGGAAGCTCTCTCTTGAACTTGGACGTTGCAAAGGATACGTTTGGGGTGCGTTGAAGAATAGAAAGGTTCCATTTGAGATATATGATAGGTTCTTGAATGTGAAGGAAACGGATATAGAATTCATGACAAAGAACTCCAGTCCCATCAAGAGGGTTCTGAAGGAAAAGGAACTTATGTTGTTTGCAAAGCTTATTGCATGGTATCTCTCCGAGGGCTATGCAACAAGATACTGGATTGGTATATCACAGAAGAACAGGGGGTATATCCGTGAAATCACGAGTATACTGGGTTCGCTGGGCCTGGCATACCATGTCAGCAGGAGGGACGTGAGAGCAATAATCATTCACGGGATAGCAGCGCAAATAGTAAAGGAGTTGTGCAGCAAGCTGAGCAGCAACAAGAGGGTTCCTGGATTTGTTTTTGAGCTTACAGATGAGCTTAAGAAAGCCTTCTTGGAGGAGATAGTAAAGGGTGATGGAACAAAGACGGACAGGGGCTGGGTATATACGAGCACATCAAACAGGTTAATAACAGCTCTGAACCTCCTGGCCATGAACCTTGATTGGAGAACCTCCATTAAGATGAGGCATGTGAAGAACTTCGAGGAAAACTGGGGAGGAAGGCTTACAATCTATGACCTTGTCATGAACACAAAGGCTACAAGCAGGATAGAGAGGCATGGCAGCTTTGAATCGGCAGTGGTTTTTGAAAACACGACGCCGGACTTTGAGTCAGAATATGAATATGACCTTAGTGTTGAGGGCACAGAATCCTTTGTTGGCGGAGTAGGCCTGTTTGCAATGCATAATTCCTCTGTGGATACGCTGCTTGCCCCCTTTGTGAGGGCTGACGGGCTCAACTACAGAGAGGTCAAGCAGAACATGCAGCAGCTTGTGTTCAGTTTGAACATCCCCTCCAGATGGGGATCGCAGTTCCCATTCTCTAACCTTACGTTTGACTGGGAGGTTCCTGAGGATATGAAGGGAGACCATGCCATTGTCGGGGGCAAGGAGCAATCCCATACATATGAGGAACTCAAGGAAGAGGCTGACATGGTGAACAGGGCCTTCATTGAGGTCCTGAGTGGTGGGGATGCCCACGGAAGGATATTCTCGTTCCCCATTCCCACATACAATGTGACCAGGGATTTTGAGTGGGACACTGACAATGCAAGGCTGCTTTTTGAGATGACGGCCAAGTACGGGGCGCCCTATTTCCAGAATTATGTGGGTTCGGATCTGGACCCGAGCTCGATTAGGGCAATGTGCTGCAGGCTCAATATCAACCAGAACGAGCTCATGAACAGGCCCGGGAGCATGTGGGGGCCCGGGGACAGTTCTATCACAGGCGATACCCCAGTGTTTTTGAATGTTAATGGTGCATGGAAGTTTAAACCCATAGAAGAGATATATAGTGAAGGCTTGAAAGATTTCAAAACCATCTCGTTCGATCCCTTAACCTCAGAGATAAAGGAGGCGAATGTCTCTGATTGTGTTAATCATGGGGAAAGGGACATATTCACTCTTGAGACAAACCAGGGAAGCATGAAGATAACCCCTGACCACTGCATGTTTGATGTCTCTGATGGTGGGGATGTAATAAGCGTAAATATGGATGATATAAAGAAAACGAGATATTTCCTGGCTCCAAAACTGCCTAAGATAGGATCCTTGCATGAATTGGATATTGCAAGAAATCTTGTAGAAAACGGGTATAAAGACAGAAGGGCCATGGTATTGCTGAATGATAATATCTTCAGCAAACTGATGTCCACAAAGGAAGCAAAGGACTATATAAGAAAGAATTACAAGAAATGCTTTACAGACATGAAATCCAACTGGAAGAACAGCAATTTCGGCAGGCCGACAATCCCGTTCAATCTGTTCAAGGTTTTTTATAAGAATGGTGTTATAAAGGATTCTGATTTAAAGGACATGCTCATCGGCAAATTAAAGTACAGATTGCCCTTAATTGCCGATCTCGATTATGACATGGGCCTCCTCATAGGCCTGTTTTTAGCAGAGGGAAGCTCTCATGAAGCGTGTCTGATGTGCAACAGTGACAGTAATTTATTGAAGCTGTGCGCTGACAAGGCCAAAGGGGTTTTTAAAGACAATCCCGTTTTATACGAGCCTCGTAAAAATAAGGTAGGCATTGTGACATTCAATTCTCCGTTTGTCTCAAAATATCTGGAACTTGGATTAGGCCTGAAGGGACACAGCGATACAAAGGCTATACCTGAATACGCATTCAATTCTAATGTGGATACCATAAAGGGTATTATAGATGGTTACTATTTGGGGGATGGGTATCGCTCAGAAGACTGTATAGGATTAACAACCGTGAGCAAAAAGATGGCAGTGGGCCTGATGCTGCTGCTGAAAAGGATTCACTCGAGGGTTAGCTTAAAAGAACAGAAAAGAATCAGAAGAAAGAGGTCATATACAATCAGAATTTCCAATTACAGCAGTGATGTTGTTTCTATAGAGAAGATATATGGTAGGGATATAAGACACCTGATGGGAATATTCAAAAGCGGTGTTGCTAATCTGAAGAAAAAAACATCGACAAAAGAAGCCATTAATCTGGGTCTGCCACAGTCATTTTATAATCTGCATTATATACCAAGAGAAGGAACGGTTCTTAGGGGATTTGAGATATTAAAGAGAAACAGTCTCATGAATGGATATTTCAATACGGTTTTGAGATTTATGGAAAATTACGAAAGGGTAGATGTCTCGGATATTGTTTATTCCGGGAAAGAGAACGTCTATGATTTATCTGTTCCGGGACACGAGAATTTCGTGGCTGGGGATGGCATGTTTTTCACACACAACACTGGGTCTATCGGGGTATATACGCTCAACATGAACAGGCTCGGCTACGAGGCCAGGAACGAGGACGAGTTCCTGGAGAAGGTCGGCCACTACATGAGGCTGGGAAGGGATTCCCTGGAAATCAAGAGGAAGGTGGTTGAGAGGAACCTCAAGAACAGCCTCATGCCCTTTACCAAGGTCTACCTCGGGACCTTCAGGAACCACTTCTCCACCATAGGCCTTGTGGGGTTCAATGAGGCCTGCCTGAACCTTCTCGGGGAGGACATAGCCAGCCCGAACGGGAAGGCCCTGGCAATCAAGACCATGAATTACATGAGGGAGAGGCTCAGGGAGTTCCAGGTTGAAACAGGGAGCCTCTACAACCTCGAGGCCACGCCTGCCGAGGGGGCGTCCTACAGGCTGGCCAGGGAGGACAAGAAGCTCTATGGCAGGAAGATAATCACAGCAGGGAAGGAAAAGCCCTACCTGACGAATTCCACGCAGCTTCCGGTGGGCTACACAGATGACCTCGTGATGGCCCTGGAGCACCAGAACGACATCCAGCCGCTCTATACAGGGGGGACGATATTCCACACCTTCCTGGGAGAGAGCCTGTCAGACTGGAGCTCGGCCATGACCCTAGTAAAGAAGATTGCCTGCAACACCAGGCTTCCGTACTTTTCGATTACCCCCACATTCAGCATATGCCCGGTTCATGGTTTAATAAAGGGCAAACATGAGAGATGCCCTGTGGAAGTGAACGGAGGGAAATAGGCTGATGTGTATAAGGGTATATATGCCGTCCGAAGGACGGATTGTGAAGGAGTGCTTGCCGGCACGAGGTGCCGGGTGTTGAAGGAGCACATGCCGTCCGCTTGTGCCCGAAGGGTGAAGGACGGATGTTGAAGTAGTGGGGTGAGATATATGGCAAAATGTAATGAAAAGGTAGAGGTCTTCTCCCGGGTGGTCGGATACTTCAGGCCGGTGGCCAGGTGGAACGACGGGAAGAAGGAGGAGTTCAAGGAGAGGAAGACATTCTCCCAGGAAAAGGCCTTGGGGTCTGACTTCGGGAAGATCTCCAAGAAGGCCCACTGATTTCTATCTATTCCTTCAGGAGATGGCTTGAGGTTCCCGAGGAGCCTCCCTCGTGTAATTGGTAGATGTAGTAGTTAAAGTGTTCCAAGAAAACAATCTTCACTAAAAACAACATACTATTGGATTATTTGGTGGTGATTGTTTTCTTGTTGTGCTATAAGAGATGGTATCCATGACTGTTCCGATAAAGGGTGTTCAGAAGCTCTCGGCGATTGACTATCCCGGGAAGACCTGTGCCATTGTCTTTCTGGCTGACTGCAACTTCCGTTGCCCTTACTGCCACAACCCGGATCTCATAAAGAAGCCCGGGAGCCTTCCTGACATATCTGAGGAAGAGGTCCTTGATTTCCTAAAGACCAGGAAGAAGTGGCTGGACGGGCTCTGTATAACAGGCGGAGAGCCCTCCCTGCACAAGGACCTGCCGGATTTCATAGGGAGGGTCAAGAAGGAGGGATTCCTGGTCAAGCTCGATACCAATGGGAGCAACCCGGGCATGATTGAGCAGCTCGTGAAGGATGGCCTGGTGGACTACATCTCCATGGACATCAAGGCCCCCCTGGACAGGTATGAGGAGGTGACCAGGGCAAAGGTCAGGAAGGAGGACATCCAGAGGAGCGTGGATATCATAATGAACTCCGGGGTGGAATATGAATTCAGGACCACGGTCCTGCCGAGGCTGTTCGGCAGGGGGGACATGGAAAAGATAGGCCAGTGGCTGAAGGGTGCTGAGGGGTTCTTTATACAGGGGTTCAGGCCCGGGGTTACCCTGGACAGGGCCTTCCGGAAGGAAAGCACGTTTTCCCCGGAGGAGCTCGATGAGATGGCAGTGATTGCAGGGAGATACTTCAAGAAGGTGGGGGTGAGGTCATGACCGTGAAGATATACCTTTCGGGAGGGATAAAGAAGGATGATAATGACAGGAAGGTGTGCTGGAGTGAAGAGGACAGGGAAACGATAAGGAGTGTGCTGGAAGGGGGTGTGAAGTTTCTTGACCCGCAGGGGAATCCCGAGGGGGCAGACCCGTTTGCAGCATTCGGCCTGGACCTGCAGGACGTTAAGGAGGCTGACATAATCATTGTGGACGGGAGAGAGAAGAGGGGAATAGGTGTGGGAGCAGAGATGCTTGCTGCCAAGATATGGGGAAAGCCCGTGGTTGCGATAGCCCCTAAGAATGGTCACTACAGGAGGGATTTGCTTGAGCATTTCGGGCAGGAGATAGAGGACTGGCAGCATCCATTCCTTTTCAGCATTTCCGATGCAGTGGTTGACAGCGTTGAGGAGGCTGCCGGGTGGGTTAAAGGTTTCCTGGAGAAGCCCGGGCCTGTAAAGGACAGCTCGGTTCTGGATGAAGCTATTGGGTATTTTATCAGCAAGAAGAGGGGACCGGAATGAGAGTGGTTCTTGCCTCGAAATCCCCGAGGAGGAAGCTATTTCTGGAGATGCTCGGCCTGGAGTTCGAGGTCATTCCCAGCCGGGTGGACGAGAGCTCCGTGGAGGAGTCGGACCCGGTGAGGCTTACAAGGAGGCTGGCCAGGCTCAAGGCCGAGGACGTGGCCAGGAGGGCTGGGGGTGATGCCGTAGTCATTGGTGCGGACACCCTGGTCTCCTTTGAGGGAAGGGTTATAGGGAAGGCCAGGGACAAGGGGGATGCCATCAGGATTCTGAAGGGCTATTCCGGGAGGGAGCACGAACAGATAACTGCACTGTGCATAATCAATACAAGGACAGGGAAGGTTCTGGAGGGGCATGAGGTTACAAGGGGCCTGTGCAGGGAGATGAGTGATGAGGAGATAAAGGCCTATGTGGAGACCGGGGAGCCCATGGAGGGGGCAGGGGCCTACACGCCCAGGTTCCACACAAGACTGTTCGAGAGTATTGAGGGCTCCTGGACGAATATAGTAGGGCTTCCCATGGAGAAACTGGTCCCCATGCTGGGAGAAGTACTCACCGAGTGAAATCCAGAATCTGCTTCAGGGCCTTGTCGAGGTTCTTCTCGTAGAGTTCCCTGCCGACCTCAGGGTCCGCGATGATTCTCTTCTCTTTCATGAATCTCTCTGCCTGCTGAACCAGGCCGTAGTCCGGATTCCTGAGGGGCTCGTATCGGGGCCCGCCGAAGAGGATATACCAGCCGAGACCGGAGAGTGGCTTCCAGTTCTCCAGGGCCCCTTTGGGATTCTCTGCAGCCACCCCGTTAATCATATCGAGGCTTTCCCTGTTGAGGAGGTTCATGTAAGCGGCCACTGAATGCTCGCCGTGGTCGGCGTGGCCCACATCAATCTCCCCGTAGCCCTTGAGTGTGGCTGTCACCCCGTCAAATGGGATGATGTAGAGCGTTGGCACACCGATGGAGTCTGACAGCCGGCCCTCCTGGTCCTTGAGGAAGTTGTTTCCCCCGTGGCCGCTGATTATGACGGCATGGGAGGCCTTCCCTGGCCACCTGGAGATATCCCTCTTGATATAATCTGTGATGCCCTGTGTTGCCTCTTCGGGTTCCTGCCAGGCAGGGCACCAGTCCCTTGCGATTTCGCCCACCCTGTCAGAGGAGAATGGTAGGTGGCCCTGTACGGAAGGCCTGTTCGCTCGGATGCCTGGCTGGCTGTCCTGACGGCAGTAAGGTCATCGTTCCGCCTGGACAGGGCGGGGCCATGGCCCTCGTCAAGGCTCCCCAGGGAGTAAATCAGAACGTCTGAATGCCTGTTGGGATGTGGCCCCCACTGTTTCATTATATCGTCTGTAAGCACGCCTTCCATGAGTAATCAATATCTGTGATGCTTTTAATCTTATGCCTGAACGGCTGGCAGGGAAACCATTTAAATTACATGCGTGACAATAATCATACAGGGGATTTCATGAAGAGCGCCACTGGTATAGAAAAGCTTGACAAGATTCTTACAGGGGGATTCCCGGAGAACTCCACCATACTTCTGAGGGGTTCGCCCGGGACAGGGAAATCCACGCTGTGCCAGCAGTTCATGGCCAAGGGGCTCAAGTCCTCCCAGCCGGGCATATACATAACCCTCGACACGGCCCCGGATGACATATTGAAGAACATGAAGAGGTTCAATGGAATCGAGCAGCACATAAGCAACAAAAACATGATATTCCTGGACGCCTATTCTTGGAAGGTGGGCGGGGGCAAGAACGAGGTATGGAAAAGGGTTCTTCAGGGCGGGCTTGACATCAACAGCCTCAATGTCATGCTCTCGGATATGCTCAAGGACATGACCGAGAAGGAGAAGAGAAGCGTGTTTGACTCGGTATCCACCCTCCTCCTCTATATACCGTCTGACCTGGTGGTGAGGTTCATACCCATACTCATAGCCAAGTGCAAGCAGGCGAGATCCACCCAGGTGCTTATTCTCGAGGAGGGCGTGCATGATGATGAGATAGTAAACACGCTCAGCTACCTGGCTGATGGCGTGATTGAGATGAAGATGGAAGGCCCCAAAAGGTACATGAGGATAAGCAAGATGAGGGGCTCATCCTGCTCCCATGACTGGATCGAGTACAGCATTGAGGATTCGGGTCTCTCGGTTGCCTAGCAGGATTTATAAGCATCATTCTAAACTGATAAGAGTCAGAACTATAGTGAGTGTAAAGCTGCTAAGACAGGAAGGGGATATGAAGGACAAGGAAAGCCATCTCAGGGCCCTGATAGAGGAGCTCGGGAAGATACGTGGCAGGCACACCGAGCTTGTCACGGTTTACGTACCTGCAGGATTCAACCTCAACAATGTGGTCGAGCAGATAAGGTCAGAGCAGGGCACTGCCCAGAACATAAAGAGCAAGCAGGTCAGGAAGAATGTTGTCGGGGCCCTGGAGAAGATTCTGCAGCACCTCAAGCTCTACAGGAAGACGCCGGAGAACGGGGTGGCCATATTCTGCGGCAATGTCTCTGACAGGGAGGGGGTGGCTGACCTCGAGGTCTGGGCAGTGGAGCCGCCCGAGCCCATAAGGAGCAGGCTCTACTGGTGCGGCCAGAACTTCATCCTCGACCCGCTCAAGGAGATGGTAAGAGAGAGGGAGATATACGGCCTGATAGTCCTGGACAAGTCCGATGCGACAATAGGCATCGTTAAGGGCAAGAAGATTGAGAAGCTCAAGGACATGGACTCCCTTGTTCCTGGAAAGACGAAAGCGGGTGGCTGGAGCCAGGCCAGGTTCGCAAGGGTGAGGGAGGGTCTGCTGAATGACTTCATGAAGAAGGTAGGTGAGGTGGCCTCATCCAAGTTCAGGGAGTACAGGGATTTGCAGGGGGTCATCATAGCAGGGCCGGGCCCCATAAAGGAGCAGTTCGCAGAGGGGGGCTTCCTCAACTATGAGATTAAGAAGAAGGTTCTGGGCATAGTCAACACGTCCTATACGGGTGATTATGGTCTGAGGGAGACTGTGGAGAGGGGTGAAGACCTGATATCAGAGACCTCCATAATAAGGGAGCGAAAGGTCCTTGAGAGGTTCTTTAACGAGTTCGGCAAGGACTCCGGCCTGGCGGTCTATGGTTTTAAGGAGGTTGCGGAGGCCCTGGAGTCAGGCAACCTGGAGATTCTCATACTATCAGAGGATTTTGACTGGGTCAGGGCAGAGCTTGAATGCAGGTGCGGCTTCAAGACCGCCAAGGTCCTGAACAGGAAGCAGCTCGGGGAGCAGAGGTGCCCTGAATGCAATTCAAGGATGGAGGTCATGGGTGAGAAGGAACTCACAGAAGAGCTTGTAGGGACTGCAGAGAATATGTCCACCACGGTTGAGATTGTCTCCTCGAATATCGGGATGGGGGAGCAGATCAGGGAACTGGGGGGTATAGTAGGGATCCTCAGGTACAGGGGCTAGCAGGACCTGATCTTGCCCGGCCTTTCGAACAGCCCAATCTGGTGTCACCTGGACATCAGCAGATAAGTTAGGTCAGAAGGAAGGTGCTAGTATGACCACTTCTTTTTCACGGTTTCCCAGGTGAGCTCCTCTCCATGCCTCTTCAAGTGGAGAAGGAGAACAGCCAGCACAACAAGGATTATCACCCCTATGACAGAGAGCAGCCACCAGGGGAACTCTTCGGGTTCTGGCCCGGCCCCCTCGCAGACCGGGCTTCCATAGCAGTCAGAGTCATCGCAGTTCGTGTAGCCGTCGCAGTCGTTGTCGAAGCTATCGCTGCATATCTCGGTCTCGGGGTATACTGCATTCTGGCAGGAACTCAGGTGTCCGCTCTCGCATATCTGGGAGCCGAGCTTGCATATGCCCACATTGGACTCGCCGCAGGGGTGGGTCTCTCCCTCTTTATCGCAATCGCATCCGTTGTCCTCGACGCCGTCGCAGTCGTCGTCCCATCCGTTATTGCAGATTTCCTTGTTTTCCGGGTACCGGGCATCCTCGCATGCGCTCCAGGTGCCATTCACGCAGTTCTTGGCGCCGAGCCTGCAGATTGACTTGCCGGTTGTAACCTTGTCAAGGGGGCCGCACGGCTGGCTTTCCAGGCCGTCGTCCACCTCACCGTCGCAGTCGTCGTCCAGGCCGTTGCATGTCTCATCGGTTGGGAATGTTCCGCCTGTGCAGTTACTGCTCCACATGCCGTCAGAACCGCATGTTCTGTTGCCCGTGTGACTGCAGACACCCTGAGTGTAGGGTTCCTCGGTGGCAGGATCTTCTGGGTCGCATTCCCTGTACTCTCCCGGATTGCACTGGTATACCAGGTAGGTAAAGTCCTGAGTGTCTGCATTGCCATTGACATCGCTCAGGATTATGGAGAATTCTGTTTCCGCTGCATAAGTATCATAGGGAATCTCCCATCTGAGCGTCCACTGGGTGTCTCCTGTTGTGCCTGTCTTCTCCTTCGGGCTTATTTCAGTCCCGCTTATCACAAGCGAGACGTTCTTTATGCCGAAACCGTCTGTCACTGTGGAGTTTATTTCCATGTCATCGTAATCACTTGATATCATTGTGCTGGGATAATCAGGGATGCCTCCAGCCAGGACGGGTGCCTTGGCATCGATTGTGGTGTTCTCTGGAGGGGACCATTCCCCGGTGTTGCCGGCCCTGTCCGTTGCCCTGCAGCGGAAGTAGTAGGTGTTCCCATGGGCCCCTATGAATTCCTTGGATGTAACAATGAGGTCTTTCCAGTCTGATAGGATATTCGTGCAATCCGAGGCCTCTTCCCTGAGGCAGATTTCATAGCTTTCCGCATCCTGGTCGGTGCTTGACCATGCCAGGTCAAATGTGGTTGTGGTTGTGTATTTCTCAAGGGAAGCCATCGAGCAGGCAGGCGGCTCGGTGTCCATTGTGACTGCTGCTATGTCAGGCAGACTCGGGTTGCCTACCATATCATAGGCTGTTATCTCTATTTCATAGCTCTGGCCGCTCTGGCCCCCAGTGTATTGATAACTCGTCTGGTCTTCAGGTATGTTATCATCTTTAACGGTACCGTTCACGCTTAGATTATAGTGGTCTATGCCAGAACCATCGCCATCGCTTCCTGTCCATGATATAGTGAATTCCTCCTGATTTACGTATTCGCTATCCGGACTGGTAATATGCACTGTCGGAACCTGCGTGTCAACCAAAACTGCGTACAGGTCATATCCTGTGACGAGGGAACTAGGTTCATAAATATCTCTTTGGTAGGTCACTGTACAGCTGAACCGGTAATGACCATCTTCTGACACCGTGAAATCATGGGTTTTCATGTCCTCTGTGGTAATCTCCACAGTCTCTCCCTCAGGAACAGTATAGGATTGACCACCATCTGTACTCTTACTGGCTGATATCTCGTATTTCTTGAATAGGCTGCCTGTTATGGGGTCGTTTGCATCCCACTCTAGATGTACTGTTTGGCTATTTGTTTGAACAGGCAGGCCATCATTGAATTCACATGAGGGAAAGCTATCATCGTATATCATGTTTTTGTTTTCTTCGGGTGGTGCCTCTTGGTTTCCTACCATATCAACAGAATAGTATTTGATGCTATAGCTGCAACTATGGTCGATGCAGTCACTGCCTAGGCTCACTGTATCTGAATAGAGCTGAAAGCCGCTGAGGCAGTCAGTATCTGGACTCTTGTAATAACACCAATATGTGTCCTGAATGCCTGAATGCTCATCCAGGATGGTTAGGTCCACATCGATGAATGTTCCTACCACTTGATCCTCTGAAGGACATTCAGGGCATATTGTAACAGGATATGTATTGTCAATCCTGACGCTCGCTATTCCCCCTATATCTGATGGATTACCCACAGTGTCAATGGCCCTGTATCGGAAGGTAATATCATCCTTGGTTTCTGATGCTTGGATTGTGACTGTATAGGTTGCTTCTTCTGTTCCCTGTCCCTGAATCGGTGAACAGTCAGTTGGGGTACAACCTGCTCCCCAACAGGACTGGATTCTATCTACACCACTCCCAGTGTCAGTAGCTGTTATTGCTATGGTATGCTCACCATTCACCCATGTACCGCCGTAGGTATAATTATCAGTGATTGTTGGATTCTCTGTGTCAGTGGTGACTTCACAGCAGATTGGGTGATAGCCAGAAGTGCCGCATTTGGCTAGGTGGGCGTTGGTCTGGCCAGACAAGGCCACTACGCAGATTTCGTCTACGGTGCAGTCACCTGAACTAGCATATCTGCAAGTAAGGCCTGTTTCGCTTGCATCGTCTGTATAGACCTTAACCTCGTATCCATAGGGAGTATCGCAATCTCCGCCTGATACGGTAGTGCAGGCATGGGCATTGCTTGTTCCCGAAAGCTGTAGTATCACTACCTCGTTGCTACCGGTATCGGCTATATCATCACAGCAGAGCCGCCGACAGTCAGTGCCTTGACCTTTCAGGGATCCATGGGCGTTGGTATCGGCGCTCAGATCCATAATATAGCTGTCACCCGAGCAGGAACCTACAGTGCAGTCGGTTGCTGATGCAATCCCTGGCAACATGAGTATTGAGAGTGTCAGAATCAGCAAGGAATGGGTTCTTCTTCTCATATATCGTTATTGGTTGGGCCGGTTTATATTATTTAATCATAGAGGGGATTGGTGCTGTTTTTTGATTTGAGGCTTTAGGTGGTTAGTGTTTTGGGAGGATCTTCCGAGCCTGCTCCTCCAGGCCCCTTCTCATTTTTTCTCCATCGTCCCTGTCAGAGAAGTTGTCCGTCCTGGCCGCGAGGCTGAGCTTGGCTGCTACCAGCCTGGCCATCTTGCCCCTGAGCTCCCTGGGCGCGGACTGTATCAGGGGGTGGCCGAAGAGCACGCCGTATTTCGGGGCCTTTCCCTCCCCCCGGAGGTGCCTGAACAGAGCCTTCTCAGCACCCAGGAGCTGTATGGTGCTGGAGGGGAGCTTGGAGAGCTTCTCGATCCCGCCTGACAGGACAAGGAGCCTGGCTGTCAGGACAGGGCCGGCCACGGCAGAGGTGTTGGGAAGGGTGGCCCTGGTCATGTCCTCAAGGTATCTGGTGAGCCGCTTCCTGGTTTCGTAGAGGCCCAGGATGGCCTTGGAGAAGGCCTGGAGCTCCCTTATGTCGTAATCAGAGAAGTCCATGCCGGAGGATTTCCCTGCCAGCTTTGCAAGGCCACTGTCATCAAGGGATTCCCTTCTTCCGTTCCTGGCCACGAGCTCTGCATACCTCTCATGGCTCGGTATCATTGAGCTGGCCTCAGGGAAGTGGAGGCCGTACCACTCCCTGAGCTTCTCGGAAAAGACATTGAGTTCCTTCTCGAGCTCGTCCAGGACGGATACCACGCGCATGATTATCTGGTCGCGCTTCTCCCTTCTGAGCTCTGTCTTGGTGAGCTCGATGTTGACCTTGGAAAGGATTTCATTGAGCTCGGCCTGGGAGGACACCCACCTCAGGTCAAGGGCCAGCTTGCGGTAGGAGCCCTGCATGGTCTCCTCCCCCACATTGTCCTTCTTGTGGATGCATATCATTCCCCTGACCTGCTTGTCCTTGTTCCACACAATCTCCTTGTAGCCCTTCTTTGAGAGCTCCCTTATTATCTCGAGCTCTTCCGGGAGAATCCCGCCTGCCCTGGACTTTCTGAGTTTGCCTGCTATGACATCGGGCCTCTTTGGGAAGAGCCTGTGCTCTATGGGCTTGCCTGAAGTGTCAAAGGCAAAGCTTCCCAGGATTCCGGTTGCGATGTGCGCTCTCATTTAACCAACTCTCCCTTTCATGAATTTCATGCTGTGTTAGTGAGGGGGGCCGGATGTTCAGTTCTGCTGGATGCGCCTTTGTGCCCTTTGGGGTATGCTCCAGCAGTGCATTCGAACCGACGAAGGCATCTCACCAAGCCGGCTTTCGCCGGGAAGGTACTAAGCCACAGGGTCCTAAGCCCTGCCCCTCTGGTCAAGCCTCTCTTCCTTTGGAAGGCATAGTGAGCCGAAGGCGAACAGCCTCCTTTTTGGCTTAAGCCTTTTTCTTGAAAAAGGCTTATTGACCACTTGGGTACCCCCTCATGCAGACTTTACCGTATAATGTTCTGTAGTCAAGCTTAATTAATATAAATAGATGCGGGGGGCCGGAATTTCGAGGCCCGTCCCCTTCGGGAACGGCAGGCACTTCGAACCGACGAAGGCATCTCACCAAGCCGGCTTTCGCCGGGAAGGCACTAAGCCACTAGGCCCTGAACCTAGCCCCTTTGACCGCTTGGGAACCCCCGCATCACAGCTTACGAGAGCTACTGCTTCTGCAAGCTGTGGAGCAACTTACAGGACTTTACCTGCAAGTTAATGCTCCCGGCGGGATTTCCTGAACCAACCGTTTTCGCGGCAGCGTTCTTTCCGCAAACGCTTTTGGACGTTTACCTGTCCAAAAGGGTTCATTTGAACCCGCGTCACAGGCTTTCCTTGCTCTCACTGCCCCAAACTGACCCCCCCGTCCCTAAAAGGAACGGGGAATGCTCTTGGGACTCGAATCTTTCGAGCCGAACCCGAAAGGCCTGGATCCTTGACCGGGCTAGACGACGGGAGCGTCGTATTCTTTCACAATCTGACCATTGTTATATTGGTTAGGTCAGCATGTACTCCTTCATATCTGACTTTGTTCAATCGCTTTTAGTCAGCAACTGCTATGGATATTCGATGTTTGATTATATATAAGTGTTGATTTGGTAAGAAAGCGTGTTGCAGTAATGGGCCGGGGCGGAATTTCGACACTCGTTCCCAGAGGGAACGGCAGGTACATTCGAACCGCCGATCTTCGCCACGTCAAGGCGACGTCCTTTTCAGGCTTTCTTCCCCAATGGAAGAATACTAACCAACTAGACCACCGGCCCCTGGTTTCTTGTTTTATTCTGGATATTTAAACGTGTTTGATGGGTCCGGGCGGAATTTCGTAAGCCGATTTCTTTGGAAGCGATACGGAACGGGTACTTTCCCTTCCGACCCTAATCAAAGGGACGGTCGGCATGTACCGCGAAGTGAAGCTCCTTTTTGGCTTAAGCCTTTTAGTGCCTGCCTTTTAGGCCGGATTGGGCCATTGAAAAAGGCTTATTTCGAACCGCCGATCTCTGCCGTGTGAGGGCAGCGTCCTAACCAGCTAGACCACAGACCCGTGAATAATAGATATAAAGGAGAAGTCTTAATAAGGTTTATGAGAAACCTTGCCCTGTTCGCGCTCGTTCTGGGGATTGCTCTCTCGGCAAGCGGATGTATAAAGACAGGGGATGTGACAGGAGATGATGGTATGGCAAACAGGATAGCAGCCTTTGATACGAACCACGGAACATTCAGGGTTGAATTGTTCGAGGACAAGGCACCCAAGACAGCAGGCAACTTCATCAGCCTCGTGGAGAAGGGATTCTATAACGGCCTTGTCTTTCACAGGGTTATTGATGGCTTCATGATTCAGGGGGGATGCCCCGAGGGAGACGGAACAGGCGGCCCTGGATACACGATAGAGGACGAGTTTGGTGAGGGTTTGAAGCATGATGTAGCAGGCATACTCTCCATGGCCAATGCAGGGCCTGATACAGGAGGCAGCCAGTTCTTCATAACCCTTGCTCCGACGCCATGGCTTGACGGCAAGCATGCCATCTTTGGAAGGGTTGTCAAGGGCATGGATGTGGTAAGTGAGATTGGCAAGGTCAAGACCGATTCCATGGACAGGCCATTTGAACCCGTCGTTATAAACAGGATTACTCTCGAGTAAAAAGCGCCAAGACAGTCATATTCATGTTTTTCGGACGCGTTTTTGAAGAAGCGGTATCGACAGCTATGCCATTAACTTTGTTGGTGGCGCGTGCCGAAGGCACTGCGCTGGCGAGACGTGCCGAAGGCACGGCAGCTTCCGTAAAAAGGTGTAGCGCCGGGGACAGGAATTCCACGCCGCGGTCTTCCCGGAAATTCGTTTCATGGGAGTAGACCGGTAGAGGGCACGATATGCATAAGCGTCCGGAGCCCTCTGCGGTTTGAACCTGCACGTCCTTTCGGACACCAGATGTCCTGCGCTCATATCCCCCGAAGGGAATCGCCACATCCGGGCCTCAAGTCTGGCGCGTTCTCCGGATATATGACCAGCGAACCAACAGGTCATATATTAGCCGTTCCGCCACCCCGGCACTGTGCTATAGAGCGGTTTTGATATTTAAAAGCATTCCGGCCAAACTAGGCTTATGGCAGAGGTTATAATAGTCCCCACCTCGCACATAGCTGCAGAGAGCCTGAAGATGGTTGAGAGGGTTATCAGGGAGGAGGGGCCTGACTGCGTTGCAGTGGAGCTTGACATCAACAGGTTCATGGCCATGGAGAGCAGAGAGGCCTCTAACTGGCAGGCCCTGAGGCAATTGGGACCCTGGACGTTTCTTATGTTCATTGTCCTCAAGAGGGTGCAGTCATGGCTGGGCCGCAAGGTCGGCATAATGCCCGGCTCCGAGATGCTAAGGTCGGTAAGGGTTGCGGAGCAGGAGGGCGTGCACGTTGAGTTCATAGACAGGGACATAGGCCTCACGCTCCAGAGAATGAATGGGGTCTCATGGAGGGAGAAGGCCAAGCTGATTTTCTTTCTGTTCAGGGGTCTCACCCTGGACAGCGTCATGGCCAGGGCAGGCCGTGGGAGGGTGGTAAGGCTTGACCTCAACAGGGTCCCCCCAAGGGAGCTGATAGAGGGGGTAATGGGAATCCTGAGGAAGGAATTCCCGGGGATTTACAGGGCCCTGGTGGCAGAGCGGGATGCCTACATGGCAAGGAGGCTCACGGACCTCTCGGGGAGGTTTGAGAGGATAGTTGCTGTTGTGGGGGCTGCCCATGCCACGGGTCTGAGGAGAATCCTGGGCCGGACAGGAAATTTATAAAACTTTCCCTGTCTAAAGGATTTAAAGGTGACCGCACTATATTATATAGCTGTAAAATAGGGGTTACATGAAGCGAGAGTTTCCCAGGGCCGATATAGCAGTCGGGGTCTGCACAAGGAACTGCGAGGGTACCATACAGAATGTTATAGAGAAGGTCGATGAGGGCCTGTCCAGGTTCTATCCGGACAGGAAGGGTCTCATAATCGTTTCTGACCTCTCCACCGATTCCACAGGGGAGAGGGTGGGCAAGACAAAGACACGGGTCCCGGTGTTTTTCACAAGGCAGGATGGTGGGCCAGGAAAGGGAAATGGAATAAAAACAGTATTCAGGCTGGCTGATAAGGCAGGGGCCGGTATGGTTGCCCTGGTTGACGGGGACCTCACCAGCATAAAGCCGAAATGGATGAAGGCATTGCTTGAGCCGGTTCAGCGGGGTTATGACCTGGCTGTTCCGTTCTATCACAGGCACAAGTATGACGCAATAATAACGAATCACATAATGTACCCGTTTGTGACATCGCTCTACGGGATAGAAATAAGGCAACCGATAGGGGGTGAATTCGGGCTTTCCCTAAATCTGGTAAAGAAGCTTCTCGGTCACCCCAAATTCCCGGAAGGGTTTGGAATAGATATATTCATAACAACAACGGCCCTTGCAGAGAAGATGAGGGTAGCTGAGACTGCCCTCGGGGTAAAGAGCCACACCAGCACAGAGACGTATATCGACTTCAGCAAGCTGCTTGTCCCGATGTTCAATCAGGTTGTCAGCACACTGTTCAATCTCACGCTCTATAACAGGGACAAGATAAGGGGCGTGAAGAATGTCAAGAAGGTAAAGAGGTTCAAATTCATTGATGACAAGCACATCAAGGAATCCAATGTTGACAGGAATGTGCTGTTCAGGATATTTCAGAGGGACTATGAAAGGATGATGGAATCCGATGTCCTTTCGGAAGAGACAAAGTCACAGATAAGCAATGTCATATCAGGCTCTGTGGGGGATAAGATATCAAGCAGATTTTGGAAGAATACACTGAAGGATGTCGTGAATTATTCCCGCGACAGGGTCATGGGAAGAAGGGACAGGGCCATGAGGCCTGATATCCTTTCAGAGGAGACAAAGAACGAGATCAGGCATTTCATATATGGCAAGAGCGCACAGATTATTTCAGTTGAGACCTGGGTAAATGCGATATTTGATGTGTTCAAGAGCTATGAGCACCCCGGGAAGAGGCATGAGTCAATCGATGTCCTCAGGGCGGTATGGATGGGGAGGTTCTCATCGTTTGTCAGGCAGACTAGATTCATGAACGACGGGGATGCTGAGTGCCTGATAAGGGGCCAGTTAGATATCTTCAATGAGAAGAAGGGTGAGTTGCTCAGGGACTTCTAGAGGGCGTCAAAGACCTCCTTTAGGCTGACGTCGGTATCCACGCAGCCGTCCCTGAGGAGGGGGATTCCCTGGCCAGGGATTCTGAGCTCCTCTGCCGCCATGACGAGCTCCTTGAGGCATGACACCCCGAGGACGGCCTTGGGCCTGAGGTTCTCGATTAGCTTGAATATCATGGAGCCTCCCGGGACGATGAATACCCTGTAGCCCAGGGACTCTGCCCGCTGCTTTATCCTGAAGACCTTGCATGTCCGGTGGCCGCTGCACTTCATGCACTCCCACCCGGTCGGGCCCAGGACAGCCTTGCAGGTCCTGGAGTTCCTGAGGCACTGGGGGAGGAAGACCAGCTTGTGTTCGGGGCGTATCCTCCTGAACGTGTCCCGGTATATGGAGTTCTTGAGCTCGATATAGAGATGGTCTATGTTCTCGGGCTTTATGCCAAGGTAGTTCAGGGTGTTCTTCAAGGCCTTCTTGGTGCTGAGGTCAGCGCCTGTGCTTATGAGCCTCTGGACAAGGTTCTTCATTCGAGACCCCTCCCCTCAAGTTCCAGGAGCCTCTTCATCCTCTCCCTGACAGGGGGGTGGGTCGAGAACAGGTTAGTGAACCAGTCCCTGTGGAAGGGGCTTGCCATCCAGAGGTGCGCGGTTGCAACGGGGCCCCTCAGGGGCTTCTGGGAGGCTGCGTAATGAATCTTCTCAAGGGCGCGTGCCAGGGAGCGGGGCCTCTTGGTGAGAAGGGCTGCCACATAGTCTGCCCTGTACTCCCTTGATTCGGATATGGCCATCCTCACGAGGAAGGCTGCCAGGGGCGCGAACAGAGCCATGAGTATCATACCTGTTATCTGGGAGCCCGAGCGCGTCTCGCCCCCCTCAAGGAAGAGGTACCAGTAGCCCAACTGCGCTGGATAGGATATTGCAAATCCTGCTGCGGCCGCGAGCATGCTCACCAGGGTGTCGCGGTTTCTGATGTGAGAGACCTCGTGCGCCAGAACCGCCTCTATCTCGTCGTCCCTGAGGCTCAGGAGGGAGCCTGTCACTGCTATGGAGGAATGCTCAGGGTTCCGGCCGGTGGCAAAGGTATTGGGCATGAAGTGTGTGGTCTTTACCACATATAGCCTGGGGAGGGGTATCCGGGCCTCGCGGGCGAGCTTCTTTAGCATGTCAAGGAGCTTGTAGTCACTGCTTGGCTCGGCCCTGTACATGTTGAGTATGATTGACTCGGACTTCATGTAGAGGATGAAGCCCAGGACGAGCGCCAGAATCAGGGCCAGGACAACCCCGTAAGCCCCTGCCAGGAGGCCCCCTAAAAGTGCCAGGAGGGCTGCTATGGTGGTTAAAAGCATTATTGTGCTGTACATGGGCCTCCACATGACACTTTACCATCTATATAATTGCAGGGGTATAAAACCCCGGGGTATATTCTCTCCTATTTTTTAAATCTCTTGGATTTCTCCATCAGGCCTGAAAACCTCTTTATTATCTTCACGAGCTCCCCTGCCACCCTGTCCGGTGTCTTCCCTGTGGTGTCAACCTCAAAGACCTTCCTCCCGGATTCCAGGGCGTCCTGCTTGCATACCTCCATGATTTCTGCCAGCACGTTCTCCTCGGTTTTCCCGCTGCTCCACCCCTTCTCCTTCCCCCGCTTCCTGAGCTCCTGGGGGTTGGCCCTGAGTATTATGACGATATCGCACCTCATCTCGTGCGCATAGTGTGACTCTATTATCATGTTGGGTATCTCTATGTTGTTCAGGGCCTTCTGGATCTTCCCGAGGTCGACCACGTCAGCCTTCCTCTCCTCGTCATAGCCTGAATAGAGGCCCCGCTCGCGGGCGAACTGGTTGAGCTCTACAACCTTCCAGCCGAGCCCTTTTCCCACAATCCTGGCCACCCTTGTCTTGCCTGTGGCAGGGGTCCCCGATATCGCGACTATGGTCATGTCATCACAATCAAGTACACCATCATAAATGGTGGGGCATATATATGAGCATGCATTGATTATCTATATGGTGTACATCTTGCAATCCCACCTTGAAGGGTGGGATATAAGGGATTGCAATTACATGTAAGCCATTAAGGTTATTAAATGGTTAGCCGTTCATCCCGAGCAGCTCGAACAGGCCTTCAAGCAGGCCCCTCACGGCCTCCCAGAGGGGCTCCCACCACGCCCTGTCCCTGAGGACTACAATGCTTGCGGTCAGGCCGTCCTCGTAGTCCTCGTGGCCAGAGAGGACAACTATGGTGATGTGCTTGACACCCTCCTTATCAGGGGTGTAGACAAAGGCAAGGGTCTTCTCCTCGTCCCTGCCTATGAGGAAGTCCCTCTCATGGTCCTCCCCTCCTATGGTGAGCCTGAGCTCTCCCATGGATTCCTCGAGGCCCCTGAGGGTGACGTTCAGGTAGAGGGATTCCTCGACGCTCATGTTCACGGGTATGGGGACGCCCGCTATCTCCACTGTCCTCTTTTCGATTACCCTCACCTCCTCCTCAAGGAGGTCCCCGGAGGATGAGAAGAATTTCAGGGGATAGACGCCCGGTGCCCTGGGGGCCCTCATGGTCCAGGCCAAGTCAGCGGCCTGCATGGCATCAAGGGTGATGCCCTTGCTCTGGACTATGTCCCCGAGGAACATGAAGAGTTCAAGCCCTGAACCGGTCAGGCCTGTGTTTTCAACAGTGGTGTTGGCCTGGAAGAACTGGCTTGGGGTCAGGACCTTTACTGTGGAGAGCCTGGTCTCTATCAGGTCAGCTCCCCTGGTGGCCCTCAGTGTGGCATTGGCCTTGCTTCCCGCGCCGTAGATGTTCACCCCGCAGGCGTATTCGACCCCTGGCTGCAGGTCCGGGATCCCCAGGATCCAGTAAAGGGTCTCGTTTTCGCAGAAACCCGCACTCCTCTCCCCGGGCAGGATTGTGAGGAACGGCCTCCCGTCTTCTGTGCATCCCTGAAGCCTTATCCTGGTCAGGATACAGGGCTCATCCATGCTGCTCCGGATATCTATTATCAGCAGGGAGTGCTGCCCGGATCCGAGGCTCCCGGGCAGGAGCCTGCCATCTATTTCTATACGGGGGGCCTCCTCGCTGTCCAGCATGCTTACCACATAGTCCCCCTTCTCCCAGTTCACCCTGACCTTGTTTGCCATTATCTGCACGTACTCTGTGTAGTTGGAATCAGGGGCCAGCGCGAATTTTATGTGCGTCGCGTCAACGGGATGCTGCAGCCAGGTGGGGTCAAGGGAGACTGCCCTCCCGTTGTGCTCGACCTCCACCCATCCGTGGGGGCCCCAGTAGTTTGGCTGCTCAGGGTCGATATTCTCCTCGGTGTAGGCATATCCTATCACATAGTATGCATTGTATCCCAGGGCCCTCAGCATGGATATCAGGAGGTTTGCGTGCCCGTCGCACACAGCCTTCCTGTTCTCGAAGACCCATTCCGCAGACTTCTGGGTGTTCTGGTAGGACCTGTCGTATTCCACCAGGTCGTATACATAGGAGCTCAGTTTCATGAACTTCTCCCTGGCCATGAGGCCCCCAGTAAGCTCGTAGGCCTTCTCTGTCATCTCCTGGGTGGCCTCTGTCATGGATGTCAAGGGAAAGCCGGTTCCGCCGGCAGGGTCGTCCCTGTCCCAGACCCTTACCTCAAAAACAAGCCTGTAGTCTATCCTCTGGTCAAGGGGAGGGTCGTTCCAGGTGAGGACTACCACCTCGTTTCCGAAGTCGTCCTCCTCGAGGCTGTAGCCGTCAGGGCCTGTGACTGATTTTATCTCAGAAGACTGCCTGTAGGTCTCCTGGGGGGCCGAGTGCCTCACCTCGAGCCTGTCGGCCCTTGCCCCAATATCTGTGCTCTCCAAGGTGATGCTCCCCTCCTTGATTACCTCGGCATGGAGGTAGCTGACTGTCTCGGGGCTCTCAAAGAGCTTTGCCTCTCCCATGGGTACTGTCAGGAGCAGGAGCATGCAGAAAAGCAGGGGCCTCTTAATCATGTCTTTATATTTATGGCCAGTTTTTAATATATGGGAGAAGGGGAGGGATATGGCAAAACTTGAGGTGTGGACAGAGAAGTACAGGCCGGCAAGGCTTTCAGAGGTTGTTAACCAGAAGCATGTGGTTGAAAGGCTCAAGGCCTGGGTAAAGAAGGGCTCGATACCCAACATGCTCTTTGCAGGCCCGGCAGGCATAGGCAAGACAACCATTGCCCTGGCCCTGGCCAGGGACCTCTATGGGGAGAACTGGAGGCAGAACTTCAGGGAGCTGAACGCCTCGGACGACAGGGGCATCGGTGTGGTCAGGGGGCAGATAAAGGACTTCGCCAGCATGATTCCCCTGGGAGCGGACTGGAAGATAATCTTCCTTGACGAGTCTGATGCCCTGACACCAGAGGCCCAGCAGGCCCTCAGGCGGACCATAGAGAGGTATGCAGGGGTGTGCCGCTTCATACTCTCGGCGAACTATTCCTCCCGGATAATCGAACCCATCCAGTCACGGTGCGCGGTTTTCAGGCTCAAGGGCCTCTCGGAGAGGGACACCTTGGCCTATCTCCAGAGGGTTGTCAGGGGCGAGAAACTGCAGGCTGATGGGGATGCCCTGAAGGCAGTATACGAGGTGTCTGAGGGGGACCTCAGAAAGGCCACCAACCTCCTCCAGGCGGCCTCGGCCCTGGGCAGGGTGACCAGAAAGACCCTGTATGACGTGGCCGCCAGGGCAAGGCCCGTGGATATCAGGGCTATGCTTGACCTGGCTCTTGCAGGGAGGTTCCCTGATGCCAGGAAGAAGCTATATGACCTGCTGATAGAGCAGGGCCTTTCGGGGGAGGACATCATCAGGGAGATTCACAGGCAGGTCCTGAAGCTTGAGATTCCCGAGGAGGCCAGGCTCATGCTTATAGACAGGGTTGGAGAGACAGAATTCCGTCTCAATCAGGGGGGCTCAGATGACATACAGATCGGGGCCCTGCTTGCGCAGTTCCTTAAGTCCAAGTAATTAAAAGCTTATTGTTACTTCTGTGTTATGAAAGACCTCCATAATGGGGATGGCACAGAATTTGGGCTTGCACGCTACCTAGAGGACTGCGGGATTGAGCTCATAGACTATCTGGAAGACCAAGGGAGGGAACTATTTTGGAGACATAGCAAGCGACTACGTAATAATAGGTGGCTCAAGAACCATGAAAGAGGTTTATGAGACAACAATAAAACTTTCTAAGGTCAAATATCCAGTGCTGATAACAGGAGAGAGGGGTACAGGAAAGGAGCTGGTTGCAAGGAGGCTGCATAAACTATACAAGGGTGAAGGCAACAATATTCCCTTTGTCAAGGTAAACTGTGCTGCTATCCCAAAAATTGCTGGAAAGCGAGCTCTTTGGTCATAAGATGGGGTCTTTCACCGGAGCACACAAGGATAAAAATGGAAGATTCAGGCTTGCAAATAATGGCATAATCTTTCTTGATGAAATAGGAAACGCACCTCTAGAGATGCAGGAAAAGATACTTACCGCAATAGAATACAGAGAAATAAGTCCGGTGGGATGGGATATCGCAAAACCCATCAAAGTCGATGTCAAAACAATCGCCGCAACCAATAAAGACATTGAAAAGGCGATAATGAATGGGGAATTCAAGGAGGATTTGTATGACAGACTGGCAGTCGGGATGATAGAGCTTCCTCCATTAGGAGAAAGGGACGGCGACATATCCCTGCTGGCTAATTATTTGCTGGGTAAACATAGCGTGATGTATGGCATAAAGAGATTTTCTGGCAATGCCCTGCATTACCTGGAGTCCCAGTCTTGGCCAGGCAATGTGAGGGGCTTGGATAAGTTAATATAGTTGACGACAAAACTATTTGGAAAAATCAGGCATAAACGTCTCCAGCCAT